>NZ_PPRS01000021.1 GCF_002902755.1 Mammaliicoccus lentus | reverse complement strand
AATAAAGTATTGATATCTATTTTAATATTTCTAGTCATAATAAAACTCCCTGCTAAGTTTTCACTATTTAAGTGTTTACTTAACAGGGAGCATATCATATTATTAATGGCTCGGCTTTTTATAATCTATTATTTTATTTATAGGTCTCAAGACAATAACTCTCTACACCACATTTTGGACACTTTAATTTTCTAGTTTGATACGTATGATTTGAAGTAAACCACTCTGAAAATTTTGGTTTGAAATCCCTTTGACAATTTGGGCACACATATTGAACGACCTCATAATAACGCTTTGAAGCTATTACTGCATATAATATGATAAATGGATAAACAATAATAATTGGTTTCCATTTCTTTTTTAATATAGCCATCAATATACTACTGTATTGTATAACTCCTACGCCTATTGATATTCCCATAAACTTTTTTCGAAAGTTTTGCATCTTTTGATGTTCTTCAGACTTATTTCTTAAATTTAAAATATTAGATACAGGATAATTACTTTCTTTACTAATACTCTCTTTTACAAACTTAATTTGTTTATGCTTTTGCTTATTATGCTCTATATTATCGTCAAGTTGCAGTAACTTTTCATCTAACAACATATTGAGCGTTTTAATAGATTGCGTTGAATAAAGTAATTCTTTAATTTCTTTCAATGAAAAATTCATATCTTTCAATGTTGTAACAATTCGTAATTGATTGAGTTCTTCTTCAGTATAAAATCTTCTATTATTTAAAATCACACTCGGCTTAACTAAACCTTTCTTATCATAATACTGTACAGTTCTAACTGTGATATCACATAATTCTGCTACTTCACCTGTAGTCCACTTCATATTTTGCCTCCTCATTTTTATAACGATCACTATATTAGTGTTAGTTTAATTGTATCTTGTGACCTTACGTTATAAGCAAGAAGAAAATACTTTTCCCTTAATATTATGTACAGGTTAGACTGACGTATGTGTAAATTCAGCCCATGGATATTCTTTTGGTGGTTCTGATTCAACCGTAATCATTTCATCTTTAGTCGGGTGCTTAACACTTAAGCTAGATGCCCAAAGCGCAATTTGTTGCCCATGTTTATTTACGTGCTCCCCATATTTTTGATCACCATAAAGGGGTGTACCTTGATTAGCTAATTGAACTCTAATTTGATGAGATCTACCAGTTTTTAATTCTACTTCTAACATACTCAAATTATCTTTTTTACTTAACACTTTATATTCAAGTATCGCTTTTTTACCATCTTTATTCTTAGAACTAACGACACTTACAAGATTCTTCTTACGATCTTTGTATAAGTAATCCACTAGTTCCCCTTGTTTATTAGGTAATGTTCCACGAATAATCGCTTTATATTTTCGATAAATTTGTTGTTTCCTCAATTCATTAGACAAACGAGACGCTGCTTTAGATGTACGCGCAAATACCATCACGCCTCCTACTGGTCTATCAAGTCTATGTACAAGTCCTAGGTATACATCACCAGGCTTATTATATTTTTCTTTAATATAACTTTTTAGCATGTTCAATAAATCCATATCTTTTGATGCATCTTCTTGAACTGCAATATTGACTGGCTTCTCCACTATGAGTAAATGATTATCCTCATATAGTACATTAATATGCACTAAAATCACTCCTATATAAATAATTAAAAATTCTTATCAGCTTTAAAGTTTTTGGGTTTATAAAAATTTAATAACATTCAATATAACATTGAAATATAAAAAATCAATAATAGATAAATGGAATAAAAATACATCATTTATAAAAAATAAATACGCTTATTATGTACATAATCACAATGGTGTACATAAATATAAATAACATTTGTGATTAAAGGTTGTACAACTCTTTGATGTGCTGTGATAAATTGGATATAACAACAAAGGAGGGAATCAATATACAGAAGGAAAACTTTAATATCATAACTGAAATGATCAAAAATCCAAAAATAAAAGGTAAAGATTTAGAATCGATGTTTAACATATCTCGCAGACAACTAGGATACAGAATTCAAAAGTTAAATGATTGGTTGAAAGAACAAGACTATCCACAAATAGAAAGAACTAGTCAAGGTTTCTTTATAGTTGATGATTCAATTAAAGATTTTCTTAATATTCCTAGTGAAACTCTCCATCAAGAAAGTGAGCAGGTTTATACAGCCTATCAGCGCGCGCACCTCATTTTGTTGATGTTGTTTAGAGAAGATGAAGTACTATCTTTAAATCACTTCTCAATCGATTTAGAAGTAAGTAAGAATACTGTGCTCAATGACATTAAACAATTAAAGGAATTAATAAGCTCATACAATGTATCAATTAATTATTCACGCCAACAAGGATATTACTTATCTGGTAATGAGTTTGAAATAAGACGCTTATTGATGAGATTAATTGATAAAGTATTCACTTTAAATATTTCAGAAAATGACGTAATCAATAGTTTAAATATAGAAGAAGACAAAATAATATTGATTAACAAACACATTAATAAAGTGGAACAATATTTAAATAATATGTTCATTGACGAAAGTACACTTACATTACCTTATAAACTTTACTTGATATTAAGGCGAATTAATCACGATAAGATAGTCGCACCATTTTCTATTGGTTATGATGATCTTTCAGATACTCAAGAATATCAAGCAACTGAAATTTTAACTTCAAATTATCAAGAAATACCTATGCAAGAAAAGTTATTTATAACTTTACAATTATTATCAACGAGTGTTCAATGGTCAGAATTACATGATGTTCAACATCTGCCAGAACTTCAATACGCACTTGAAGAAATGATTGAGCAATTTGAAAAACTAACATTTATTACTTTTAAAGATAAAGAATCGCTAATTCATCAGCTTATGCATCATATGAAGCCTGCATTTTATCGTATTCGTTATCAATTATCTGATGTTGATAGCTTAACAAATTCACTAAAAGAAGATTATAAAGAGCTCTTTCACTTAGTTAAATTATCTTCTAAACCTTTAGAAAAGTTTCTTAACCAAGAATTACCGGATAAAGAAACAGTTTATTTAACAATGTTAATAGGCGGAAGTTTACGGAGGCAAGATGAAGATATCGATCAGAAAGTAAAAGCCGTTGTTGTTTGTACACAAGGAACTTCTATTTCGAAATTAATGTTGCAAGAATTAAGAAGTGTATTTCCAGAATTTATTTTTCTAGATGCTTTGTCACTTCGCGAATTTAATCAATACGATTTAGATTTTGATATCGTATTTTCGCCAATGCACATTATGACGAATAAAAAATTGTACATTACAAAAACGATTTTGACTGCTCAAGAGAAACACGAGCTAAGGCAACATGTTTTTGGTCAATTAAATAACACTTTAGAAACAGATATCCAAGCCGAAAAAATGCTTTCAATTATACGTGAACATGCGACGGTTCATAACGAAGCTGAACTGTTCAATCAAATTAAAGATCAATTTGAAGATACGTATGCATATTCATCCATTAAAGCATCTACTTTGTCTATAAATAGCAATTTAGATTTACAAGATTTATTGCCTGTAAACCATATTCATTTCACAAAAAATGTTATGAATATCGAGGAAGCTATTCAATTAGCAGCTGAACCCCTTGTCAAAATCCGGTATATCGATAATCAGTATATAGACTTGATGAACAATGCTTTTGACGATACTTATATGGTAATCAATCAAAATATAGCGATACCTCATGCTGATGGCGAGGACACTGTTAACCGTACTTCAATGAGTATGTTGGTACTAGAAGAACCTCTTAAATTAAGTACAGGGTTAGACGTTTATATCTTTGTAGTCATTGCTGCAGCTGATAAATTTAAACATTTACGTCCCCTACTACAATTAAGAGATTTGTCTCAAGATACTCAAAATATTCAACGTATTTCACAAACTCAATCTAAAAGAGAAGTTTATGAAATTATTAAGCATTACTCAAAAATAGATTAAAACAAAGGGGTTGCGTTATATGCAAGATTTGAAAATCGATATCTCGAATGTCCTTATAGATTTAGAGGCATCGACAAATGAAGAAGCATTAAGTAAGTTATCTGACCAAATGTATCAAAACGGATATGTTAAAGAATCTTATAAAGATGCTGTAATAGAAAGAGAACGTTCATTTGCAACAGGTTTACCAACTGTGTATTGTTCTGTGGCAATCCCGCATACCGACATTCAGCACGTACAATCTAAAGCAATCGGTATCGCTACGCTCAAAGAAACAGTTCCATTTATCATTATGGGAGAAGAAAAAGAAACAACAGATGTGAAGTTAATTTTTATGCTAGCAATGGATAAAGAGGATGCTCAACTTTCATTACTTCAAAAATTAATGGGCATATTCCAAAATGATGAAATTTTAGAAACTATTGCAAACGCAACTGACAAAGAAACAATCGTAGAAACGATAGATAAAGAATTAAACGAAGTTTAAAAAATTAAAATATAACAGGAAAAGAATTTAAATATTAAATTCTTAAAATTAGGAGGAAATAATTATGAAACAAGTATTAGTAGCATGTGGAGCAGGTATCGCAACATCAACAGTGGTAAATAACGCAATCGAGGAAATGGCTAAAGAACACAATATTAAAGTAGATTTAAAACAAATTAAAATTTCAGAAGTTGGCGCATATGCGGATACAGCAGACCTTCTCGTTACAACAGCTATGACTCAAAAAGAATATGACTTCCCAGTAATTAATGCACGTAACTTCTTAACTGGTATTGGTGTAGAAGATACTAAACAAGAAATCTTAGACGCTTTACAAAAATAATAAGTTTTTAAAATCAAAATAACTAGCATGTGGTTGAAATTCACAACTTTGATATTTCAACCTCATTCTTCTAAAAAAGAGGATGGTGTAGGGTATGAGTGGTTTCGTAGATTTTATTCAAGCTTTTCTAGACTTAGGTGCAACGGTTATTCTACCGATTGTTATATTTTTACTAGGTTTATTCTTTAGACAAAAAGTCGGTGCAGCATTCCGTTCAGGTTTAACAATCGGTGTTGCATTCGTAGGTATATTTTTAGTTATTGATTTACTTGTAAATAACTTAGGACCAGCAGCACAAGCAATGGTTAAAAACTTAGGTGTAAGTTTAAATGTTATTGATGTAGGTTGGCCAGCAACTTCTTCAATCGCTTGGGCTTCAGTTATTGCAGCTTTTATCATTCCATTAGGTATCGTTATTAACGTCATTATGTTATTAACAAAGACTTCAAAAACAATGAACGTAGATATATGGAACTTCTGGCATTACACATTCATGGGTGCCATGGTTTATGCAATTTCAGGTAGTATTTGGCAAGCTTTAGTCGCTGCTGCACTATTCCAAATTGTTTGTCTGAAAGTAGCAGACTGGACAGCTCCAATGATGAGCGAGTTCTATGATCTACCAGGTGTTTCAATTGCAACTGGTAGTACAATTTCATATGTTCCTGGGATTTTCTTAGTAAAAGGACTTCAAAAAATTCCTGGCATTAACAAATTAAACGCTGATCCAGAAACAATTCAAAAACGTTTCGGCGCATTTGGTGAATCTATATTTGTTGGTTTAGTTCTAGGTTTGATTATCGGTATATTAGCAGGTTATAACGCTGGAGATGTTATTAATTTAGGTATGTCGATGGCAGCAGTAATGGTATTAATGCCTCGTATGGTTAAGATTTTAATGGAAGGTTTAATGCCAGTTTCTGAATCTGCACGTACTTGGTTAAATAAACGATTCGGTGATCGTGAAATTTACATTGGTCTAGACGCAGCAGTTGCACTTGGCCACCCAGCAGTTATTTCAACTGCATTAATTTTAGTACCAATTACAGTTTTATTAGCAGTTATTTTACCTGGTAACCAAGTCTTACCATTTGGTGACTTAGCAACAATACCATTTATCGTTGCATTTATAGTAGGTGCCGCACGTGGTAACATCATACATTCTGTAATTGTCGGTACAATTATGGTTGCTATTTCTTTATACATCGCAACAGATGTAGCACCTATCTTTACTAGTATGGCAGATGGAACAAACGTCAAAATGCCATCAGGCTCATCACAAATCTCAAGTCTTGACCAAGGTGGTAACATCTTAAACTATATTATCTTCAAGTTCTTTAGTTTGTTTAATTAATAATAAGGGGATGAAAGTTCATGAAAGCATTAGTAAAAACTGAACCTGGATTTGGTAATTTAGAAATATTAGAAAAGGAAATTCCCACACCTTCTGAAAATGAAGTGAAAATAAAAGTTCATTATGCTGGTATTTGCGGTACTGATGTACACACGTATGAGGGTCACTATAAAGTAAACTACCCTGTTACATTAGGTCATGAATTTTCAGGAGAAATTGTCGAAGTAGGCTCAAATGTTAATGATTTTAAAGTTGGCGATCGTGTGACTTCAGAAACAACTTATTATATATGTGGTGAATGTGAATATTGTAAAACTGGTGACTACAACCTTTGTAACCATAGAAAAGGTCTAGGAACACAGCAAAATGGTGGATTTACTAATTATTTAGTTGCTCGTGCTGCAAGCGTTCATAAATTACCTGATAACGTATCTTATAAAGCCGCTTCTATGACAGAACCATTAGCTTGTGCTTACCATGCTGTTTCTAAAACCGATATTTATCAAGACGACACTGTTGTAGTTATGGGGCCAGGTCCTATAGGATTATTAGTCGCTCAAGTTGTGAAAAGTAAAGGCGGAAAAGTCATTATTACTGGCTTAGACAACGATAAAGCACGTTTAAAAAAAGCAGAAGAACTGAACTTAGATCACGTTGTTAACATCCAACATACTGATTTGAAAGAATACGTTAATGGTTTAACAGATGGTTATGGCGCTGATGTAGTATTAGAATGTTCAGGTGCTGTACCAGCTGCAAAACAAGGTCTTGATTTATTACGTAAAAAAGGCCGATATGTTCAAGTTGGTATTTTTAAAGACCCTGAAATTCCTTTTGATTTAGAAAAAATCGTACAAAAAGAAATTAGAGTTGTTGGTAGTAGAAGTCAAAAACCTGCAGATTGGGAACCTTCATTACAACTATTAAGCACTGGAGAAGTTAACGCTGAAGCGCTCGTTACTACTGAATTAGATATAACACAATGGGACGAAGGATATAACCACATTAAAGGTGGAGAAGGTATTAAAGTATTACTCCGCCCTATCCAATAAATTATTAAAGGAGATTATTGAATATGGTAGAACCAATGTTAGATTTTATGCTTGGACCAATGAGAGGTATTACTGATTTTTACATGAATAACTTACTCGTTTGTAATAGTGCTGTTTTCTTAAGTTACTTTGGAGCAAAGTTATTCAAGAAGAAAGAAGTTTCTGCTGACCAGTCATAACAATTTATAATCAAGGGAGGGTGAAACATTTGAAATCATTAAATTTATACGGTGTTGAAGATTTGAAATTTGAAGATACATTAAATCCTACTATCCAAACACCTACTGATGTCATTATTAAAGTAAAAGCAACTGGCATATGTGGATCAGACACTTCACGCTATAAGAAACTTGGTCCTTACCGAGAAGGGATGACTTTCGGTCATGAATTCTCTGGTATAGTTGAAGAAATCGGAGATGAAGTTACACATGTTAAAGTCGGGGACTCGGTAACGGGTTGCCCTGCAATTGCATGTCACACTTGTCAGTATTGTGAAAAAGGTGAATACTCAAGATGTGAAAAACTCTATGTTATAGGTTCATATGTACCAGGTTGCTTTGCTGAATATGTCAAATTACCCTCACATAATGTATTAAAATTACCTGATAACGTCGACTTTGATACAGCAGCTATGGTTGAGCCATCTGCTGTTGTATCACACGGTTTTTATCGTACCAATATGAAACCCGGTGCTACTGTAGCAGTGATGGGATGTGGTAGTATTGGCTTACTAGCTATCCAATGGGCAAAAATATTTGGTGCTACAACAATTATTGCTATCGATATAGATAGTCATAAATTAGATATAGCTAAAGAACTCGGTGCAGACTATATCATTAACTCAAAAGATAAATCACTCGAAGACGCAATATCAGAAATCAATTGTAAAATAGATGTCGCTGTAGAATCTGCTGGATCACCTTTTACTATCGGACAAGTACTTACACTCCCTACTAAAGGTGGAGAGGTATTACTATTAGGCATACCTTATGCAGATATCGAATTAGAACGCACACATTTTGAAAAAATATTACGGAACGAATTAAACGTTTTAGGTTCATGGAATGGTCTGTCTGCCCCATTTCCTGGGAAAGAATGGACTGCAACATTACATTATATGGCTACTGGAGAAATCCAAGTTGAACCTATCATTTCAGATAAGTTACCATTAAGTGAAGGTCCAGATACATTTTATAACCTAGTTAATAAGAAGAAACATTACGACAAAGTTATATTCCATCCATAATTTCAACATTGCCGTATATCAATAATAAGCAAAGGTAGCGGGATTGGGATTGAAAAAAGTTTGATAAATAAACCCCAACTCAAAATAAATAACATCTCATTTCACTGATTTATTCAGTTAGAAATGAGATGTTATTTTTATATAATCTACTACGATTTTGTTCGTGCATGCTTGTCTTATATTTCTTGCACGTTAGAAGCTACTCACGCTGACACAACAAAAGTCCAAGACAATTGTTATACCCCGGACCCGGTTTCGTTGTTGTTTACAATGAAGCGTAATGTATTGTCATATTTATTTTAGTTGTATCATTACCTTTATTGCGGTAACTGTGCTGACAGTTTGCTTTGAATTTAATTGAATCATTCTTTTCTAGATAATAAATTTGATTATTAACTACTAGTTCTAGTTCTCCTTCATATACAGTTAAATATTCTGTTGCACCGTTTGTATGTCGTTCACTTTCTAAAAATCCACCCGGTTCAATTTCAACCATATAGATTTCAAATTGTTTATCTTGTTCAAATGAGAAATATGGATAAACTTTATATTTATCATTATCCATCGTTATTTCGTGTAACTCTGATTTTTTAATGACTTCAATATCTTCAGTTTGCTCTTCTATTAAAGAAGTAAATGACAATTTTAATCCGTTAGATATTTTCCAAATAGTTGAGATGGATGGTATTGAATCCAATCTTTCAATTTGTCCAAGCATTGTTTTGCTAACGCCTGTCATTGTTGCTACTTTATCTAAAGTTAGCCCTTCATTTTTTCGATATTTTTTAAGATTTTCTGCTATTATTTCATGAATCTCTCTCATACAATTTCACCTTCTTATTTACAATATAACGCACTAAAGTTATAATATAAAGCACAACAATTATAACGAATATAAAAACGTTATAGCATATTTAGGGAGGTTTTTAAATGCTCGTTCTGTCTATGACCATTTACGCTGTAGTTTCTAGTTTCACGCCTGGCCCTAACAATATTATGTCTCTTTTTTATTCCAAACATAACGGCATGATTGGTTCTTTAAGATTTTGTATCGGTGTCAGTTTAGGTTTCTTTTTATTATTACTTATTTCGAACTTTTTTAGTTCATTTTTATATCAAGTATTCCCTAAAGTTCAATTATTTATGAAGATTTTTGGTGCTGTGTATTTATTATATTTAGCTTATAAAATTGCTACAAGTAAAAGTACAGATGAAAATGGTTTTAGCGAAAAATATAATAACATTAAATTTGGAATGGCTCTTCAATTCATCAATCCTAAAGGTACAATTTATGCATTGAGTGTTGTCGCAGCTTTTGTTACACCTAATTTTGAAGATCCATTATTGCAATTTATACTGCTTATTTATTTAGCTTTAATTGGTTTCTTAGGAACATTTAGTTGGAGCGTTTTTGGTAGCATCTTCAAAAAATTTATAAACCAATATGAATTAATGTTTAATCTTATAATGGCATTACTACTCGTTTATACTGCTATAAGCATCCTATATGTATAAAAAGAGGCATTATTTAAAACAATGCCTCTTTTTTAATATTAACTATTTTGTTTAGAAAATGCTTTACCAATTGCGTCTAATTTTACTGGTGCGTCTGAAGCTGCCATTTTCACTTCGACAAAATGCATTTGATTTGGTTTTGAATTAATGTTTAATAATGTTTTTTCTAAGTCTTCAGATGTTTCTACATCATGTATAGCGACTTTATCTTTCCCACCGAACACTGCTGGTAGTAGTTTATAATCCCACATTTGAATGTCATTATATGGTTGGTTTTCACCATGAATTTTACGTTCAACAGTATAACCATCATTATTTATCACGAATATAACAGGTTTTAAATCTTCTCTAATCATCGTTGAAAGATCTTGTGCTGTTAATTGTAATGAACCATCACCTATTAATAAAATATTTCTTCTATATAAATCAGCAAGTTGTGTACCTAAAGTTGCTGGTAAAGTATATCCGATTGAACCCCATAAAGGTTGTCCTATAAATGTATTATCTTTGTATAAATTTAAGTCATAAGCGCCGAAGAATGATGTTCCTTGTTCAGCTAACACAACATCATCAATACCTATAAACTCTTGCATCATTTTAAAGTATGTTTCTTGCGTTAACGGTTCGTTATTCACTGTATAGTTGCCTTTTGCTGCACATTTAAGCTTTGGATATGATGCTTTATTTTCATAATTCACATCAAGTAAACCATTTATAAGATTTGGCAACGTGATATCAAATATTTTTGTTTCATTTAATTTGAAATTGTAATGATTAATCATTACGACATCATCAATATCAAAACCAAATGAATACCCTGCCGTAGCTGAGTCTGTTAATTTTGCACCGATATTTAATATTGCATCACTATTATCTACATAATTTCTAATGTTTTCTTCAGCGATACTACCATCATAAATTCCCATATATAACGGACTTTCTTCATTAAATGCACCTTTACCTAAAGATAATTGTGCTACTGGTATTTGCGTTAATTGTGCAAATTCGTTTAATTGTTCATGCAGTTTAAAACTATTTATTTCATGTCCTGCGATAATAACAGGTTGTTTAGCAGATTGAAGTTTTTCTTGAACCATCTTAACAATATTAGAAACATCTTGTTGTTCCGGTTCAGCTAATTTAAATCCTTCTGTAATTTCAATTTCAGATTGTGCTACATCAATAGGTAAATGTATGTGTACTGGTCTCTTTTCAGATAGTGCAGCATTAATCAAGCGTGGAATTTCTTGTTGCGCATTCTCTGTTGTAATATACCCTTGAGCTGTTGTAATTTCTTCATACATTTTTCTATAGTTGTCGAATTGTCCTTCTCCTAAAGAATGGTGTACATATTTTCCTGCATTTTCAACTACAGTACTAGGTGCTCCAGTAATTTGAATGACAGGTACACGTTCAGCATATGAGCCTGCAATCCCGTTTACAGCACTTAATTCACCTACTCCAAAAGTCGTTACCATTGCAGCAATTCCATTCAATCTTGCATAACCGTCAGCTGCATAGCTTGCATTCAATTCATTCGTATTACCAACCCAATCTAAATTTTCATGGCTTATAATATCATCTAAAAATGCTAAGTTAAAATCACCAGGAACACCAAAAACTTTGTTTACCCCAGCTTCACTTAAACAATCCATTAAATATTCCCCAACACGTTTTTTCATGTCCATTCCACCTTTATATATATTGAATAACTATTTAGGTCAATTGTATTGACCTATTAGTGTAAAAAAATATCTTTGGATATTTCTTATAGTTTCTTTAATCTATCTAACAATTACTATTGTATGCCTTTATACTAATTAAGTCAATTAACTTGACCTATAAATGCGTTTTATTCTTTTTTCTATTATAATGAACAAAAAGGAGACGACACTATGGATAATAAAAATAATTATGATCATATGCTTTTTTACTTCGCATACAAAACATTTATAAATACAGCAGACGACATCATTAAAGATCACGGAATGAGTAGACAACATCATAGATTTTTATTCTTTATTGATCAGCTACCTGGCATTACGATTAAAGACTTACTCGAAACATTAGAAATATCTAAACAAGCTTCGCATGCATCATTGAAAATGCTTAAAGAAAAAGGACTTATAAGAGATGCCGACTCACCAAACGATAAACGTGTAAAATGTCTATACCCAACTGAAGAAGGCAGTGCACTAGTAAACAAATTAAACCGTGCCCAAAATGAATTACTACAAGAAACATTTGGAGAAGCAGGAACAGACTGGCATGAAGCAATGGAGCAACTTGCGGACCATCGTTCAGGATTCAAAAATATAAAGTCACTTAAACCAAAAGATAAATAATCAATATAGGAATGTTGTATGTGGGCCCCATCTTGTAACATTCGGAAAAATATTAAAACAGGTTGGACAAGGAATTGTCTCAACCTGTTTTTATGTGAATTATCTATTCTTTTCTTTTTGTACATTTTCTTCTATAACACTATGAAAAACGGTACATATTATAAAAAGTACCGTTACAACTACAAAGCTATATGGGAGTTTTTCTAAATAAAACCAACTTATATGTGTATTGAATAAATTATTAGATGTATAAATAATAAATCTCGATAATAATAGTAGTAACAGTATGGAAGCTGTAGATTGTAGGACGTTGTCTATTAGTTTGATCATATTATAATCATCCTTTTGCCCTCACTTTAAATTTAAAGTAAGTAAACATTCTTAATATATATTCTAAAGGTCCGTATCTCAAATTTTTTTGATACCAAGTTGCAAGTAACATTTGGCAGATATACACAATAATAAAAATTATTATAGTAAAAATTAAGATATCCTTCCCAAATAACCCTAAACCATAACTATAAAAAATTAATGTTCCAATTACACTCTGTAATATATACATTGTCAAAGACATTTTTCCTAAATTTTTAAAACCTTGAAGTACAATATTTTCAGATTTTTTCTGATATAAATATTTAAATAAACACATCATACCAAACGCTAATGTCATACTAAATATACCGTGTAAACTTTCTGAGATATTCTCATTATCTATCCATAAATATGAACTTTTACCTAAAATAGATATAGGTATTAAATATATAAATAGTTTAGATGACCAGAAAAGCCGAGCATCTTTTTCAAACCATTTCGCTTTCGACAAATAAATTCCGAATACAAAAAATATTGCTTCCATTATAAAAGCAAATAAAAATATTAATCCTACCGCATCACCGAGCTCATCTTTCATATATGCTAACGATGGATCTTTAATTGTCGAATCACTATTATGTATTTCTGTATACGTACCGTTACTAAATACATGTTGAACTTTTTCTACATAAGTCTCTTTCTCTTTATCACTAATATTTACCTCTTCATCATCTAATAGTCCTAAAACATTCATTGAAAATAATAGCATTAAACCAATAATTGCTATCCACTTAAAAAATCTTTTCCCTAATGATATAAATGGAATAATAATTAGCATTGATAATGAATAACCAAATAAGATATCGCCTTCCCAAATATATATTGAATGCACTAAACCAATAATCAATAAAAATATAGCTCGTCTAAATAATTTTAGTCTTGGCCTTTTTAATTCTTTTAATTTCATTGATTGATATAGTTTATCTAGTGAAAAACCAAACAATATTGCAAATATCGGCATAAAACTGTTTTCAAATATTGTTTTTATAAAATCATATACACCTTGATTTACTGAATTTAAGTGATAAAATTCTATAAATGTTTGTCCAGTTAAACCAAACTGGAATATTAATAAGTTTGCTATAAATATTCCAAATAAACTAAAACCTCTTAAGGCATCTGCCACTTCTATTCTCTTCATTTCTTTCACCTCAGTTATCATCCTAACAACTAAAGCTAAATTCTATCTTATCCTTTCCTTAAAAGTAACTTAATTTTACAATAATAGGTAGATGTATCTAGCAGAGACCTTTAAAATTAAAGATATCGAGGTGTATAGAAATGGCTGCAAAGATATTAATAGTGGAAGATGATATTGATATTCAATCTTTAATCAGAATTACGCTCTCCAACAAGCAATTAGGAGACCTTTATACAGCAAATGATATAAATGAAGCAACTAACTTACTTAAAAGTCATGTATTTGATGTCATGTTATTGGATTTAAACTTAAAGTCTGAAAACGGCTATGAACTTCTAAAATACATAAAAAATCAAAACACTAAATTATTAATTGTTACTGCCAAAGATTCTGAGATAGATACATATAGAGGATTTGAACTTGGTGCAGTTGATTACATTAAAAAACCGTTTGATCCAATTGAACTTGCTTATCGCGTTGGCGTGCATATAGACAAATCAAACGTTCATACAAATAATAGACTTGAAGTAAATTTAGACACGGCAGATGTTTCTTTTAAAAATAAGATTATTAACTTAACAACTAGAGAATACGATTTATTAATATATTTTATAAAAAATCAAAACCGAATTTTAACGAAGGATCAAATTTATGATAATGTATGGGGCTATTCAATAAGCGTAGATGATAATACTTTGATGGTTCATATTAGAACGTTACGCAAGAAAATAGAAGAAAATCCTAATAAACCTGAGCTAATACAAACAGTTAGAGGCAAAGGATATATCTATAGGAGCAATAATAATGAATAAACGCTTTACTTTAAAATTTATAAAATATATCTCAATATTCTTTATAGTCACAATGATACTAACGTGTATAGGTTTATATGTATTTTTTTCAAAAGCGATTAATTTAATGTATACAGACTTAGAAAACATTGATGAAACTTATATAGATTCTGCTATTTCAAAAAGTAAAAATACCTATGAGCTGAATAAAGATTTAACTCAAAAATTAAAAGAAAATAATGCTAAGCTGTATATTATCGATGATAAGGCAAATGTTTCTTATCCTAAAAATCATGGGAATTTAAAAAAGAAACTTATCGGAAATATAAATAATACTATGACTGTCCCTTATAGGAAACATTTACATGTCGCAATTGTATTCCCATCTAACTCAAATTTAACGATTAAAAACCAAGGCGACATTAATACAAAAAAACTAATCAATAGTAACTTTATAGAAGGATATAACCGTTATAATATAGGAATTGAAAATAATAATTTAAAGTTTATCGAAAAACCATTTCATAAAAAAGTTAGTTATGTTTCAGAAATCGGGGAAGCAGATAAAAAATTACTTATAAGCTCCCTACTCGTTACCTTATTATTATTCGCAATAAACTTAATATTTGTTATACTACTTGCTTTAATAATTTCTAAACGAATATCAAATCCATTATTTTTCTACACAGAATGGATTGAAAATCTTTCAAAAGGAAAATTATTTAAACCAAGTTCTAAACATCACAACAAGAAAAATAAAAAGTTATTTAAAGAATTAAATGATTCTGTTGAAACTCTGTCTGACCAATTAATGCAAAACAAAATTTATCATAACCAAATCAATTACTACAAAGAAAAATGGCTTAGTCAAATTTCTCATGATTTAAAATCACCATTAACAACTATATATGGATACTCAAGACTCCTTTCAAACGAATCAAATGAGTCTACAAAGTATGCCATATTAATATCAGAAAAAGCAGCATATATGACAGAGTTAATTAACAGTTTAAATCAAAACTTCAAATATGAAACTGAACAAATGGGTATTAATAAAGAAGCTTTTGATGTTATTGAAACTACGAATCAACTCATCAATTCTTTCCAATATGATAAATTAACAATCATTAATAATCTTGAAAACCCGACGTTCTACGGGAACAAATTATACTTTGAAAGGATGATCATGAATTTAATCGATAACAGCATCGATCATAACAAAATTAATCCAAATATCGAGATTACAATTTCATATAAAAATGAAGTTCTCACCATTGATTATAGGGACGATGGAGTGGGAATAAGTAAGGCAATAGAAGAAAAAGCATTGCATTCAACACATACTAAGAAAGACAACGAAAAAGAACATGGTATAGGTTTTACCATTATTATGGACTCAATACACTTTCATAATGGAACATTCCAATCATTACCTATAGAAAAAGGTGTTCATTTCAGAATAAAACTGTACGAATAGGAGAACACACTATGTTAAGCAAAATCAAATATCTTATCTCATTAACACTTTTCATTATGTTTTGTGGCTGGGTAATATCAGATTCTATAGATTGGTTAGCTCTCATTTTTATAATATTCTTTATGACGATTTTCCTTTTTGTATTCCAAATACGGGATGAATCCTTTAGAACATTTAAAGTAAAAGATGCGTTAATTTATATACTTCCATTTATAATAGTATCTACAGTTATACACTTTTTAGTACCTATAGGCGCAACGAGGAATATCTTACTTGTTTCATTAGCGGTTATATTAGTAATAATACAACTGGTAATAAAAAAGCGTAAAAAGAATGCAACTTCAAAATCGACTAAATAAAAAGACCCCTTCAATCCTCTAGATTTAATCTCGGATTGGAAGGGTCTTTTTGTTTTATATTATGACGTACTTGTTTGTACTTCAATTTCTTCTTCGTGATAATTAAAGTATTTATTTGATATATACTGCTGAATAATTAAGACGATTGCACTAGCGCTCCAATATAATGGTAATGCTGCTGGCATATTCAAGCTCACAATAAATATCATAATTGTACTTATATACATAATATATTTCATTTGGTTATTAGATCCATCTGGTAAATAACGTGTTGATAAATATGCTTGTAATAAATATAATCCACCTGCAATCAGAGCCATGTATATATCTGGTGTGCCTAAATTAAACCAAGCAAAGTTATGACTTGCTAATGCATCATTATTATATATTGCAAAGTATAATGCCATTAATATTGGCATTTGTATCAACATCGGTAAACATCCCATATTTAAAGGATTTACATCATTATCTTTATATAAAGCCATCATTTCCTGACTGTATTGTGCTTTTTCAGTTTCATCTTTAGCTGATTTCATTTTCTTATTAATTTCGTCTATTTGTGGTTTAAGTTGTTTCATTTTAAATTGCATTTTCTTCTGCCCTTTAAAAGAACGTAACATGAAAGGCATTACAATCAATCGTACACATAGCGTTACAATGATGATACCTATTCCGTAACTATTACCGAAAAATGATGCAAAGAATTTAATAAGATGAACAAATGGTTCAACAAATGTTGAATGGAACATGCCACCTTCTTGTGGTGCACACCCTCCTAGTATTAATGATATTGCTAAAAATGCGATTACTGTGTATAGTTTTTTCAAAAAATTTTCCTCCAATATATTAAATAAAATATGATTTAATATATTGGCAACGCGTCTTCTTCATCGCCTGTTTTCGACAGGCATTTTATTCTCCATCTTAATATAGGTACCATCCATACAAAGATATACTGATCTTGTACTTCAGTAGATGGTTGTACATGCCATGTCTCGTTCAATTTGATACTTGCTTGCATTTCTAAGTATACAAATAGAAGCGTTAATAATATTGGAATGAAGTAATGTATACTAAACGTTAAATAATTAAATAATATATCTTCTCCTAGTAACCCTATGAGCCATTCCATTATTATCTCATTCCTTTCAAGTATCGATTCTTTTTTAATTCTACTTGTTTTTACCTAATTCTTCAAATGTTTCCCACTTTAATTTTCCAAAAATTTATTGTAATGGTTTTTCAATTTGGTATAATTGAGAAGAATTATCATTTACAAAAAATAGGAGGACGATGATGAAAAAATTATCCGTTTTTATGCTTGTTTTAGTTATGCTTTTAGCAGCTTGTGGGAATAGTAACACTGAAAAAAATAGTAAAGAATCAGAAGGCAGTAAATCTGATACCAAATCATTTACAAACGATTCTGGAGAAAAAGTTGAAGTTCCAAAAGACCCTAAACGTATCGTTGTATTACATCCAACATACGTGGGCGCATTAGTAAAATTTGGACATAAGCCAGTAGCTGTACCAGAATTTGTTAAGCAGAATAAAGTATTAAATGATGTTACAAAAGATGCTAAGAAGATTGATAACACAAACGTTGAACAAATTGCCAAAGCAAAACCGGATTTAATTATCGCAACATCTCAAGAAAAAAATTTAAAGAAACTTAAAAAAATAGCACCTACTGTTACTATCGATAACATGAAATCTACATATGAAGACAATACAAAACTGCTAGCTGAATTAGTTGGAGAACAAGACAAAGCAGATAAATGGCTTAAAGAATGGAAAGCACAACTATCTAAAGATAAAAAAGAACTGGAACCATTAATAAAAGAAAAAACAGCGACTATTTTACAGCAAACACCTAAAGGGCTCATTGCATTTAACGATAAGATGGGCAGAGGTGGAGAAATTATATTTGATGATTGGGGATTAAAGTTACCTGATGAATTAAAATCAGCAACTAAAAAGACAAGCACACTCACTATCACTCCAGAACAATTTGATAAATATTTAGGAGACTATGTTATTATAGCTGCCAATGGCGACCAAAAAGCGCAATTTGAAGAAACAAATGTATGGAAAAATACAGATGCTATGAAGAACAATCATGTGGTGAAATTTGACGTTACAGAAACACAATATAATGACCCAATCTCATTAGAAAAACAAAGAGAAATATTCTACAAAGCATTTAAAGAAATGAAATAACTTTATAAAAAGACCTTTCCATCATATTTAGATAATGGAAAGGTCTTTTTGTAACTTTCGATATATTTTTTAGACTTCCTTCTGTCTGAAGTAAGACAACCCTCACACTCACCTTCTGTACATACTCACTTCTCTTTTTTTAGTAAGAATAAAAAGTATGGTGCGCCAATTATTGCAGTAATAACCCCCGCTGGAATTTCTACAGGTGGTGCAATACCTTTACCAATAGCATCCGCTAAAAGTAAAAATATAGCCCCTATAATAGATGATACTGGTAAAAGTCTTATAGCTTTTCTTCCTACTAATAACCTTGCAATACGAGGAGATATTAGGCCGATAAAACCAATTGTACCTGTAACAGATACGACGGAACCAATACATATTGCTGACATGAATAAATAAGCACTTCTAATAATACTTACCTTTTCTCCTAAACTTATGGTCGCATAGTCACCTAAACTTAAAATATCCAACTTATTTGCGAATATAAATACCAATGGTAATATACATACACTCGGTATAAAATTCCACAAGTCATCAAAATCTCTACTCCATACACTACCCGACAGCCAAAGCAATGTAGTATTGATATTATCTGGATAGCGTATCATAAAGTACTGAATACCAGCTTGGCATATAGCACTTAAAGCTACACCAATTAAAGCTATCGTATAAGTTGTCGCTTGAAAAATCCTCCCCAAGAACATAATGATTATAATCATTACAACCGCACCAAGAAATGAAGAAATACCTAGATAATAGAATGGCAATGCTGGTAATAGTAATGACTGCGCAACGGCAAATAATCCTGCACCTTTAGTAACACCTATAATATCAGGTGAAGCCAATGGATTTCTAAGTAATATTTGTACAATAGCACCTGCTAATCCTAATAGTAAACCTGAAATTAAAGAAATGACCATTCTTGGTATTCTATATGTATATAATACAAATGCATAATCATCAGTTGTTCCAGCAACCATGTTTAATGTTTCTTTAAATGAAATGAATTGTGATCCGACTTGTACATGTAGCAAGATACTTATAATCAGAACAACTATCACAATGATAAACTTCCATTTATACTTCATTATTTAAGACCACTCCTTCCATTTTTACAAAGATATAAGAAGAATGGTCCCCCGATTAGTGCTGTTACAATTCCAACTGGAGATTCATATGGATAAGCAATGATATGTGATAACGTATCTGCATATACGAGAATAACTGCGCCTGTTAATGCGGTGAAGTATAAGTTCTTCTCATACCCTCCACCTATTAATCTTCTTGAAATATGAGGTGCAATTAGACCTATAAATGCAATTGGTCCTGCTACAGCTACAGACGAACCAGCTAATATAATCACAATAAAACTAAAAATTAAATATTTTAGTTTCTTATGAAGACCTAAGCTCGTTACAAACATATCCCCTAATGATAAAACGGTTAAGTCTTTAGCTAAAAATAAAGCAACAGATACACCTATTACAAACCAGGGTAATAAGATTTGTACACCATCCCAATCCTTACCATTTAATGAACCCGTTAACCAATACAAGACATCAGTAGAATTCTCATTAAGTATTATCAACACTTCAGTTATGGAAGATAATAGTAAATGGATTGTCATACCTGCTAATGCTAATCGTACATGATTATTCTCGTGTCCATATATAAACGTATATACTATCAACCCACCTACAATTGCACCTAAAAAAGCAATATAAGGATTAATTGTATCTGAATGGCCTGGTAAATATACAATTGAAGCAACAAGTAACAATGCTGCTCCTGCATTAATTCCAAATGTTTGAGGCGATGCCAAAGCATTTTTAGTTAAAGCTTGCATAATAGCACCACCTACAGCTAAATTTATTCCTACCATTATAGCAACGAATAATCTTGGCAAACGAATCGTATTAATAATCAGCGCATCTTTAGAGTGATCATCTGCTACAATGGCATTAAATATCGTCTTTAAACTCATAAACGTTGAACCTATGCTCAAATTCAATATCATACCTATCACTAATATGATAATCATGACCATTGTTATTATAGACTTTCTCTGCATCATTTCACCAACTAAATATTGAAATGATGGAACAATGAATGCATAAAACTACACACTCATTGTTCCATTCAATTATTTATTATTTTTCTCTACATCTTTCATGATGTATTCATTTGCTTTGAAACCTCTAAATCTAGTCCAATAATCTCTATCCACTTCTTGAATTTGACCCTTTTTATAAGCACTTAACTCTTTCCAAAGTTCTTTGTTTTTCCATTCATCAGTAATCGGTTTATCTTTATCAGAAGTAATAATTAATTTATCCGAATTTACTTTAGATAATGTTTCTAAGTTTACTTCTTCATACGCTTTATTAGATTCGATCGCATTTTTCATGCCCATTTTCTCTAATAGTTGGCCTACATAAGAATGCGAGGTATGTGCTTGGAATGCATCTTCACGCGCAACAGCAATCATAACTTTTTCATCTTTATTAGAAGCTTTTTCATTTTTTGATTTAGCTTCTTTTAATTTATCTTCTAAATCATCCAACATCTTTTTGCCTTCATCTTCTTTGCCCATTGCAGTTGCTACTTTTTCAAATGAAGCATTTACATCGTCAAAGCTTGCTTCTCTACTCTTTAAAATCATCGTTGGTGCGATTTTCTTAAGATCTTCATAAATGCCTTTATGTCTTTGAACATCTGCAATAATTAAATCTGGTTTTAATGAACTAATCGATTCTAAGTTAGGTTGTTTACGTGTACCTACAGAAGTATATTTCACTTCTTCTCCATATAACTTCTTAATAATTTCTTTTTTATTGTCATCAGCGATACCAACTGGTGTCGAACCTAAATTTTTAACAGCATCAGCAAATGAATATTCTAATACAACTATATTTTTAGGTTTATCTTTAAGTTTAACCGTACCCAATTCATCTTTAATTTCTATTGATTTTTCTTGTTTAGGTTCCTCACCTTTCGCCTCTTTATCTTTATCATTTGATTTATTACTATCACTACAAGCTGTTAAAAATAACGCACTAGCAACAAGTAACATAACTAATAATCTCTTATAATTATTCATATTTTCCTCCTTTTATAATTGATAACCGTTATCAATTATAAAATATATGGAAATAAATGTCTATATGTTTTGATATAAAATTCTGAAAATACTATCGTTTCAATTAAATATCAATATTTTTATTCAACAACATTACAAGAAGTTTATTTTTTCTATATAAAAATAAATAAAAAATACGCCTGCGTATGTATTACAAGCGTATTTTTATACAATTTATCTCTTATGAATTTGTTTCATTATTAGTGTTTTTAATTAAATATTTCTTTTCAATATAACTGTGAACGAATCCAATGATAGTGTAAATAATAATATAAAAAATACTCAAATTACTATTAGACTTCCAAAATAGAATAAAATATGATAATGCGATACACATTATTATGATAGCTAGTCCCATTTTAAATAACATACTCAAAACCTTGTATTTTATATATTTTTTTATTGAACATTATAAATATAACTAGTGCTACAATCCCATATATGAGAACACCAATAAAACTTTCCCAATAATTACTATAGTATACAGTCACACCTAGTAATAAGAATATTATTGATTGAAATATTCTATATTTTACGGATACCAATGGTTTACGTTGATATCTGGCCATCCTAAAATCAGAGGCGATAAAAAACAATGAATATAAACAAGTCGATAACGTGATCACAATTGAATAAGCAAATTGTATATCCAACTTCGAACTTAATATAAAATAAACTAATAGAATGGCGAACCCTAATATATGTCTACAGTCATCTATAAAAATTGCTAACTTCATTTTATTCATTGGTAATTCAATCACCTTTCAAATGCTTTTGTTTTAATATCAATGCTTTTAAGAAACTTTTCTATTTTCTGTTGTTGTTTACCACTAACTTTATTGCTATCTGGTATTATATCTTTCACTTCTTTAAATGGGATTTCACCGTCATTAGCCTTTTTTTCCATTTGTTGAATACTATTGTCAAGTTTACTTAAAGTATCATTATAGGCTGTAAAGTACTCACTTATTCTATATGTATCTTTTTTGTATTCGCTTGGTAATTCATTATTTTTTAAATAATTAGAGAAGTTTTGATCATTCTCGTCTAACAATTTACGAGCTTGTTCTAATTGCTTAGTTTCTTCATTTGTTAAATTTTGTTCATCCCATACTTTTTCTTCAATTTTTGAAGTCACATTATATACTGATTCATTTGTATTAAGGTATTTTTGAATACTTTTCTTCACATCATCTTTAGTTAATGATTGATTGTTTTCATCTGATTGAAATACATCTTTAGGCAATTTTGCTTTTTCTTCTTGTTTTGATTTTACAATTTTACCTGAATCACTTTTCTCTGATGAATCCGTCTCTTTGTTGCTATCATTTGAGCATCCTATAAGCGTTAGAGTAATCATGATGCTAAATAGTGCTATTATGTATTTATTCATTTTATATACCTCCACAATATATGATTATGCAATTAAAAACTTTATATATTTCTTTAATTACTTAAATTATAACATAATATGTAAAATCTCAAACCTTGATTAAAAATTTTATAATATCAAAAACTAAAAATTCTTAAAATTCAGTACATTTTTACTTTCTATAATGATATACTAATTAAAGCTTTCTATAAGAGTTCATTTTGCATAGAAAGTTTTTGTTTAACATTATTTGTAAGCGCTTAATTAAAGAGGGGGATCATTCATGGAAGAAGCAAATACAATGTTAACAATTGTGGGGCTTATTATTATAATATCCATTGTCACAATGTTAATTTTTAAAAAGGTCAGTCCAGTAGTCGGTATGACAATAATACCTATTATTGGCGCATTAGTTCTTGGACATGGTTTCGGAGATATACGAAAATATGTAGATTCTGGTTTTGATCAAGTATTTAATGTAGCAGTAATGTTTATTTTCGCGATTATATACTTTGGAATTATTTCAGATAGCGGCTTATTTAGGCCGTTAGTTAAAGGCATGATTAAATTAACACGTGGAAATATTATTATCGTAGCAATTGTCACAACCATTATTGGTACTTTTGCACAACTTGATGGTGCTGGTGCCACTACTTTCTTATTAGCGATTCCTGCTTTATTACCTTTATATAGAACACTTAAAATGAGTCCTTATTTATTAGTGTTACTACTTGCGCTAAGTGCCGCTATTATTAACATGGTGCCTTGGGGCGGACCAATGGCTCGTACTGCTTCAGTTCTAAAAGTAGATAATATTAATCAACTTTGGTACAACATCATACCTATACAATTAATAGGCATCGTCTTAGCAATTCTATTTGCTATTTATTTAGGCTTAAGAGAAAAGAAACGTATTGCAAGAGAATTTCCTGATGAAGAAACAATTAAAGTAGACATGAATGAAATTATTAAAAATTATCAAAAAGATCAAGAAGAAAATGCTTCAATTAAAGGTGAAGCTAAAAAACATACTTATATTCTTTGGCTCAATCTTATACTTACAATTATTATAGTTGCAATGATGTTATTAGACATCGTTCCACCAGAATTAGCATTTATGATTGGTGTCGGTATTGCATTACCATTAAACTTCAGAGATGTTGACGAACAAATGGATCGCTTACGTGCACACGCACCTAATGCTTTAATGATGGCCGCGGTTATTTTAGCTGCTGGTGTATTTTTAGGTATTTTAAATGAAACAGGCATGTTAGAATCAATCGCGTTATCATTAATTGATATAATACCAACAGCAGTTGGACCTTATCTACATATTATAATTGGTATGCTAGGTGTTCCATTAGATTTATTAACTAGTACAGATGCATATTACTTTGCTGTGTTACCAATTGTAGAATCAACTGCAAGTCAATTTGGTGTACCTTCACTTTCAACAGCCTATTCATTAATGATAGGAAACATAATCGGTACATTCGTTAGTCCATTTTCACCTGCTCTTTGGTTAGCAGTCGGGCTAGCTGAAATTAATATGGGTAAATATATTAAATACGCATTCTTCTGGATTTGGGGATTTTCAATCGTTATGCTATTTATCGCAATTTTACTAGGTATCGTAACAATTTAAATATAAAACTCGTATTTAATAAATAATAACCACCTTGGGATATAAGTCCCTAAATCAAAATAATGCTCCTAACCCTTTAGTTTAATCTACTAAGGATTAGGAGCATTTATTTTGATATGTGATTTGTTTTATATTATGGATTTACTACGTTGTTAATTACATAATATAAGAGGCTGAGCAATTATTTTAGCCCAGCCTCTTTATTTGGATTCTTCAATATTATTTATCAGAGTCTGCTTTGTCTTCAACTTTTCTTAAAGTTTTTTCTGCGAATGACTTACCACCGATACCGAATGAAATAGCAAATGCTACTGCAACAGCACCTAAGATAAGTAAGAATGCTACGTTAACAATACTTTGAGCAAAGTTTAATTGATCTAGTGTCATAAATACTGAAACAACAATTACTAAATACTTAACAATTTCTGCTACAAGACCATTGCCTGTAGATTTTTTGATAAGTTTAGATAATAAGTTACCACCAACAAAACCGATTACTAAGATAATAGCTGCTGAGATAACTAATGGTAAGTAACCAATAATTGCTTCACCAATTGTATTTAACACTTGTAAGTTTACAGTGTGTAAAGCTTCAACAACAAAGAATAAACCAATTATTGTTGTAAGAATCCAGCCTGTAGCTGAAGGAATATCTATACTTTCTTTGTTTTCACCAAAATTAACATAATGGTTATAACGACTAACATTTAAATTAGTTAATAAGTTTTTAACTAATGTACCTAATACTTTAGCAATAAATAAACCAACTATTAGTATTATTACTGCTACTATAACTCTAGGTAAGAAGTTTAAAATACTATCCATCATATTTTTAATAGGTGTTGATACTGATGTCATATTTAATGCATCAAACACTGATGGCAAGAATAATAGGAAAATAATGAAGTAAGCTAGTTTGCCGAATGTTTGAATTAAACCTTCTGATTCAGATTTACCACTACCTGCTTCAGTTAATCCTTTTTTCTCTAACCATTTTTCAAATCCAATAGCTCTTAAGCCTTTTACAATAATCGTTTTAACAATTACTGCAATAATCCAAGCTACGATTAATAAAATAATCGCACTAATTAAATTTGGAATAAATCCAATAATGCTATCTAATGCATTCATAAATGAATCTGTAATTTTACTCATATATATATCCTCCTTTTTTAGTATGTTACCCTAGTATTATATTAATAATCATATTTTTATTAATAATTCTAAAAAAACTTTAAAAAAATTTAATCTCGTTGTTTATTCTTAAATTCCAAAGAATTAATATCCTAATATATTAAAGTGTATGTAATCGATATATAAAATAAAAACCATATTGCGATATTCATTTATCGCAATATGGTTTTTATAAATCTTTTATCATACGGGTTTCACGTAAAACAACACCATGTTCACTTAATTCTACTTTTCCATCTTTTTTAAACCCACACTTCTCATAAAAATTCACTGCTTGTAAATTATCTTCAATTACCCACAGACTTAATTGATCATATTCCTGTTTCATTTTCTTCTCAGCTTCTATCATTAATTGAGTACCTACACCTTGATTTTGATATGCTTCAAGTAAATAAATGACGAGTATTTCTCCACAATTTTCACTAGTATCATCATCTTTATCTTTAGCATACATTAAAAAACCTACTATTTTATTATCTATTTCAGCAACAATACAAGGTGCATTAAATTTATAATGATTTTCTATGTAAGACTCCAAAGTAATTTCATCTAAATAACTCTCAGGAATAATTCCTTTATACGTTGAAAGCCATGACTCATAATGCACTTTAGCTAATTCTTCAACATCAGATTCTTTCTTCTCTCGTAATAACATAATAATATCCCCCTTTTTGTTATCTTGATAATTCTAATTTAAATTTATATTTTTTAGGATGATACAATACCTCAGAATATTCAAATATTTCATCATTACTTAATATAGAATGTGCTCTTAATTCTAATAAAGGAGTATTAGATTTTATATTAAAAATTTCCATTGTATCTTCACTTGGTAACCTAGGTATAAACTCTTCTACCCTTTTTTTTATAACATATCCCTTTTCTTTTAAATAACCATATTTTGATTTAGTCATGGCTTCAACAGAAAGATCAGGAAATAGTTCAAACGGTATATAAGCATTTTCTATAATTAAAACTTCACCGTTCAATTTTCTAATCCTTTTTATGTTATATACTTTTTCTTCTTTGTTGAGATTGAGTATTTCTTGTATTTCATCATTTGGTTTTATAAGTCTAAATTCTATCACTTTGTTTTTAATAGAATCATGATAAGGTTGCATTTCTTCAGTAAATCCTTGTAACTTAAATAAATTATGTTCAAATTTTGGGAAAGCTACATAAGTTCCGCTCCCTTTAATACTGTATAATATTTCTTTTTCTATTAGTCTTGAAATAGCTTTTCTAATAGTTACCCTACTTACTTGATATTTTTCTGATAAAGCCTTTTCAGTAGGTATAACATCTCCATGCTCTAGCCCTTGATTTTTAATATAATCTTGAATATTTTTCATGATTTTTTGATATAAAGGCATTTTCTTATCGCTCATAAAAACCCCTCACCTTCATAGTTTATTTTAACACTTCAAACTCAAAAAGCATACACATTTAAAATATGTATTATATTTGTATTGATTTTTACAATACATATTATATAATGTTACTTGAAAGGGGTTACAAAATAATGAGAAAGAGTAAATTAACAATAGTTGGTGGCGGAAGTACATATACGCTAGGTATATTAATGAGTTTAATTGAAGAATCGAAACATTTACCACTAAGTCATATTACGCTATACGATACAGATACTTCGCGACAAGAAAAGATAGGACGTGCTGCTTCTATATTATTGAAAGAACATTACCCTTCATTAGAAAATTTTAAATACACTTCTAATAAAAAAGAAGCCTTTAAAGATACTGATATTATATTCGTCCAAATTCGTACTGGCGGTCTAACTATGAGAGAAAAAGATGAACAAATACCTATTAAACACGGATTAGTAGGACAAGAAACATGCGGCGCTGGAGGCATGGCTTATGGGTTACGATCAATACCTGATATGATTCAACTTGTCGATGATATTCGTTCATTAAATTCAGATGCTTGGATTTTGAACTATACAAATCCTGCTGCAATTGTTGGCCTAGCATTAGATAAAATCTTCCCTGACGATAAACGATTATTAAATATATGTGATATGCCTATAGCAATTATGAAAAGCTATTCAGACATATTGGAAGAAGATATATGGAATTTAGAAGCTGATTATTTTGGTTTAAACCATTTTGGATGGTTTACGAGTATACGAAATAAGCAGGGTTATGATTATACATCTCAGCTCAAACAACTTATTCTGGATAATGATTTTAAACCTACAGATAAATTAATTGCCAATGACCCTTCCTGGCAAGCTACTTTTAAACAAGCTAAACAAATGATACAAGACTTTAATGAATATCTACCTAACACGTATTTACAATATTATCTTTATCCTAATGAATTATCTAAAAAGGAACCTATGGACAATACTCGAGCTAGACAAGTTATAAATGGACGAGAAAAAGAGGTTTTCACTGACTGCGACGTTATCATTAATCAAAATAGTACTCAGAATATTGATATTTCTGGTGATATACATGGTATATACATGATTCGTATTGCCGCTTCGCTTGTTCATCACTTAAAAGAACGCTTTATTATAATGACAAGGAATGAAGGAATTATTTCTAATCTACCTTATGACGCCCTTGTAGAAGTTCCCGCTTTACTTGGTAACGAAGGTGTAGAGCCTTTTAAAATAGGTGAAATATCTACATTTTATAAAGGATTACTAGAAAATCAATACGCGTATGAAAAATTAATAATCGAAGCTTACTTTGATAATGATTATGAAAAGTTATTGCAAGCCCTTATTTTAAATAGAACTGTCATAGACACGAATAAAGCGAAAGAAGTCTTAAAAGATTTATTTGAAGCGAATAAAGACCATTGGCCCGTTTTAAATAAAAGGGAGGAAACATTATGAAGCTTATCATAAATGCAGATGATTTCGGTTATTCAAATGGGGTAAATTACGGAATTATCGATGCTTTTAAAAATGGCATACTTACTTCAACGACTTGCTTAACAAATATGCCAGGTTTTAACCATGCAATCCAACTTGCGAAAGAAAACCCGAATCTAGGCATTGGCATTCACCTAACTTTAACTTGTGGGAAACCATTAACACATAATTTATATACTTTAGTAGATAGTGATGGAAATTTTAGAGATTTATCTCATTACGAACAAAAATTTTATATAGACACAAATGAACTATACAACGAATGGAAAGAACAAATCGAAAAATTTTTAGAGACTGGAATTACACCTACTCATATGGATACTCATCATCATGTAAATAATTTAGACATAATAGAACCAGTATTTTTAAAATTAGCATCTGAATATCAACTGCCTATTCGAAATAATTTAGGAGATAAAAAGAATTATCCTAATTATAAAATGGTTGATTACTTTGAGTATCACCCTGAAACAATTTTAAACCCTATCGAAATCATCAGAGAGAAATATCAATTATATAAAACTGTAGAAATAATGTGCCATCCAGCATATATAGATAAATTTTTAAGAGATCATTCATCTTTTGTCATGCCAAGAATTGAAGAATTAGATTTATTAACAAGCGAACATGCAAAATCTACTTTTAATAAAGCGAATGGGATAACATTAATCAATTATTCACAATTGTAATGTCAAAGGGGGACATTTGTTATGATGAGATTCTTACAAAAGCTTGGTAAATCAATGCTGATTCCAATAGTAGCTTTACCTGCAGCTGGTATACTTTTTAGAATTAGTTCAGAAGATTTACTGGACTGGAAACTATTTCAAGCATCCGGAGCAATATTTAATAATATTGATATCCTTATAGCAATAGGTATAGCGATGGGGTTATCAAAAACTAAAGATAGAGGAATCCCTGCACTAGCTGGTTTTATTGCAATATCTATACTAAAAGAAGGACTTAATTTACTTGATTCTGATTTAAACATGAGTGTATTTGGAGGACTCATTTCAGGGCTTCTTGCAGCTTGGGTCTACAATAAATTTAAAGATGTAGAACTACCAAAAGTCTTTTCATTTTTCTCTGGAGAGAATTTTCCCATAACTGTAATTATAGTACTTATGTTACCTGTAACAGGTATATGTTTTTTAATTTGGCCTTATGCTCAGTCTTCAATTGATTGGCTAGCTCAATCACTAGTAACTTTAGGAGGACTAGGAGTATTTATAAATGGATTTTTAAATAGATTTTTACTTCCATTTGGATTACACCATGTGTTAAATACTTATATTTATTTTGGTCTGGGAGACTTTAAAACATCAGGAGGAGAAGTTGTTCATGGAGAAGTTACAAGATTTTTAAACGGAGATCCTACAGCAGGTTATTTCCTAAGTGGATATTTTGTCTCAATAATGTTCGGTGTACCTGCCATTGCCCTTGCCATATCCAAAGCAGCAAAATACAATAAACAAAATACAAAAGCTTTAATGGGTTCTGGTAGTTTTACAGCTATAGTCGCAGGTATAACAGAACCTATTGAATTTACATTTCTATTTACCTCGCCATTTTTATACTTTATACATTCTGTATATACTGGATTAGCAGGAATGACCTTATACTACTTGCACATTAGGGAAGGATTCTCTTGGGGTGGCAGCATCATTGACTATGTATTGAACCTAAGTTTATCAGATAAAGGCTGGATGATAATTCCAGTAGGCATAGGATTTTTCATACTTTATTTTATTACTTTTTACTTCTATATTATTAAACGAAAAGTTTCAATAATCGGCCAAATTGAAGACAATAATTTTGATGAAGAAAAGTCCGAAGAAGAAAAAGATTTATCTTTATCGCATAACCAATATCAATATATGTCCAAGAAAATATTAGAAAATATAGGTACTAAAGAAAATGTGATAGAATATGAAAACTGTATCACTAGATTAAGATTAGAACTTAAAGATACCTCACTGATAAACAAAGAAAAAATAATGCAAACTGGCGCTCACGGTGTTGTAATCATTGATAAACATAATGCTCAAATAATTATCGGACCAGAAGTAACTAAACTTGTTAAGGAATTTAATAAAGAAATGGATAACACCTAATTAACATTATTTTATAAAAAAACGCCAAAATCATTTAGATTTTGGCGTTTTTATTACATGTCCATGTCCATATCCATTTCATGTATTTTCATCATAAGACCATGTGGAATATCGTCATGATCTACTATATCTTTTTTATAATAAGTTTTACCGTCATCATTAGAAATAAGTTTTACAAAGTCACCTTTTTTAGGTTTAAAGTCTTCTGTATTCTTAATTTTAACATTTTCTGTTACTTTATTATCTTTTTCACTTACTACTTTTTCAGCTGTAGTGCTATTTTCCATGTAACCATAATAAGTAGATTTTTGTGTTGAAGACATCAACAATACGGCTACAGCGATTGCTACGAGAGCTAAACCAGAAATAAGTGCAATTGCGTATTTTTTATTCATTGAGAAACCTCCCTATCCTCTATAATAAAGCGTTAGTCCAATTTATGAAATGACATAGCCTTAAACTTCTTAAATTCGACATAATTGTAGAAACTAATTTATACATAATATTTTTTCATGAAACTTAAATACTTGCGATAACTTTTAATATTCATCATACTGTACATGTAGAAAATCATAAGGAGTGGAAAAAATGAGCCAAGAACAATTTGATAAAATTAAAAACGGTAAAGGTTTTATAGCAGCACTAGATCAAAGTGGTGGTAGTACTCCAAAAGCATTGAAAGACTACGGTATTGATGAAGATCAATATAATAGTGAAGATGAAATGTTTACACTTGTTCACGAAATGAGAACACGTATCATAACATCTCCAGCATTTAACGCTGATAAAATTTTAGGTGCTATATTATTCGAGCAAACGATGAATCGTGAAGTAGAAGGTAAATATACATCTAATTATTTAGCTGATAAAGGTATTGTACCATTCTTAAAAGTAGACAAAGGTCTAGCTGATGAAGAAAATGGTGTTCAGTTAATGAAACCAATAGAAGGTTTAGACGAACTATTAAAACGCGCTAAAGATCGCAATGTTTTCGGTACTAAAATGCGTTCAAATATTTTAGAAGCAAATAAAGAAGCTATTACTAAAGTAGTACAACAGCAATTTGAAATTGGAAAACAAATTATCGAAGCAGGTTTAGTTCCAATTATTGAACCAGAAGTTAATATCAACGCTAAAGATAAAGAAGAAATTGAAGATATTTTAACTGAGGAAATTGCTAAAGAATTAGATAAATTAAACGATGATCAATTCGTAATGTTGAAATTAACAATTCCAACAAAACCAAATCAATATCAATCATTAATAGAACATCCAAACGTAATTCGTGTTGTTGCCTTATCTGGCGGTTATTCAAGAAATAAAGCAAACGAATTATTAAAAGAAAATGAAGGCTTAATCGCTAGTTTCTCACGCGCATTAGTTACAGACTTATTCGCAGGACAATCAAAAGAAGAATTCGATAAAGGCCTAGCAGACGCTGTAGAATCAATCTACGACGCTTCAGTTAATAAAAATTAATAATTATAAAACTCATATTTAATTTAGTATCAATCATTTTGAATTTCATAAAAATGATTGATACTATTTTTTTATTTTATATGTTAACCGGTTGACATATCGTTTATTTAAATATACACTTCTTTATAGGAAAGCCCTTTCAAGGTTCAGGAGGTATTATTTAATTGCAAATGTTTCAAACTTTTAAGAACAAGTCTTACTTGCAGTCTTCATTTACTTTATTAATATTTTTCGCGTCATGGTCCATTTGGTGGTCATTCTTTCAAATTTGGCTTACCTCAGAAAAAAATGGTCTAGGTTTATCTGGTAGTGAAGTTGGTACGATATATTCAGCCAACTCATTCGTAACTTTAATTCTAATGTTCGCATATGGTATTCTTCAGGATAAATTAGTATTGAAGAGAAGTTTACTTATTTTCTGTGCTACGATGTCAACGTTAGTAGGTCCATTTTTCATATGGATTTATGCACCACTCATTCAAAATCACTTTACGATTGGAATAATAGTTGGTTCACTATTTCTATCTGCTGGCTTCCTTTCAGCCGCTGGTATTTACGAAGCTGTTTCTGAACGTTTAGTCGTTATTTTGATTTTAAATATGGTCAAGCGAGAGCATGGGGTTCGTTTGGTTACGCTATATCAGCTTTAGTTGCAGGATTTTTATTTGTTAAAAACCCAGAGTACAATTTCTGGATAGGTTCAATTTTAGGTTTATTTTTATTATTAAATTTAATATTTTGGAAACCTAAACAAGAAGATAAAGCTAAAGATGAAATTCGCGATGAGGATGTTGATAGTTCTATTCCGAGTTTCAAAGAGATGCTCGATTTACTTAAATTACCCCACTTATGGATAATCGTTATTTTTATTATGTTCTCATGGTCGTTCTATACAATTTATGACCAACAAATGTTCCCGGATTTTTACACACAATTATTCAGTTCACCTGAAACCGGCCAACAAATGTATGGTACGTTAAATTCTATTCAAGTATTTTTCGAAGCTTTAATGATGGGTGTTGTGCCTATCATCATGTATAAATTAGGTGTTAGAAATACTTTATTGCTTGGTGTCTGTGTAATGGTTGCTAGAATCGGACTCAGTGGTGTATTAACTACGCCATTTACGATTTCAATTATTAAAATGATGCATGCTATTGAAGTACCATTATTTATGCTTCCAATGTTTAGATATATTACGCTACATTTTAATCCTAAGTTGTCAGCCACTTTATATATGATTGGGTTCCAAATAGCTGCCCAAATTGGACAAGTTATATTATCAACACCTTTAGGAACGCTAAGAGATAACATAGGATACAGCAACACATTTTTAGTGATTTCAGGAATTGCTTTAATATCAGGAATTTTTGCGATATTCGCATTTAAAAAGGATGACGAAGATGTTTATGGTGATCCATTTACTCGTCAAAATCAAATAAAAAAGAAAGAGGTATAATTGACATGACAAATGAACAAATACAATTAACAGATGATAGATATAGGTTAGGCTACCACGTGATGGCCAAATCTGGTTGGATTAATGATCCTAATGGATTTTGTTATTTTAATGGCTATTATCATATTTTTTATCAACATTATCCATATAGTGCAGAATGGGGTCCAATGCATTGGGGACACGCAAGAAGTAAGGATTTAGTACACTGGGAAGACTTACCGATAGCACTTGCTCCGGGTTCTCCAGAAGATAAAGATGGTTGCTTCTCAGGAAGTGCTATTGTTAAAGATGATACTTTATACTTATTCTATACAGGTCATCACTACTATGGCGATGGTGACCCAGATAACTTCTGGCAAAACCAAAACATGGCTTACAGTAAAGATGGTATAAACTTTACTAAATACGAAAATAATCCAGTAATTGCTTCTGAGCCAGAAGATAATACTCATCACTTTAGAGACCCTAAAGTTTGGAAAGAAAATGATAAATATTATATGGTACTAGGAAGCCAAGAAAAAGATGGTCTAGGTAGAATTATTCTTTATAAATCTGACGATTTATTAAATTGGGAATACATTGGTGCACCAAGTAAATCTAAAGGATTAAAAACAGAAGGCTTTATGTGGGAGTGCCCTGATGTATTTAGATTAGATGGCAAAGATATTTTATTATGTTCACCTCAAGGTATAGACAAAGAAGAGAAAAAATATTTAAACTTATTCCAAAATGGTTATTTTGCTGGTCAATTTAATGACGACAACACAGAGTTTAATAGAGGTAATTTCCAAGAATTAGATTTTGGACATGATTTCTATGCAGCTCAAACAACTCAAGCTCCTGATGGTCGTAGAATCCTCATTGCTTGGATGGCGATGTGGGAAAGCGACATGCCTGAAAAAGAAGATGGCTGGGCTGGAGCATTAACTTTACCAAGACAACTACACATTAAAAACGAAAAAATATATATGAAACCTGTTAAAGAATTGAAATCACTACGAAATGAAAAACTAAATTCAGACAGCACAGAATTAAAAGATGACCTTTTATTAATAGACGATTCTTCTCATGTAGAAATTAATTTAGAACACAAATTCACATCAGAACAAAATGCTGAAACATCATTTTATTTAACTGATAAAAATGGAAATAGCATTTTAAACTTGAAATATAATTCTAACACTAATGAATTTGAGTTATATCGCAAAGATACAGATGATACAAGATATGCCAACATTCTTAGCGATGACAAAGTTAACTTGCGCATATTTATCGATACAAGTTCTATAGAGATATTCATTAATGACGGAGAATCTGTGTTCACAGAAAGATATTATTTAGAAGAAAATCCACAAGTTTGGATAAATGCTTCAGACTCAGTTTCAACGAACTACGAAATTTATGAACTAAATAATCAAGCAATCAAATTCTAATATACGTATTTACAAAACCATCAAAGTTTTCACTTTTAGTGTCTACTTTGATGGTTTTTTCGTTTATATAACACACCATGTTTATAATCCAGTATGATTTTCATTTAGTATTTAACGATACAAATACTAAATGTTTGATATAATGATGAATAATGAATTTCAATACTATGGCGAAAGGATTAAAATATGAAACCTAAATTAGATGATGTTGCTAAATTAGCCAATGTATCAAAAACTACAGTATCTAGAGTATTAAATAAACGTGGCTATTTAAGTCAAGAAACAATCGATAAAGTATACGATGCTATGGAAAAATTAAACTATCAACCTAACACTGTCGCACGTCAGCTTTATAATAAAAAGACTAATATTATAGGCCTATTATTCCCTGCAGTAAGTAATCCTTTCTTTGGAGAACTTGTAGAAGAATTAGAGAAAAAGCTATATTCCCAAGGTTATAAAGTTATAATTGGGAACTCAATGAATGATCCTGAAAAAGAGAAAAATTATTTAAATCAACTTTTATCAAATCAAGTCGACGGTTTAATCGTTGGTACACATAACCAAAATATTCAACAGTATCAAAATGAAAACCTTCCTATAGTAGCAATCGATAGAATTATGAACCAAGACATACCAGTAATCGAATCTGATAATTACTCAGGCGGTAAACAAGCTACAGAAAGATTAATTCAAAAAGGTGCTAAAAAAATCATACATACAACAGGTCCAGATACTTTAGATACACCTGCAAACAGAAGACGAGAAGCATATGAAGAAACAATGACATATCATGGACTTCAACCTATTCACTATTCTGTAGATTTTAATATCTCTTACACAGAGAAAACTGGAATCTTCAACCAAATATTTATAGATCACCCAGATGTAGATGGTGTATTCGCTTCAAACGATGTAGACGCGTTACTTATCATGCAAATTGCTAAAAAGTTCAATAAAAACATTCCTGAAGATTTACTTATTGTCGGATATGATGGTTCTAAAATTATGCGTAATATGTTTCCAAACTTAACAACAATAGTCCAACCTATTGAAGAAATAGCCAATAAAGCACTTGAAGTCTTAAATCTAAGGCTTGAAAAACAAGAAACACTATCTGAATATATACTTCCTGTTTCAATTTGGAATGGAAGTACATGTTAATAGTAAGTATGAAGGAGTCTGAGACATTTTTTATGTCTTAGGCTCCTTTTTTGAACTTATATTGACAATTTTCACTTTATATTTTATCATTTAAGTAAATACTTAAATGATTAATTGAAAGGAAAGGTGGGGTTCATGAGAGACATATTTAAAGCTTTATCAGACAAGACAAGGCGAGATATTTTAGAAATGCTTAAAGATGAGAAACTAACAGCAAGTGAAATAGCAGAACAATTTGATATGAGTCAAGCAAGTGTATCGCAGCACCTTAAAATTCTTAAATTTAATGACTTAATATATGCTGAACGTAAAGGTAAATATATCTATTACCATTTGAATTTATCAGTATTTGAAGAAGCAATTAACTGGATTATTAAGTTTAAAAACTAAAATATAAAGGAGTTTTATTATGAAAGACATATTAAAAAACACAAAAACCGCCATTTTCATCATTGGAGTAGCTATATTAACGTGGTTGATTTCATTCGCTTACTTACCAGATTCTATACCTATGCAATACAGTAATAATGGCTCAGTAAATTGGATAGCTAATAAGTATATTGCTGCCTTAATAATGATAGCCGTTATGATATTTTGTTATTTAACGTTTATATTTTCTACAAAAAAAGATCAAAAAAGGAAGAATTATTCAAACTTAGTTAATTTAGACCAATTTTTCTCTTCTTTAACACAAGGATTTTTATATATCATTTCTCTTATTATGATATTTAATGCACTTGGTCAGAACATTTCTATCAACTATATTATCCCGCTTGTATTAGCTGTAATTCTTATCATTATTGGTAACTACTTACCTAAATTACCACAAAACAAAAGTTTAGGTATCAAAAATAAATGGACTCTAAAAAGTGAAAAGAATTGGAAACAAACTCACCGATTTACATCTCGAATATATATTATCGTTGGACTTATATATTTATTACTCGGGGTATTTGGTAAAATTAATTCGTTCGTTACAATACCATTAGTTATCGCCCTCGTTATCGTGCCATACTTATTTTCATATATTAATTATTCAACAGCTAAATAAAATAATCATCCCTAAAAGTTTATTTTTGGTTCAACTTTTGGGGTGCACTTCATACTTGGATTATTGTCGTCGTTAATCCAATAACAATATCAATTCTTGCTTTTTTGATCTCTCCCATCCCCAAAATGAGCTAAAGATTTATCTCTCTAGCTCGTTTTATTTTTAAACTTTCATCAAACCTGATAAATGATTTCTTTTAAATGTTGCCAAACATCATATAATTGTAGCCACATCGCAACGTGCAACATGATGACTAATATACAAGCGATAATATGAATAATAGCGTATTTTTCTTTTATATTTATTATTTTTTCAATTATAATCACAAGTGCGCATATCATGATAAGGATAGATAAATATGGTGCTATGATATAAATCATATCTAAAGCTGTATTATATAAACTTACTTTCCATGTGTTGAACCTAAAGAAATAAGCAATACCAAAAAATATAACTAAACAAGCTATAATCACAATAATAGTAGCTAATGTCGCCTTTCTCTTTACATGAACCATTTCGCCCATTGCTAACTTTAATGGATGATATACAACAACATGTACAAATGGATATACAGAAATTATGAGTAAACATAACCATAACCAGTTCACTACCACACCCCCAAAAGTGTATATGTACAATTAACTGTATATAAATGCGATATATAAAGCAATACCAAAAAGAGCTTAAGAAATAAATCCCAAGCTCAAAATAATTATTCTAATCCCTTAGATATTTACTTTACAATTAAAACTGGTATTTTTGATCGTTTGGCTACTTTATGAGAAACACTACCCATCATCATTTCTTGAAAATTATTCAAGCCTCTTGTCCCTAGTACTATAATTTCATGTTGATGACGATTTGCTTCATTAATGACGGTTTGTGCTGGTTCTCCATGTTTTATTTTGATTTTATGTTTTATATGATTTTCTTCTAGAAATTGAGTAATTTGTGAAAGTTTTTCTTTTTGTTGCTGATTTGAATTTGCCCCATGTAAAATCACTGTTTTTGATTCATCTATTTCTACTACATTTAATACTGTTACGTGAGCTTCTGATTCTGCAATATTTAATATTTGTTGAGCTGCTCTATAACTATTTTCTGATCCATCGGCAGCTAATAAAATAGATTTATACATGTTACTCTCTCCTTTGTATATTAGTTTAAATGTCTTTCATTTAATTGACTAAGTTCAGAGATGATTTTTCTACTATCAGCATTTAATTGTTTAACGTATACACTATTTTGTTTATCTTCAAACTTTTTAACTATGGTATCAATTGCATCAACTGCTGAATCATCCCATAAATGTGCATCTGTAAAGTCTAATTCAATATGACTGTTTTCGATTGTAAAATCTAATTGCTCCATCATTGAATCTATCGAAACAAAAAATATTTGTCCTTTAAAATAATATAAATAACTTTTATCTTGTTGGTTTAATTCTACTCTAACGTTAGATATTTTTGTAGCAAAGAACAATGCACTGAAAATGACACCTACAACGACACCAATTGCAAGATTATTTGTGAACAAAACGATAATAACTGTGAGTAACATGACTACTGCATCAGATTTTGGTGCTTGTTTAATATATTTAAATGATTGCCAATCAAATGTACCAACCGATACCATTATCATAATACCTGCTAGTATAGGCATTGGGATTTGCACGACGATATCTCCTAATACAATAATAAGAAAAATAAGGACGATGCCTGCTGTAAACGTTGATAAACGGCTGTTAGCACCAGATCTAACATTTATTATAGATTGTCCAATCATAGCACAACCACCCATACCACCAAATAAACCTGTAATCACGTTTGCTATACCTTGTCCACGTGACTCTTTATTTTTATTACTATAACTATCAGTAGCATCATCTACTATTTTTGCTGTTAACAAGCTTTCAACTAGCCCAACAACAGCCATTGATAATGAAAATGGGAAAATAATTTTAAAAGTTTCTACATTAAATGGAACATCTGGTATAAGAAAATGAGGAAAAGCTCTCGTTATAGAACCTAAATCTCCTACTGTTCTTACATTTGCTCCGGTATACATATAAAGAGCAGTTAAAATGATGATTGCAATTAAAGGTGCTGGAATAGTTTTGAAGAATTTTGGAACAATATATACGATTAATAAAGTAATAATGAGATACATATAAGTACTAATTGATATACCGAATATATGTTCAAGTTGAGACATAAATATTAAAATAGCTAAAGCATTCACGAAACCAATCATTACTGATCTAGGTATAAATTTCATAAGCCTACCGATTTTGAGAATCCCTAATATTAACTGTATAATACCCATAAGTATTGTTGCAGCAAATAAATATTCAACGCCATGATCTCGAACTAGTGGTGTAACAATAAGAGCCACTGCACCAGCAGCACCTGAAATCATAGCAGGACGACCACCTACTATAGATGTAGTAGTCGCAATAATAAATGCTGCATAAAGCCCCACCATAGGGTCTACACCTGCTATAATTGAAAAAGCTATTGCTTCAGGTATAAGTGCTAAAGCCACTACAATACCTGCTAGAATGTTTTTACTAGGATTTGAAAACCATTCTATTTTTAAATTTTCAAACATAATCTAAACTCCTATTTTTATATTTTTAATAAAGTCATTATAAACAAAAGAGTTTCAAATGTATACCTTTTTGGAACTATCGAGGTGAAATATATGAAGTATGGTTATACAAGACCAGTAGAAATTTATGATTCTTTAGAACAACAAAAATTAAAATTATCCAATCAAGTTGATAAATTAATTGAAGAATCGCATTCTAACCCAGAAAACCGTAAAGAATTAAATTCTTTATTTTATAGTAAGTTAAACGATGGCGACCATTTATACATTACCGATTTATGTATTCTAGCTGATTCAGTTTCACAACTTGAAGAACTTATACAAATTGCCCAAGAAATAAATGTTACTATTTTTGTTGAGAACATTAACCTTACAATTAGCCCGGATTATCATACGACTTTTATCGAATCGCTCAGCAAAGTGATTCAATTTCAAAATGATATCATCAAATTTAGAACAAAAGTTGGTATGGAGAAGGCCAAGACGAGTGGTAAACGCATTGGTCGACCTCAACGAGATGACATTAATTTAAAAAACGCGATAGAAATGTACCACTCTAAAAAATATACACTAGAAGAAATTAAAGCAGAAACGAACATTAGTAGAGCCACTCTATATAGACATTTAAATAAATAATATAGTTTTTCATAAATAAATGAGGCTGAGCTCTAATTCATCAGTATTATTACTGAATGATTTTTGGCTCAGCCTCATTTTATTTTTTGGTTTTTATGATTTATATTTTCTTTTATTTTATTACGCCAGCATCTTTAGGATGTACGCCATGTATATAGTAATCTATTTCTTCTGGTTCTAATGGTTTTCTTCCTCTTATGATGTCTGCTGCTTTTTCTGCTAACATTAACACTGGTGAATGTATATTTCCGTTAGTTGTACGCGGCATTGCTGATGCGTCTACTACACGTAAGTTTTCCATTCCATGTACTTTCATTGTTAATGGGTCTACAACTGCCATAGGATCTGAAGCAGGTCCCATTTTCGCACTACATGATGGGTGTAATGCTGTTTCAGCATCTTTTTTAACCCAATCTAGGATTTCTTCATCTGTTTGTACAGATGGTCCTGGTGATATTTCACCATCATTGAAAGGTTTAAGTGCTGGTTGTGCTAATATTTTTCTTGCTATTCTTATTGCTTCAATCCATTCTTGTTCGTCTTCTTTTGTCGATAAGTAATTGAAGACAACTTTTGGTTTTTCAAATGGATCTTTAGATTTAATTTTCAAACTACCTCTTGAATTTGAATACATTGGCCCTATATGTACTTGGAAGCCGTGTTCAGTATCTGCTTTTTGTCCATCATAGCGTACTGCTAAAGGCAAGAAGTGGAACATTAAGTTAGGATATTCTACTTTATCGTTAGATCTTACAAATCCTCCACCCTCAAAATGGTTACTAGAAGCTGGACCTGTACGACCAAATATCCATTGCAAGCCAATGAAAGGCATCTTAAGTTTATTTAAGCTTGGTTGTTGTGAAACAGGTTTAGAAGATGCATGTTGTACATATACTTCTAAGTGGTCTTCGAAGTTTTCACCTACACCAGGTAAATGAACACGTGTTTCAATACCTAATGAATTTAAGTGTTCTGAATCACCTATACCTGATAATTGTAATAATTGTGGCGTATTGAAAGCACCACCACATAATATAACTTCTCCAGCTCCTACTGTATGTTTCTTACCATTTTTCTTATAAGTCACACCAGTAGCTTTTCTACCTTCATAGTTAATTTCTGTAACGAACGCACGTGTTTGAACAGTTAAATTTTTTCTCTTCATTGCTGGTCTCAAATATGCTGTTGATGCAGAAACTCTTCTACCATTGTGAATTTGGCTGTCAAAAGGTCCAAATCCTTCTTGTCTAAATCCGTTAACATCAGGTGTTTTGTTATATCCCGCTTGTACACCTGCATCAAAGAATGCTTGGAATAATGGGTTCTTTGCTGGGCCTCTTCTTAATTTAATTGGACCATTTTTCCCTCGGAATTGATCAGACTTATCGGCACCAAATGTTTTTTCTAATTTTTTAAAGTAAGGAAGACAGTTAGCATATTTCCATGTTTCCATTCCTTCAACTGAACCCCAACCTTCATAGTCTAATGGGTTACCTCTTTGATAAATCATACCATTGATAGAACTTGATCCACCAAGCACTTTACCTCTTGTATGTGATACTTTTCTACCACCCATATGAGGTTCTCCTTCAGTTTCATACTTCCAGTCGTAAAAACGATTACCTGAAGGATACATTAATGCTGCTGGCATTTGAATAAGTAAATCCCAAGGGTAGTCACTTCTTCCTGCTTCCAAAACTAAAACTGTTTTATCTTTATCTTCACTTAATCTACTTGCTAATACTGAACCGGCACTACCTCCGCCGATAATAATGTAATCATAAGATTTTTTCATCATGTTATCCTCCTGCATTTTACACTTCATTGTTGTATTTTATTTACTAAACCAATTAACCGGTTCAGGTTTTGTATTGGTAAATATATGTTTTGAAATTAAATATTCTTCTAATCCTTCTTTACCTAATTCTCTACCAATTCCTGATTGCTTATAGCCACCCCACGGTGCTTGAGCAAAATATGGATGGAAATCATTTATCCAAACTGTTCCCATTTTCAATTTATTAGCAACTCGATTTGCTTTAGCTATATCTTCAGTAAATACACCACCAGCTAAACCATAAATAGAATCATTTGCTAAACGTATAGCTTCACTTTCATCAGAGAACCCTTCGATTGTAACGACAGGTCCAAACACTTCTTCTTGGACAATTCTCATAGAAGTATCACAGTTTGTTATAACTGTCGGTTCAAAGAAAAAACCATCCTTTAAGTCTTCTCTATCTGGTCGCTTACCACCAACAGCAATTGTTGTACCTTCTTCTTTAGCGACTTCTATATATTTTTCAACTTTATCTCTATGTTCACTAGAAATAAGTGGTCCCATTTCTGTATCTTTATCAAAACCATTACCTAGTTTGATTTTTTTCACTCGATTAATAAAAGCTGTTTCAAATTCATCTTTAATGTCGTTGTGAACAATAATACGAGAACCCGCAGAACAAACTTGTCCAGCATGGAAATACCCGCCATTTAATGCTTGATCTACCGCTAGTTCAATGTCAGCATCTTCGAAAATAACATTAGGATTTTTGCCGCCAAGCTCTAACGCAATGTTTGTAACATGATCTGCAGCTTTTTTCATAATATGTTTACCTGTTTCAATTCCACCTGTAAATGAAACCAAATCTACATCTTTATGTGATGTTAATGTATCTCCTACTTCTGAACCTTTACCAAGAACTAAATTGATAACACCTTTTGGAATATTAGCTTCTTCCATTAATTCGAAAATTTTAATAGTCGTTAACGGTGTGATTTCACTTGGTTTGATTACTAACGAACAACCCGTCACGAGTGCCGGAGCTATTTTCCATGAAGCTTGTAGTAATGGATAGTTCCAAGGTGTAATTTGAGTTACAACCCCAACTGGCTCTTTCACTACTTTACTTTCTGAATTAGGGATAGGTGATTCGATAATTTCACCACCATCATTACCTCCTAGACCAGCAAAATACATAAACACATTATGAATATCATCCATGTCAGCATATGATTCTTCTAGTGTTTTACCTGTATCTAATGTTTCAAGCTCTGCTAATTCATCTTTGTTTTCTTTAATTAAATCAGCGATTTCTCTTACTTTTTGACATCTATTTTCACTTGTTTCATCAGCCCACACACCAGATTCAAAAGCATTTTTAGCTGCTTGAATAGCTTTAGCCGCATCTTCTGCTGTACCTTCCGAAACAGTTAGAATTACTTCCTGATTATATGGATTTACGATGTCGCGAGTAGCATTATTTGAAGCTTCTACCCACTGGCCATCAATATATTGACGCGTAGACAAATTATTTACATATCCCATAAAACTTACCTCCGTTAACTTTGTTAAATTTTTATTTAACGAACTTTACAAACTTATGTTAGCATATAAATTGAAAGGTCGTCAAATTACCTTTAATATTTGGAGCATGGCGTATCACTGTATTTCAAATAGACAAGCTAAACAAAAGCAACTACAATGTAAAAGAATTCATGATACAATTAAAGTAATTATTGGAGGTGTAGGTAGTGGCAAGTTCAGATAACTACAAAAAACAATTAGACCAAGCTAAAGATATCGTAATAAATGGCATCGGGGAGACGATGGATTTATACGGTGTTAATAGAAGTGTTGGCAACCTATATGGCACAATGGTTTTCCAAGGTAGTATGACACTAGATGAAATGCGGGAACAACTTCAAATGAGTAAACCGAGCATGAGTGCCGGCGTGAAGAAACTACAAGAGTTCGATCTTGTAAAACAACAATTCACTAGAGGCAGTAGAAAACAACACTTCATGGCTGAAAAAGATTTTTTCATATTCTTTAACAATTTCTTCCCTAAAAAATGGGATAGAGAAATTACGATTAATATGGATTCACTAAAAGAAGCAGTGGTATTACTCCAAAAAATTATTGATGCAGATGATGTTGACGCAGAAACTAAAGAGGATGCGATTGCTATTCACACACAACTAATAGAGTCCAAAAATTATTACAAGTGGCTCTCAAATATTAGTGAAGCCTTCAAAACAGGAGAAATTTATAAATACTTCCCAATACCAGAAGACGAAAACGAAGATTAATTTCAAATAAAAGCTCTACCCATTAGTTCGGATATCTAATGAGTAGAGCTTTTTTTATGTATCGTCTCGGTGTCGCGAGATATTGAATGTTGCACGTGATGACCGGCTTGCAACATTACATCCAATTACATTCTGAATCCAATAAAAACAGAGAACATCCTTTACCGTCTCAGGAGGTCCTCTGTTTTCTATCTTATGGATTATTATTTAATATATTATTTAAGGGTTGCTTACTTGCCTAGGGGTATGGTTTCGTCTCTCAAGCTTCTTACTTACAAATATTTATGTTCTTTCAAATAAGCTACTATTTCTTCTACCGCTTCTTCTACGCTATGTTGTTCTGTATCTATTATAATTTCTGGATTAGATGGTTCTTCGTATGGTGCGTTGATTCCAGTAAATTCTTTAATTTCTCCGCTTCTTGCTTTTTTGTACAGACCTTTAGGATCTCTTGCTTCACATTCGTCTAAACTGCATTTTGTATATACTTCTATAAACTCTCCATCTTCTAATATATCTCTCACGATATTTCTATCTTCTTCGTATGGAGAAATAAATGCTGTCATTGTGACCACTCCTGCGTCGACCATCAACTTTCCTACTTCGCCTATGCGTCGTATATTCTCTTTTCTGTCTTCAGGACTGAATCCTAAATTTTTATTTAAACCGTGTCTAATGTTGTCGCCGTCTAAACGATATGATGTAATCTTCTGTTCAAATAGTGCTTTTTCTAACGCTACTGAAACTGTAGATTTTCCTGATCCGGATAATCCTGTGAACCATATTACGACGCTTTTATGTCCGTTTCTTTCTTGTCTCTCGGCTTTTGTAACTTCGGAATCATGCCACGTTATGTTAGTAGATGTACTCATACTTTTTATTCGCTCCTTGCAAGATTAATTTTCTTTCAAACCTCTAATTAATACTTCAGCTACTTCTGGTCTTGAAAATTCTTTCGGTAATTGTTCACCGTTGCGTAATTTCTCTCGAACTTTAGTACCGCTAAGATGTACATGATTTGATTTATCGTGAGGACAAGTTTTTGCTGTTGTCATGTTTTCACAAATTGTGCAGTAAAATGCATGTTCGAATTTGAATATATTAATATCTATTTCATCTTCATATTGTGTGATTAATTCTTGTGCTTCATAAGTGCCATAATAGTCACCTACACCAGCGTGATCACGACCCACTATAAAATGCGTACAACCATAGTTTTTACGTACTAAAGCATGTAAAATCGCTTCTCTAGGACCTGCATAGCGCATTGCTGCTGGGTATATTACCAATCTTGCTCTATCTTCTGGGAAGTAGTGTTTTAAGATAACTTGATAACTTTCCATTCGAATGTCCGCTGGTATGTCATCTGACTTTGTTTCTCCAACTAATGGATTTAGCAATAAACCGTCTACCGATTCTAAAGCTATTTTTTGAATATATTCATGTGCGCGATGCACAGGATTTCTCGTTTGGAATCCTACTACTGTCTTCCATCCTAATTCTTTAAAAAGTGCTCTAGTCTCTGTAGGATCTAAATGAAAATCATTAAATTCGTCATGTTTAGGACGAGCCACTAATTGAATAGGACCAGCTAAATAAACATTTCCTTTTTCATATACACGTTTAACGCCTGGGTGGTCCACTTCTGTTGTACCATATACATTTTGTGCTTCTTTAACTTTATCGTAAGTATATTTTTCCTCAAGTTTTATAACGCCATATAAATAGCCATCCTCACCATAAAGTGCAACGTCATCTCCAATTTCTAATTCATCAGCTTCTTCTTCTGTCACTGGTAAAGTAATAGGGATGCTCCATACAAGTCCATTTTCTAGTCGTAAATTGTCTACTACACTTTCATAATCTTTTTGTCCTAGAAAACCTGTTAATGGACTGAAACCGCCTATAGCAATTAATTCCAAATCAGAGATACTCCATGGATTTAAAGTTATCTTCGGAAATGTTTGTGCTGCTTCTATTAATTGTTCTTTTTCGTTACCTTCAACTTGACGATTAATTAATTGACCACCGTGTGGCTTGATAGTTTCGTCTACAGTTTGAGTTGTTGATGTCATCATGCTTCACTCCTATTAGTTAATTTGATCTACTTTACTAGATTTTTGAGTTTGTACATTGAACGGGAATTTTTGATGTTGGTAAAGTGTAAATAATACTAAACCTGCCCATATTATAATGATGCCGATTTTGACGATTGTTATCGTTACAGCACTGTCTACAAAAGCATTTAAAAGTAAATTGCTATTTGTAAATATAATTAGCCCACCTACACATACAGCAAGTATGTATACAGGTAAAGTTTTTACTAACCATGCTGCGAATGGCGCTGCTACTACACCGCCTAAAGCTAAAGCCGCTACAAGTGCGATGTTAATCTGACTCCATCCAAGGAATATAATAAATCCAAGTGAAGTAGAAATCGTGACAAAGAATTCGCTCGTTGAGACTGTTCCAATAACATATCTCGGTTCTATTTTATTTCTAGATAATAGTAACGGAGTGTTAACTGGGCCCCAACCGCCACCACCAATCGCATCTAAAAAACCTGCAATAGCTCCTTGTGGAACAAGTAAAAATCCTGATAATTTACCTTCATTGAGCTCATTATTTTTTTGCTTTTTAAATACGAATTGATAAATGATATAAATCCCCATAGAGAGTAAAAATATTGCGATAAACGGTTTAATAAATTCACTGTGCAAATTGCTGAGCACGGCAGCTCCAATAAACCCTGTAATTGCACCAGGTAAAGCGAGTTTTAAAATAATCGATTTATCAACATTCTCAAACTTTAAATGTGATAGCCCTGATGCTGCAGTCGTTGCAACTTCTGAAAAATGTATCGTAGCAGAAGCAATTGCTGGTGCGATTCCAAATGTTAACAGCAATGAAGACGAGGTAGCTCCAAATCCCATTCCAAGAGATCCGTCAATCAATTGTGCTAAGAACCCCACGATTGCAAATATCGTTAATTTTCGCATATGTTACTCCTTTCTTTAGTCATTTTCGGTTGTAACGTTAACCACTCTATAAATTCTCGCTGTTTATTTTTATCAAAATATTTATCTGAAAGTATGATTTCTAATAAATGATTTTGTTCTAAACGTTCTATATTTAGTCCTTTAATGATTGATCGACAATTACTTAAAAAATCTACATATTCACCATAATCATCTGGATAATCATCTTCTAAATTTCTTAATATCGACGATACAAGCTTAGGGCTTGCGCCTCCGCTTGAAACACTTATAGTCAATTTACCTCTTTTAAATGTCCCGGGAAATATAACATCTCCCTCTTGAGCGTTACTCGTCATATTAAGCAAAGTGTGTTTAGGTACTTCCTCTTTCAGACGATTGTTTACATCTGCTTCATCTGTTGCGACAACCACTAAATCCGCATTCGTTAAATCGGTAGACGTTATTGCTTTTTTGTGCCAAATAATTTTTTGTTCACTTTGCATTCGATATATATAATTAGAAACGTCTGGGCTAATAACGTGAATTTTTGCGCCACTATTTATTAACTTTCTAACACGGCGTTCAGCAATGTTCCCACCGCCTGCTATAACAACTGTCTTATTGGATAAATCCATCAATATTGGCACGTAAGCCATCTACATCATCCTTTATTTAATGCAAATTCTCGAATTTCTTCATGGTGTATCGTTTCAAGCACTCGATCTTTCAATGCTTCTTGTATCGCTTCATGGTGACCTAAATGCTCACAAACAATGATATCGCTATTTGATTTATGATTTTGAACAGTGCTCTCAATATGTTTTTCCAGTACGCCTGTAAACCATAGATAAGGCGCAATATATATTTGAGAATGACCTTCATCAAGTGCGGATTCTAGCGCATCTTCAAAAGATGGTTCACATGCTGCTAAGTAACAAGCCTCTACATCATCAAATGGAGTTGTTTCATATAATGTTTCAGTTATTGCCGAAATATCAATTTTAGTTTGAGGATTATAACTACCCCGTCCAACGACTAACAGTTTTGCATCCGAATGAGGTAACACATGCGTTTCTTTAAGACGGTCATTAATGATATTCGTTAATCTAGGTTGAACGCCTAAAGGTTGACCATATGTAAACACTACATCTGGATGCTTCACTTTAATTTCGTTTAAAACTTCAGGTATATCTTTAAAATAATGACCAGCACTTAATAAAAGAACTGGTATGACAGATATTTCTGTCGCACCTTTTTCAATTAATTTATGCATACCTTGATGAATTGTAGGTTCTGCTAGTTCTAAGAAACATATTTCTTGAAGAGATACATCTACCTTCTCTTTCACTGTTTCAATAAAAGAAATTGCTTCTTCCGTTGCTTCTTTTATTCTGCTACCGTGACTGACGTATAGTACACCTTTCATTGTATCCCTCCGATTTAATGCATGAGTTCTGGAATATGTTTATCTTGAGCGACTTCTTCGAACCAATTTATTTTTTCTCTTAATTTAACGACTTCACCAATTACAATCATTGCTGGATTTTGAATTTCTCTAGCTCTATCAACAATATCTTTTAAAGTTCCTGTTACTGTAATTTGTTGATTGGATGTTCCGCAATGAATTAAAGCAACTGGCGTATTAGGATTTCTACCGTGTTTTATTAATATATTTTTTATTTCCGGGAGTTTTTTTACGCCCATATATATACATAATGTTTCCGGTCCCAGTGCTAGATGTTTCCAGTATTCATCTTCATCTACTGAGTCTTTAATAACGCCTGTTACAAAAGCAACTGAAGAACTATAATCTCTGTGTGTAACAGGAATGCCAGCATATGCTGGAGCTGCTACACCAGCTGTTATACCTGGAACTACTTCAAATGGTATGTCATGAGACTTTAAAGTTTCCGCTTCTTCTCCACCTCTACCAAAGATAAAAGGGTCTCCCCCTTTTAACCTTGTAACTGTCTGGCCCTCTAAAGATAAAGTAACAAGTAATGCATTGATTTCTTCTTGTTTTAGTGAATGATTATCTGGGCTTTTACCACAGTATATGAGTTTCGTATCTTCAGACGCATATTCGAGTAATGCTTTATTTACTAGTCGATCATACATAATGACATTTGACTGTTTAATTGCTTTAATACCTTTAATTGTGATTAAGTCTGGATCACCCGGACCGGCGCCAACCAAATATACTTTGCCCATTTTTCCACCTCTTTTTATTGACTATGAAAATCTTGACCTGAGTATGTTTCTTTAATAATGTCTTTACGAATAACAAAGTCTCCAAAATGTTCGCCTTCATCTTTTTCTTTTCCATACTGGATAAGAATTGGTTTTAGACTTTCTAATATTTCATCTTCACCAATATTTTCTTTAAATAATTTGTTTAAACGATCTCCTGCGAATCCACCGCCAAGGTACATATTATATTTACCTGGCGCTTTACCGATAAATGCAATTTCTGCTAGTGCTGGTCTTGCACATCCATTAGGGCAACCCGTCATACGAATTGTAATTTCCTCTTCATTTAAGCCAGCTTCATCTAATAGTCCTTCTATTTTATTGATTAAAGTTGGTAAATAACGTTCAGACTCTGCCATCGCTAAACCACATGTTGGAAAAGCTACACAAGCCATAGAATTTCTTCTTAATCCTGTGTAATGTTCACCATCAGTAATACCATATTCATCAATAATTTTTTGAATGTTATCTTTATTTGATTCATCAACATTAGCTATAATTAAATTTTGGTTTGGCGTTAAACGTAAATCACCGTCGTGAATTTCAGCGATTTTTCGAAGTGCTGTTTTTAACTGATAATCTTTAGTATCTTTAACTCGACCATTTTGTACAAACAGCGTAAAGTGCCATTTACCACTACCTTCAGTCCAACCATAACGATCACCATTATGTTCAAATTCAAATGGTTTCACTTCTTCAATTTCCCAACCTAAACGGTTATTCAGTTCATTTCTAATCCAATCAACACCGTATTTATCCACTGTATATTTGAAACGAGCGTTTAATCTGTTTGTTCTGTTACCATAATCTCTTTGAATCGTTAAAATAGCTTCAGATACTTCTACCGCTTTATCTTTATCAATATAGCCTAATAATCTTCCAACTTGTGGGTATGTGTCTGTATTACCGTGCTTCATTCCCATACCGCCACCAACTGTTACGTTAAAGCCGACTAATTTATCGTCTTCAATGATGGATATTAGTCCAATATCTTGAGAATAAACGTCGATATCATTTGAAGGTGGAACTGCAATGCCAATTTTGAATTTACGTGGTAAATACGTTTTTCCATACATCGGTTCTACTTCTTCTTTTGTATCAACTACTTTTTCACCGTCTAACCATATTTCATGATAAGCACCAGTTCGAGGTGATAAATGATCGCTAATTTGACTAGCTAATGTATCTACCTCTTTATGTACATCAGATTGATAAGGGTTTGGATTACACATTACGTTTCTGTTAACGTCACCACAAGCTGCTAGTGAGTCCATAACCGCTTGGTGAATACTTTGCATAGAACTTTTTAGATTTCTTTTCAAAATGCCATGAAACTGAAATGCTTGTCTTGTCGTTAACTTAATTGTTCCATTTGCGTATTGATCGGATATATCATCCATTGCAATCCATTGATCTGCCGTTGCTGTACCGCCCGGAACTCTTACTCTAATCATAAAACTATAAGCTGGTTCTAATTTCTGTCTTCTTCGTTCGTCACGTATATCTCTATCGTCTTGCATGTAACTACCGTGGAACTTTAGTAACTTCGTATCATCATTTGCGATAGCACCAGTTATTTCATCATCTAAACCTTCTTGTATGCTACCTCTTAAGTAATTACTTCTATATTTTATATGCTCTAATTCATCTAATTTCTCAGATAGTTCTGTGTGAGTGCTCATATATTTTGCCCCCTCTTAATAAATATCTCTTTGATACTTTTTATCTTTCTTTAATTTCGTTAAAAATGTTTCCGCTTCTTCTTCGTTATAATGACCTTCTTTTTGGATAACGTTTAATAGAGATTGATGTACATCTTTCGCCATATTTTTCTCATCTCCACAAACGTATATTGCTGCACCTTCTTTAATCCATTGATAAAGTTCTTCGCCATTTTCTTCAATGCGATGTTGTACATAAACCTTTTCTTCAGTATCCCTTGAAAATGCTAAGTTCATCTTAGTTAACACACCATCTTTTAACCATGTTTGCCATTCTGTTTGATATAAGAAATCCGTTGTAAAGTGTTGTTCTCCAAAGAATAACCAAGATTTATTTCCGAGCTCTAATTCTTCTTTTTCTTGAATATATGATCTAAATGGTGCAATACCAGTACCTGGGCCAATCATAATAACTGGTGTATCTTCTGTTTTAGGAAACTTAAAGTTTGGATTCTTTTTCAAATAAATAGAAACTTTGTCTCCTGGCTCTAATCTTTCAGCAAATTGAACAGAGCATACACCTTTGCGATCTCGTCCATTGGCATGATATCTAACGGCTCCTATTGTAAGATGAACTTCATCTGGATTTGCTTCGTAACTGCTAGCAATCGAATATTCTCTCGCTGGTAATTTTCTAAGAATTTTATGCAGTGCTTCAGGTTGTAAATCTTCTGGTGGGAAATCATTGATTAAATCTATAAAATCTCGACCTTCTACATATCCATATATCCATCTATCTTTTTTCACTTTTTCTGATAGCACACCGTTTTCAAAAATGTCAGCTGCCTTTTTAATAATTGGTTTTGTTAATTTTGTAATTTCAAAGTAATTAGTTAAAGCATCACGTAAACTCAGCTTATCTCCATCTTCGTTAATCGGCACTTCTTCATCTGCATTCCATACGAGTGTTTCGATTAATTCTTCAACAAATTCCGGATCATTTTTCGGGAAGATACCAATACAATCACCCGGTTCAAATGCTTCGCCAAAACCTTCTAACGATAACTCAATGTGTCTTACTTCTTTATTAGATCCACGTCCATTTAAATTAATGTTCTCAAGAATTTCAGCCTCGTAAGGATTTGTTCTAGAATAAGTCTGAGTTGTTGAAATATGTTCTGGATCGACTTGAGCTGGTATATCTGATGTATTACCTGCTTCCACTGCCAAAGCATTTAATATATCTTCCATCCATTTCTCAGCTGGTTCATCAAAATCTAAATCACAATCAATACGTTGATGTAACCTTTCAGCTCCTAATTCTTCTAACTTTTTATCGAAATCTTTTCCTGTTTGGCAGAAAAATTCATAAGATTCATCGCCAAGTGCAAGTACAGAGAATCTAACGTCATTTAACTTAGGCGCCTTCCTACTATGTATAAATTCATGGAATGTGATGGCATTATCTGGAGGGTCACCTTCACCGTGAGTAGCAGTAATAATAAATAAATCTTCTACTTTCTTTAAATTCTTTGGTTTGAAATCTTCCATACATTCAAGCTGAACATTAAATGACTGTTCTTTTAATTTATTTTCTAGTGTTTCAGCTAATCCTTGTGCATTTCCTGTTTCAGAACCGTATAACACTGTAATATCTCTTTGTTTCGGTAGCGTTGCAACGCTCGTTTCTGTTGTAGGTTCTAATACTGCTTGATTTGAATCATTTTTAAATTGTGAAGCTGTCAAATAACCACTCAACCAAACTTTCTGTTCGGGTGTAAGTGTTGAAAGTAATTGAGTAATGCTTTCTGACTGCTGTTGATTAAATGGGCTATTCGTTACTGTTAACTCCAAAAATGTCACCTCATCCTGTCCAATTTTTATTTGAAAAACTAATTAATCTTATTGGTATACTATGTTTTAATGTTAAAAATTTTAGCTTGCAGTTTTACTTTGTGTGCAAGCCACATTCTGTTTTGTTAAAGTTTGTCCATCTACCTTCTCTAGAATCCCCCGATGAAGAAACTTGTGATGTACAAGGTATGCAACCTATACTCGGATATTGAAAATCATGTAGTTCATTGTAAGTTAAATCATGTTTTTCGATGTATTCCCACACATCATCCCATGTCCAATAAATTAATGGGCAAACTTTAATTGATTTAAATCTTTCATCTTTATTAATAAAATTTGTGTTTTGTCTGCTTGGAGATTGTTCTCTTCTCAATCCAGATACCCATGCAGTAGCACCAGATAGCACTTCTTCTAAAGGTTTTATTTTTCTAATATAACAACACTGATTAGGATTACTCGTCCATAAAGCAGGTTCATATTGATCAGCTTGTTCCTCTAGTGTGAGATCTGGTTTTTTAAGTTCAATATTTAGTTTTGGATATCTCTCTTTAACACGATCAATTAAGTCGTAAGTTTCTTGAAAGTGTAAGTCTGTATCTAAAAATACGATTTTAGCATCGTTTTTCACTTTAGATATTAAATCAATGAGAATCATACCTTCAGCACCAAAACTACATGAATAAACAATGGAATCTCCATAATGTTCATACGCCCATTTAATAATATGATAAGCGCCCTTTGTTTCGTCATCAGCATTTAAATTTTCAAACGGGTCCGTTTCAAAGCGTTCATAAGTTAACACTTCAGTCATGACTTAAATAACCTCCTTTTACATAAAAATGGTTTATTTTTAAACATAGCTATTTCTGAAAAATATTTTATTCTGATATGTTTACTAGGAATAATAAATTATGATGATTAGCTTACCCGATAGTTACATACATGTCAACAGTTCTTTTTTTAATTTTCTGTTAATTGAAGATAAGTAATACAAAAAAAGATTGTCAATAAGCCAATGATTGACTTATTAACAACCTTAATTATTTTACAAATTATCATCTTCTCTTTTTTCTCTAACCTGAACAATCCTTAAAGAACGTCTTTCAACTTCTTTCAATTTATCAGCACGTTCTTCTAGTTTTATCCGATCGCCTGATAAAGTCCTTATAAAGGATATCATCATCATCACAAATATACCTATTAAAGGAACACTTGCTAAAATGGAAGCAGTTTTTAAAACTTCTAAAGCTTTTTCTCCTCCTACAAGCATTAAAGAGAATGGTAATAGACATAAAGCAAATGCCCAGAAAAGACGGTTCGCTTTAAGTGGTTCATCTATAACTTTTTTCTGTGTTGCAGCAGCTAAAATATAAGAACCCGAATCAAACGTAGTTGCTAAATATAGAAACGCTGAGATTAAGAACAATACAACCATCACTTTAGGTAATGGTAATTGATGCATCACTTCAATAATGGTAGCTTCAGGTGTATGTTGATTTAAGAACTGAATAACATCGAATTGTCCTGATAATTGAAGAAATACTGCATAGTTACCTAAAATACCAAAGAATAATACGCACCCTAAAGTTCCATAAATAATTGTTCCTAAAATAACTTCTTTCAAAGTACGTCCTTTAGAAATTCTTGCAATAAATAGTCCTATGAATGGTGCATATACGAGCCACCATGACCAGTAGAACACAGTCCAGTCTTGTGGGAAGTTCGTTTCTTTTCTTCCTCCTATGCCACCAAATGGCTCTAGCCAAGTACTCATTTGGAAGAAGTTTTTCAACATATTACCTAAACTAGAAACTGTTGTTTCCATTATAAAGACTGTTGGTCCGATAATAAGCACGATACCTAAAATAATAAATGTTAGCCAAACATTTATGTCACTTAATTTTTGAATACCTTTCTTCAAACCAGTATACGAGCTAAATGCGAATATGACTGTAATGATAAGTAATATAATACTTCGCATCACCATGTTCTCTCCGTCTAGCCCTGTCAGTCGCTCTATACCAGCCGCAATCATTGGCACACCTAGCGCAAGTGATGTTGCCGCTCCGCCAAGCAAACCAAATATAAATAAAATATCTACAGTTTTACCAAGAAATTTATCAGTCTGACCTTTTAAAATTGGTCGACAAGCATGACTAATTTTATAAATGGGCTTTTTCTTAACGAATACTAAATACCCAATAGGCAATGCTGGTAATACATATATTGCCCAAGCAATTGGACCCCAATGGAACATGCCATACATCGTAGCATATTCTAGCGCTTCATCAGTCATACCTCCTGCACCATAAGGTGGTACTTGATAATAATAAGCCCACTCTATAACGCCCCAATAAAGTATATCGGAACCTATTCCAGCACAAAAGAGCATAGAAGCCCAACTGAAATTATTGAACTCTGGTTTATCGCTAGCTTTCCCAAGTGTTACTTTTCCGTACTTACCAAAAGCTATGTATAACACAAATCCAAATACTACTAATCCTAGTAATAGATAGACCGAGCCTAATGAATTAGAAATCGTTTCATTAATCTGTGTAATAACATACTGACTCGTTTTTGGGAAGACTATCATCGGTACTACGGCAAATAATAATACTGCTACCGTACCAAGGAACGTCCACCAGTCCATAATTTTATATTTTTGCAATCCTGAACACCCCTCGTTGTCGGTTATTATGTATCGTAAATTGAAATCATGATCAATGATTAATGAATACGACAAAACAAATCACAATGATGAGGTTATACAAGTTTTAATAATAATGCAAATTTCATACAATCTATTTCTGATGTTATTTTGAATAATTATATAATTACATTAATTAAAATGTGAACAAATATCGCTACAACAACTGTGTTAAGTTAACATTTAACGTACTGAACAAATTTAATTAACTTTAATAACGTATTTTTATGCATGTTATATGAATAAAAATTTATATTAAAAAAGAGCTAGAAAATGAATTTCCAGCTCTTTTATGGTTCTGTTGCAAAGTTGAATTTATAGTATAATTTTAACAAAAAGGAGTCTTCTGTATGAACTATTTCAGATATAAACAATTTAACAAGGATGTTATC
>NZ_PPRS01000020.1 GCF_002902755.1 Mammaliicoccus lentus | reverse complement strand
ATGGTCATTCCGTAATATCCTTAGAAAGGAGGTGATCCAGCCGCACCTTCCGATACGGCTACCTTGTTACGACTTCACCCCAATCATCTGTCCCACCTTCGACGGCTAGCTCCTAATAAAAGGTTACTCCACCGGCTTCGGGTGTTACAAACTCTCGTGGTGTGACGGGCGGTGTGTACAAGACCCGGGAACGTATTCACCGTAGCATGCTGATCTACGATTACTAGCGATTCCAGCTTCATGTAGTCGAGTTGCAGACTACAATCCGAACTGAGAATAATTTTATGGGATTTGCTTGACCTCGCGGGTTCGCTGCCCTTTGTATTATCCATTGTAGCACGTGTGTAGCCCAAATCATAAGGGGCATGATGATTTGACGTCATCCCCACCTTCCTCCGGTTTGTCACCGGCAGTCAACCTAGAGTGCCCAACTTAATGATGGCAACTAAGCTTAAGGGTTGCGCTCGTTGCGGGACTTAACCCAACATCTCACGACACGAGCTGACGACAACCATGCACCACCTGTCACTTTGTCCCCCGAAGGGGAAAACTCTATCTCTAGAGCGATCAAAGGATGTCAAGATTTGGTAAGGTTCTTCGCGTTGCTTCGAATTAAACCACATGCTCCACCGCTTGTGCGGGTCCCCGTCAATTCCTTTGAGTTTCAACCTTGCGGTCGTACTCCCCAGGCGGAGTGCTTAATGCGTTAGCTGCAGCACTAAGGGGCGGAAACCCCCTAACACTTAGCACTCATCGTTTACGGCGTGGACTACCAGGGTATCTAATCCTGTTTGATCCCCACGCTTTCGCACATCAGCGTCAGTTACAGACCAGAGAGCCGCCTTCGCCACTGGTGTTCCTCCATATCTCTGCGCATTTCACCGCTACACATGGAATTCCACTCTCCTCTTCTGCACTCAAGTTCCCCAGTTTCCAATGACCCTCCACGGTTGAGCCGTGGGCTTTCACATCAGACTTAAGAAACCGCCTACGCGCGCTTTACGCCCAATAATTCCGGATAACGCTTGCCACCTACGTATTACCGCGGCTGCTGGCACGTAGTTAGCCGTGGCTTTCTGGTTAGGTACCGTCAAGACTTGTTCAGTTACTAACAAATTTGTTCTTCCCTAACAACAGAGTTTTACGATCCTAAGACCTTCATCACTCACGCGGCGTTGCTCCGTCAGGCTTTCGCCCATTGCGGAAGATTCCCTACTGCTGCCTCCCGTAGGAGTCTGGACCGTGTCTCAGTTCCAGTGTGGCCGATCACCCTCTCAGGTCGGCTACGTATCGTTGCCTTGGTAAGCCGTTACCTTACCAACTAGCTAATACGGCGCGGGTCCATCTATAAGTGACAGCCGAAACCGTCTTTCAACATTGAACCATGCGGTACAATATATTATCCGGTATTAGCCCCGGTTTCCCGGAGTTATCCCAGTCTTATAGG
>NZ_PPRS01000002.1 GCF_002902755.1 Mammaliicoccus lentus | reverse complement strand
ATAGGTCACCTCTACAATATTTTCTTAGTCGATTACATTGTACTAAAGTGAGCTATATTTGGCTCTTTTTTTATTACACAATTATATGGACATATTCTAATTAATCCAACTAAATAGGCTCTTATTGGATTTTCGACTTAATTAATCCAACTAAACAGGCTCTTATTGGATTTTCGACTTAATTAATCCAACTAAACAGGCTCTTATTGGATTTTTGACTTAATTAATCCAACAACATTCAATAACGTTTTAATCCAATATAAGAAGAGAGTCCGATACAACTATTAATGTGCCGGACTCTCTTTATTAATAATTTTTATTTCGTTGTTTCTTTCCAACTTTTATCGCTAAGCATATCGCCTGGCCATGTATATGACATTACGCCACCATCAATTGTTATATTTTCACCTGTGATAAATGAACTGTCATCAGAGGCTAGGAATTGTACGAGTTTAGCTACTTCTTCTGGTTTACCTAATCTACCTAAAGGTGTAACCCATTTTTGATTTTCTCTAAATTCTTCGCCTGCTTTATCTTCTTTATCACCTACTAAATTATCAACTAATGGTGTTTCTATCGTTCCAGGTGCTATAGAGTTTGCTCTAATGTTTTCTCTACCATATTCAATCGCAATTGATTTTGTGAAGTTTACAATGCCACCTTTAGCAGCGTTGTAACCAGATCTATTTAAATCTGCAGCTAGTCCAGAGAACGAAGCTGTATTAATAATAGAACCGCCTTCTTCAAACATTAATGGCAACATGAACTTCGTAACAAGGAAAGTACCTCTTAAGTCCACATTCATTAAATCATCAAATACTTCAACAGGATATTCATGAATTCTTCCTGCTTTATGGTCAATCCCTGCATTATTGAATAATATATGAACTTTACCATATTGTTCTTTGATTTCATCTATTGCTTTTCTTACTTCATCTTCTTTAGAAATATCAACTTTCATTGAAGTAGCTTTATATCCTTCATCATTAATTTGTTTCACTGATTTTTCTAATTCATCGGATATATCCATACAAATAACGTCAGCGCCTTCAGAAGCTAGTTGTTTAGCTGTAGCAAAACCTATACCAGTACTAGCTCCTGTAATAACTGCAATTTTATTTTCTAATCTTTTCATAATTTTAATAACACTCCTTTAAAAGATGAATGAAATACAATTACTTTGAATTCTACATATCATCCACAATATTCATATACCCGTTTTTTAAAATAATAAAAAGCCTGAGACATAATTAATGTCTCAGACTCGTTTTTGTTATATTGGCAGTAGTTAACTGAATTATAATTGAGCTTATACTAGACTTTTTCAATTATAGTCAACCTTGCCGAGGCAGAACTACGAAATCTTTTTTAAATATGATTTCTGTCTTGCTCTCTTTATTTTCTAATTTTTTTAATAGCGATAGTCGCTCTAATGACTGAAATTAACTGATTATCTTCATCTGTAACTTTAACATCCCACACTTGTGTTGTCTTACCAATGTGTAATGCTGTTCCTATTGCAGTTACAGTACCGCTTTGTACTGATTTAATATGATTTGCATTAATCTCTAAACCAAGTGGTATTTCATCTTCTTTAGAAGAAGCATTTGCTCCCATAGAGGCTGCAGTTTCTGCTAAAGCGATTGTAGCTCCTCCATGTAAATATCCAAATGGTTGTTTAACGTTATCGGTAACTGGCATTGAAATAGCAATATATCCATGTTTAACATCTAATGTCTTCATTTGAAGATGATCTAATAAATTCATATTTTTATCCCCCATTCACTACTATAATACCATAGCAGCAATGAAACCAAATATGATTAAAGGAATATTATAAATTAAGAAGTTAGGTATACACGTATCTCTAATGTGATCATGTTCCCCATCTACATTTAATCCTGCAGTTGGTCCTAATGTTGAGTCACTCGCTGGACTACCTGAGTCTCCTAATGCACCTGCTGTACCTATGACAGCTATAAGCGCCATTGCACTTAATCCTATTTCTTGTCCAAATGGTATAAATAAACTTGCAATGATAGGAATTGTCGCAAATGATGATCCTATTCCTAACGTTACAACTAAACCTATTAAGTACATCATAATGATACTAAACGCTTTGTTGTCTCCTGTAATAGTCGCTAAACTCTTAACAAGCGCACCAACTTCATGTGTCTCATTCATAACACCTGCAAATCCATTTGCTGATAAAATTACGACACCGATATAAGCCATAATTTGAATACCTTCTACTAATTTAGCATCTAAGTCTCTCCATTTATATAATCCAGAGAAGAAAAAGATTAAAATACCTGCTAACGCACCGAATATCATAGATTCTGTAAAAGTCTGCACTATAAAAGTAGCTAAAATGGCAATAACCGTAACCACTAGAGGGTATGTTTCTAATTTTCCAATTTCTTCGTCTTCTTCGACTTTAATTTTTTTATATTTTCTAGGTTTCCAATATATGATGATGGCTAAAATTAAACCAAATACATATCCCATACTTGGAATGAGCATTGCTTTCCAAATATCATTAAAAGCAATATCAATATTTGTTTTTTCAAATGAATCAAAAATGATGGACTGGAATATGTGACCATATCCGTATGGTAATAATATATACGGGAAACATAGTCCAAAGCCAATTACTGTAGCAATAAGTCTTCTGTCCATTTCTAATTCATTAAATAAACTGATTAATGGAGGTATAAGAATTGGAATAAATGCAATATGAACAGGAATAATATTCTGACTCAATATTGAGATAACAAGTAAACTTGCAACTAAAATGATTTTTATTTTTACTCTGCTATCTTTAGAATTTTCCTTTTTCACTGATTGTATGATTTTTCCGACGATATAATCTGTTATACCGCTATATGATATTAAAGCTGCAAATCCACCTAATAGCGCGTATGATAAAGCAACTTCAGCCCCATCAACAATAGACGTTCCAAAAGTAGCAATCACTTTGTCTAGAGACATACCACTTAATAATCCGCCTACTAAAGCGCCAATAAATATACTTAATACTACATTTAATCTTAATAAACAAAGTATAATCATAATTATAACTGCTACTAACACTGCATTTATTTCCAAAAAACCCTCTCCTGTTCTTTAACTCTCTACCACGATAAAGTAAAATGATGAACTTATCATATCAGTTGATTGAAAACATGTCAATAACAGCTGCTTAATTCTAAATTTTCAGATAAATACTATAAAAAAATAACCCTGCTCGACAAATTAATAGAACAGGATTACTTTTTATAATTTATTTTATTTTATTTTTCAAAAAGTGAAGTACAGTAGGAATCATAGCACCAGTTGCACCTTTTGGTCCACGATAAGTATCTTTTTCTGTATCAGCAGAACCAGCAATATCAAAATGTAAATGAGGTACGTCTTCACTGAAATGCGTCACAAAAGCTGCTGCAAATAACGCTTTACCATGTTTATTTAAAACACAGTTTGTTAAATCAGCTACATCCGAAGATTGAATATCTTGCTTTTCTTCATCAGTAATTGGTAACTTAAAGCTCACTTCATTTGAATATTTAGAAGCTTCTTTAACTGCATCTAAATATTGGTCGGCATCACTAGAGAATATACCTGTTTTACCAAGTCCTAACGCAGCTACAACAGCACCCGTTAGCGTCGCAAAGTTCATAATTAATTCTGGTTTGAATTGTTTAGCATAAGTAACACCGTCAGCTAGTACAAGTCTTCCTTCAGCATCGGTATTCGTAATTTCAACCGTTTCACCACTTAAGGATGTAAATACATCGTCTGGTTTCATAGCTTTATTAGATATCATATTTTCTGCTAATGGCAATACTGCTACAATATGAATTGGCAATTCTAAACGAGCTACAGCATTCACCATTGCAACTACATTACTAGCACCACTCATATCATATTTCATTGAAGGCATACCTGTTTTTGATTTAATTTGGTAACCGCCAGAATCATACGTTACCCCTTTACCAACTAATGCTATTGGAGCATCAGCTGAACCTTTATATTCTAACGTTACTAACCTCGGAGGATTAATAGATCCTTTACCAACTGCGTCTATTAGACCGAAACCTTCTTCATTAATAGCTTGTTCATCTTTAATAGAAACTTCTACGTTCGTATCTTCAAAGTTTACTTTAATTTGATTAGCAAAATATTCAGGCGTCAATATATTTGGAGGTGTTTGAGAGAAAGTACGTGCTAAATTAATGCTATCTCCTAGCACTTCTCCTTGTTTGAAACTCGTTAAAATATCATCATTCGTTTCTGTTATAAACGTGACTTTAGTTTCAATTGGAGCAGATTTATTAGATTTATAATTATCAAAATTAAATACTGATTGTTGAGACATCCACCCAAGATGATATAAGCGTGATTCATTCGTGACATTTTGAGAAACGAATGTGTTATCTAATAAATTAACTTGTTCAATTTTATTCAAGCTTAAATAACGACTTAATTGACCATAAATTTTTTGATAATCTTTCTCTTTGATTTCTTTTAAATTTCCTAAACCAACAGATATTAATTTAACAATTTGATTATCGATGATGACAGCAGAAGACGTAATTTCTCCTAATTCACTGCTTATAACTTGTTGTTTTTTCATATCATCTAATTGGTTATTTAATATGTTATTTACTTCATCAAAATTTTGCATTTGATTTAAATGACTCGGACAACCTATAACAATCGGATGATTATTTGTAGAATACTGTTTTTCAATTTGTAATTTCATATATATTTCCCCTTTTTTAAAACATTGAATAACCGCTTCTTCTTAAATTACGAATAACAAAACCAGCTACTATTGCGCCAACCCATCCAGAACCTAGCATTAAAATATCTGCAGTATGTATATGTGTTATTCCAGTTAATAACTTTGAAAATGCTGTAGAAGGATTAGTGAAATACATTGTTGTTGATATTTTATCAACGATAGCAAATATAACCAATGGATATAATATAACCATCAACCATGTTGTTTTTAGTAGCATGTTCAATATAAAAGCAATACCAAAGAATAATACGAAAAACAATGCCATTGATATAATGACTTGTGGTAAAGATATCATGGCTAACCTCCTTTAAAAAAGAGACCCGCCTAATGCAGGTCTCTTACTTAATTATCTTGCAATTAAAATTTACCTTTTTTATAGGCTAAACCAAGTCCACCGATTTTGAAGATGGCACGAGTATCAATAACTTTTTTCATGAATGCTGCTTTTTTACCAGTGATTTCACGGCCCATAACAACACCAACACCATCACGGCTACCTAGAGAACAAACAGTACCTTTGTCATCGTAACTAAATGGTTCAGTTTTTTCACCATTGAAGATGTTTTTGATGTTTTCTGCTAAGTGTTCACCTTGTTGCATAGCAATTTGTGCTGTAGTTGGTAATGGACGTTTGTTGTCGCCTTCACCAACCATAACTGCTGAACAGTCACCAATAACGAAGATATCGTCATAGTTATCGATTGATAAGTCGTCTTTAACAACGATACGACCGCGTTTAACGCCATCAAATGATTCTTCCATTAGTTTGCTACCTCTAACACCTGCAGCCCATATAGCAGTGTTAGCTTCTAATGTTTCTTCTTTATCATTTACTTTTACTACGAAGCCTTTTTCGTTACAAGCAACGATTGGAGTTGAGATTTTGAATTCTACACCACGAGCTTCTAAGTATTGAACAACGTAATCAACTAATTCTTCTGAGAACATTGGTAACATTTTTGGTGCTGCTTCAACACAAGTGATTTTCACTTTAGATTGATCTACACCGTATTTTTTACACAACTCAGGAACACGCTCAGTTAATTCACCTAATAATTCAACACCAGTAAATCCTGCGCCACCTACAAGAATAGCTAAATCATTTTCATCTTTTTCTTTAGATGAAGCATAATTTGCAAATCTATCTTCTAAATGTTTCGCGATACGACGAGAAGTATTAATGTTTTCGATTTGAAGAGCATGTTCTTTCATACCTTCAATTCCAAATGTTTCACTTTCAAATCCTAACGCAACAACTAAAATGTCGTAATCAAATACACCATTTGATGTTTCAACATTTTTAGAATCTTTGTTAATTTTAGTTACTTCTGCTTTTACGAAGTTTACTTTGTTTCTATCAACTACTGAAGTTATTGGGTATAAAGCATCTTCATAATTTAACGTACCTGCTGAAGTTTCATGTAACCATGTAGCTTCATAGTGGTAGTCATTTTTGTTAATAAGTGTAAGCTCAACATCTTGGTTAGAAACTAATTTTTGTAATTTAGTTATAGTTTGTAAGCCTGCATATCCTGCCCCTAATACAAGAACTTTTTTGCGTTCAAATCCCATTATTTTCACCTATACTTTCTAAATATTGTTTGACACCTGAAGGGATGTCGTGTCACTTTGTGTTTTTTGTCACAAGCAATTCTAATACTCTTTACATACAAAGTATATTGTATATTTTTATCAATATAATTTCAAGTGTCACACACTATTAATATTAAGGGATTAACAATTCTCTGGTGTACCTGTTACAGTTTTAGTTTTGAATGAGCTTCCGCAACCGCATGAAGCAATTGCATTCGGGTTTTCAATAGAGAATCCGCCACCCATTAATGATGTTTTGAAATCAATTGTAGTGCCATTTAAAATTGGTGCATCTTCTTTGTCTACTAAGACTTTCACACCATAAAATTCTAATTCCATGTCATTTTCAGATGGTTCTTCTTCTGCTGACATTCCGTATGATAAACCTGTGCAACCTCCACCTTTAACAGAAACTTTTAAGTAACCGTCTGGCATACCATTACTTTCCATCATATCCTTAACTTCATATGCTGCTGCTTCAGTTAAAATTACTGTTGACATAATTTATTCCTCCTTAAAAAATCCAATTTTCTTCTATATGACTATATATATTTTCTAGTAATTCTTCCGGTGTCTCGCCCTTGACCATATCGCCATTTACTAATGCATATAACCCTCTTGCACATGGTCCACAATTTTGTAGACAACCATATTCTAGTACGTCTACATCTGGATCATTGTCGAGCTTGTTAAACACTACATCAGCGCCTTTAGCCAAGTTTGATATACAAAATTCGACAATCGGGTTCAATGTATTCACCTACTCACTTTCGTTTCATTATCTATTTTAACATTCATTGTAGTTTATGCCAAAAACGATTATACTAAATGTATACTTATATATTATAAAATATATACATACAAATTTATAGAAATTTGATTTATGGACAAAGGAGAATAACGATGAAAAGCTTAGTATTATTAGGGGGCGGATACGGTAATATGCGTTTGATGAAGGATATTATCCCTAACGCTTTACCTTCCGATTATTCAATTACGCTGATTGATCGTATGCCATTTCACGGTTTAAAAACTGAATTTTATACTTTAGCAGCAGGTACAAAACCAGACAAAGAAATTCGAGTAAATTTTCCAAATGACAAGAAAATCAATACCGTATATGGGGAAATTACAGATATTGATTTAGACAATCAAATTATTTCTGTAGGAGACACAAGAGTCGACTATGATGAACTTGTAATTGGTCTGGGTTGTGAAGATAAATATCACAATGTTCCTGGCGCAAAAGAATACACACTCAGTATTCAAAATATCCAAAATGCACGAAAAACGTACCAAGCAATATTTGACTTACCAAGTGGTTCTACTGTTGGGGTTGTGGGAGCCGGTTTAAGCGGCATTGAATTAGCAAGTGAACTACGTGAGAGCAGAGAAGATATCAAAATTAAATTATTTGATAGAGGTGCAAGAATTCTCCCAGCATTTCCAGAAAAATTAAGTAAATTCGTAGAAAAATGGTTTGCTAAACATAATGTTGAAGTCATTCCTGAATCAAATATAACGAAAGTTGAACCGGGTAAATTATACAATAACGATGATGCTCAAGACATAGATTTAGTAGTTTGGACTGCTGGTATTCAACCAGTAGAAATCGTTCGAAATTTACCGGTCGATACTAATGACGGCCGTAGAGTTATCGTCAATCAATATCATCAAATTCCGACATATCCAAATGTATATATTGTTGGTGATTGTGCAGCTTTACCACATGCACCGAGTGCATATTTAGCAGAAATACAAGCTGATCAAATTGCTGAAGTAATGAAACTAAAATGGGCAAATAAACCATTACCAGAAAAAATGCCAGAACTTAAACCACAAGGATTCGTGGGCTCATTAGGAGAAAAACAAGGCTTTGCCTACTTAATGGAACAGACTGTTACCGGTCGATTAGCAAGAGTTATTAAGTCTGGTGTTCTATGGTTATATAAATATCATAACGGATAAGAAAAGTAGCAGAATTCTGCTACTTTTTTATTTCTCATCCACGTGTTCATCTATGAATTTTGTAATCGGTTTGAGTTGAATATAACCATCTGCAACTAATTCATCATTGATTGTAACAAGCGGATAAAATAATTCATCTTCTTTTATTCTTTCAATGAATTGTTGATCATGATCGGTTAAATTTTCAGTTTGTTTCATAAAATCAATATACGTAAATTCGAAGTCTATATGATTATATTTTCTCCCTAGTATAGCTTGCAACCATTCATAAGTGTCTTTTGATGAGGGTGCGTTCACACAACTGGCACAAATAACATCTGCACCATATACGACAATACTTGCTTTGGACATTTATAAAATCCTCCTAGTTCCATAAATAGATTTTTTACGTTATTTCTATTATAATAGATTAATAAGATTAATGTATCTAATAACACTTGATGAGAGGAGTATTAATATATGACTACCGAACAACAAACAATGTTTGATCAAGTTAGTGATGTACTTGAGAAATTAAGACCATTCTTATTACGAGATGGTGGCGACTGTGAATTAGTAGATGTGGATGATGGGATTGTTAAATTACGCCTATTAGGAGCTTGTGGTACTTGCCCAAGTTCTACTATTACATTAAAGGCTGGCATAGAGCGTGCTTTATTAGAAGAAGTACCTGGTGTCGTTGAAGTCGAACAAGTATTCTAACTTAATCATAAAATAATAAACCTAAATATATAAGACATCTATAGAGAGTCAAGGATTTATCCATTAGAATATCTAATGGATAAATCCTTTTTTAATTTCAAGCTTTCAAAATATTTTTTAAATAAAAAAACAGTAGAAATTCAATATTTATAATGAATTTCTACTGTTTTTGTAGTGATAATTATTTCTGCCTGAATTATTAATTGTATTTTCTACTCACATTTTCGTTGTATTCTCCGTTTATATGATTCAACATTTGCTCATTAATATAAACCCAACCTTTCCATCCAATATGGACTGCATCAGTGATTACATAAGGTTCATATTCTTTGTCAGTTAAATCATAAACTTTCATATTATTCGAAGTGATTGTATGATTTATTTTTTGATATACCGCTTCTCTCTTCATTTTATCAACGTGTATATGATCATACCATTTACCGTTAGCAGGTATAACAATAAATAACGGGTCTGCTTTTGCTTCTTTCAATGTATCTATTAACAACTGCAAATCATCAAATTCTACTGAGTTTTTATTAAATTCATAACTTCGATTAAAACGTTTCCTTTGTTGTTTTAATAAACTCCAATATTGATCGTTCATACCAAATTTATTAGAGGTTGAATTTTGCTCACCATATTGAGAGGCATATAATTTCATTGTTTCCCAATCCATTTTTTGAAAATGTTTATTGTGCGAGTGCTGTAAAGGTGATTTTTCTTTACCAAAAAGAGATTTCAATGCATCATGCTTTTCATGAATACTGTATTCAAAATTATTCATGAAAGTGCCTTCTTTATATTGATGATTTTTCGATTTAATAATAGATTTTAAATAAGGATCAGATTTTAATTGTTTAAATTCTATCAATCGTTTAGCAAATCTATTCTTTATTTCAGGACTTAATGTTTCACTAACAAATAAATGATCTGCTTGTAATGGAGAGAATCTCGCACTAAAATTATCGTTAGTTAAACCATAATTCGTAAACCATTGAGGTGAAATAATAATCGCTAATTTTTTCCCTTTTAGGTTATGAGATTGGCTCCCAATATTTACAGCATGAATCAAGTCAGTAGACCCGCCTGTACCAATTAAATAAGGTTTGAGTTTAGCATTTTTATCATTCAGTATGTACGCAGGATGAAATATATCTTGTTTCTCTAATTCACTAGAACCAAAAATGGGATAGTATTTTCTACTTTGTAACATTTCAGTTTGCGAGTGTACACCTTTTAATATTGAATCATTTAATGAGGTAGCTTCTTTATTGATATTTTCACTTTTTGAAAACGCAGAAAACCATTCTACTGGCATTAATAGAAATAGACCAAACAGTATACCACTAAAAATTAATGGTAATATTAGCTTTATTTTCATTGTAATTCCTTAAGCACTTCTATGATTTTATTTGGTGTTGCCCACTCATCTCTATCAAAATCAGTAATTGTAACGTCAATCCCTAAATTATTTTGAATTTCTATTAATAATCCAACTGTAGCGAATGAATCTATTATACCTTCGTCGAATATTGCAATATCTGGATTTTCTTTAACAATATCATTTTCTGCAACTTCTGCTAATATATCTAAAACTTTTTCTTCAAAACTCATAATTTAACTCCCTTTTTTTTAATGTATTAACTTTCCTGAGAATAATAAAAATCCAAATGCAACACTATGGAATGTAATTAGTATCGCTATAAAATTGGTTACTTTATTATTAAATTTAGGTGGATGTTTTTTTCGCCATTGTTCGTAATAGCCATAACCTATGAACAGCATTGCGTGATATAAACCATATAGTATGTAATTTATTTCAATTCCATGCCACACACCCATAATTGCAAAGTTTAATAAAAATCCTAAATTAGAAATAAGCAATTTATCTTTAATTAGTTTCTTTTTTGAAACAAAGAATACAAATCTCATATAAACGCAATCTCTAAACCAGAATGACAAACTCATGTGCCATCTATTCCAAAAATCTTTAATATTCTTAGATTGAAAAGGTTTATTAAAGTTGACAGGTGTTTGAATACCGAACATATAGCTAAATGCGATAGCGAATAAGCTATAACCAGCAAAATCAAAGAATAAATAAAAACTATAACCATACATATAAAATAAGTAATTTAAAAACGTATGATCTGTCTCAATTGGTATCGTTTTTAAGACTAATTCATTTATATAAAATGCGATAATATATTTATATAAAAATCCCATAAATACCAAATGGATAGCTTTGATTAACTGATTATAATATTCCTCACCTGATGGAATTTTATTTTCATCTTTAATAAATCTTTTGTATCTATCAATTGGTCCTGATGAAATAGTTGGAAAGAAAGTGATAAAATCTATTAATTTTAATACTTCTATTGATTTAATTCTTTTATCGCGTATTTCCATTATTAATTGGACTGTCTTAAATGTGATATAAGAAATCCCTAAGAAACCTATAAATTCTATCACTTTATTTCCATGTATCGTTATTTGATATTCACCTAGCCAACTACTTTGAAGTACTTTAACGAGTATTAAAGGTAATATTGATAGAAATACCATAAAAGCAAACACCTTAAATTCGTTTACTTTTTTAGTGATATTAATGTAACTTTTTATTAACAGCACTTGATAAATAACATATAAAGTAAAGAAAATAAGTTGATAGCTCAAATACTTATTATCAAATATATTCTTATTATCGTCTGAGAAAATAAGAACGAGCATAACAATTGTGATGAACCTATTATATATAAGACTTCTTTTACCAATTAACCCTAGTATTATGACTGGTAACATCAACAATAAAGTAATAAAGAAATAAGTAAAATCGCCATATGGAATCATGATTCTAACTCCTCTAATACTTTATTTCGATTTAATTTACCATTTGGTGTTAACGGTAAATGATCGGTAAATTTAAACTTTCTAGGAATCATATACTCTGGTAAATGTTGTTTAAGTTCTTGTTTCATCTTGTGTATTAATTCCATATCACTTTCAAGACTTTTTTCTAATAAAACAACCGTCGCATATAAATACTGAACTTTCTCACCTTTTTTAATTGGTGATACAACAGCTTGCTTAACTTGTGGCAAACGTTCTAAAATTAATTCTATTTCTTCTAATTCCATGCGATATCCATTAATCTTTATTTGAAAATCTATTCTACCTTGTATGAACCAATAACCTTCTTTATACTCTGCTTTATCTCCTGTGTAATAATGTCTTGTATCGCTTTCAATTCTAAAAGCTTTTTCATTTTTTTCCTTATCTTTTAAATAACCTTTACTAACACTTCTACCACTAATAATGAGCTCTCCATTATCAGCTAATTTAAGCTCTGATTGTTCCCTTACTTTCCCAACTGGTAAAGGGTTAAATGAATCAAGTATATCTTGAGTTATTTGTATACTCGTCACTGCGACTGTAGCTTCTGTTGGACCATATGTATTGTAAACAGTTGCTTCTTTATATTTCTCTATAAGTTTTTGAGCAGTTTTGTGACTGAATATCTCACCACAGAAGAAAAATTGTTTTAAGTTAGGATACGTATTATCGTCAAACCCTGGTAACAATAAGCACATTTCAACAAAAGATGGCGTAGAGACCCAACTCTCAATATGTCTATCATTTAACATTTCATAAAGATCTCTTGGTTTCTCAATCATTTGTTTATCAACAAGCTCTAGAGTACCACCTGACATTAAGCATGGATAAATTGCCATTACAGATAAATCGAATGAAAATGGTGCTTGGTTCAGCCATTTCTTACCTTCGCCTAATTGATTGAGTTTTAGCATCCATTCAGTAAAATCTAATAAACTATCATATGTAATCTGAACGCCTTTAGGTAGCCCCGTGGACCCCGAAGTAAAAATCGTATAAACAATATCTGTCATCTTCAATTGTTTAGTACCTTCGAGGTTAATAGATGCCTCTTTACATTCATTTACAGTTATTTGTTTAATATTCTTTTTATCTAATAAAATTTCAGTAGTATTGAATACATACTTTGGTTCAACTTTATCTATAATGTGTTCTATTCGTTCTTTAGGTATGGAAGTATCAATTGGAACGTAACCTATACCCGCTTTAATACTTGCTATCATACCTACAATCATAAATGGTGACATATGACCATAAATTACAAGAGGCTGAGATGTATCTTTTAACAAAGTTGCTAATTTACTTGAATAAATATCTAAATCTTTATATGTCATCATATTATTTCTATAGCAAATCGCTTCATTATCACCATGATTATCGCTCATGTATGATAACTGTTCTATGACGTCTCTCATAAACATACTCCTTTACTAAAACTCATTGTAAATGAAATTATTGCTCGCACTTCCACCAGCATAAATCCAAAATAAAATAAGCATGATTAGGAAATAGAAAATGGATAAACTAAATAGTTTAAAATTCTCAGAGTTAATAAATTCTCTAATTTTTTCCATTGATAATCTCCTTTTGTTTTTATTCTATTTTTATATTATATGTATAA
>NZ_PPRS01000019.1 GCF_002902755.1 Mammaliicoccus lentus | reverse complement strand
TGAACCTTTCTCATTTCACTTTCCTATACACGGTTTCAAGAACCCAACATACTACAATCGAATTTCAAAAGGCGAGAGTAAAGCTGACTAGTTTTTTTACGGATTTCAAACCCAAGAGATCGCACAGTCTACTCCTCTCTATAACTATAAAAAATAGCTATGAAAAAATCTATCGTCATAGATTTCTTCATAGCTAATCTTAGTATGTTTATTAATTTCTTTTTTCAATACCTATAATATATGGTGGATTATTCTTTTGATTAATAAATTGATAGTTCAGTACATGTGCTTCATTTTGATCTATATTTTTAACAAAGTTTAATACATCATTTGATTCGATTTGTCCTTCTGGATGTCCTGGATAAACAACTAGCACAATGATGCCATTCTTTTTAGTTAATTCGAATAATGATTGAATGGCGGATATGGTAGTATTTGAGTTTGTTGTGATGCTTTTATCTCCTTTAGGTAAATAGCCTAAATTAAAGATAGATGCGTCGATACTATTATGTTCTGCAGAAATGATATCGGCAGCTTTTTCATGTCCTTCTAAGTAATATTGAATATTGTTATATTCTTTTGTTTTTTCTTTTGTGGTGTTAATAGCTTTTTCTTGAATATCAAAAGCATAAACTTGACCATTTGTTACTTGATTGGCAAGAAATAATGTATCATTTCCGTTACCGCAAGTTGCATCAACTACGATACTATTTTTATCTATATGACTTGAAATTAAATGCCTAGCAAATGGCAATATTCCTTCTACAATCATGATTGAACGCTCTCAGCTTTAATGAATTTTGAACCTTGCATTGTCCCACGAGCTTTTAATTCATTGTCTATAGAATTCAATACTTCCCATTTATTAACGCTCCACATTGGACCTACCATTAAATCGATAGGGCCGTCTCCAGTAATTCTATGAATAATCATTTCTTCTGGTAAAATTTCTAACTGATCACAAACAAGATTTGTATAATCTTCTTGTGTCATAAATTCAAGCATACCTTTTTCATATTGTTTAACCATTGGCGTACCTTTTAATAAATGTAGAAGGTGGATTTTAATTCCTTGAACATCCATTTGAGCTACTTCTTTAGCTGTTTCCATCATCATATTATAATCTTCACCGGGTAAACCATTAATAATATGTGTACATATGTTGATGTTATGTTTTCTTAATTTTTCTATACCTTCATAGTAGCATTTCATATCATGTGCACGATTTATAAGATCAGAAGTTTCTTGATGCACAGTTTGTAATCCTAATTCTACCCATAAATATGTACGTTCATTTAATTCAGCTAAATATTCAACAACATCATCAGGTAGACAATCTGGTCTTGTTGCTATAGATAAACCTACAACATTTTTTTCAGACAATGCTGCTTCGTATTTTTCTCGTAACACTTCGACTGGGGCATGAGTATTTGTGAAAGCTTGGAAATAGGCGATATATTTACCTTCAGACCATTTTTCATGCATTTTATCTTTAATTTCTTTAAATTGTACATGAATTGGTTCAGCTCTATTACCAGCGAAGTCACCACTACCAGCAGCTGAACAGAAAGTACAACCACCATGAGCAACGGTACCATCTCGGTTTGGACAATCAAATCCACCATCGAGTGCTATTTTAAATATTTTTTCACCAAATTTATTTTTTAAATGATAATTCCATGTATGATATCTTTTGTTATCAAAGGCAAAGCGGAATTGTTCTGTCAATTTTTTCACATCCTGTTCTACAAACTTATCTAAAGCATTTTAACATATAATATTGAACTTTTGCAGAAAAAGGTTTAGACTATTCAAATTGAGAAAAAAATTGACGGGAGTGATGCCCTTTGAAAATGCCAAAAATCGTAAAGTGGCTTATTATTGGAATGGCAATTAATATAACGGGCGCTAGTTTTTTGTGGCCTTTAAATACGATATATATGAATGAGGAATTAAATAAAAGTTTAAGTACCGCCGGTGTTGTATTAATGATTAACGCATTTGGGAGCGTAATCGGAAATTTACTGGGCGGTTCTTTATTTGATAAAATTGGTGGTTTTCGATCTATCATATTTGCTTCTATTATAAATATAGGAAGTTTAGTTGGTTTAAATTTCTTAAATGACTGGCCGTGGTATCCTTTCTGGTTAGTTATTCTAGGATTCGGTGGTGGCATAATCGTACCTGCAATTTATGCGATGGCTGCAGCAAGCTGGCCTAATGGAGGAAGAACAACATTTAATGCTATTTATTTAGCTCAAAATTTAGGTGTTTCTATTGGTGCTGCAGCTGGTGGTTTTGTAGCAGACTTCAGCTTTAAATATATATTTATGGCTAATTTGTTATTATATGTTGTATTCATTATTATAGCTTTACGTTATTATAATGTAGATTTAAATGTAAATGTGAAAAATAACGAGGGTATTTCAAGTGCTGTAGAAGTTAAAGATAAAAAGAAATTCAAAGCACTGATTTTATTATGTGTGATGTTTAGTTTATGTTGGATTGGTTATGTTCAATGGCAAACGACAATTGCGACATATACACAATCAGTAGGCATCTCCTTGAAGCAATATAGTCTTCTTTGGACTGTCAACGGCGTGTTAATATTAGCTGGTCAACCATTAATCGCACCATTTATTAATCGTTTTAAAGAACGTTTAAAATTACAAATGGGTGTTGGATTAGGTATTTTTATAGTTAGTTATTTAGTAACAAGTGTGGCGGAACAATTTACGATGTTCGTTGTGGGTATGGTTATTTTAACTTTCGGTGAAATGTTTGTTTGGCCAGCAGTTCCGGCAATTGCGAATAAACTTGCACCTAAAGGTCGTATGGGAGCATATCAAGGTATTGTAAATGCATCTTCAACTGTAGGTAAAGCTTTTGGGCCTGTAGTGGGTGGTGTTATCGTAGATGTATTTGATATGAAAGTCATGTTCTTTAGCATGATTGCCTTAATTCTTGTTGGTTATTATTTCTTAATAATTTACGACAAAGGAATAAAAAAGGGGAATGTTGCATAAAATGAAATAAAACTTGCAAATTCCTTAGAAATTGAATAATATTAAGAATGTATAGGAGTAGTAACTTTAATGCGAATCTTTAGAGAGTCAGTGGTGGTGGGAACTGATGATATCCATTAAGTGAACTTACCAGATGATAGTATTAAATTAAAGCAATCTTAAACCATATAAATGAAGTGCACTTTTTAAGTGAATTCTGGGTGGTACCGCGGCATTATATTTTAGTCGTCCCAACTGTAACTATGGTTTGGGGTGGCTTTTTTTATTTTACAGGAGGAACAATTAATGAATTATAATCATCAACAAATCGAGAAAAAATGGCAAAATTATTGGGAAAATAATAAAACATTTAAAACAAATGACAATTTAGGTCAAAAGAAATTTTATGCTTTAGATATGTTCCCATATCCATCAGGAGCTGGATTACACGTAGGACATCCAGAAGGTTATACAGCGACTGATATTATTTCAAGATATAAACGTATGCAAGGGTATAACGTTTTACATCCAATGGGGTGGGATGCGTTTGGTTTACCAGCAGAACAATACGCTATTGATACTGGTAATGACCCTAAAGCATTTACTGCTCAGAACATAGCTACGTTCAAGAGACAAATTCAAGAACTTGGCTTTTCTTATGATTGGGATAGAGAAATCAATACAACAGACCCAGAATATTATAAATGGACTCAATGGATTTTTATTCAGTTATACAATAAAGGTTTAGCATATGTAGATGAAGTAGCAGTTAACTGGTGCCCAGCTTTAGGTACAGTATTATCTAACGAAGAAATTGTCGATGGTGTGTCAGAACGTGGTGGACACCCAGTAGTACGTAAGCCAATGAGACAATGGGTATTAAAAATAACTGAGTATGCTGATAGATTACTAGAAGATTTAGAAGACGTAGATTGGCCTGAATCTATTAAAGATATGCAAAGAAACTGGATTGGTCGTTCAGAAGGTGCAGAATTAACATTTAACATAGATGATACAGACTTATCATTTAACGTATTTACAACTCGTCCAGACACAATATTTGGTGCTACTTTTGCAGTGTTATCACCAGAACATCCATTAGTAGATAAAATTACTACTGAAGATGAAAAAGAGGCAGTAGATCAATATAAACTTGAAGCTTCTCGTAAATCTGACTTAGAAAGAACAGATTTAGCAAAAGATAAAAGCGGTGTATTTACTGGAGCATTTACAACTAATCCATTTACAGGTCAAAAAATGCCTATATGGATTGCTGATTATGTATTAATTAGTTATGGTACAGGCGCTGTTATGGCAGTTCCAGCACACGATGAAAGAGATGGAGAATTTGCTGAAAAATTCAATTTAGACATCGTTACTGTATATGATGAAGATGGAAAAATGATAGATTCAGACAAGTTAAATGGTCTAACTCAAGAAGAAGCGGTACCTAAAGCAATTGAAATGTTAGAAGAAAAAGGTATCGGCGAGAAGAAAATTAGCTATAAATTAAGAGATTGGTTATTCAGTCGTCAACGTTATTGGGGTGAACCAATTCCAGTAATACATTGGGAAGATGGCACAATGACCACTGTACCTGAAGAAGAATTACCGTTGTTATTACCAGAAACTGACCAAGTTAAACCATCTGGTACAGGAGAATCACCATTAGCTAATATTGATGAATTTATTAATGTAGTAGATCCAGAAACAGGTATGAAAGGTCGTCGCGAAACGAATACTATGCCACAATGGGCTGGTAGTTGTTGGTATTATTTAAGATATATAGACCCTCACAATGATGAAATGTTAGCAGATCCCGAAAAACTAAAACATTGGTTGCCTGTAGATTTATATATTGGTGGAGTAGAGCATGCAGTGTTACACTTATTATATTCAAGATTTTGGCACAAAGTTCTTTACGATATCGGTGTAGTTCCAACGAAAGAACCATTCCAAAAATTATATAACCAAGGCATGATACTTGGTGAAGGTAATGAGAAAATGAGTAAATCTAAAGGTAATGTTGTTAATCCGGATGATATCGTTAAATCTCACGGTGCAGATACATTGCGTCTATATGAAATGTTTATGGGACCTTTAGATGCGGCAATCGCTTGGAGTGAAAATGGTTTAGATGGTTCACGTCGTTTCTTGGATAGAATCTGGAGATTACTTGTAACAGAAGAAAATCAAATTACAGATAAGGTTGTAGACGAACAAACACCTGAATTAGATAAAGTTTATAATCAAACTGTTAAAAAAGTAACTGAAGATTTCGATACATTGAACTTTAATACAGCTATCAGTCAGATGATGGTGTTTATCAATGATTGTTATAAGCAAGATAAATTAAGTAAAGCTTATGTTGAAGGCTTTGTGAAAATGTTATCGCCTATAGCACCTCATATTTCAGAAGAACTATGGGCAAAATTAGGACATGACGATACGATTGCTTATGAAGAATGGCCAACATTTGATCCTTCTTTACTTGTAGACAATGAAGTAGAAATTGTTATTCAAGTTAATGGTAAATTAAAAGAAAAAACTAAAGTTTCCAAAGATTTATCTAAAGAAGAAATGGAACAGTTTGCTTTAGAAATTGATAAAGTGAAACAAGCAATTGAAGGCAAAACAGTACGTAAAGTGATTGCCGTACCTCAAAAATTGGTTAATATTGTAGCAAATTAAAAAGAGGAGTGTAATCAAAATGGAAGAAATAACAATTAAAGAATTAGCAGACAAAATAACTTCAAGTAGTCCTATTAACATAGTAGATGTTAGAGAAGACGAAGAAGTAGCAATGGGTGTAATACCTGGTGCAAAACACATCCCAATGGGAGAAATACCAAACGAATTAAATCATTTTAAAGAGAATGAAACATATTATATAGTATGTGCTGGTGGCGTTAGAAGCGCTAAAGTTGTAGAATATTTAAACGACCATGATATAGACGCTGTGAACGTTGAAGGCGGCATGAATGCGTGGGGCGACGAAGGACTTGAAAATAAAAGAGTTTAAATAAACTCGCAATATTAACTATTATGAAAAACAAGGGTAAGACATTAATAATGTCTTACCCTTGATTTATTTATGCTTAATGTGAAGAGAGTATAGCGCTAACGTGCAAGAAATTTTGAACAAGCTTGTTAGCGATGTAATTCCTAAGAATTATATAACGAAGCGTTATGCCCGGCAACATAACCAGTAACAAGTGCACTTGTTATATTATATCCACCTGTATAACCGTGAATGTCTAACACTTCACCTGAGAAGAATAAGCCTGAACAAATTTTTGAATGCATCTTATTTGGTTCGATTTCTTTTATATTTACGCCACCACCAGTAACGAATGCTTTATCGATTGGTAAAGTTCCGTTAACAGTAAAAGTGAATGCTTTTAAGTTTTCTACGAAAGTCTTGATAGATTGTTGTGACAAATTGTGATAAGTTACATCCAAATTTATATCTGACTGTTCTAATAGAAAATGCAGATAACGTTCCTGTATTAAACCTTTTAACGCATTTTTAATAGCTTTATTTGGTTCGTCTTTTAATTTTTTTATAATTTGTTGTTCTAAATCATGTTGTTTTATTTCTGGAAAGGCATCAATAGCCATTTTAATCTCTTGTTTCTTTTGTGATTTTTGTTCTTTATATACGAACTGGCTACATCTTAATGCGGCTGGTCCTGAAACACCGAAGTGGGTAAACAACATATCCATTTGATGTGTAATTCTTGGTTTTCCATTTTTCTTTAGAACGGAAAGCCCTATGTCTTGTAAACTGAGGCCTTGTAATATTTTATTTTTAATGAATGGTTCACTTGATTTAATAGGTACTTCAGTTGGGAATAATTCAGTTATGGTATGTCCAAGTTGTTCAGCAAATTTGTAGCCATCTCCAGTTGAACCTGTATGTGGGACGCTACAACCACCGGATGCTATAATAACTGTTTGTGAAGGTATGAAAGTACCATTTTGTAATGTTACACCAGTTATTTGTTGATTTTCACTTTCGATTGATGATACTGTAGTTTCTTGGCGAATTTCAACGCCGTTATCTTTAATGGCTTTTACGAGTGCATCGACTACATCTTGTGCTCTATTTGAAACAGGGAACATGCGTCCATGATCTTCTTCTTTAAGGTTTACATCACGAGATTCGAAGAAATCAATAATAGATTCATTATCAAAAGTCGAAAATGGGCTGTATAAAAACTTTCCGTTTCCTGGAATGTTTTTTATTATCTCTTCGTATGGGAGTCGATTTGTAACGTTACATCTGCCACCACCAGATATACGAAGTTTTCGGCCGAGGCCTTTTTTCTTTTCTATTAATAGAACGCTTTGACCATCTTTACTGGCACTGTAGGCAGCCATTAAACCACTTGGTCCTGCGCCTATTATAATTGTATGATACATAAGTTACCTCCAAAGATTTATGTAATGATATTTTAACGAATAATGGTTTTTAAAAAAAGTAGTACAATAGAAATAAACCTGTTATTATTAAATTTAAAAGTAAATTGAGATAGGGATGAAAATATGTCAGAGAGTAAAGCGCTTGTGAGAGGGACATTTTTACTCACAGCTAGTATTTTAATTACAAAAATATTAGGTATTTTATACTTAATTCCTTTTTACGCTATAATCGGCGATGAAAAAAATCTTGCACCATTTACATATGCTTATCAACCATACACAATCATGATAACAATCGCAACTGCTGGTGTACCATTAGCAGCTGCTAAATATGTATCTAAATATAACGCATTAGGTGCTTATAAAGTAAGTCAAAAATTATACCGGTCGAGTTTTATAGTAATGTCTATTACTGGTTTAATTGGATTCTTATTACTGTTCTTCTTATCACCAACGATAGCTCAATTAACATTAGCAAACAAAGGTGGTATAGAAGGTGGATGGAAAGTTGAAGATATTACTAATGTAATTCGTACTATTAGTTTTGTTGTTCTTTTTATTCCTTTATTAGCAACTTGGAGAGGTATTTTCCAAGGCTTCAACTCAATGGGTCCTACTGCAGTTTCTGAAGTGACTGAACAAATTGCTCGAATTGCATTTATTTTAGGTGGAAGTTACATTGTTTTATATGTAATGGATGGTTCAGTGTTAGTAGCGAACCAAGTTGCTACTTTTGCAGCTGGGATAGGTGCGATTGTTGCCCTATTAACGTTATTATATTACTGGATAAAACGTAGACATTTAATTAAAGCAGAAGTTGCACAAGATACGAGCGATATAGATGTTTCTTATGTCAAAATATATAAAGAAATCATTAAATACAGTATTCCATTTGTAATTGTAAGTTTATGTTTTCCAATCATAAATTTAATAGACCAGTTTACACATAATACTGGACTTGCTATAGGTGGAGTAAATAGTTCTCTTCACGATGTTTATTTTACAATGCTTAGCATGACTACTAATAAAATTGTAATGATTCCTACTTCATTAGCGGCAGGTTTCGCTGTAAGTTTAGTACCGTTTATTACTAACACTTACAATTCAGGAAGAATTGATGAAATGCATATACAAATAAGAAAATCATTAGGAGTACTACTATATTTAACTGTTCCAGCTTCATTAGGTATTATGGTATTAGCACAACCATTGTACAATGTGTTTTATAGTTATAGTCCAATGGGTACAGAAATTCTATTCTGGTATGCGCCAGTTAGTATATTAATAGCGTTATTATCAGTAACAGCATCGATGCTTCAAGGTATTGATAAACAAGCATTAACAGTATGGATAGTGATTGGCGCATTAGGCGTTAAAGCAATCATCAATTTACCTTTAATTATTGCTTTTAATACTTTAGGAGCAGTATTAGGTACTGCAATTGCACTATTGATCGCAGTAGCATTAAATTGTTATGTTCTTTGGAAACATGCTAATTATAAGTTTAATGTAACAATTCAACATACATTGAGAATTCTATTTTATACAATTATCATGATGTTGTTCGTAGAATTAAGTTACTTTATTATTTCATTAATTATTGATCCAACATCGAAATTGGGTGCTTTAATAGTATTAATAGTAGGTGCTCTAGTTGGAATGATTGTATATGGTTATTTAACAATGCGTTCTCGTTTAGCTGATGAATTCTTTGGTGATTTAACTGCTAAAATAAGACGTAAAATTAAGTGGGTGTAGAAATGAGACTAGATAAATTTTTAGCTAATGCTGGAATTGGAACTCGAAAAGAAGTTAAAAAATTTGTAAAACAAAATTTAGTAACTGTTAATGATGAACTGGTTAAAAAACCAGATATTCATATTAATCCAGAAGAAGATATTGTCGTTTTTGATGAAATACCTATAGAATACGAACCAGTTGTTTATTTAATGATGAACAAGCCAGCAGGATTTATATCAGCGACTGAAGATGATGAGCACGAAACAGTTATCGATATCGTTCCAGAATATATGCATATGGATTTATTCCCAGTTGGACGATTAGATAAAGACACAGAAGGGTTATTATTACTAACAAATGACGGGAAATTTTCTCATCAACTAATGAATCCTAAACATAAAGTGCCAAAAAAATATTATGTTGAAGTTGATGGTCATATAAAAGAAGAAGCGATTGGAATTTTTAAAAATGGAATAGATCTAGGTGACTTCACTTCATATCCAAGCGAATTAGAAATTATAGAAGATGATGTTCAATCAAAAGCATATGTGACGATTTATGAAGGTAAATTTCATCAAGTGAAAAGAATGTTTCATTCAATTGATTGTGAAGTTACGTATTTAAAACGAATTCAAATAAATAATTTGAACTTGGATGAAGAATTAGCTTTAGGTGAATATAGACATTTACTTGAAGAAGATTTTAAATTATTAGGATTATAAGAATAATTATATGTTTGAAAAATACTGTGTTGGGTAAACTAGTATTATTAAATAAATAGAGGTGGATATAAAATGGCTAAAAAAGCAGGATTATTTAGAACATTAGTTGTATTAGGGGGGACTGCAGCAGCAGTAGTATTATCTAAAAAAGAAAACAGAGATAAGCTAAAAAATGAATATGATAAATATAAAGAAGACCCTGAAAATTATAAAGCATCAGCAAAAGAAAAAGCGTCTGAAATAAAAGATAAGGCACAAAACGAATATTCTAAATACAAAGAAGATCCAGAGTCTTATAAAGAAAAAGCTAAAACAGAATTGAAAAAAGCTAAAGAAAATCCTAAAGGCTACGCTTCAGATGCAAAATCACGTTTGAAAAAAGATGATAGTGATAACACTGATTTACGTGAAGCTAAATTCGATGATGAAGGTGGAACAGCAAACGGAAATTTAAGAATTGTGACTGAAGAAGATTTAAAAAAATAATAATTTATTTTAAGACCGACAGTTTTGTCGGTCTTTTTTACTCTATAAGGTCGATAAAAATTTGGGAAATAAAAATGTTAAATACACACGACTATAGTCGTATGTATAAGGAAATAATAAGTAGTTAAAAAACTTAAGAATTTTTGGTATTTCTATTTCATATTTTTAAAATTTTCATGTATCATATAGATAACTATTCAAGTAAGAAAGAGATGATTTCCGATGTGGAGAAATAAAGTTAAAGAATATGAAAAAGATATTGTTAAAGACTTAAAAGGTTTATTAAGCATTGAAAGTGTAAGAAATGATGCAGAAAGTAATGTTGATGAACCAGTTGGCCCAGGTCCGAAAAAAGCACTGAATTACATGTGTAAACTCGGAGAAAGAGATGGGTTTAGTTATAAAGATATTGAAAACATAGTCGGAAGAATCGAAGCGGGTAAAGGTGATGACTTATTAGGAGTTTTATGTCATGTAGACGTAGTACCAGCAGGTGCCGGTTGGGACACAGATCCATTTGACCCAGTAGAAACTGAAGATACTATTATCGCTAGAGGTACTTTAGATGATAAAGGTCCTACAATTGCAGCTTACTACGCTGTAAAAATATTAGAAGATATGAAAGTAGATTGGAAAAAACGAATACATATCATTGTAGGAACAGATGAGGAATCTGATTGGCAGTGTACTGATAGGTATTTTGAAACTGAAGAAATGCCTACAATCGGTTTCGCTCCTGATGCAGAGTTTCCATTAATTTATGGTGAAAAGGGAATCGTCACTTTTAATATTTTACAATCTGGTTATGAAGAAGACGATGATGAGCCTGAAGTTGAATTAAAAGCATTCTTCTCGGGTGAACGTTTTAACATGGTACCTGATACTGCTCAAGCCAAACTTTTAATTAAAGAACAAATGACAAACGTTGTTCAAAATTTCGAAACATTTTTAGAAGAGAATGAAATTGAAGGCGAAACTTCAATAGATGAAGGTTTCTTGAATTTAACTGTTCATGGTAAATCGGCTCATGGTATGGATCCATCACAAGGTATTAACGCAGGCTTACTTTTAATACAATTTTTAAACAATTTAAATTTAGATAAATATGCAAATTCATATGTGAAATTTGCCAATGATTATTTAGTAAATTCGCCAAATGGTGAAAAAATGGGTATGAAATTTGCGACTGAAGAAATGGGAGAAGTAACTACTAATACTGGAATAATGAGTTATACTGATGTTGATGGTGGACAATTTGGTATTAATTTGAGATATCCAGAAGGTTTCAACTTTGAACAATCTTTAACACGATTTACTGAAGAAATTGCGGATAGAGGATTTGAAATAGATATGGATAAACATCAGGAACCTCATTATGTAGATAAGAATGATCCGTTTATCGATAAATTATTGTCTGCATACCGCAACCAAACTAAAGACTTATCAGAGCCGTTTACAATTGGTGGAGGCACTTATGCTCGCAATCTAGATAAAGGCGTTGCATTTGGAGCAATGTTTAAAGAATCAGAAGATTTAATGCATCAAAAAAATGAATATATTACAAAAAAACAATTATTTGATGCAACTGCTATTTATTTAGAAGCTATATATAATATTTGTGTAAAGGATGATGTAGAGTGACATTTGTATATATTAATGATGAATTTGTAGATGAATCAGAAGGCAAGGTTAGTTATACTGATAGAGGTTATAATTTCGGCGATGGTATATACGAATATATACGCATCTATGACGGTAATGCATTCACAGCTAAAGAACACTTTGAACGCTTATTCAGAAGTGCAAAGGAAATCGGCTTAAATTTAGAAGATTATACTGTAAAAAGCTTAACAGAATTAATTGAAGAATTGGCAGAAAAAAATAACGTCAAAAATGGTGGTGTATATATCCAAGTAACACGAGGAGTCGCACCAAGAAATCATCCTTTCCCAGAAGCGAGCACGAAACCTGTATTCTCAGCATTTTCTAAAAGTTATGAAAGACCATACGATGAATTAGAAAATGGCATAAAAGCAATTACTGTAGATGATATTAGATGGCTAAGATGTGATATTAAAAGCTTGAATTTACTTGGTAATGTCCTAGCTAAAGAGAAAGCAACTCAAAGTGATGCTGGAGAAGCTATCATGCATAGAGATGGAATTGTAACAGAAGGAAGTTCTAGCAATGTTTTTGCTGTAAAAGACAGTAAAATATATACACACCCAGCGAATAATTTAATTTTAAATGGTATTACAAGAAGAGTTATCAAAGAGATAGCTAACGAATTGAATATACCATTTGTTGAGGAACCTTTTGATGTAGAATTTTTGAAAAGTGCTGATGAAGTTATAGTTTCAAGTACTTCAATTGAAGTTATGCCGGTATTTCAAGTGGATGACACATTCATTTCTGATGGTACAGTAGGTAAAATTACAAAAGAATTACAAAAATCGTTTAACAATTATATAGAGTCAAACATAGAAAAAATATTTTAGTGTAATTTATTAATATAGTGTAAACCACGTAAATACTGAACTTTATAGATATTTTGTATCTGAATAGGTTCAAAATACCCCAAAGTTTTCATTTATGTGGTTGAAATCTGCACAGAAAAATAATAAAATTTAAATCAAGCGCACTAAAATGACAAAAAATAAACGGGTTTTTTAAGATTAAGTAATGACTCTTGAAAATTGATGTTCATGAGTCTTTTTCTTTTTCTGAAAGTGAGGTGGATAGGTTGGAACATTTTTATCAATTAGGATGGACATTAGACTCAGCAGGTGGGGCATCTGGTGAAGCATATATGGCAGAACAAGACGGCCGCAAACTCTTCCTAAAAAGAAATTCAAGCCCCTTCTTAACAGCTTTGTCAGCTGAAGGGATTGTACCAAAATTAGTTTGGACAAAAAGAATTGAAACTGGAGAAGTTGTAACTGCACAACATTGGAAAAATGGTCGAGAGTTAGTCCAAGATGAAATGAATTCTAACCGCGTTGCCAAACTTCTTAAAAAAATACATTCTTCAAAACAATTACTTAATATGTTAAAGCGTATGGAAATGAAACCTATGCACCCAGAGTTATTATTTAATAAAATTAATAGTTCTTTATCTAGGCACGTATTAGCGAATAGAACTGTTAGAAAAGCGTTGCTATATTTAGAAGAAAATATGCCAATGCTAGATAGTCGCTTCTATACTGTTATTCATGGCGATGTGAATCATAATAATTGGCTTTTATCTGATCAAGACGAATTATACTTAGTAGATTGGGAAGGCGCGATGATTGCTGACCCTGCTATAGATATAGGTATGATATTGTATACTTATGTTGATGAAAAAGATTGGGTTGATTGGTTAAGTAAGTATGGTATTAATGATACACATGACTTAAAGAAAAGAATGAAATGGTATACGCTTATACAGGCTATTGCTATGGTTGAGTGGTACGAAGAGAAAAAACGCTATAATGATATGAATGATTGGTTGAATTTCTTAAGTGAAGTCATGAATCGAAATGTATTTATATAAGGAGTTACTTTGAATGAGAATGAGAAATAAACCTTGGGCAGATGATTTCTTAAAAAGTCATCCCCAAATTGTTGATGTTGATTTGAATCAGCAGTATAAAATGGCTGAATGGTTTGAAAAAGACCAACCAATACACATCGAAGTTGGTACAGGTATGGGTAGGTTTATAACTGAAATGGCAAGACGTCATCCAGAAATTAATTATGTTGCAATAGAAAGAGACAAAAACGTCATGGTTCGAGTATTAGAAAAAGTAAAAGAATTAGAACTTGAGAATATTAAGTTGATTAATCAAGATGCTAAATTACTTACAGAGTACTTTGTAGAAAATGAAGTATCGAGAATTTATTTAAACTTTTCTGATCCATGGCCGAAAACACGTCACACAAAACGTAGATTAACGTTTTCATCGTTTTTAGAAATCTATCGACATATATTAAAGAAAGACGGACAAATCCACTTTAAAACAGATAACCAAGGATTGTTCGAATATAGTTTAGAAAGTATGTCAGCCTTTGGAATGACATTCGACTTAATCAATTTAAACTTACATGAGAATGAACCAGAAGAGAACATACGCACAGAATATGAAGACAAATTCTCAAACAGAGGATTTAGAATCTATCGTATGGAAGCAAGTTTTAAATAATGTAGTTAAAAAGGTTGGGATATAAATCCTGACTCAGAATAAATAAGCATATCACTTAACTGATTATTTCAGTTTGAAAGTGATATGCTTATTTTTTATAAAATTTAACGATTATGTTCGTGCATGCTTGCCTGGGGTATGGCTCGAGCCTGTAGTCTCTCACGCATACTATTCCCCGGGCGTCAGCACTTTACAAAATCGTCAGAGTTATACAATACCAGCTATTTTTAATTTTTTAAGATACTTATGTCTCGTCCTTTTTTTCTTTTCTATATAATAAAAAGCGTTTATAATTATATAAAAAATATTGGAGGTTTGCCGATGCAAAATATAGTATATTTTACTTCTTTAATTAATAGAATTGATAAAAGTTCACTTGATAGTCAAATGGCTACTTTTTTGAAGGGACTAGAAGGCGAAGCAATTATTTATCAAAAACTAAAACTAATTAATCATTTACCATTTCTCTACAATATTGAACTTAATATAAATAATAGAGTACAAATAGATTTTTTAGTCGTTTCTGATGATTATGTTTATCACTTTGAAATAAAAAATTATAGTGGTGATTACTATATAAAAAACGACCAATTTATAAATGATTATGGAAGTATGTTTTATACACCATTTCAACAGTTATATCGAGCTAATAATGAATTACAGCTGCTTTTAAAGAAATGTGAAATTAATAGAGAAATAAAGACTATACTAATCTTCACTAATCCCACTTTTACTTTAAAATCCCAAATACCGCCCCAATATGAAGTTCTATTACCAACTGAATTACATAAAATCCAAAGATTGTTCGAAAATTATAAAACAGCAGAAAATCATAGAATTTTAAAAATAATTGAAGAGGAAAAGAATACTTTTTCTGACATATATCAAAATAATAAGAGAGTCCCATTTGATGATATTAAACATGGCTTGAAGTGCCCGAATTGTAAAAGCGTTGATAAACTAAACATAAGCGAGAAAAAGAAAAGTGTATGTTGTACTATCTGCTCAAATAAGTTTAGTAGAAGAAGTATATATTTGTATAACTTAAAAGAACTGTTTATTTGTAAAGGCGAACCATTTACATTACAAGATGCAGAAAGATGGTGTAGTACTAATAATAAACACACACTGAGAAGATTTTGTAATAAATATTTTGAAATTATTGAAGGCAAGCCAAGAAAGTATTACTTAAAACTTTAAAATTGTATTAAAAGCTGAAGTACAGTTTCGAAATGTAGCAAGACGATGTCCATGTGCAACATAGCGCCCCCGAAAGTTGCAAGAGAAGGTCGACGTGCAACATACCACCCCCGAATGTAGCAAGACGATGTCCATGTGCAACATAGCGCTCCCGAAAGTTGCAAGACGCGGTCGACGTGCAACATAGCACTCACAACTACTCTTTTACCATCACAAAACATATTTATCTAAACCTTGATGGGTGTTCATTATAATAATAAATGATAAAATAATAATAATGAATGGAGGGGAATATCTTGTTTAATATTGGAGAATTCAATTTATATCCATTACAAGGTGGTATTACGAATATGGACGGTGGAGCCATGTTTGGTGTTGTACCAAGACCATTATGGACGAAGAAGTATCCGTGTAATGAACGCAATCAAATACCACTAGTATGTCATCCTATTTTAATACAAAATAATAATCATAATATGATTATTGATACTGGTGTGGGTAATGGAAAATTTACTGAAAAACAAAAACGTAATTATGGAGCTACATATGAAAGTGATATACATGGTTCTTTAGAACAATTTAACTTAACAGTTGATGATATAGATATTGTAATTATGTCACATATGCACTTTGATCATGCTTGTGGGCTAACAACGCCGGATGGTCAATCTGTATTTAAAAATGCTGTCATATACACTTCGCAAATAGAGTGGAATGAAATGAGAGCGCCTAATATTAGAAGTAAGTCTACTTATTGGGAAGAAAACCATAAAAATATTGAACATCAAGTTGTTACATTCAAAGATGAATTTGAAGTTATACCTGGTATAACGATGAAACATACAGGAGGCCATAGCGCGGGACATTCAGTTATTGAAATTGAAAGCAATGGGGAAAAAGCAGTTCATATGGCAGATATATTTCCAACATTTGCACACTTAAATCCACTTTGGGTTACAGCATATGACGATTATCCTATGGATTCTATTAATGCTAAAGAAAGATTAATACAAAAATATATAAAAGAAAATTATTGGTTCTTGTTTTATCACGATATTAATCATTTTGCAGTTAAGATTGATGATGAAACGAGAAAAATTAAAAACGATATCAGAAGGGATGAGCTAATTGAAGTATAATTTTGATGAAGTTATCGATAGAAGAGGTACAGCTACTGTTGCTTATGACGGACAACAAAAAGTATATGATTACGAGAATTTAGAACCATTTTGGATAGCTGATATGGATATTAAAACGCCCGAATTTATTATAGAACATTTGAAAAATAAATTAGATCAAGCACATTTTGGTTATTTAGTGTGGAAACAAGATGAATATTTAAATGCGATTAAAAATTGGTATAAAAAAAGATTCAGCGTTAACGTTCAAAAAAATGATATATACTATGTGCCAAGTATATTATTCACAGTCACAGAAGTGATTCGTGAATTTACGAAAGAAGGCGAAGGTGTTCTTATTCATACACCATCTTATAATGCTTTTCTTAACCTTATAGAAGGAAATAAAAGAGAGGTAGTTGAATCTCCTCTTATCCAAACTGATGAAGGCTATAAATTAGACGTAGAACAATTTGAAAAAGTAGCTTCTAGGGAAGATGTGAAAGTTTTAGTATTTTGTAATCCTCACAATCCAACAGGTAAAGTTTGGACTAAAGAAGAATGTGAGCAAATAAAAGAAATATGTGAGAGACATGACGTGTTTATAGTTTCTGATGAAATTCATATGGATTTTGCAAGAAGTGAAAACGGCTTTTATTCTATGGCAAATCTTATGCAGTTAGATTCTCCAATTTTAGTGGTAACAGGCTTAGGAAAGACATTTAACTTAGCTAGTTTAGCAAGTAGCTATATGATTACAAAACATCGCTATTTTACAATGCAATTTAATAGAAAACTAGGAACTTATTATGGACTTGCAGCTGCAAATACTTTAGCGGTAGAGGCGGTAAAAGTTGCATATAACCAAGCTGAAGAGTGGGTTGATCAATTAAACGATCATATAGAACGAAATATGAGAATTTTAAAAGAATTCGTAGATAATGAAATGTCAGATCAATTAAGTTTCATTAAGCCTGAATCGACATATTTAGCATGGATTGATTTCTCGAATAGTGGTTATAGTGAGGAAAAAGTACAAAAAGCGTTACAGTCTGTTGGTAAAATCGCGACTGGTATTGGAAATTCATATGAGCTTGATGAAAGTCATCACTTTAGACTTAATGTAGCATGTAGTGAAGATAAATTAATTGGTGGATTAGAAGCTATTAAACAATCATTTAACGCTTTAGACAACGATGAAATAGAATAAAGAAAACATAACGTACAAAAAATGTACGTTATGTTTTCTTTGAAAATTAAATTTCATAAATGTCTATAACTTGACCGTTGAAAGCATCGGCAATAAATTCGTAATGGACTGGGCTACCATTTTTGTTAATTGTTATTCCACCATGAACTACTTTAGTTTCAATACCAAACTTTTGGTAGGTCTTTGGGATATGTAAAATGTAAGAACCTTCAACGTCATTAAATTGGCTTTTTACTTGTTTTAAAATTTCTTCGCAGCTGTAATGTTTAAATTGTTTAAAGTAAATTAATGCTGTAAGAATCCCTATACCAGTAAAAATTGAAAACAATAACATGACTAGTCGCAACTTATTATTTTGCATGACCATACCTCCTTTAACTTAAATCTAGTGTACCATAAAGAAAGAATGATAGATAAAATTTTAGCAAGGAGAATCATTATGACACAAATTGGACAAGAAACAATAAATAGAATGAGAACTTTGACTGAATTACATGCTGTACCTGGCTTTGAAGGTGAAGCTCGTGAATATTTAAAAGAACAAATGAAACCTTTTGTTGACGAAATAATCGGAGATAATATGGGGAGTATTTATGGTGTAAAAAAATCTAAAAAAGAAAATGCACCAAAAGTTTTAGTTGCAGCTCATATGGATGAAATTGGATTTATGGTAACAGAAATGACAAAAGAAGGCATGTTGAAATTCACACCTTTAGGTGGTGTATCATCTGATGTATGGTTATCACAAACGTTACAATTAAAAACAAGAGATAATCAATATTACAATGGCGTAGTAGGTAGTATTCCGAAACATTTTAGAACTGGTAAAGAATCTGGTGTTGCAATTGAAGATATGTTGTTAGACGTTGGAGCAGAAAATATGCAACAACTTAAAGATATGGGAATCAATATTGGAGATACAATTGTACCTAGAACAAATCTAGAGCAACTCACTGAAAACAGAATTTTAGCTAAAGCATGGGATAATAGATATGGATGTTTAGTTGGGTTAGAATTATTAGAAGCAGTTAAAGATATTGATTTAGATGTTGATTTATATGTAGGCGCTAACGTACAAGAAGAGGTTGGATTACGCGGTGCTTCAGCAAGTGTTAACTTAATAGAACCTGACTTAGCCTTAGTAGTAGACTGTTCACCTGCCAATGATATGAAAGGTCATATCGGATTATCTGGAGCACTAGGTGAAGGTGTGTTAATAAGAATTCTTGATAGAACTATGATTTTATCTGAAAGAATGAGAGACTATTTAATTAATATAGTTGAAGAAAAAGATATTAATCATCAATATTTCCAATCACCGGGAGGTACAGATGGCGGTGAGATTCATAAAGCATTAACAGGTATACCAACTGCAGTTATTGGTGTTTGTGCACGTTATATTCATACAAGTAAAGCGATATATGATGTTAGAGATTATTTAAATGCTAAACAATTATTAGTAGAAATTGTTCAAGACATTAATAAAGAAAAAATCGAACATTTAAAATATAATTAGAATTTAAATAAACTAGCAGATAGTTAAATTCCATATCTTGCTATTATTAAGGTTAATTATATAAGACACATGTCGTTATTAATATTAAATTTAATAATGATATGTGTTTTTTTATAGTATAATCTTTTTTAAGGAGTGTGAATAATGATCAAAATAAAATCTTTTTTTAGTAGAACGATTATAGATGGATTAAGTTATATGGCTTTAGGTTTATTTAGTACTTTAATTGTAGGGCTTATAATTGAAACACTTGGCCGTACATTGAATACATATTTTGATACATCAATAATGATTGAAATAGGAAAGTTAGCACAAAATTTAACTGGAGCTGGGGTAGGGGTGGCTGTTAGTTATGGTTTAGGCGCCTCGCCGCTCATCATTTTTGCAACAGTAGTAACTGGTATGTATGGTTACGAACAAGGAGGGGCGGTTGGCAGTTATTTATCTTCAGTCTTTGCAAGTGAATTAGGAAAAGTATATTCAGGGAAAACTAAAATAGATATTATTTTGTCTCCAATTTTGACATTATTAGTAGGTGTTTGTATTGCGAAATTTATCGCACCATTTATCGATGCGTTTATGAAACACTTAGGAAATTGGATCCAAATAAGCACGGAACAACAGCCTTTATTGATGGGAATATTCGTAAGTTGCTTAGTAGGAATGACTTTATCTAGTCCGATTTCTAGTGCAGCTTTATCTTTAATGTTAGGTTTGAGTGGAACAGCCGCAGCAGCAGCCACTATTGGTGGATGTTGTCACATGGTAGGATTTGCAGTAACAGGATATAGAGATAATGGTATTTCAGGTATCATTGCACACGGAATTGGAACAAGTAAGTTACAAATTTCAAATTACTTAAAACACCCATTTATTTTAATTCCACCTGTAGTAGCCAGTATTGTAGTAGCTCCAATAATGACAGTGTTTTGGCCGATGGAAAATAATGCAGCTGGAGCTGGCATGGGTTCAAGTGGGTTTGTTGGTCAAATTATGACAATACAAACGATGGGCGCATCTACAGAAGTATGGTTACAAATTTTATTCTTCCATTTCTTATTACCGGCTGTAGTCAGTTTATTTGTTTATCATATACTGAAAAGATATCATATGATTAAAGGTGGACAACAAACAATTATGATAGGAAGTGTAAAAAAATGAAACAATTAACATCAATAGAAGAATTTAATCAATTAACAAATGACCCAACCGTTTTCATGTTCACGGCTTCATGGTGTCCTGATTGCCATTTTATTGACCCAGATTTACCGGCATTAGAACAAAAATACAATGATTATCAGTTCGTCTCGGTAGATAGAGATGAATTTATTGAATTATGCCAAGAAGTTGGTGTGATGGGTATTCCGAGTTTTGTAGCATTTGATAATCAAAAAGAACTAGGAAGATATGTTGGAAAAGAAAGAAAAACTATAGAACAAATAAGTGAATTTATAGAAGGATTGAAGAAATAAATCGAAAAAAAGTAGGTTGAAATAAAAGTTGATTTTATTTCTCGAAACCTACTTTTTTCATTGATTTAAATAAGTTTATCACTGTAACATGGCGCTAATTTGTTGTAAACTAGATAAAGGTATAAAAATAGGAGTGTTATGTATGAATGTCTTTCAAATGAGAGATTTACTAAAAGAACGCTTGAAATCATTAGATGCTAATTTCAAGTTTGATAGAGAAGATGAAAGTTTAAGAATTGAACGTAAAGATAACCAAAAAGGTTTATCAGTAAAAATTTCACCAATTATTGCAAAGTATAAAAATAGTGGAGATAAAATTGTAGATGAAATTGTTTATTATGTAACTGAAACAATTCATGCAATGCAAGATGAATCTACTAAGGAAATCAGTAAAATAGAAATATTACCTGTAATTAGATCTACAAGTTTCCATAAAGAAACTAAAGAAGGTACTCCATTTATAATAGATGAACATACAGCCGAAACAAACATTTATTATGCGTTGGATTTAGGCAACACTTATAGATTAATCGATGAATCTATGTTAGAAGAACTAAATATGTCTCATAATCAAATAAAAGAACAAGCTTTATTTAACATTAAAAAAAGAAAAACATCATATAAATCTGATGAAGTACAAGGTAATACATTTTATTTTGTAAATACAAATGATGGATATGATGCTTCTAGAATTTTAAATCAGTCATTCCTTAAGGATGTTTATCAAAATATCGAAGGAGAAATGCTTCTTGCAACACCTCATCAAGATGTGTTGGTTATTTGTGACATCAAAAATGAAATAGGCTATGATGTGGTAGCGCAAATGAATATGCATTTCTTCCAAAATGGTTTAGTGCCTATAACTTCGCTGTCATTCTCTTACAAACCGGATGAACCATTAGAACCTATATTTATATTAGGTAAAAATCATTCACGTAAAAGAAATAAAGAAGTAATAGAAAGATTAGAAAAAAATAGAGAAATATTTAAAAATATGAAAAATAATGAAAAGAAATGATAAGAAATGATAAGGAGTTATAATTATGAATTTATTTTATAATAAAAATGGTATTGGGGATGTATTGTTAGTTTCATTAGAACCATCAACAGAAAATTTGGAATATGAAAATCAAAATGATATTACAATTATAAAAAGCGATGGCAACATTGTTGGTTTTAATATTTTTAATGCTTCTAAATATGTTCAAATTGAAGGAAATGGAAATATCAAAACTGAAGAAAAACATGTTAGTAGTATTCAAGATTTACTAGAAAAGAATAATATCAACTATAAATTAGAAGTTGATTTATCACCTAAATTTGTAGTAGGGTTTGTTAAAGAAAAATCTAAACATCCGGATGCAGATAAATTATCTGTATGTAAAATCGATGTTGGAAACGAAACATTACAAATTGTATGCGGAGCTCCAAATATAGAGCAAGATCAAAAAGTAGTCGTAGCTAAAGTAGGAGCAGTTATGCCAAGTGGTATGATTATTAAAGACGCAGAATTACGTGGCGTTCCTTCAAGTGGCATGGTTTGTTCTATGAAAGAGCTAGATTTAGAAGGTGCTCCGAAAGAAAAAGGTATAATGGTATTAGATGATAGTTATACTGTAGGAACACCATTTTTTGAAGATGAAAGGTAGTGAACCTATGAGTTGGTTTGATGATATATTCGGTCAGTCTAAAAATAAACAAAAAAATAAAGAAAAAGAAAATGAAAATATTCCTTTTGACCATGGTTCAGAAGATGAAGAAGTGAACGAAGAAATTTATAAAAGACCAAGAGGTAAATTTAGATTTCCAATAGATATGGATGTTGACGCTGAAACTGAAACAGAGACTGAACAAAATTCTGATCAAGAGCATGATTCACAACAAGAATATAACTACTATGATGAGCGATTTTACAATGAAAATGAAGCGTCATATCCAACAAATAGAAGAAGGCGTCGCAGAAGAAGTCATGACGGAGAAGAAGCACCCTCTGAACCACAACCTAAAAAAGACAAGGGTGTTTATGAGAACAAACGTTTAACAAGACCTTCTAGCACTGAACAATATTCTTCAGTTTTCAAAAAGAAATCTGTTCATGATAAAGAAGACGATGCTTTCAATCGAAGATTATCTTCTTTAAATCAACCTAAGTTTCACGCTTCAGAAGTGCCTTCTGCTATATTTGGAATGAGAAAACAAAAAGATGTTCCAAACAGTGGTTTGAAAGAACCTTCTACACCTGATACTTCTAACATCAAAGAAGAAGATAACAAAGATAGTAACGAATATGAGAGCATTGATAATCAAAGTAGCAATAGTGAAGTGGTACGTGATACGCCCACTTATTCAAAGACGGACAATACTATAAATATTGAAAATATATACGCTTCGCAAATTGTTTCTGAAATTAGAAAAGAGCGAGAAAAGAAGCTTCAAAAGAAAAAACAATTTGAAAAAGCTTTAAGAGAAAAAAGAGAACAAGAACTACAAAATATTCAATCTGAAGAAGAAAAATCTCAAATTAAACAACAAGACGAATTTTTCAAAAAACAGGCATCTTTTATTAAAAATAATCAAATCAATGAAGAGCCGGAAGATAACACTGAAGAAACTACAACTGAAGACATTAAGTCATCAGATGATTATATTACACAACCTAACAGTGACGAAAATGAATTGAAATTTGAAGAAGAAAGCTCTAAAGAGTCATTGCAACCAGATGTAAACGACATGACTACATATGAATTTAAAGAAATAAATTTGGATATTGATGAAGAACCAGAAGAACAAAAACGACAACAAGAAGAAAATCTTGATGTTGAAGAAATCGATGGAATAGAACCAGCTAAAGAAGAAAACTCAGAAGATTTAGACGTACAGTTTGAAGAATTAACAGAATTAGCTACAGAAGAATCAAATAATGAGTCTTTAGATAATCAATCTGAAAACAGAGAACCAGTAGAAGAAACAGCGAAATCCTCAGATTTACAATTTGAAGAAGTTGAAGATACAGAAATAAAGCGTGTTCCTAATGAAAGTGAATATAATAGTATCGAAGAAGAAAACTTTGTAGAAGATGATATTGAATTTGAGGAAGTTCCAGAAAACACTAATGAATATTTTGAAGAAGAAGTTATAGAAGGGGTAGAGTCCGCCTTTAATGGAAATGAAAATAACGATAATTTCAAAGAAGATAATTTTGTAGAAGATGATATTGAATTTGAAGAAGTCCCAGAAACGACTAATGAAGACTTTGAAGAAAAAGATGACGACGAAGAACTGTCATTTATAGATGATGAGTTTACGACATCAGAAAAAGAATTAAATGAAACTGAAGATACTCAATCTAAAGTTGAAATCTCTGAATCAAACGAAGAACTTGAAGATAAGTCACAGTTGAGAGATGAACCAAAAAATAAAAAGAAATCTTTAGAACCAGTACTTAAACCTAATAATAAAAAATCATCTCCATTTAATGTTGTTATGACGCCTTCAGATAAAAAGAAATATCATACATTTAAAAATCAGACTTCAACAAATGTAAAGCAAGAAGCTAAAGTGAATAATGCTTCTGAAAATAATCAGACGAATAATGATTTCAACAACGAGAGCCTTGAAACAGTGACAAAACGTAAAGGACCATCATTTGTATTACCACCATTGACAATTTTAGACGATGTAGTTGAACAAGAGGATAATACAGAATGGTTAGAAGAGAAGAAAAAAGAATTAGACGAAGCGTTTTATCACTTTAATGTACCTGCTCATGTTGTCAATATGATACAAGGGCCAACTGTAACTCGCTTTGAACTATCTGTAGAAAAAGGCGTTAAAGTTTCAAGAATTACAGCACTTCAAGATGATATAAAAATGGCATTAGCAGCAAAAGATATAAGAATCGAAGCGCCAATTCCAGGAACGAGTTTAGTAGGTATTGAAGTGCCAAATCAAACACCTAGAAAAATACCATTAGGTCAAATGATTACATCTAAAGCTTTTCAACAAGCTGAAAGTAAATTAACAGTAGCTATGGGCTTTAAGATTAATAATGAACCTTTATTAATGGATATTTCAAAAACACCGCACGCATTAATAGCTGGAGCTACTGGTTCAGGAAAGTCAGTATGTATCAACGCAATTTTGACGAGTTTGTTATACAAAAATCATCCTGATGAATTGAAGTTGCTACTCATTGATCCAAAAATGGTAGAACTAGCGCCATATAACGATTTACCACATCTAGTTTCACCAGTTATTACAGATGTTAAAGCTGCTACAGCAAGTCTTAAATGGGCTGTAGAAGAAATGGAAAAAAGGTATAAAGAGTTTGCGGAATTGCATGTTCGAAATATTACGGCTTATAATAAGAAAGCCACTTATGAAAAACGCATGCCTAAAATTGTAATTGTAATAGACGAATTAGCAGATTTAATGATGATGTCTCCACAAGAAGTTGAACAATCAATAGCTAGGATTGCACAAAAAGCGAGAGCATGTGGTATTCACATGATTTTAGCTACACAAAGACCATCTGTAAATGTTATTACAGGATTGATAAAAGCAAATGTTCCTACTAGAATATCATTCATGGTTTCATCTTCTATAGATTCTAGAACAATTCTTGATGTTGGTGGTGCTGAAAAACTACTTGGTAACGGTGATATGTTATATCTAGGAAATGGTATGAATAAACCGATTAGAGTACAAGGTGCATTTGTGTCAGATGATGAAATTGACGAGACAGTTTCCTTTGTAAGCGATCAAATGGAACCTAACTATTTATTTAAACAAGAAACATTATTGAAAAAAGTGAATGAGCAACCAGCTGATGCACTATTTGATGATGTATGTGAATTTATGGTTAATGAAGGTCATATATCTACGTCATTGATACAAAGGCATTTCCAAATTGGTTATAATAGAGCTGCTAGAATGATTGATAACTTAGAAGCAAACGGCTTTATCTCAGGACCAAATGGCTCGAAACCGAGAGAGGTTTTAATTTCAAAAGATACATTAGAAAATGGAAAAACTAACATATAAGAAATAGAAGGAGTGACATGAAATGACATTATTTCATTTTGTCGGAATAAAAGGGGCTGGAATGAGTTCTTTAGCACAAATTATGCATGACATGGGCCATAATGTACAAGGTTCTGATATAGAAAATACAGTGTTTACTGAAATTGCATTGAAAAATAAAGGAATAAAAATATTACCTTTTGATGTAGAAAATATTCATGAAGGTATGACAGTTATAGCTGGAAATGCTTTTCCTGATACTCATCCCGAAATTGCTAAAGCATACGAGTTAGGTCTTGAAGTTAAAAGATATCACATATTCTTAGGTGAATTTATGTCTCAATATACTTCTGTAGCAGTAACAGGTGCTCACGGTAAAACTTCAACAACTGGTTTGCTTTCTCACGTAATGAATGGTGATCAAAAAACATCATTTTTAATTGGGGATGGAACGGGTATGGGCTTACCTGATAGTTCTTATTTTGCATTTGAAGCATGTGAATATAGAAGGCATTTCTTAAGTTACTATCCTGATTATGCAATTATGACAAATATTGATTTCGATCACCCCGACTACTTCAAGAATTTACAAGATGTGACGAATGCCTTTCAAGAAATGGCAAATAACGTAAAGAAAGCTATTATAGCTTGGGGCCACGACGCAGAATTAAGAAAAATAAAAGCAGATATTCCGATTTATTTTTATGGATTTGAAAATGAAAATGATGTTTATGCTGAAAACGTTCAAACTTCTTCAAAAGGCACTACTTTTGATGTTTACTTTAAAAATGGTAAGCAATATATAGGTTCATTTACGACACCTATGTATGGAGACCACCATGTATTAAATGCACTTGCAGTTATTGCAGTATGTTATTTAGAAAACTTAGATATTAATAATATAAAAGAAGCATTATTAACATTTGGCGGTGTAAAAAGAAGATTTAGTGAAAGTTTTTATGATAATCAAGTTTTAATAGATGATTATGCACATCATCCAAGGGAAATTAATGCTACAATTGAGTCAGCGAGAAAAAAATATCCTGAAAAAGAAGTGATAGCAGTATTTCAACCACACACTTTTTCAAGAACTGAAACATTTTTAAATGAATTTGCAGAAAGCTTAAATCAAGCGGATCAAGTTTATTTATGTGATATATTTGGTTCTATAAGAGAGCAACAAGGTGAATTAACAATAAATGATCTACAAGCGTTAATTGAAAATTCAAAATTAATTAGTGAAGAAACAGTTTCACAACTTAAAAACCATTCAAATGGTGTTATACTATTTATGGGCGCTGGAGACATACAAAAAGTTCAAAGAGCCTATGTGAGTACTCTTACTGAATCATAATATTATGTTTATGCATAATGATTAAGGGTATTAAATATTAGTAAATCATATTAAGTTTTATAATTATTAGGAGGCGTTCAGTATGGATTGGTTATTACCATTAGCAGGTATTATTGCTGCTATTGCATTTTTAGTTATTTGTGTAGTATTAGCAATGTTCTTAGTGCAATTATTAAAAACAGTTAAAGGAATCAATGAAACTTTAGATGGCATTCAAGGCCAAATACAAGGAATTACACGTGAATCAACTGACTTACTTCACAAGGCAAACCGCTTAACTGAAGATATTCAAGATAAATCATTACGTTTAAATTCTGTTGTAGATGCAGTTAAAGGTGTTGGAGATTCAGTACAAACACTTAACTCTTCAGTAGATAGAGTTACAAATTCAATTACGCATAATATCTCTCAAAATGAAGATAAAATTTCTCAAGTAGTACAATGGTCAAATGTTGCAATGGAAGTTGCAGACAAATGGCAAATGAGAAAGAATCGTAGAAGTTATGCTTCATTTAAAAATGGTACAACGACTTCTAAAGATTATGAAGCGGAAGTTCCTAAAGATTATAATGAACAAACGACGTCTGGTGATAAATTAGACGAAGATAAAATTAATGCAGGATTGAAAAAATAAAGTTAATGAGGCTGAGACATAATTAAATGCCTCAGCCTCAAACATTTTATTGTCTATTAACATTAATTAATTTAAACAGGAGGTTTTATTGATGGAAAATCAATATAATAGAGATTTATATACACATGGTTTAGAAACATATGAAGCAAAACATGAAAATAATACAAGTGGTAGAGATTTTGTATTTGGTGTGATTTTAGGAACAGTAGTAGGTGGGATTGCCGGTTTATTATTAGCGCCTAAATCAGGTAGAGCTCTTCAAGATGATTTAAGCGAACAGTCAAATAAAATTATTGAAGATGTTAAAACTAAAACAGACGATTTAAAAGCTCAAGCTCAAACAAAAGCTGAAGAACTTCGTACACAAGCAGAAGAAAAGAAAGAAGAAGCAACTGAAAAAGCAAAAGAAGTAAAAGCTAAAGCTGAAGACAAAAAAGAAGAAGTAAAAGCTAAAACTGAAGAAAAGAAAGAAGAAGCAGCTGATAAAGCAGAACAAGCTAAAGCTAAAGCTGAAGAGAAAAAAACAGAAACAAAGAAAAAAGCTGACGAAGTAAAATCTAAACAAGCTGAAAAGAAAGCAAACAAAAATGTTGTAACAGCTGACGATGTCGATGACGAAGAATTAAAAGCACAAAAAGGTGCGATTAAGTCTGAAGTTAATGATGAAGATTTAAAAGGACCTAAAACAGTAGTAGAAAAAAAGACTTTTGATAAAAAGTAAGCATTAAAGATAAAAGCCAGGCTGAGACATATTAATGTCTCAGCCTGATTTATTATATTGGCAGTAGCTAACAAAGGTGGATTACAACCTCTTTTAAAAAAATTAGATTTCAGTTCCACTTTCTTTTTAATATTTATACATATGAGGTATTATATATAACATAAACATAAATTATAATTATTTTCAGAAAAATAACAATTAAGGTTGAATAGCTCGATTTTAATTGTTATAC
>NZ_PPRS01000018.1 GCF_002902755.1 Mammaliicoccus lentus | reverse complement strand
TGTTGATTGGTTAAGCCAATCACTCTTTGAAGTACTTTCAGTACTCAATTATTGGAATTAACGTTGACATATTGTCATTCAGTTTTCAATGTTCATTTTTTAACCGCTACAAGAATCAATTATACCAGTTATTTTATTTCGATGCAAGCTTTATTTTTAAAAAGTTTTAATTTGTTTTTTCGCTAGAAACAATCTTTTCAAGTTGTTAATTGCGAAGTAACTCACTTGCATAATTTATATTACATTGTTATTTCGTTAAATTCAAGCATCAAATTTACACTTTATTAACCTTTTTAACAAATTCTATAAGTTGTGTTCGTCTATGTGTTTCGACGACTTTTTTATAATATCAAGTTATATAGAGAACGTCAACGATTTATTCAAACAAATATGTATATTATTTCACTTTAAAAGCCACTATATATCATAATAGAAAATATGCTATACTTTATCAGTATTAAATAGTGTGGAGGGAATAGAATTGAAGCTATTTCGTAAAAAACCTACTAGTAAAATAAATAGAATAAGATCTTTTGCATTAGGATTAATCTTCTTAGGAATGATAATAATGTATATAGGTGTATTCTTCTTTTACTATTTCAAGAGTCAAATTGTTTTTAGTATTTTCTTAGTACTTGGTATGCTGGCATTAGGATTATCATTTATTGTTTATTTCTGGATTGGGATGCTTAGTTCGAGAACAATACAAGTTAAATGTCCAAACTGTGATCAATATACTAAGATGTTGGGTCGAGCAGATATCTGTGCAAATTGTAATCAACCTTTAACTCTAGATAAGAACTTAGAAGGAAAAACTTTTAATCAAGATTACAACAACAAACGTAAATCTAAGAAGTTAGAAGAAGCCGAACAGGATAATAATACTGAAGAACATAAATAAAAAAGCTAAAGACCTAAAGTCTTTAGCTTTTTTATTTGTTTTTATTTTTACTTTGACATTCCGGACAAACACCATATATTTCCATTCTGTGGTGTGTAACAGAAAAACTTGTTACATGTTGAGCTAGTTGTTCAACTTCATCTAATCTCGGATAATGGAAATCAGTAATCTTTCCACATTGATCACAAATGATATGATAATGGTTGTGTGTTTCAAAATCAAAACGACTTGATGCATCACCATATGTTAATTCTTTAACAAGTCCAGTTTCTTTAAAAACTTTCAAGTTATTATAAACTGTAGCAACACTCATATTTGGAAATTGTGGTGAAAGTGACTGATAAATTTCATCAGCTGTAGGATGACTATCTGCTTCTATTAAATATTGAAGAATAGATTGACGTTGTGGTGTTATTCTTACGCCTGTACTTCTCAATGTTCCAATCGCATCTTCTAATAAATGTTCAACATCTTCTGTACTATGCTGCATCCTTTCACCCACCTTCTAATTTATAATGATTATTATTTATAATATAGCCCCTATAACAGTGCTTTGTCAAACAATTAATCAATATCCTGACTGAATATTCACTTCATTATTTAACTCGCTATTATCATTTTCTATCATTTTATTGAGATTTTCTATTAATATATCTGCACATCTCTCCATATTACGATTGTCATTACCCGTGATGTGTGGGGTTATCGTAACATTTTCCATATCATATAGCTTTGAATCCTCAGGCAGTGGTTCAATTTCAAAAACATCTATAGAAGCATGTCGTATTTCTTTATTTTCTAATGCTTTTACTAACACATCTTCAGAGACTACAGTTCCTCTTCCTACATTAATAAAGTGTACATCATCATTCATAGATTTGAAGTCTTGTTCATCTAATAAATGTACCGTGTTATCTGTTTCAGGTAATACATTCACAATAAAGTCTGCTTTATGATAAACTTTACCTCTTTCTTCTATAGAATATACTTCATCAAATTCATCTACTTTGTGACCTGTTGTATTTATACCAATCACATTCATATTAAATGCTTTCGCAATACGTGCAGTTCTTTCAGGAATTTTGCCAGTCCCTAAAAATAGGATTGTCTTATTATAGATAGAACCGGGATTTAACTTATGTTTAAATTCATGGTTCTTTTGCGCTTCATATGTTTCTTTAAATAGTTTTATATCATTAAATATGTAACCAAAAATAAACTCTGCAATTTGAATTGCGTGTACGCCTCTAGCATTTGTTAATTTAATTCTTCTTTTGTCGATATAATCGAGTGGTAAATTATTTACACCAGTAGCAAACCACGCTATCAATTTTAAGTTCTTGCATTTATCTAAAAAGGTTTCATCTACTTCGCTATGATAAGCTACCAATACATCCGCTTCTTTTAATACATCATTATCAGCTAATTCTGGATGCTTATAGAAAGTAAATTCAACTTTAGGAAATGCATTTACTAATCTTTCTTCTTGATCCTTCAATTTCATCAAAGCAACTACCTTCATTTATATCATTCCTTCAAAAAGTTTTTTAAGTCTTCTATTTGTGTTTTAACTTTAACTTTTTCAATAACATGTATTACTTTATTATCTTCATCAAGAACAAATGTAGTTCGAACTATCCCCATTGATTCTTTACCAAAAGATTTTTTCAGTTGATATACACCAACCTTTTCAGATAATTGATAATCTTCATCTACTAACAAGTCAAAATTTAGGCTATGTTTGTTTGAGAAATTAGAATGTTTCTTCTCACTGTCCCCACTTATACCATATACTTTAGTATTCAATTCATTAAAATCTTCTAAATTATCTCTAAAGTCACATGCTTCTGTAGTACATGTAGGTGTATTATCTCTTGGGTAAAAATACACAATAGATTTACTGCCTTTTAAGTCTTCACTAGATATTGTTTCACCATTTTGATTCTTTAAATTAAAATCTGGAAATTTGTCACCAATTTTTGTCATCATATACACTCCTTATCAACGATAGATACTTAATTTTATGATACGATATATATGAAAATAATTAAAACAAAAGAGGTTGATAAAATGGATTTTAAAAATAGTGAATATTTACAGACACTTTCTGATGAATATATTTTAGGTGGCGTTAACTCCCCTTCTCGTTCATATAAAGCGGTCGGTGGTGGAGCACCTGTAGTTATGAAAAAAGGGAAAGGCGCTTATTTATATGATGTAGATGGAAATAAATTCATAGATTATTTACAAGCTTATGGCCCTATTATAACAGGCCATGCTCATCCTCATATTACTGAAGCTATTAAAGGAGCAGCAGAAGATGGCGTACTACTAGGTACACCAACTGAATATGAAATTACATTTGCTAAAAAGCTACGTGAAGCTATCCCTTCATTAGAAAAAATTAGATTCGTCAACTCAGGTACAGAAGCTGTAATGACTACAATAAGAGTTGCGCGTGCATATACAAAAAGAGATAAAATTATAAAATTTGCTGGTTGTTATCACGGTCATTCAGATTTAGTACTAGTTGCAGCGGGTAGTGGTCCAGCTCAATTAGGAACGCCTGATTCCGCAGGAGTACCAAAAAGTGTAGCTCAAGAAGTAATAACAGTTCCTTTCAATGACATTGAATCATTTAAAGAAGCAATGGAACATTGGGGCGACCAAGTTGCTGGTGTTCTAGTTGAACCTATTGTAGGTAACTTTGGTATGGTTGAACCTAAAGAAGGTTTTTTAGAAGCTGTAAATGATATTACTCACGAACATGGTGGCTTAGTTATTTACGATGAAGTGATTACAGCATTTCGTTTCCATTATGGTGCAGCTCAAGACTTACTGGGCGTATACCCTGATTTAACTGCTTTTGGTAAAGTAATTGGTGGTGGACTACCAATCGGCGCTTATGGCGGTCGACAAGAAATCATGGAACATGTTGCACCTTTAGGTCCAGCTTATCAAGCTGGTACAATGGCTGGTAATCCATTATCAATGAGAGCAGGAATTGCATTATTAGAAGTTCTTGAACAACCTGATGTATATGATTATTTAGATAAACTAGGTAAACAATTAGAAGATGGTCTTCTAGAATTAATTGAAAAACATAATGTTAAAGCTACAATTAATCGTATTAAAGGTGCTTTGACTATCTATTTCACTGATGAAAAAGTTGAAAATTACATTCAAGCTGAAAACACAGATGGTGAGAAGTTTGCTAAATTCTTTAAATCTATGCTAAATCAAGGTATCAATTTGGCTCCATCTAAATATGAAGCATGGTTCTTAACAACTGAACATACTGAAGAGGATATAAAAGAAACTATAAAAGCAGCAGATATCGCTTTATCTCAACTATAAACTTGAAAATTGTTTAAAAAGAATGTATAACCTATATATATATAATAGACTTGTGAATAAAGTTACAAGCTTTCTTCAACAACAGAAAGGAATGGTTCTATGAAATTTGGGGCAAGAATATTTAAGACAGGTATCGCAATTGTCCTTGCTATATTTCTAGCAAATTTACTACCAGGTTCAGTCATGCTTACTTCCATAGCTGGGGTTACAGCAATGGTAGCTATGCAACCAAGTGTTTATCGATCATTTAAAACAGTAGTAGAACAATTTCAAGGTAATATCATTGGTGCGGTTACTGCCATTACCATATTCTCTATTTTTGGTAACAATGTAGTCTTTATTGGTCTTACTGCGGTTATTATTATTTCAATACTTTATAAATTTAATTTACAACACGTTTCTAATTTAGCCGTTGTTACAGCTTTAATCATACTTGGGCATCATGAAGGCGACTTCTATATTTCTGCATTCTACAGATTTGCTCTCGTTATGATAGGTGTATCAAGTGCATTCATAGTGAATTTTGCTTTTCTACCACCAAAATTTGAAACTAAAATGTATTATAACTCTTTAAATATCTCTACAGATATATTTAAATGGTTCAGATTAGTATTAAATGGTACAACAGAATTTCATTACGTTAAACAAGATTTAGAAAATATTAGAACTCGTATTGTAAAGTTAGAACAGTTTTATCTTTTCTATAAAGAAGAGAGAGCTTATTCTAAGAAAAAAGCATTTGCTCAAATGCGCAAAAAGGTGCTATTTAAAGAAGCTATCATGGCAACTAGGCGAGCCTATGAAGTATTGAGAAAAATGAATCGGTATGAAAATGATATTCATAATTTAGATGATGACTTTAAAGTACAAATGAAATTTGAATTAGATGAATTGATGGCATTACATGAACAAATACTCGTTCGTATCTCACAAAAAGCAAAACACGAACTCGATAATGTGCCTGATCATCTAGTAGAACCATATAAAGAAGAGCTAATGGATATTTTCATTAAAGAAATCACAAGTAACCCTGATCAAGATGATTATGATATAGAAAACATAATGCAAGTCATTTCAGCAATGTTGGATTACAAATCTAGTATTTTACATTTAGATAGACTTTCATCAAGTTACTTTAAATTCCACCCTGAAGATAGTGATATAGAAATTGCTGAGGAAGATTTCGATTTATAAGTTTGACTGGCAAAGCTACAATATTAACACTTATCTTAAAAAGAGACGGAGACACTTTTATGTCTCCGTCTCTTTTATTATATTGCTCTTTTTTCATTATATAAAGATTTTTTATACTGTATACCATTTAACACGTGCCCATTATAACTTCTATAGAGTATATGTTTTTCTTCTATTTGATTCGGACTTTTAACTCCAACTGCAGCTGCTAAATTAAATAATCCTTCATGCAAGCTTACAATATAATTCGACACTCTATATTCTTTCTCTGATACGACTAATGCTGTTTCTTTTTTAGGGTCAGTAGTTGCAACACCAACCGGACAATTATTAGTATGACATTGTTGTGCCATGATACACCCTACATTAATCATCAAACTTCTTGCAACATTGACTAAATCTGCGCCTAATCCTAATGCAATAGCAATTTGATCAGGTGTAATTAATTTACCTGAAGCGAATACTTTTACTTTATCTCTAATTCCGTTGTTTTTGAGTTCTAGGTCAAGCAGTGGTAAAGCAGTAAACAGTGGTAATCCTACTGTATCCGTCAATTCTTGAAAAGTTGCCCCTGTCCCACCTTCACTACCATCTACTGTAATGAAATCAGGAATGATTCCACTTCTTGACATTTCGCTTATCAAATCTTTTAAGTCTTCTATATTACCTACTACGATTTTAATTCCTACAGGTTTTTCTGATAGATTTCTTAACTTATCAACAAATTGTAATAGCTCTAGGTTATTATGTAGAAATTCAAATCTATTTGGTGAGTTAACAGTTTCATATGGCGTCACGTTTCTAATTTCAGCAATTTCTTTCGTTATCTTCTTGCCATCAATATGCCCGCCTCTTGTTTTTGCACCTTGAGCTAATTTTAGTTCAAAAGCTTTTACTTGTTCTATTTTAGATTTCTCTATAAATTCATCCTCATCGAAGTTACCTGCTTTATCTCTTACTCCGAATAATCCCGGGCCAATTTGAAAAATGACGTCACAATTTCCGGATAAATGATGGTCACTTAAACCACCTTCTCCTGTATTCATCCAAGAACCGCTTCTTGCTAAGCCTTTAGATAATGCAGTTATAGCATTTTTACCAAGTGCACCGTAGCTCATCCCTGATTGGCCTACTAATCTATTTACTACAAAAGGATGCTTTAATTCTGGACCAATTACCATTTCATTAGTTTCCGTTAATTTATAAGGTTCTACAGTTTTTTTAACTTGTGACTCTTTTCTATCAAATAACCCTTCATTATCAACATTATAAATATAAGTAGACATCATATCTTTTTGATTTATTTCTAATTCATCAACATCTATAGGAAACATAGAATTTTGAATATAAAAACCTGGTTCTTCAAATTGTCTCTTAGAACCAAAACTTTCTATTCGACTCTTATATTTACCTGGCATTACCATATTTAAATATTGCTTTCTAGAAAATGGTTTGCCATCGTTATCATTTAATATTAGATATTGTCTTAATTCTGGCCCAACACTTTCTAAAAAGTATCTTGCTCTCCCTAGTAAGGGATAATTTCTTAATACGCTATGATGTTTTTGTCTTTTGTCTATTATATAAAGCGTTACCCCCGTGATTAACAATCCAATTATAATAACAAAAAATAATATGTTCACAATTAATTGTAATACACTTAGAAAAGTCATAAAAATTCCCCCTCTTTTCTACTATGATAACTTAATAATATCATAGTTAGATAGAGGGGGGTGTAATTTTACTCGAAAGATTGTATATTGTATAAATTGAAGTAGCTGCCTCTAGCTTCCATTAACTCTCTATGCGAACCAACTTCTTCAATATTTCCATTTTGTATAACGACTATTTTATCTGCATGCGTAATTGTTGAAAGTCTATGCGCAACAATTAAAGTCGTTCTTTCAGCGCTTAATATTTCAAGTGCATCTTGAATAATTTTTTCACTTTCTAAATCTAACGCACTTGTCGCTTCATCTAGAATCAGTACAGGTGGGTTATTTAAGAATATTCTCGCAATAGATACACGTTGTTTTTGTCCACCTGAAAGTTTAACACCACGTTCTCCTACTTCTGTTTCATATCCATTAGGCAATGACATAATAAAGTCGTGAGCATTAGCTTTTTTACTTGCTTCAATGACTTCATCTTCAGTCGCGTCTGGTTTACCTAATAATATATTTTCTTTAATTGAATCCGAGAATAAAATATTATCTTGTTCAACCATGCCTACTTGATGACGTAAGCTCTCTGTTGTGAAATCTTTAACGTTATGTTCATCTATCATAATTCTACCTTCTGTTACATCATAAAATCTAGGTATCAAACTAATTAATGTAGATTTACCGCCGCCACTCATGCCCACAAATGCAACTGTTTCACCTTTATTAATATTTAAATTAATTTGATGTAACACTTCATCGTCATATTCATTATATTTAAATGAAACATTTTCAAATTCAATATCACCATTCGTAATTTTAATGGGTTCGGCATCTTCTGTATTTTTAACATCGTATTTTTCATCAAATAAATGAAAAACTCTGTCCATAGAAGCAATACTTTGAGTTAACGTTGTTGATGAAGAAACTAGTCTACGTAACGGTCCATAAAGTTGTTCTAAGTAAGCAACAAATGCTGCTAAAGTCCCTACTGTTAATTGTCCATTTATAACTAAAAATCCTCCGATACCTACTACTAACAATGGCCCTAAATCTGTTACTGTATTGATGACAGCAAATGATTTAGCGTTCCATAATGTATGTTCAGTAGCTTTCGTTAGAAAATTACGGTTACGTTCGTCAAATCTTTTTTCTTCATTTTTTTCAATAGCAAAACTTTTAATCACAGACATTCCAGAAACTCGCTCATGTAGAAAACCTTGAAGCTCAGCTAAACTTTGTGATCTTTTTCTAGTTAGCCTTCTTAACTTTCCGAAGAAGTAATAAATACTAAAGATGAATAGTGGAAAAATTGCAATTGCTGCAAAAGTTAATTTAATATCTAAAACAAACATAATACTTAATGCTATAACAATTGTTACTAAGTCTAGCCAAACATTCATAAGCCCTGTTAATATAAAATCTTTTGTCTGTTCAACGTCATTAATAACACGTGAAATTACTTCACCCGCTTTGTTGTTCGCATAAAATCTTGAACTCAAAGCCTGTAAATGTGTATATAATTTTTTACGAATATCATACAAAATCTTGTTAGATGTCCATTGCGCTAGATATTGTCTAAAGTACTCTATTGGTGGTCTTAAAACTATAAATATAAATCCCATAATTAATAGTGCATAAGTTAACTTTTCAGTTTTTTGCCCAATTGATAGTGCACCATTATTTATTACATCATCAATAACGAATTTTATTAATAATGGTAATAATAAAGGAATCCCAAATTTTAAAATCCCAATGATAATCGTACCTACAATATGCCAAGTATATGGCTTTACAAATTGTAAATACCTTTTGATCATTTTTGTTCCCCCATTCATAATATCAAAACGAAACAGCCTAGCAGATCGCTAGGCTGTATAATTTTTTCATTCTCCTGGATAATGTCTATCAATAGAATGAAATCTTTCTTGCCAAACTTTAATAAAGTCAGGCGCAAATGGTCCTTTTTTCCTTTCAATCCATTGTTGTAGAATATCAACATTTCTTCGTAGAATTGTATCAATATCTTTTGGATAATTCATTTGTTTCATATGCTGACGATATTCATCTTCATCTAAGAGATGATATTTCCCACTTGGGTACACTTTTATATCTAAATCGTAATCAATATATTTAATTGCTTCTTCATCACAAACAAATGGTGAAGAAAGATTACAATAATAATAAACACCGTCGTCGCGGAACATACAAATGACATTAAACCAATATTCAGCATGGAAATAAACAATCGCAGGTTCTCTTGTAACCCAAGTTCGTCCGTCACTTTCTGTTACGAGTGTACGATTGTTTCCACCGATAATGACATGACTCGTACCTTTAAGAATTGTTGTTTCAGACCATACACGATGTATATTACCATCATGTTTATAACTTTGAACCTTAATTACTTGGCCTTCTTTTGGTATGGATTCTTTGACCATGTTCCACACCACCTTTTAAATATTTACCAAGCTATTATATCATACTTCAATAAATAATCTAAAATAATGTTTTAGTTAAAGTAATTGATTCATTTGCGTGAAAATTTTAGTCATTGATGTAGAAAATGACAAAGTATCTTTTTCGTTTTTGTTCATCCACTTATAAGGTAGTTTAATATTTTCTTTTTGCATGTATGCCTTATATACTTTCATATTCCAAGTCATATGCGTAAATACATGTTTAGTTTGTATAACAGGTTCATTTTCTATCGTAATGACAGCATCAAGTTCATCTTCAATAGCATCAATACTTGTGTCTTGTTCAAACATTGGAAATTCCCACATACCATTTAATAATTTAGTATCTCTTTTACGTATAAGGATTTGACCTTCTCGGTTCGTAATATAAAGTACGTCATAATCAATTGTTTTTTTCTTAATTTTCTTTTTCTTAACTGGTAATTCTGAAACAACACCTTCTGCAAATGCTTCACAGTGCTTTTGAACTGGACATAATATACATATAGGCTTTTTAGGTGTACAGATTGTAGCGCCTAGTTCCATCATCGCTTGGTTAAAATCACCAGACTTTGTTTCTACGAATGGTTGCAATTCTTTTTCAAACAATTTTTTAGTTTTAGGTTGAGCAATATCAGCATCGTTACAAGTTAACCTACTCCAAACTCTCAATACATTTCCATCCACTGCCGGCAATGGATGATTATGTACGATACTCATAACAGCAGCATTAGTGTATGGACCTACCCCTTTAAGGGATTGAAAGCTTTCTGGATCATCAGGTACTTTCCCATTATATTTGTTGTGGACTTCTTTGACCGCTTCATGAAAATTTCTAACCCGTGAATAATAACCTAAACCTTCCCAATATTTAAGGACATCTTCTTCATTTGTAGTACTTAATGCTTCAATTGTAGGGAAACGCTCTATAAAAGCATTATAATATGGTCTTACAGTATTAACTTGAGTTTGTTGCAACATCACTTCACTTAACCAAATGTAATATGGATTTTTAGTTTCTCTCCAAGGCATTTGTCTTTGATTTTCATCAAACCATTTAAGTAAATCGTGCTTAAATTCATTTATTTCTAACATTTTGACACTACTTTCTGGTTAATTGCTTTAAGATTTCTATACTTATGCTATATAATATATATCATATACCTTAAAGTAAAGAGGTGAAATTTATGGATACTGGAACACATGTCGTTATGGGTGTAGCCTTAACTGGCCTTGCAACGTTAGATCCAAACGTAACACCAACGTTTGCAGCAGTTGCAACTGGTATTATGGTTGGCTCTCAAATTCCTGATATAGATACAGTATTGAAGTTTAAAAATAATGCTATATATGTAAAAAACCATAGAGGAATCACGCATTCTATTCCTTTTACATTATTATGGCCACTTATTTTATCATTTTTAATATTTGTTATATTTCCAAGTGTTAATTTATTACACATTTGGTTATGGACACAGCTTGCTGTATTCTTTCATGTTTTTGTAGATATTTTTAATTCTTATGGTACACAAGCACTCCGGCCAATTTCTAACAAATGGATACAATTAAGTATTATAAATACCTTCGACCCTATCATATTCATTACGCATTTGATTGCTATACTTTTTTGGACATTAGGATTGAATGCGGGTGTTGCATTCGGCACACTATACCTTGCACTGGCATTTTATTATGCGATACGATTCATATTACAAGATGCTATCAAGAAACAAGCTTTAAAACAAATCCAACAAGAGCATAATCCAGTGAAAATTTTCGTAGCTCCAACCATTCGTTTTATGGAATGGCGCATTGCGATACAAACTGAAACGCACGATTATGTTGGACGAAGCTACGGTCGTAACGTTTCATTTAATGATGTCTTCAAAAGACAAGCTTTCCCTAACGACCATATTATGGAACATGCTAAATTCGACAAAAATCTCAGAGCATTTTTAAACTTCAGTTCAATATATAGATGGGAAGTTACTAGAGTAGATCAACATACGACAGAATTAAGGTTCATCGATTTAAGATATTTAAAAAATGGCCATTATCCATTCGTTGCGATACTACTACTAGATGACGATATGAAAGTCACAAGTTCATATATCGGTTGGGTCTTTACAGAAGAAAAATTAATGAAAAAATTAGAAGTATAATTAATATATGACACGAGAAAGTTCAGCATATAAAAAATCCCCTTTCAAAGTTTTAAACGTTTAAGTTGCATACTTTGAAAGGGGGTTTTTCTTCAGTTTAATCTTTAAAATATTTTACTTTATCTGCTCTATTAACATTTATCCAAGCTAAATACACAATACCTAATTCAAAATAAAATAATATGTGATAAGGTAAATTGGTTACAGAAGCATTCCCTAAAATCATTGTCTGTTGGAAACCATTAATAATATAAAATAATGGATTTAACTTGAGTACATTTACCCAAACAGCATACATATTATTCGGGACATATAAAACTGGCACGATGAATAATAATATGATTAATAAACCAAATACAATAAATCTCGTTTTATAGAAATATTTTCCCAGCAAACCAATGATGGATGCTAATGGAACAAGTAAAATATATGCCATTACTAAATAATAGAAAAAACCTAAATGATTAATATCTATTATTTCAGACATGTTTGTAGATACCATACCTGTAATTGTAATAATTATAAGAAACATTAACATTGCTAAAAATACTTGGGCAGATGTCCCAACATAATAAGGAACTGATAACCTATTGTATAGTGCCCCTTGCTTTCTTACAGTTTTCTCAGCGTGAAATAACGATAAAAATATCCATATATAAGCAAAAAATCCTACAAGTCTAAAGAATGAAGTTGATCGTTGTATATCTATTGTATCTCGTATCAACAGTTGTCCAAATGTTAAAATAAGCAATAATAACATTATACCAAACGCTGATAAATAGTACTTGTAATGATAACGAACTTCAAAGAAGCAATATTTGATCATATGTGGAAAATGCTTGATGTGTTGTTCAAATAATTCGTTCATATTAACCTCCTATAATCGAATAAAGATCCATTTGTTTGCTTTCAAGTCTGCTACCATATACCCGTCTCTTGATTTAACGACCCAATTATCACTAGAAATATTATATTTTTTGATGAGTTTTTCTTTATTTTTAATATCAAATGTAAAGCCAATTAATTTATTATCGCTGTCAAAAATCATATGGACTTTTTGACCTTCCATTTGCTCATTAAACCTATTTTCATTTTCTGGTCTGATAGTCTCAGATACTTGTTTATGGCTTTTATGCATAAAACTATTATAAAAATCAATATAATTTAAATAATTATCATCCACATAATCTTCTAATTCAGACCAATTTTTTTCTTCGTATAAGCCTGCTGGATTAAAGAAGTATAAATTATTTTTATTTGTTGTATAAGCTTGACTGTCTATTTCTAGTCTGTATTTAGATTCATTTTCACCAGTGACATCTAGGAAACTATATTGAGGAAGTTTATAATTTTTATCTTTAGATGATGATTGTACTTCTGTATCTTTTTTTAACGATAATATATATGCTGATTTGTCTATGTATTCAGGCTTACTGTTCGTAGCAATAACTTGTTTAGTTGTATCTTCTTTATTAGAACTTAAATTTCCTACATCCAAGAACATGAATAATGCTGCTAACGATGCGCCAATAAGAAAAGTCGTACCGTAAAATAACATTTTTTCTATAGAATTAGGTATTTTACCGTATTGATATTTGCGCATTCTTTTATAACCTTCACCTTGTGCAACTGGTAACTCTTGCTGTGATATTCTCCATTTCAAATCATATAACGACTTTTGTTCTTTGTCATAAAGTTGATTATACTTTTTATAATAATCTCTATAGTGATTTAAAACTTCTTTCACTGTACCTTCTTTTCTAACTTGACCGTATGTTAACCAAATTAAATAGTTGCTCATTTTCTCTATAGAATGAACATGATCATCTATCAATACTGCAGCTCTATCATTTTCTTTCTGTTCTGTTAAAAAATCATGAAATTTTTGTTGAAATGATTCATTTAAATATTGAATGATATTTGTAAAAATCGCTACAGTAGGTTTCATATAATTACTAATACCAATAAGTAATTGAGCATACTCACTTTGGGTAATTTCTTGGCATGTAGAAGTACCTTTATCTTTTAGCTCTGCAAAATCTAAAATCTCATCTTGTAACTTAGATATGTTTTTAGCACTAACCTTTGATAAACTTAGCGTTCTTATAATCAATTCATTTAAAGTTTGAAAATCATTTTCTTTATGCGAAACATCAGCAAGAAATGTTTGTTCGTTATTGGTTACTTTACCTATGTTGGGCGATATTTCCTTTGTCATTAATCTGCTGATTAATTCTTTACCTGATTCATCATCGCCTATTATGCCAAGTACTTCACCACGATATAGATGTACCGTCACATTCTTCAAAATAATTTCTCTATCTAAACGATTTAATTTGAACAAAGATATAATTTTATTCTGTTTTTTAGTTTTGTAATAATATTTTGTTGCATTAACAACTCTTACTAATATTTGCTGTGTCATACTGCACCACCATTATAGTTGTAGAAGACTAACTGGAATGCCTTCCTCAATTTTTGAACCTTTTAATCTAAAGCCCCACGCAAACACACCATTAATTCTTTCAACTTTAAAGTAACTGCGCGTCTCACCTATTAGTCCATAAACCTTTCCTGTTTCTATCTTAGATGTATCAACAAGATAAGCTTCTGCAATTAAAGCTTTTCTTTTATAAACTTCGTATTCATTTAGAATACCCATCGCTTCAGCTTTTCTCATTTTTTCTCTATAATCCGCTATTACTGTGTTTAATTCGTATTCTGTCATTTCTACAAATTTTTTATCTTCACTCATCTACAATACCACTTTCTCTTAATTTGTCATTAATCATATCAAATGTATAGCCTTTTCTCGCTAATGCTTGAACGACATGAGTTTTTAGTTCATATCCATTATATTTCTTTTGATATTTATTATATACCTTTTCTAAATCTTTCATCAAAATATTTTCAACATCGTCAGAAGTTGGTTCTATATTTAAATCTGTTAAATGCTCGTTAATAAGCGAAAAAGCATATCCTCTTTGTTGTAGCGTTTGTACGATAGATTGTTTTAACCTATTTGGTGGCTGTTTCTTTTTACTCATAATTTTATTTGCAATATTTATAATTCTATCATCAGACATTTCTTCTTCAAATTTTGATTTATATTTTAATATTAAATCATTTGATAGTCCTTTTTCTTTAGCTACTCTTTCAAAATGATCTGGACCTTTATCAGTTGTTTTTAAAATTGTATTTTTCAAACTTTCAATATAATCTTCGTGATTAATATAGCGATTGTTTTTACAGTAATCAATTACATCTTTAACTAAATCGTAACTGTACTCTTTGTCCGTTAAATATTGTTCTACTTCTAGTTCCGTTCTTTTTTTATGGGATAGATATATAATTGCTTGATTTAAAGCTTGTCTATATTGATCATAGTCTTTAATTTTTTGAAGTTGTTCTTTCGTAACTTCCATATCTTTTCTTAAATTAAAATATATATAAGTAGCTTGATCAATACCCATCTCAAATTCGTTGTTAATAAATAAATTTAGCCGTTCTTTGTTTTTCTTTTGTACTTCTAATTTAGTGATTTTCAGCAAATTGAATCCCTCCACATTTATATATAGAATACAATAAAACACACTGAGTTTAAAAGTTTAATCACTTAACCCAGTGTGCTTTGTTATTGCTTTAATTCATTTATAGCTTGTGTATATTGACTATCTGTAATATATTTTTGTTGTTTCATTTTCTCTAATGTTGATTTAATCCTTGTTACATAACTATCACTAATGTTATTAATATCGAAATTTGATGGCGCATTAACTACGCTTGCTAAAATTGCACTTTGTAATACTGTAACTTGTGGTAAATAAGGATTATTTTTATCTACTGTAGCGCCAAAATAATAATTAGCCGCTTCTTCTATAGTATAATTGTTTCCTCCGAAATATATATTATTAACATAAAAACTTAGTATATCATTTTTATCATAAGTATCTTCTACTCGCTTAGCTACAAACATTTCTTTTACTTTACGCGTCATTTGAGTTTCGTTCGTATAAAAATAATTTTTAACGACTTGTTGTGTTATCGTACTACCACCTTGTGTCAATTCACCATTTTTTAATGATACTACTAAAGCTCTTGATACACCTCTTAAGTCTATACCCTCATGATCATAGTACCGTTTATCTTCTACGGCAACGAATGCATTTTTCGTATAATCAGGCATATCTTCAACTTGAACATAAGATGGTTTATCTTCTATTTTTGTTAATTCATCTACGTCCGATGTTCTTGACCACATATACATAACTGCGATATAGAACGCGATAACAACTATGATTAATATAGCTAAAAATCCAAATAATTTGGACACTTTTTTTCTTTTTCTAGGTTGTATAGGTTCTTGATAGTAGTGTTGATATCTTCTATATTGAACTTCTTCTTCAGAATTTGTTTGAGAAATATCATTTTTCTTATTTTTAAATAGCCCCATCTTTGCGCTCCCTCATTCGTATTTCTTTTATTATTATATCTTGTAATAAGTATTTTAAACACTGGTTTTTACTTAAAAACAAGAAAATCAGTCCGGAGACTTACTTTTACGTATTACTTTTAGCGTATTTGGGTATATATATTAGTATATGCAAACAAGGAGGAATAATGAATGGCAAAAATAAAAGCAAATGCAGCACTTGTACAAGTTTTAAAAAATTGGCAGATTGACCATGTGTATGGAATACCTGGTGATTCAATAGATAAAGTTGTTGATGCTCTTAAAACAGAAGAAGAAGCGATTAAATTTTATCATGTGAGACATGAAGAAGTCGCTGCACTTTCCGCTAGTAGTTATGCTAAGCTAACTGGAAAAATAGCAGTAGCTCTAAGTATAGGCGGACCAGGAGCAATCCATCTATTAAATGGTATGTATGATGCCAAAATGGACAACGTGCCTATGCTTGTATTAGCTGGTCAAACAGACTCAGACAAATTGGGAACAAAATTTTTCCAAGAGGTTGATTTACCAGCATTATTCGAAGATGTTGCCGTTTATAATAAACAAATTGAATCAGCGGAAAACATCCACGAAACAGTTAACGAAGCAATTAAAACAGCATACGCTAAAAAAGGTGTTGCTGTACTTACAATTCCAAGTGATATATTAAGTGGAAAAATAGAAGATAAAGTTCCAAGAGAAACTTATGAATTTCAAAATTCAGTTAAATATGCTGAAGAAAGTGAAGTTCGAAAAGCAGCTGAATTAATTAATAATAGTGAAAAACCTGTTGTATTAACGGGTGTTGGAGCTAAAGATGCAAAAGATGAACTACTCGATTTCATCGATCACATTGATGCGCCGGGTGTAATCACATTACCAGCAAAAGGTATCATCCCTGATAAACACCCTAATTTCATGGGTAATTTAGGTAAAATTGGTACAAAACCAGCTTTCGAAGCTACTAAAGACGCAGACTTATTAATTTTAGTCGGTACTAACTATCCTTATGTAGATTATTTACCTGATAAAGATATACCATGTATTCAAATCGACATTAAACCATCAGTTATTGGCAATCGTTTTAATGTAGATGTTGGTTTAGTTGGCGATACTAAAAATGTACTAGATTCATTAACTAAAGAAGCTAAAAAAGTAAATGACCGTAAATTCCTTAAAGCATGTCAAGAAAACATGAGAACATGGAATAAATGGCTTGAAGAAGATAGAACAGACGATAGCATGCCAATTAGACCTGAAAGATTAATGGCAGAAATTGAAAAAATAGCTACCAAAGATACTGTTTATTCAGTAGATGTTGGCACTTCCACAGTTTGGAGTACACGTTATTTACAGCTAGACCATAATAATCAATTTATTACTTCATCATGGTTAGGTACAATGGGCTGTGCTTTACCAGGAGCAATCGCTAGTAAAATAGCAAATCCTGATAAACAAGCAATCGCAATTACCGGTGACGGTGGTTTATCTATGGTTATGCATGACTTTGTAACAGCCGTACTATATAAATTACCAATCATTGTTGTCGTATTAAATAACCAAGAGCTTTCCTTCATTAAATATGAACAACAGGCAGCTGGTGAATTAGAATACGCTATCGATTTAGGAGATATAGACTTCGCTAGATTTGCTGATAATTGTGGTGGTATCGGTTATAACGTTTCAGATGTAGAAGATATTGCACCAACATTAGAAAAAGCAAAACGAGCAGATAAACCAGTAATCGTTAATGTAAGAGTAGATCCAGATGCTGCCCCACTACCAGGAAAAATCGTTTGGGATGAAGCACGAGGCTATGCGAAATTCGAAATTAGAACAGCGTTAGAAGAAAACAGATTAGAAAAAATGCCACCATTAAAAACATTAATTAGAAGATTCTTCTAAATTAATAGTCTAATTAGACGAGCTAAGGACATAAATCCTAACTCAAAATAAATAGCATCTCATTTCACTGATTTATTCAGTTAGAAATGAGATGCTATTTTTATATAATCTTCGATTTTATTTGTGCATGCTTAAGGTATGAGTCTTTGACCCAATGTCATATACCTTTGGTTATATTGGCAGTAGTTGACTGGACGGGCTTGTTTATACTTTCTTGCACGTTAGACTCTTAATTTTCTATTTAAGATTTACCATATAAAAAAACCACCCACCGTAATGGTGAGTGGCAATTAAAGCATTTATTGAAGCAATGCAAGTGATTCACGGTTAAAGTCTTCTAAGTCATCTGGTGTACGACTTGTGACGATGCCATTGTCAACGACTACAGATTCGTCAACGACTTTTGCACCTGCATTTTGTAAATCTTTACGAACTGATAAGAAACTTGTTAAAGTTCTACCATTTAATAAATCAGTATCAATTAATAATTGAGGTCCATGACAAATTGCGAATGAAGGTTTCTCTTCTTGTACGAAATGTTTTACGAATTCTCCAAAACGTCCTTTTTCATCTCCACGTAATAAATCAGGAGAAAAGCCACCAGGAATCAAGACTGCATCATAGTCTGCTGCATTTGCTTCATCTATACCAACGTCTACTTTAACTTTTTCGCCTTTTTTACCAGTGATTTCTTTACCTTTTTCTTCACCTACAACAACAACTTCGTGTCCTGCATCTGTTAATGCTTTTTGTGGGCTTGTTAATTCAACGTCTTCAAATAAGTCAGTTACAACTGCTGCTACTTTCTTACTCATAATATCAATCTCTTCCTTTCATAATGTGTCTACTCTCTGTATACCACATATCTGAAATTATAAACTTATTTCAAGTTTATTTTATGATAGGAAGACACCGTATTAGTCTTGCATAGCTTGAACTTTTTTCTCTAATTCATCTAATAATGCAATCCATTCATCCACATCAGAAACTTCCATATCTTCTGGATTCATTGCTTCAATTTCATCTAAAAAATCATATAATCTTTGTTTAATATCAGTCAAAGACGTCTTTTGGGTCATATTGATACTCCTTTTAATGTTTTTAATAATATTATTATGAATGATTACAAGTATAAAAACAATGATAATCCAGTATTGGCATTCATTCCTACATAAATAACCAAAACTAAAGGCCCATCACAGAGCGAAATAAGCATTTGACAAAAAGCTTGAAGAGATGGAAAATAAAAAATCGAGAGAGTAAACAAAAGTTTATTTTATTCAAAGTTAACGATAGTGCTATAAAATGAATGATATTAAACAGGTATCATTCAAGATGAAAGGATTTTATAAATGGCAATACATAGTGGTTTAAAGAAGAAAAAAATAACAATTAATAACGACCCTTGGGAAGCTTATAATGACATAGATGAACATGGCTCACTTCAACTAAGTAATATTGAATTTACAACTACGACTTTATGTAATATGAGATGTGCGCATTGTGCAGTTGGCTACACTTTACAATTGAGAGACCCTGACACTTTACCGATGGATTTAATTTTAAAAAGATTAGACGAAGTTCCTCATCTAAAAACAATCTCTATTACTGGTGGAGAGCCAATGTTTAGTAAAAAGTCTATTAGAGAAACAGTGGTACCTCTTTTAAAATATGCATATGATAGAGGTATTTATACTCAGATGAATTCTAACTTAACACTGCCTTTAGATCGTTATTTAGAAATTGCTGAATACATAGATGTGATGCATATTTCTCACAACTGGGGTACGATTGATGAATTCAGTGAAGTCGGCTTCCACGTAATGGACAAGAAACCACCTTTAAAGGCACGCTATAAACTTTACGAACAAATGATTCAAAACTCAGCTACTTTGTCAGAACAAGGCATGTTTGTATCAGCTGAAACAATGTTAAACCGTAACACTAAACCTTATTTGAAAAAGATTCATAATGAGATTGTACATGATATGAAATGTAGCCGACATGAAATACACCCGATGTACCCATCAGATTTTGCTAGTCAGTTAAACATCATGACATTAGATGAAATGAAGGAAACTATACATGATATTTTAGACTTTAGAGATAAAGATACTTGGATGTTATTTGGCACATTACCATTTTACCCATGCTTCTTAAATGAATCGGATCAGCACTTATTAAATCGTTTAAATCAAGCTGAAAATGTCACTTTACGAAATGACCCTGATGGTCGAAGTAGATTGAATGTTAGTGTATTTTCTGGAGATGTTATCGTTACAGATTTCGGTGATGAAACTGGATCAATCGCAAATATTAAACAAGATAAATTAGAAGATGTTTACCAAACATGGATAAATTCGTCACTAGCAAAGTCTTTAAATTGTCATTGTCCAAAAGTTAAATGTTTAGGTCCTAACTTACTTGTAAAAGATATGTATTATAAAGATGTAGACTTTAAAGCAAATGAGCATAGAATGAATCACTTATAAAAAGATTTCCTAATCCTAGCTTGTTTTAGATTTATCGGACCGTATTTTACATTTGCGGTTCGATATTTTTTATTTATCGAACCGCATTTTGCATTCCATATACTTCTTACATAAAATCCTCATCTCTGATTTTTCATTACAACATAGTTAAAAGAAAGATTTTTACATGATTTGCAATAAATATAAGAAAAAACAGTAGAAATTCAATATTAAAATTGAATTTCTACTGTTTTTGGATTTTCAGGACATTTATGACCAAGCCTAACTTTATTAAATATATAGTTTTGTCGACATAAATTCTAACGTTCTCTTGCTTTCGTCTCTTCTTTCGTGTCTTAAATTCACACGATCTTTAGCTGTTTCGTAAAACCACTTTTCATCTTCTGTTTCTGGATAAATAGCTGGTACTTTAACTTTTTTACCATTTTCGTCTAGTGCAACAAATGTTAAAAAGCTATATGCAGCTAAGTGTTTATTTTGGTTAATATTATCTTCACTGACAACTTTCACGCAAATTTCCATAGAAGAAGTGCCAGCATATGTAACGAATGAAACTAAAGAAAGTACTTCTCCAGTTCTAATCGGTTGAATAAAATCTACAGAATCAATAGATGCTGTAACTACTGAATTTCCACTATGTCTCATCGCTGCAATAGCAGCTATTTCATCGATTTCTGCAATTAATTTACCACCGAACATAGTATTATGATGATTTGTATCTTCAGGAAAAATCTGAATAGATTTAACGCTTCTTGATTCTGTCATGCCTTTACTTTCTTTCATTATTACATCCCCCTATTAAAAACTATGTAATTTAAAAATCTTGATATATTTAATACAGTTCTCTACTACCTATATAATATTTTAGGCTGAGACATAAATAATGTCTCAGCCTCATTAAAATTGATTAATGATAATGTTCTTCGTCATCGAAAACTTTCTTTTCTAGTGCTTCTTCTGCTGTATCAATACGTACTGATTCTTTGCCATCGAATGTTTTCGATAAATATAACATGATCGCTCCACCGAATGTAAAGATAGAGAAAACAAAAGCAATCATTACTGCCCATTCCATAGGTGTACTCATGATAACCCCTCCTTAGAATAACAAACTTTACAATTTTATTTATCTTTATTATACATGATGTTTTAGCAATTGGCTATGTTTTAAAATGCCCAGTTACCATCTCTAAAGACTGGTTCTCTCTCACCATTTTCTAAAATACCATCGATTGATAAATCTTTACTACCTATCATAAAGTCAACATGTGTCATAGAGTCATTTAAGCCATTTTCAGCTAGTTCTTCTTCTGTCATATTTTTACCAGCTTCAATACAGAATGCATAAGCTGAACCAAGAGCAATGTGGCATGAGGCATTTTCATCAAATAATGTATTATAGAATAAAGCATTCATGTTAGATATCGGTGAATCTACTGGCACAAGTGCTACTTCACCTAATCTTTTAGCACCTTCATCTGTTTCTAAAATACCTTTTAATATTTCTTCACCTACACCAGCTTTATAATCAACAACTTCTCCGTCTTTAAAAGTAATCGTGAAATCATCGATGATATTACCGGAATGGCTCAATGGTAAAGTGTTTTTAACAGTTCCATTTACACCATTTTTATGCGGTGCAGTAAATACTTCTTCAGTTGGCATATTAGCAACAAATGAATTACCTTTAGAGTTTACTGAACTAGCACCGCTCCAATATTGAAGTTTCGGTAATTCAATTGTTAAATCTGTGCCTTCAGATTTATAATGCAACGCTTTATACTTTTTATTATTTAAGTATTCAGCCTTCTCATGTAATGTCTTATCATGCTCTTCCCAAGCTTTAACCGGATCTTCTTGGTCAACACGTACTGTTTTTAATATTGTTTCTAATAGTTTATCAAACGCTTCTTGATCATCTAAATCTGGGTACATCATTTTTGCCCATCCAACAGAAGGATAAGCAGCAACGCACCAGCTTACTTTATCACTTTGAATAGCTACCATATAATCTTTAAATGCTTTACCACTTGCTGCCATAGCTTTATTAATTTTCTTCGGATCAGCATCTTTTAGGCTATCAGGACTTGAAGATATAAGCGATAAGAAAGCTGCTTTTCTATCTAAGTAATCTAATCTTTCATCGACTACATATTGTTTAATTTCACTAAAGAATTCTTCTGGTTCATATTTATATTTCAATTGTTGTAATCGATCATCTTTATATTTAACTTGTACGTCTTCTGCGCCAACTTTATAAGCTTCTTCAACTAACAAGTGAACGAATGAACTTGATTCAATAGATGCTTGAATATAGACAGGTTCCCCTTTTTGTACATTCAAACCGACTTTGACTAATAATTCTGCATACTTTTGTAAGTCTTTCTCATATCCCATATTGATAACCACCCTCTGCTATTTTCTTAATTCACCTAATGCTTGAGTAATTGCACTCATCTCACTTGCTGAAATGTTTTTTCTAGACATAACCATAGTATGAATATCTTTTAATTCCTCTTTCTTTTCTTCTGGAATTGCGTCTTTATTCAACACACTCGTGTTTACTAGACGTAATTTTTCTTTTAGATCATCTACCATTTGTTCAATTGTTTCTGTCATTTGTTATCATCCTTTCAGAATAAGTTTAGCAAAAAGTACATATAATTAAAATAGTGAAACTATACATTAACTTTACAATATATATTAAGATTATATACAATAAAATCAAGTAATTTAATAGGAGTGATATAAGATGGCAGTTCAAGAGATACTTTCATGGACACTATTTGAAAAAATAGACATTCCAAATGAAATTAATCAATATCTCGCTAATGGTGAAGAAGCTTATAGTGCTTTCAAAACATTTAGAGATACGGCAGTCTTTACTAATAAACGCATTATAATTCGTGATTTACAAGGTATAAGTGGCAAAAAAATCGAAACTTATTCCATACCATACAGTATAGTTTTAATGTGGTCTACAGAAAACGCAGGTAAATTTTTAGACTTAAACGGAGAAATAACCTTGTGGACTAAAGCTGGCCAATTTAAAATTAAAATCGGAAAAAATCTTGATATTATGCCATTCGAAAAGTTACTATCAAACGCTTTATTGTAGATTATTTGTGTTTACAATATCACATTAATGGGAATGAATGTAATTAGTTAAATTTTAAATAATAAATGATGCCTATGTAAACAAATTTTATGCATTTATATGATATGATATGTAGGTCGAAGATATTTATTTAGATTAATATATTGAAAGGGGAAAACATTATGCAAAACAAATTAGTTCCTGCAATTTTGATTGGTGGCGCTATCGGTGCAGCAATTGCATTAGCAGATAAAAACACACGTCAATCATTATCAAATCAAGTACAAAATATTAAAGAAGGTAACACTTCTAGAGAGCCTTCTAAATTCGATCAAATTAAAGACGAAGTTTTATATTGGAAAGATGTAATAGAAGAAATTCGTCGTAAAAACCCAGAGTTAGAACAATCTATTATGGATGCGAAAGACACATTCATTGAGAAGAAAAATAACAGACAAATCTCAGGTCCAAATCATTCATAAATTTTAAAAGACTAGGCTTCTTTAAGCGACCTAGTCTTTTTTAACATTAAATATAATTAGGAGAATTTTTATGGCAAAAGATAAATCTAGCTCAAAGTTTTTAGAACAAGCTAAACACTTTAAAGATGAACAAAAAAAGTCTATAAAAAAAGAAAACTATATTCAACCTCAAGTGTTTGAATCTAAAACACCAAAAAAAGATAATCAAATATTTTTTGTATCAAAAATAAATAAGCCGGCAAAATACACTAAAAATGGTAATATTTTAACTACGTTATTATATAGAATTAGTAAAGATAATGCTACAGGTTTAGCTGCACAGCTATCTTACTACTTCTTATTAGCATTATTCCCTACACTTATCTTTATATTAACATTGATTCCGTTGTTCCAAATTAGTCCAGATACAATTACGAACATGATTTCGGAAAATGCTCCTGGCGATACAGCTAAACTGATTACCGGTATAATTGATGACGTCATGCAGAACGCTAGTGGCGGCCTATTCTCATTCGGTTTAATTGCGGCGCTTTGGTCCGCATCAAACGGAATGACAGCTTTAATGAACGCATTTAATGTTGCATATGATGTCGAAGACGGCCGTAACGCAATCGTATTAAAAATAATGAGTGTGTTCTTCACAATCATTATGGTTGTTGTATTTGGTTTAGCAATTGCATTACCAATATTTGGACAACAACTTGGTAATCTATTATTTGGTCCACTTGGTTTAGAATCTGAATTACGTTGGATCTTTAGTTTAATTAAATTTGTGTTACCACTAATCGTGACATTTATAGTATTTATGACGCTTTACGCTTTAGCTCCAAATATTAAAATTAAATTACTTTCAGTAATTCCTGGTGCTGCCTTTACTACAATTGTATGGTTAGGCTCAAGTGCCCTATTTGGACTATATGTTAATAACTTTGCTAACTACTCAAAAACATATGGTAGTATCGGAGGTATTATCGTGTTAATGTTATGGTTATTCTTAACAGGATTAATCATTATCATTGGAGCAGAAATAAATGCTGTTTTACATCAAAAGAAAATGCTTAAACATGGGCCACCAGAACAGCAAACTTTTGATAATATAGCAGAAAATGGTGAGATGACGAATGCCTCTATTGAATGATATTTTAAAATTCAATCAGACCTTTGTGGCAAACAAAGAATATGAGAACTTTATTACTACAAAAACACCTAACGCAAAAGCAGTTATATTAACTTGTATGGATACACGGCTTACCGAACTATCAACAAAAGCATTAGGCTTTAAAAACGGTGATGTTAAAGTCGTTAAAAATGCAGGTGCTACTATATCGCACCCATATGGATCAACAATGCGAAGTTTATTAGTGGCAATATACGCTCTTGGCGCAGAAGAAATTATTATAATGGGTCATAAAGATTGCGGAATGGGTAACCTTGATGTAGGTTCAGTAATTGAAACTATGAAAAGTCGTGGTGTTACTCAAGATACATTAAATACGATTCAACACTCTGGCATTGACATTCAACGATTTTTAAGAGGATTTGACGATGTAATACAGAACATTGAATCGAACATACAAAAAATTTATAATCATCCATTATTCGACCAATCAATTCCGATACATGGATTAGTCATTGATCCACATGACGGGTCATTGGAACTTATACAAAACGGTTATGACGCTATTAAATAGCACTTTAACTTGTAAAATACTATTAGAGATTTAAATATCAATCACATAGTCAAAATAATGCTGCTACTTCGTTGAATTTTAGTCAACCGAGTAGCAGCATTTATTTATATATGATTTTGTATGTGTGTACTTATTTTTAATTTATCAAATTGTGTTGAAAAGCGTAAATAACAGCTTGTGTTCTATCTTGTACTTCTAATTTACTCAAAATATTACTTACATGTGTTTTTACAGTTTTAATCGTAATATGTGAAGCACTAGCAATTTCTTGATTAGAATAGCCTTTTGCAATTAATAATAGTATTTCCATTTCGCGATCTGTGAGCATCTCAAATAATTCAGCTTTTTGATTCATACGGTTACGCATTTTAACTAATACTTCCGCTTCAAATACTGATTCTTTATTATAAGTTTTACGAATAGCATTAGCGATATCATCTGCTGAAGTTGTCTTTAAAATATAACTATCAACTCCTGCATCTAAAGCTTGATATACTTCATTGTCATCTATAAAACTTGTTAACATCACAATTTTAACGCTTGGCTGGTGTTGCTTAATATATTGAGTTGCTTCGATACCGTTCATATCATCCATCACTAAATCCATTAATATTATATCTGGTTTCAGTTCTTCTGCTTTCTCGATTCCTTCTCTACCAGAAGCAGCTTCACCCACTACTGAGATATCTTCTTGTGTTGATAAATAACTTGATATACCTATTCTTACCATTTCGTGATCATCAACGAATAATACTCTAATTGTCATACTCTTCCTCCTTATTATTCGGTACCTTCACTTCTATTCTCGTTCCTGAATTAGGCATAGAAATAATATTAAGTGTTGCGCCAATTTCAAGTGCACGTTCATTCATAGTATTTAAACCATAGCTTTGAGGATCTCTTTTAGATGTGTCAAAGCCTACGCCATCATCTTGTAATCTTAAAATAACGTAATCGCTTGTTTCGATTAATTCTATTGATAACTTCGTACCTTTAGAGTGACGTAATGTATTTGAAATTGCTTCTTGCGTTATTCTAAACAAGTGGTCTTCAGTACCTTTAGCAATTTCTATATCCTCTATATCATAAACAACTTTCATAGGTATTTTTTGTTTTAAATCGACGACTAAATCTTTAATACCTTCACCCAATGATTTGTTTTTTAAACCTAATGGTCTTAAATGGAGTAACAATGCTCTCATTTCAAGTTGTGAATCTTGAATCATCTTTTCTAATAAATTAACTTGTTTTGCTAAAGGATCGGTTAATTCAGTAGATTTAATAGCAGATAACATCATGCTCGCAGCAAATAATTGTTGGCTGACAGAATCATGTAGTTCTCTAGCTAATCTTTGTCTTTCGTCTTCTATAATTTTCTTTACAACAGAATCTTGCATTTGGTAAGACTCATTAATAATTTGTTGAGATTTCAACCTTAATGTATAAAGTTCTTCATGTAATGGGATTAAAGTTTGATAAATTTCTAACGTTTCTTTGTGTAAATCTATTTCATGATTATTAACGCCCAACACTTCACCTTGAAAGGAACGTTCTAATTGTTCTTTAATCCAATGGTGTTGCTGATTAATCTTATAAGCTACTGCTGAACCTATGATAATACAAAGAAGTATAACAACAATATTAACGAATAAAAAGGCAGGTATACCCATTATTTGTGTATAAAACAAACCTTGAAAATAAATAATGTTAATAAATATTCGATCTAAGAAAAACAATACAACTACAATTGAATAAACAAGTATTAACATTGAACCAATGATACGTGAATAGTTATTCATCGGAAAATCACCTCAACATCTCCCATAAATGTTGAGTAAAATATATTCACTTTAAATGTATTTTTGTGACTATTAACGTTGTAGTGTACAGTTTCATTTTTAACTCTGTAAACTTCGTCATTTAAATATAATCTACCAAAAAGAGCTGTAACATGTACATTAACTTGGTAATTATATGGTACGATAACTTGAGTTTTACCTATAAGTTGCCTTACAACTATTACATTGTTTTCGGATAAATTGGCAGCTAAAGATAAATCTAATTCTACATCTCCTACAGCTTGTTGAATTTGGATATCATCCCATTTATATATGTAGTGAGGTGTTTTTTGAGGTAAGAACCAACGTTGTTTAATGAAAGACTCATTTATGTTTTCGTTAGCTGTCGTTTCGACATGCTCGACTTTCAAAGGTTTCTTCCTGTATATGATATAGCGAATCACTAAAAATATTAAAAATAAAAATAAAATCATAAGCATATACGGGTTTGAAAGTAACGCATAAATTAACAAGATAGCCCCTATCCAAAATAAAATTAGACCTCTTAATTTATGGAAGTATAAATAGCCTACATAAATAAAAATCATGCCCGTTATTACAACAAGCAGTAATCCTATTTTTTCAAAGAAGATATAGTAAATATTCGATAATAAAATTAAAATTGTTAATACAATTAATAATTCTGTCGATATAAATTTATTCTTCAATCTACCACTCCTATTTTAGAGAAGCGAATTCATTTGTGTGAGCATTGACCGCTCAGCTACAGCATGTGCAATTTGATCTAAAGTACGTTTTATCGTTTCTTCAATCTTTGCTGAATCACTTTCTAACATATTGATTTGTTTTTGTAACCATACTAAATCATGGTCTTCTAATTTTTTGGCATACGTAATTTTAAAGTCTTCTATTTTGTCCATATACTTATTGTCTAATTCTAAAGTATACTTTTCAATTAGTTCAAATAAGTTTTGACGCTTTTGTTCTAAATATAAAATATATTCTTCCATTGCTTTTATTTTAACATCTAATTGCTTTGCACATGTATCTAAACTTTCATAATAAGAAACAAGAATAAGTTGCTTTAATTGATTTGAAACAACATTAAACATAGAATCACCTATTTCTTTCAGATTAACCTCTATTATAAAATGTTATTAAAAATCTCGAAATGGACCTAGGAACCAACTTTCTATAGGTCCTTAGTCTTAGATAAGAAAGTATATAGAATGAATTAGGCTGAGACATTGATCAATGTCTCAGCCTCTGTTTTTAGTCTTCTAATTTCGTTAATAATAATGGTCCATCTTTAGTAACAACTATAGTATGTTCTATTTGAGCGACAAAACTTTTATCTTTCGTCTCAAATGCCCATTCATTTTTACCATCGCCAACAATTGTAGCGTTTGATGAAATAAACGGTTCAACTGCTAACACCATTCCTTCTTTTAGCAATTGCTTTTCTAAAGGATCAAAATAGTTCATAACATGTTGTGGTGAGTCATGTAGTGAACGACCAACACCATGGCCAGTTAAGTTTTTAATTACTTTCAAGCCATTCTTTCTTGCTGTAGAATTTACAGCTCTACCAATTTGAGATAATTTAGTGCCTGGTTTAATCTTTTTCATTGCTTCTTCAAAAGCCATTGCTGCAACATCTACTACAAGTTGTTTTTTAGGATCATCTGCTTCTCCTACAACGAAAGAAATACCTGTGTCAGCATAGTATCCATTCTTTCTTGCTGAAACATCTATATTAACTAAATCACCTTCATTGATTACACGGTTACCAGGAATACCATGCGCAACTTCTTCATTTACACTTATACATGTATAACCAGGAAAATCATATTCTGCGATAGGAGCAGATTCTGCTTCTAATTCCTCAAATCTTTCCTTCGCTATGTTATCCAACTCTTTAGTTGTAATTCCGGGTTTCGTTGCTTCTTTCAATTCATCACGAATTATTGCACAGATTCTGCCTATTTCTTTAAGGCCTTCAAGTTCTTCATTGTTTTGAATAATCATTTAAATCCCGTTCTTTCTTTTAAATTTTTTTGTCGTCTTTATTATATCAGAAAATACATGGTATACTATAAAAAAATGATTTCGGAGTTTTGTATATGAAAGAAAATTGGTTAATCAGATTTATAGGTGCAAGAATTATCAAAACAGGTTTAGCTACATTTTTAACTGCACTAATATGTATGGTTTTGAATTTAAATCCCATTTTTGCGGTTATAACATCAATTGTCACAATAGAACCTACAGCAAAAGCATCTTTAAAAAAAGCTTTTGTCCGCTTCCCAGCTTCTATATTAGGCGCATTTATAGCAGTAATCAGTACATACTTCTTCGGTGAGTCGCCATTAAGTTATTCTTTGGCTGCTACAGTAACTATATTTGTATGTTACCAACTTAAACTTATAGATGGTATGCTCGTAGCTGCTATTACAGCGGTTGCAATGGTGCCTGTTATCCATGATGCTTTCGTATATAACTTTATATCTCGTTTAGCAACAACGACAATCGGGTTAACAACAGCAGGTTTAGTAAACTTCATTATATTACCACCAAAATATATTACACAAATTGAAAACATAAATAAAAATATGGAACGTCGTATTTTAGAAATTTACATAAACAGATTAAAAGAATTACTCATTGGAGAATATGAATCTAATATATCAATGAAACAAATGACTTCATTGCAACAGTCAGCAACAAAAATAGAACAATTGATTAAATATCAAAAAGAAGAATATGATTATCACCGTACGAAAAAAGAATCTAAAGCATATATTAGAAAAGTAGAAATGGCGTATCACACAAATAGATTATTGAATTCTCATTTATTAAATCTCATTTATTTACCTGAAGAAACATTCATAACGTTTACTGAAAATGAAAGAAGAGCAATTTCTAATTTAATCATTTCTTATAAAGATTTATTAAATCATAAAGAATTTAAAAAGCAGAAAAAAAGCCGCATCTATCCTTAAAAACAGCGTTAAAGGCCTCGATGAATTTGATGAAAACCAAATAAAAAGCCATATCATATACGAAATCTTAATGATAAACCGAATTATAAACGATCGTTTTTCTAATATAACGAAAAAGGGTTAAAGTAATAAAACAAAAGTCTGGGACATTGATAATGTCCCAGACTTTTGTTTTTATATTATTTTTCTTTTAACAACCTATTTATAATAGCTCGTTTTGCTGCTTCTTCAACTGAATTATCTAATTCTTCTGGACTGAATTCAATCCCTTTTCTTTCACAAGCTTTTTTCAATAAATAATCAGTAATTTCATGATTTTTTGGTAATATTGGTCCATGTAAATACGTACCTATTAAGTTTTTATAATGTATACCTTCTTTTTTATCTGTATCATTATTTCCGTACCCATTTATAACTTTACCAAGTGATGGATATTCATGATATGTACGACCACCATGGTTCTCAAAACCAACAATTTGACCAAATGTTTCAGACTCCATAACAATATCTCCAGTAAGCCTTTGTTTTTTAGATTCAGTATATATGTCTAAAATATTTAAGCCTTCAAGTCTCGTACCGTCTGGCGTTACATATTCAGAACCTAAAAACTGATAACCACCACAAATCGTTAATGTTGGCAAGCCGTCTTCGATTGCGTCTTTTAGTTGTGTTTTAATTTTCTTAAGTTGTTCAGTAGCAAGACTTTGTTCTCTGTCACTGCCTCCTCCAATAAAGAAAATATCACAATCATCCAAACTCAAACCTTCTGTATCTATAATATCTACGACTTCTACTTTAATATTGCGCCATTTAGCACGTTGCTTTAAAGCAATAATATTACCGATATCTCCGTAAAGATTTAATTTATCTGGCATAAAATGAAATATTTTTATCGCTGACATTATACTTCCTCCTTAAACGCTCTATTTAGTACACGATGCATCGGAGATAGTGAAGTATAGTTAGGTATAGCAACAGTAAATTGAGGATACTCCATTGACATTCCAGTCGCTTTTTCAATAGACTTTTCAATGATAATGTCTGCATCTACTTCTGCATATTTTAATCTAAGTGCTAGTTCTTCAGCTCTTTGTCCCGTACATATAACTGCTTTTATATTTTGGCGTGATAACTTTTCAAAGTCCGCATCGTAAATCCAAGAAATATCTCTACCATCAGCCCCATTATCATTTAAACTGATAATGTATACTTTCTCCGAATCTATTTGTTCACCTACTGATAGACTAGCATTTAAACCAGCTGGATTTTTAGCTAAGTTAATTAATACTTCTTTATGACGATTTTTGTAATATTGCATACGCCCATTATCAGACGTATAAGATTCAAACCCGGCATTAATACTCTTATCGTTCAACCCTAATTCCCTTAAAACTGTATATGCAGCAACAACATTAAACACGTTGTAGTCTCCAGCTATTTTCATATCAAAAATAGTACCATTTATACCTGCATCTATAAATGGCTCTTGTTTAAAGGAGGAAACTTCATATTTAGGTTTTTCACGTTTAAATCCACAAACACAATCATAATGACCAATTTGATTGTAATGAACATGTTTGTAATTTAATAATCGACCACAATTCGGGCAATATTTACTTTCAACCATCGTACTTTGTTCAAATTCATGAATGCCCGCTTTCATGCCGTAGTATATAACTTCATCACTAGCAATTTTTAATCTACTTACGAATGGATCATCAGCATTTAATAATAGTTTAATACCCCTACCTTTAATTGTATTAGCTATATTATCGACCATTGTATCAATCTCGCCAAATCTATCCATCTGGTCTCTAAAGAAGTTTGTTACGACCATCATCGTTGGTGTCATTTCTTTCAATACTCTTGGTATTGAACCTTCATCAATTTCGATAATAGCAATTTTAGTATCTTTATTAGACTGAATAACAAAGCTTGAAGTAATACCCGCTGCCATATTGGCACCTTCATTATTATGTATTATATTTATATTATTTTTCTTTAAAGTATGGCCAATTAAATTGGAAGTAGTCGTCTTACCATTTGTTCCACTTATCATTACAATTTCATCAACATCATTTGCTAACTTTCTTAATATAAGTGGATCTATCTTACGAGCGACTTGTCCCGGAAGGTCGGTACCTTGTTTTCCCATTTTTCTACTTGCAAACCTAGCAAGTTTAGCCATATTTTTCGCAACATACTTCTTCATACGTTACCTCCTTATTCTGTCATATTATTATAACACGTTCAAAAGCTTTTAAAAAAGACTTTCACTAAGTTAAAACATTGGTATACCCTTACAAATAATGTATAATAAATATATAAACAAGTTTATTATAGAAGGGAAGATTTTAAATGTTATCTAAAAATATACTAGACGCTTTAAACAATCAATTAAATCACGAGTTTTATGCAGCACACGCATATATGGCTATGGCAGCATATTGTGCGGATAAGAGTTATGACGGTTTTGCAAACTTCTATATTCAACAAGCTAAAGAAGAACGTTTTCACGGTATGAAAATTTATAATTATATAAATGACCGTGGTGAAAAAGCTATCTTTACATCATTAGAAGCTCCAAAGACTGAATTTAATTCATTATTAGAAACATTTAAAGATGGCCTTGAACAAGAAAGAGATGTAACACGACGCTTCTATAACTTATCGGAAATCGCTAAAAATGAAAATGACTTTGCGACTATTTCGTTCTTAAATTGGTTCTTAGATGAACAAGTTGAAGAAGAATCAATGTTTGAAACACACATTGACTACTTAGAAAGAATACAAGAAGATAATAACGCACTATTTATATATGAAAAAGAATTAGCTGCTCGTCAATTTGATGAAGATGGTGAATGATTCTTAAAATAAGTAAAGGTCTAGGACATAAATGTCCTAGACCTTTTTATATTGCAATTTTAAAGTTGAACGTTGCACGTGGATCTCGTCTTGTAACATTAACCCTCCCCACCATCTTTATTTTTATCATTTCGAACAATTTTATTTACATTTTCATTATATATCCATATAATGACTTTCAAAGGAAGTGATTGAATGTCTTCATTTGTCGCGTTAGATTTTGAAACGGCTAACGGCAATCCTGAAAGTATTTGTTCAATAGGAATGGTTAAAGTTGTTGACCATCAAATTACTGAAGATTTTTATACTTTAGTTAATCCTAAAGATTATTTTTCTAAATTTAATATTAAAATTCATAAAATACAACCATCTGATGTGGAAATCTCCCCTACTTTTGATGTAGTCTTCCCTTATATGATGGACTTCATAGGCGATTTACCTGTTGTCGCACACAATGCAAAATTTGATATGAATGTATTATTTAAATCGCTTATCAAATTGAATATAGAAATACCCGATATGACATATTTTTGTTCTTGTATATTAGCAAGAAAAACAGTAAATAATCATAGATACGGTTTAGCGCATATGATGTCTTATTATAATATTGATTTTAAAGGTCATCACCACGCTCTTAACGATGCAAAAGCATGTGCAATTATCACTTATAGATTGTTGCAACACTATCAAGATTTAAACAGTGTCATAAACATTTACGGTAAAACTTTATCTGACAAAAAATATGTATATAAAAAATAGGGAAACAACTTAATTAAAAGTTGCTTCCCTATTTTTTATTTTATTCTTTGTGCTGAAATTCTTTTTTAATATCTCTTTTAAGACTTGCTTTATTGACTGGTCTTTCTAATTTTCGATCTGCCCAGAATAATAATAAAGCGATAGCAACAATACCTATTAATTTAACAATATCAAAACTTCCTGTATCGATTGTACTCTTTACAAAAAGTAAAATCATTAATACTGTTATTCCGATAATAGCAAATTTAAATTTCATATCAATCTCTACTTTCTGAATAATGAATAATGAATAAATACCCGTTCAATGTGATTTCAAAACTTAATCACAATCTATATTAGGATACTAGTACTTTAACACTTTATCAAGTTTTCTACTTATAAAAAGTCATATATCGTCAAATTCCGGTATGTTTTAGACACTAAATTTCCTATTGAAACACCAATTAATCTAATTGCTGTATCTTGATCTTTAAGACTGTTATATAGTTCATATGCAATGTTATATATTTCTACTTCATCATGTACAGGGTTATTCACACTTGTTTGTTTAGACAATGTTTCAAAATTATGAGTTTTCATTTTCACCGTTATAGTACGACCTGCAAGTTCGTGCTTATCTGCTCTAACAGCTACTTCTCCACTTAAAGTACGTATTTTATTTAATATGAAATCATCATCATTTTGGTCTGTTTCAAAAGTAGTTTCTCTACCTATAGACTTTCTAATTCTTACTGGTTTAACAGGTGAGTTATCAATTCCTCTTACTTTATTATAAAAACTCAATCCTCTTTTCCCAAACATTTGAATAAGTTCCATTTGACTATAATCATATAAATCTTGACCAGTATGGATGTTCAATTCTTTCATTTTTTCTTCAGTCACTTTACCTACTCCTGCAAACTTACCTATTGGTAGTGACATCAATAAGTCATGTGTGTTCTCATAATTTATAACTGTTCTACCACTCGGCTTGTTCATACCACTAGCAAGTTTTGCTAAAAATTTATTATACGAAACACCTGCCGAAGAAGTAAGTTGTGTCTTATCGTAAATGTCTCTTTGAAGATATTGAGCAATAGTAGAGGCTGATAAATCTCTGCGAACTAGTTCAGTTACATCTAAATATGCCTCATCTAAAGATAATGGTTCAACTATATCAGTATAACTTTTAAATATCTCCATAATTTCATTAGAAACTTCTCTATAATGATTAATTCTAGGCCGAACATAATAACCATCAGGACATAATTGATGGGCTCTAGCCATAGGCATCGCAGAATGTACACCATATTCTCTAGCTTCATAGCTTGCAGTCGATACAACGCCACGTCCAGAAGCTCTACCACCGATGATAACCGGTTTACCTTTTAACTTTGGATTATCCCTCACTTCTACTTGAGCAAAGAATGCATCCATATCTATATGAATGATTCGACGTTCCATCTTTAACACCTCAATAAAAAATAGGAATATGGTTTCCCAAATTCCTATATATTATAACAAAAATTGTATTAAGTTGTTGAAGATATGTTTTTCTTGTCAGTATATAAATTTATGCCTACATCAGTATCTTCGATATATTTCATTTGTTGATGATTATATAAAACTTGCACCATATAGAAATCCCCTATACAAGCTGCACCATGGAATGCAAAAATATATATAATCGAACTTAATTTCAACCATAATAGTACCAAAAGTAAACCAATACTAATAATTACAAATGGAGCTAGCGCAATGGTATAAAATTGTCTACGTGTAAATATTTCTTTTGGCATAGATGCGTAGAACATACCACTCTTGTAACCGTATTTTACTTTTTTCGATGGTTGAAAAATTTTAAAACAAATACCATGAATAAGTTCATGAATAAATATTAAAATTATTAAACCAATAACACCTACAATAATATTTCTAAGAATACCTTCTTCTTGTATATATATAAAATTCGCCATTACTTTAAAACCAATTAATACGAGTGAAAGAAATAGGACAAATTGTAATAATGCTAATCGTTTTAATATAGAAGTGCTATTGAGTAAGTCAATTTTTAACATACAATTCCTCCATCAGATTGAATCTCTTTATCCGTCCCCTCATATTATAGATTAAAAACGATATTAATTCTATTCTTAATTTAACTTATTTGATATTATTTTAATTGGTTTAATGGTATTTTATATAGCTTATCATCATTATCAGAAGGATTACCTCTACCATCTGAATTATTACTAATGAAATACAACGTTTCTCCTTCAATCATGACATCTCGAATACGTCCGTGATCTGTAATGACCTTTTTAACTTTATCAATTTTAGTGTCAAATTCTAGAACTGCTTCACCTCTTAAAGCTGCAGAATAGATTTTCCCATCATGGTAAGCTAAACCTGAAGGAGCCCATGTTTCATCTGCTCCAGAAGTAAATAACGGTGACACCATACCATCTTTTTCTTCATTACCTTCTATAACCGGCCAACCATAATTTTTACCTTTCTTTATGTCATTAATTTCATCATTAGCTAAGTCTCCGTGCTCGCTAGCATAAAGCTTATTATCTGAAGGCCACACAAGACCTTGCGGATTTCTATGACCATAACTATAAACATATGAATTTGAAAATGCATTATCTTTCGGTTTACTACCATCTAAATTTAACCTTAAAATCTTGCCACCTAAAGAATCTTTATCTTGTGCAATTTCATCATTTGCAGCGTCACCAGTAGTAGCATACAACTTATCATCAGGACCAATCTTCAATCGACCACCATGATGGAAATCTCCACTCGGAATTTTGTCTAATAATACTTCCTCTTCTTCCCATGAGTCACCATCTAACTTCAATTTTACAATTCTATTAAACTGCCCTTCGTTGCCTTCATACGTATAATAAGCATAAGCTTCATTGGATTCTTTAAAGTCAGGTGCCAACACAAAGCCTAATAATCCCGCTTCAGCAGCAGTTGCAATCTTCTCATCTAAGTTCACCTTTTGATCAGTCTTCTGATTACCCTCAATCTTAACAATCTTGCCAGGACGCTCAGTTAAATAAAAAGTATTATCCATCTTCTCAATAGACCAAGGTGTGTTCAAACCATCAACCACAGTCTCCATACCTTTAGATTCCTCATCATTAGACTTCTTCTCATCCGAATCACTTTGTTGTTTATTAGAATCATTTTGCTTTTCATCACTACTCTCTTCAGTCTTATTCACACTCTCCTCAGAATCATTACCACAAGCCGTTAATAAAAAACTTACAGAAATAGCACTTGCCAACATTCGTTTCATAAACAACCCTCCTTAACTTATTTATACAGATGAATGCGTTTACAAACAATAATATCGCTCAAAATAATAAAAAACAACCAGCTAATAAACTGGTTGTTTAATAAATTTATTTACTTAAATTCTTCTAACCTGTGAAGTTGTCTTCCTTCTTCATCAAAATTCTCTTCTGCCAACCATTTATTAAATGCTTGTTTATGCTTCGGCCATTCCTCTATTAACATGGAAAACCAACATGTGTCTCTTGAGCGATTTTTATAGACTACAGCGTTTCTGAAAGTCCCTTCATACTGAAAACCTAAACGTAATGCAGTTTTATAGGAGTTAGCATTTAAAGAATCACATTTCCATTCGTAGCGTCTGTATTGAAGTTCTTCGAATACATATTTCGCTAATAAATAGTGTGCTTCTGTAGACATTCTTGTTCTTTTTAATGAATCTGAAAAGTTAACATGTCCTTCTTCGACTACTCCATTTGCTTGATCAACTCTCATTAAACTAAATATTCCTAGAGCTTTGTTTGTCTCTTTATTTATCACCGCATAGAAGATAATTGTCGTGCTTTCAATCTTTTCGTTTAACTCTTCTTCAAAAGATTCATAGTCTTGAGGATACTCATATGGTAAGTAAGTCCAATTACTAGGATGAGAATCTCTATATGCATTATAGAGGTCTTTAGTGTGTGAATGAGATAACCGAGTAATAATAGTATACTTACCGACATAATGTATATCAGTAGGAAACTTTCTTGGCTGCCAGTTAGGTAACTCTTCACCAATTGGTAGGTTATATTCGTTAATTCTCTGTTTCATTTAATCACCCCATTACTTATTTATTCACTTATTTTCTCTATTAAAGCGACTGTTTCTACATGTGTCGTGTGTGGAAACATATCTACAGGAGTTATTTCTTTTAGTTGATAGCCGCTTCCTTTTAAGATTTCTACATCTCTTACTTGTGTTGCTGGATTACATGATATATACACAATACGCTTTGGTGACAATTCAATTAGTGTTTCTATGAATGTTTGATCGCACCCTTTTCTTGGTGGATCGACCATAACGACTTCTGGCTTGATACCTTCTTTTTGCCATTTTAATATAACTTCTTCTGCTTTTCCTGCTTCCCATGTCGCATTCTCTATATGATTGATTTTCGCATTTTCTTTTGCGTTTTCTATAGCTTGTTCTACTATCTCTACACCATATACGTGTTTAGCTTTTTGTGACATATATGACCCTATTGTGCCAATTCCACAATATGCATCAATTACTGTTTCTTCACCGTTTAATTGTGCGTATTCTAATGCTTTGCTGTATAGTTTTTCGGTTTGAGTTGGATTAATTTGATAGAAAGATGTATCTGATATTTTAAATTGATATTCTGCTAGTTGATCTGTAATTGTATCTTGTCCATAAAGTGTATAAGAAGTTCTTCCCATTATAACATTTGATTTTTCTCGGTTCACATTGTGTTTAATACTAACTACATTATCAAATTCTGAAGTAATAAATTCTATGATTTGATTTTTATGACTTAATTGTTTACTGTTTGTTACAAAAATAACCATAGTTTCCCCAGTATAATAACCTGTTCTTAAGATGATATGTCTTAATTCACCTTTATGCTTATGTTCGTTATAAATACTTAAATTCAAATCTTCTATTAATCGCTTTATTTTAACCATAATTGTGTCATGCTTCTTATCTTGTATCATGCAGTGATCGATATTTACAATATCATGGCTTCTTTGTCTATAAAATCCTAATTCAATTTCACCATGTTTATTTTTCCCGACTGGTATTTGAGATTTATTACGGTAATGCCAAGGGTTCTCCATACCTATTGTGTCATGTATAACGGTATCTTCAAAATTCGATTTACGTTTGAATAAATTGACGACTTGTTCTTTTTTCATTTGTAATTGGGCTTCGTAGCTTAAATGTTGTAATTGACACCCACCACAAACTTTATAATATTCACAAGGTGGTTCAACTCTTTCATTTGATGTTTCTTTTATAGTTAACAGTTTACCAATAGCAAATTGCTTTTTTACTTTTATAACTCGGAATTCTATTTCTTCATCTTTAATTGCATTTGGTACAAATATTGGGTATCTATCAAATTTTACAACGCCATGACCTTCATGTGTAAAATCTATAACTTGTCCCGTATACACTTCGTTTTTATTTACTATACTTGCCATAATTTCTCCTTCTTTCACGTACAACATAGAAAAAAGGGACAGTTAAATGTCCCTATGTATTTATTCTTCAGTTTGCTCTTCGTGAAGTCTTTCTCTTTCTCGTTCTACAGTTTCAATACCATGTTCTGCTTTCACACGTTCTAATTTAGAAAATACTTGTATATGTCTTTTTAAATTCACAAAATTGGCTGGTAGAACGCCACCAAATTCACCATCTACATTCAACTGTATTTGTTCAAATGATGATACGTTAATCGTTTTTGCTTTTGTATAATGTACTTTAGGGTGGTTAATGTGATCGCCTCTAGAAGCTAATGTCATAATATGACCAAGTTCAGCAAAATTAACTTTCTCTAATATTAATAAAGTGAAATTACCATCATTGATTTCAGCATCTGGTACTAATTTTTCAAAACCACCAATTGAATTTGTTAAACCTATTAAAAACATCATGGCTTCACCTTGAAAAACATTACCATCATATTCAATTCGAATATCTGTTGATTTAATTTGTGGTAACATTTCTAAACCTTTGATGTAATAAGCTAATGGCCCTACCATAGTCTTTAATTTGCTTGGTGCTTCATATGATACTTCGGTGATTTTACCACCACCAGCAATATTTATAAAGTAGCGATTGTTCATTTTACCAACATCTACTGGCACGAGATCACCTTTAATGATTGTATCTACAGCTTCCATAATATCATTAGGTATAAGCAATGCTCTTCCAAAGTCATTTACCGTCCCCATTGGAATTAAACCTAATTTAGGTCGATTAGTTGCTTCAGCGATACCATTGATAACTTCATTAAGAGTACCATCTCCACCAGCTGCTATAATAACATCATAATCATGTTTCAAAGCTTCTTTAGCAGCATATGTAGCATCTCCAGCACTCGTTGTAGCATGAGCGCTTGTTTCGTATCCAGCTTGTTCTAATTTAATCAACACGTCTGGTAGTGCTCTCTTAAATAACTCTCTACCTGATGTTGGATTATAAATGATTCTAGCTCTTTTTTTCATTGTGATCCCTCTTGTATATTCTTATATCTTTATATTATAGCAAATGATACATATTAGAAAGTAAAATATATTAACGTTTTGTGTACTATAAATATTTTTATATTTCATTTTAATTGATTCCACAAAGTATTAAGTAATAACAAAGGTTATACCAAAGAAAAAATGGGTCTGAGACAATTAAGTATGTCTCAGACCCATATATTTATCTTTTATCTTTTTTCTAATTCTGATTTTAGTAATTGGTTAACAACTTGAGGGTTCGCTTGTCCTTTTGAAATTTTCATAATTTGACCAACTAAGAAGCCCATTGCTTTGCCTTTACCATTTTTAAAGTCTTCTACTGATTGTGGATTATTGTCTAATGCTTCAGTAACAAATCCTAATAACGTTTCTTCATCAGAAATTTGAACAAGACCTTTATCTTTCATAATTTGTTGAGCGTCGCCGCCATTTTTAGCTAATTCAGGGAACACTTTTTTCGCAATTTTACTACTCATTGTTCCATCTTCAATTAACTTAATCATTCCAGCTAAGTTTTCTGGTGTTAATGCAGTATCTTGTAAATCGATTTGATTTTTATTTAAATATTCATTAACTCCACCCATTAACCAGTTTGAAGTCAATTTAACGTCTGCTCCATGCTCAATCGCTTCTTCGAAGAAATCAGACATTTCTTTAGTTAATGTTAATACGTGAGCATCGTATGCTGGTAAACCTAAGTCATTTACATAACGCTCTTTACGAACGTCTGGTAAGTCAGGAATTGTTTGTCTTACACGTTCTTTCCATTCATCATCAACATAAAGTGGCACTAAATCTGGTTCTGGGAAGTAACGATAGTCGTCTGAACCTTCTTTAATACGCATTAAGATTGTTTCGCCAGTAGCTTCGTTAAAGCGACGAGTTTCTTGTAGAATTTCTCCACCTGCTAATAAAACTTCAGCTTGACGTTTTTCTTCATGTTCTAAACCTTTACGAACATAGTTGAAAGAGTTTAAGTTTTTCAATTCTGCTTTAGTACCAAACTCTTCTTGGCCGTATGGACGTAATGAAATGTTAGCATCACAACGAAGTGACCCTTCTTCCATTTTACAGTCTGATACGCCAGTGTATTGGATAATAGCGCGTAATTTTTCTAAGTAAGCATACGCTTCTTTAGGTGAGCGAATATCTGGTTCAGATACGATTTCAATTAATGGCGTTCCTTGTCTGTTTAAGTCGACTAAAGAATAACCATCTTTATGAGTCAGTTTACCCGCATCTTCTTCCATGTGTAAACGTGTGATACCAATACGTTTTGTTTCGCCGTCAACTTCTATATCAATCCAACCATTTTCACCAATTGGTTGATCAAATTGTGAAATTTGGTACGCTTTCGGATTATCTGGATAGAAATAGTTCTTTCTATCAAATTTTGATTCTGTAGCAATATCCATGTTTAATGCCATTGCTGCACGCATAGCCCAATCTACAGCAGTTTTGTTTACTACTGGTAGAACACCTGGATATGATAAATCTATTACATTTGTGTTTGTATTCGGTTCAGCACCAAAATGAGCTGGTGATGGTGAAAACATTTTTGATTCTGTTTTTAATTCGACGTGTACTTCTAAGCCGATTATTGTTTCAAAATGCATTCAGATTCACTCTCCTTGTAATGTTTTATAGTCATCATGTAAGTTAAATTGTGTTTCATATTGATAAGCAACTTTGTATAATGTTTTTTCATCGAATGGTTTACCAACAATTTGTAAACCAATTGGACGACCATTTGATTTACCACAAGGAATTGATATTGATGGTACGCCAGCTAAGTTAACAGGAATTGTTAAAATATCATTCGCGTACATTGTTAATGGGTCATCAACTTGTTCACCAATATTAAATGCTGTTGTTGGAGCAGTTGGTCCAACGATAACATCATAGTCTTTAAATATTTTTTCAAAGTCTTGTTTAATTAATGTTCTTACTTTTTGAGCTTTTTTGTAATAAGCATCATAATAACCAGAACTTAATGCAAATGTTCCTAACATAATACGACGTTTAACTTCATCTCCGAAACCTTCGCCACGAGATTTTTTATATAACTCTTCTAATGTATTTGCAGATTTAGAGTGGAAACCATAACGGATACCATCGAATCTAGCAAGGTTTGCAGACGCTTCTGAAGATGCAATGATGTAATAACTTGCTACACCATATTTAGTATTCGGTAATGAAACGCGATCAACAGTAGCACCTAAAGATTCTAAAGTTTTAACAGCTTCAGTAACTGAATTTTTTACATCTTCAGATACACCTTCACCAAGAAACTCTTCTGGAACTGCTATTTTTAATCCTGTGATGTCTTTACCTATTTCTGAAGTGAAATCTACATCTTCAACAGGTGCACTTGTTGAATCTTTTTCATCATGACCTGCGATTGTTTCTAAAATTAAAGCATTATCTTTTACGTTTCGTGTAATCGGTCCAATTTGGTCTAATGAAGATGCAAATGCAACTAAACCAAAACGTGATACACGTCCATATGTAGGTTTCATACCTACTACACCACAATATGATGCAGGTTGGCGTATTGAACCACCTGTATCTGAACCTAATGAGAATGGTACTAAACTAGCCGCAACTGCAGCTGCTGAACCACCAGAAGAACCACCAGGAACAGCTTTATGATCAAATGGGTTTACGGTTTTCTTAAAATAAGAATTTTCGTTTGAACCACCCATTGCGAATTCATCCATGTTTAATTTACCAATTAAAATTCCATTTTCAGCTTTTAATTGATTCATTACAGTAGATTCATAAATAGGAATGAAACCTTCTAACATTTTACTTGCACAAGTCGTTTCTACGCCTTCAGTAATAATGTTATCTTTGATACCCATTGGAATACCAAATAGTTTACCTTCCATTTTATCTTCTGCTTGTAATTTATCTTGTTCTTCTGCCTGTTTTAAAGCTTCTTCTTTGTTAAGAGCTAAGAAAGCTTTTATGTTTTTATCATCTGATTCAATTGCATCAAAAATGTCTCTTACGATATCAGATGGTTTGATTTCTTTGTTTTTAATCATTTCTGATAAACGTTCTACCGTTTCATAACGAATTGTCATGCTTTAGTCCTCCTCGTTCATAATAGCTGGTACTTTAAATTGGCCAGCTTCAGTTTCTTTAGCATTTTTTAATGCTTCTTCTTGAGGAATCCCTGATTCACTCTTATCTTCTCTTAGAACATTTTGTAAATCTAATACGTGGAATGTTGGCTCAACATTTTCTGTATTAGCTTCATCTAATTGTCCTGCAAAGTTTAAGATATCCTCTAACGATTGTGTGAATTCATTGACTTCGTCTTGTGAAACTTCAAGTCTAGCTAAATTAGCAACATGTTCAACTTGCTCAGATGTTACTTTCGTCATGTGCGACGCCTCCTTAGTTAATCTAACATCATATAATTTTAACAAATTTTCATATAAAAATCTAAAGTTAATAGAAAATAACTACATGAAAGCGTATACATTGATGTATAATAAATTATCAGAATAATTTCTGAACTTAAGTCAATGAGTGAGAGGTGGTTTTTCATGTTAATACTTGGAAATACGTTTAAAAATGTAAAAGTCGAAACTTCTTGGGAAACATATGTCATGATTGCTGTATATTTTACGATTTTGTTAGCAATCGGATTTTATGCATACAAAAGATCGACAAGCACGCTTGACGAATATATGTTAGGCGGAAGAGATTTAGGTGCATTAGTAACAGCATTATCTGCTGGGGCTTCTGATATGAGTGGTTGGATGATTATGGGGCTACCTGGGTCTGTTTATAGTATTGGATTATCAGCTACTTGGATAGCTATCGGGTTAACGATTGGTGCATGGCTTAATTACGTATTAGTTGCATCACGTTTAAGAATTTACACAGAGCTTTCCGACAATGCGATAACATTACCTGATTTCTTTGAAAAGCGATTATCGGACAATACTAGAATTGTAAAAATAATTTCTGGTTTAGTAATCGTCATATTCTTTACTTTATACACACATTCAGGAATGGTGGCAGGCGGTGTTTTATTTAATAGTGCATTTGGATTAAACTATCATGTCGGTTTAATACTAGCTGCTAGCATCGTTATTCTCTATACATTATTTGGAGGTTATTTAGCTGTATCATTAACTGACTTTTTTCAAGGTGTCATTATGATATTAGCTTTAGTGCTCGTTCCAATAGTAGCTATACTCAAATTAAATGGTCTAGATACATTTTCAGAAGTCGGCCGATTAACCCCCACTAGTCTAGATTGGTTTAAAGGAACAACAACGGTTGGCATTATCAGTTTACTCGCTTGGGGGTTAGGTTACTTTGGTCAACCACATATTATAGTACGTTTTATGTCTATTAAAACTCACAAATTAATGCCGAGAGCTAGAAGAATCGGTATTTCATGGATGGCAATTTCTTTAATCGGAGCATGTATTACAGGTCTTATCGGTATCGTTTTTGTGGAAGAAAACAATGTAAAAGTCGATAATCCTGAAACTATTTTTATTGTGATGAGTCAATTTTTATTCCATCCATTAATCGGCGGATTTTTCTTAGCAGCTATTTTAGCAGCTATTATGAGCACGATATCTTCACAATTACTAGTCACTTCTAGTGCATTAACTCAAGATTTTTATATGCTTTTAAGAGGTAAGACATTACAAGATAAAGAACACGAAAAAGAGTTCGTTCTCGTCGGACGTATTTCAGTATTAATCGTATCCTTAATCGCAATGTATATTGCTTGGCATCCAAACGATACAATACTCAATTTAGTGGGAAATGCTTGGGCTGACTTTGGAGCGGCATTTGGTCCCCTTGTACTATTATCGTTATATTGGAAACGCCTTACTAAATACGGAGCTATAGCTGGGATAGTAAGTGGTTCACTAATTGTAATATTTTGGATATTAATGAAAGAACACGGCGGTATTTTTGAATTTTATGAAATTATTCCTGGTTTTATAATGAGTATGATTTTAACAATCATTGTAAGCCTATTCACAAATCCTCCAGAGGAAAAAACAGTAAATAATTTTGATGAAATGGTTAAAATTCTAAAAAATTAATAAGAAATTTTTAATATTTTAATTAGTCAAACTTTTAAGTTTTGGCTGAATTTTAAAAATTCGCTATACCCTACATAAACACAGGCGTCAGCATATTTTACTTTTATTCGAATTGTGTACAATTTGTGACATGAAAATCAAAACATGGTAAGCTAAATATACACTTTGGTTACTTTTTACCCTTTGAATATTATTTCAATTGTGTATAATGGGCAACGTGCAACTTTAAAAAATATAAAGGAGCGGGAAAATGTTTATTTTAGGACAAATTGACGTTAGTGCTGGAGTTGTTTCAGGCTGGCAGACTTACTTCATGATTATAGTCTATTTTGTTGTACTATTAGCGATTGGTTATTATGCATATAAACAATCTACAAGCAATTTAGATGAGTACATGTTAGGTGGCCGTAGTATAGGTCCTTACGTAACAGCTTTATCCGCTGGTGCATCCGATATGAGTGGTTGGATGATTATGGGGCTTCCGGGAGAAGTTTATAGCATTGGTCTATCAGCAACATGGTTAGCTATCGGTTTAACAGTAGGTGCTTGGTTAAATTACATATTAGTCGCACCAAAATTACGTGTTTATACAGAACACACAGGAAACGCGATTACAATTCCAGATTTCTTTGAAAAACGCGTAGCAGACAATACACATGTATTAAAAGTTATTTCAGGTATTATTATAGTAGTATTCTTTACATTGTATACATCAGTAGGTATGGTTTCTGGTGGTACACTATTTGAAAGTGCATTCGGTTTAGATTATAGACTTGGAGCTATTTTAACAATGGGTATCGTTGTAATATATACTTTCTTTGGAGGATACTTAGCTGTTTCTTTAACAGACTTCTTCCAAGGTGTCATTATGTTAATAGCGATGGTTATGGTCCCTATTGCAGCACTAATAACGCTAAATGGTTTTGATACATTTAACACAGTTGCAGAAGTAAAACCTACAAACCTTGATTTGTTTAAAGGTACTTCAGCAATTAGTATCATTGGTTTAATAGCATGGGGCTTAGGTTACTTTGGTCAACCTCACATAATCGTTCGTTTCATGTCAATTAAATCTCATAAACTTTTACCAAAAGCTAGACGTTTCGGCATTGGCTGGATGGCTATTTCATTAATTGGTGCTTGTTTAGTTGGTTTAACTGGTATTGCGTACATTCATGATACAACTCAAACAATTGATAACCCAGAAACAATCTTTATTTTAATGAGTCAAGTATTGTTCCATCCATTAGTTGGTGGGTTCTTCTTAGCTGCTATATTAGCTGCTATATTAGCTGCTATCATGAGTACAATTTCATCTCAATTACTTGTTACATCAAGTGCTTTAACTCAAGACTTCTATAAGATTATAACTAGAAAAAGAGGTAAAGAAGCAGATAGAGATAAAGAATTTGTATTAATAGGACGTTTTGCAGTATTACTTGTAGCAATCGTTGCTATGATGTTAGCATGGACGCCAAACGATACTATTTTAAACTTAGTAGGTAATGCTTGGGCTGGTTTCGGTGCAGCATTCGGACCTCTAGTATTAATGTCATTATACTGGAAAGGCTTAAGTAAAAATGGCGCTATCGCAGGTATGGTAACATCATCTATCGTAGTATTATTCTGGATTATGATGAAAGGACACGGAGGTATTTTCGAACTTTATGAAATTATCCCTGGTTTCTTAACTAACGTTGTTGTAACAACAGTTGTAAGTTCATTTACGAAAAAACCAGAAAAACACGTTATTGATAATCTAGATAAAATGAATCGTATTTTAGATGAAAAATAAAATAAATGATTATAGATTATAATATTTGTAGTCAGAGTAAAGCTCCCGATCCGATGGATTGGGAGCTTTATTATGTATTGATAGTGGTAAACTGGAGACGCTATGTTGCACGTGGGTCGCGTCTTGCAACATTCGAGGACATTATGTTGCACGTGGGCTACGTCTTGCAATTTTTAGGAGTCTTATTGCCTTTTCTCACCAAACGTGTCAATAATGGTAGCCTTGCTCCCTTTTCTCCATAATCTTGGCAATAACGAGATTTCTACCCCACTCCTATATTAAAAATTCTCCTAATCTGCTATTTAAAAATTAACGGATTAGGAGAATTATTTTAAGCTCTTATTTATTTGTAAATATGAATTTCTGGTTCTTTATCATCTTTTGTTTTAGTAATTAAAGACTGTGGTTCTTCCCCATCAATTATTGAAATTTCAATATCATCTATACCTTTAAAGTACTTCTCAGATAAATCTGCGACATATTGCGTCACACCTATAACTTCGGCTTTGCCATAATAATCTAGTGGAATTTTAATTTCAAGCTCTGTTAATTTATCATCTTCAAACTTACCTGTACCTACTGATTGTGTAAAATTAGGGAAATATTTTTGTAAGTCCTGGTTAAATTGTTCGAAATTAGAATTTAAATTTTTGTCTAAATCAGCTGCTTCTGATGATGGAATCGTGACATGTTTTTCATTCATATTTTCCCAGCTTTTAACTGACCTTTCACCGCCTTCACTTGTTCCATATGTTACAAACTTACCAGGTTTAATATCACCTTCACCTGATTGAATGAATATAGCAAAATTAATCGGGATATTTTTTATATCATCTCTTACACGTAATCGAGATAAGATTTCTTCCGCCATTTCTTTACCTTGTTTCTCTGCTTCTTTTTCATCTAACTTTTTAGTATATGTTTCACCATATTCTTCTTTTTGATATATATGCTCACTGTTCATTGCTAAACCGATCGTCATACCTGAGATCTTTTGTTTCTTAGCATCACTTTCGGTAAAGTAATCTTGCTCAATAATATGAGATAAGTATGTAGGAGAATTCTCAGCTATTTTTTCAGGGTCTGTTTCGCCTTTATGACTTGGGTTCAGACCTAAATTTTCACCAGCTTGTTTTTCTTCCTTTTCTTCAGCACTCATATTCTTTATTTCATCTTTAGTATATTTAGGCGCTAAATAAGCTCTAACTGTATCTTTTTCAAGATATTGACCATCACGGTACAAATATTCATCAGGTGAAAATGTTTGTTTACTAATGTCTAACAAGCCACTTTCAAATGCTTCGCTATTATAACTAGATACCATATTATCTTGTGTTAATCCTCTAGCAGCACTTATTTTAAATGGTAATAAAGTACGATAATAATCATTTGAGATTTGCATACCAGTAGAAATCTGTTTTGTTTGTTCTTTATCTTTTTCAGATTTGTTTTGGTTATCTTTTTGAGTTGTATCAGATGAGCATGCTGTAAGTAACATAACAGATGCTAATATTAGTAACCCTTTTTTCATATCATTAACCTCTATTCATTGATATTACGATATTTATCCAACCAGTCTTGTTCTGACCAAACTTCGATATTTAATTTTTCTGCTTTTTCGAGTTTAGAACCTGCTTCTTCACCAGCTATTACAACATCTGTGTTTTTAGTAACACTATTTGTTACTTTAGCTCCATATGATTGTAATATATTAGTAGCTTCTGGTCGTGTCATCTCTGTCATTTTACCAGTTAAGACAAATGTTTTTCCACTAAAATCTGGATGACCTTCTATTTCGGATTGTTTAACACCTGTATATGTCATATTAACATTTTTCTTTTTTAATTTTTCAATTAAAACTTGTATGTCTTCATTTTCCATATATGTTACTAAAGATTGAGCCATTTTATGACCAACATCAGGAATTTCAGTTAAGTCATCAATTTGTGCTTCGAATAATCGATCAATCGTCTCAAACTTTTCAGCAATCACTCCACTTGCTTTAATACCAAGATGTCTAACACCTAATCCGAATAACAGATGTTCTAATGATTTTTCTTTAGATGCTTCGATTGCCGTTAATAAATTTTGAACTTTTTTCTCGCCCATTCTTTCTAACGGTAATAAATCTTCTTTTGTTAAATAGTATAAGTCGCCTACGTCTTTAATCTTATCGTGCGTGTATAATTGTTCGATAATTTTTTCGCCTAAACCATCTATGTTCATAGCTTGTCTTGATACAAAGTGAATGATCCCTTCGACAAGTTGAGCTGGACATTTAGGATTAATACAACGTAGAGCAACTTCTCCTTCGATTCTGACAAGCTCATGATCACAACTAGGACAATGTGTTGGCATGTGATAAACTTCGCTATCTTCTGCTCTACTTTCTACTATACTACGTATAACCTCAGGTATGATGTCTCCTGCTTTTTTAATAACGACTTTGTCGCCTATTCTAATATCTTTTTCATGGATTAAATCTTCATTATGTAATGATGCTCTAGAGACAGTCGTTCCAGCTACTCTAACTGGTTCTAATATAGCAGTTGGTGTTACTACACCTGTTCTACCTATACTTAATTCAATATCTAACAATGTTGTTAAAACTTCTTCTGCCGGGAATTTATAAGCAATTGCCCATCTTGGTGATTTTTGAGTAAATCCTAGCTCTTCTTGCTGACTTAAGTCATCTACTTTTATAACAATTCCATCTATATCATAAGGCAATTGGTTTCTTTTTTCTGTCCATTTTTCAATAAATGATAATACACCTTCAATATCATCAAATGTTTCTCTTTCTTTATTCGTTTTAAAACCGAGTTCATCTAAGTTGTTTAACGCTTCTGATTGACTGCTCGCTTCAATTTCTGTTAAATCATTCACACTATATAAGAAAATATCTAACTTTCTCTTAGCAGTTAGCTTAGAGTCTAATTGTCGCAATGATCCTGCAGCCGCATTACGAGGGTTTGCAAATAGTTGTTCTCCATTCTTTTCTTTTTGCTCATTTAAAGAAAGGAAAGAACTTCTAGGCATATATGCTTCTCCACGCACTTCAATAGAAAGAGGTTCTTTAATTTTTAAAGGTATTGCGTGAATTGTTTTTAAGTTTTCAGTAATGTTCTCACCAGTAGTACCATCACCTCTTGTTAAACCTTGCACAAAACGCCCATTATCATATTTTAGAGATACTGCTAGTCCATCAATTTTAAGCTCACAAGTATATTTTATATTACTTACTTTATCTCTTACACGCTGGTCAAATTTTCTAAGGTCTTCTTCGTTAAAAGCATTACCTAAAGATAACATCGGTGTATCGTGATTAATTTTTTCGAATTGAGATAAAGGTGGTCCACCAACTCTTACAGTTGGCGAATCACTTGTTTTAAGTTCTGGATGTTCTTCCTCAATTGAGATCAATTCATGTAGTAATTTATCATATTCACTATCAGGAACAGATGGATTATCTAATACATGGTATTCATAATTAAATTTATGCAATAAGTGGTGAAGTTCATCAACTCTTGATTTTAATTCTTCCATATTTATTCTCCTTTTTTCTCAATTGGTGCAAACTGTGCCAGTAATCTCTTTGGTCCTTCTTTTTGGAATATAATATCTAATTCAACTGAACCGTTCTTATCATTTACTGCACTAACCATTCCTTCGCCCCATGATTTGTGCGTTACTTTATCTCCTACATTCCAAGTAGTATTAGAATTTTGATTATTATTAACTCTTCTCGCAAAACCACGTTTAGGCGCTGCTGTTTGTTTAGATTTAAATGAAGTTTTTGGTTTAACGCCGTCTAATAAATCTTCTGGGATTTCTTTTAAGAATCTAGATTTCATATTAGCTTGAGATCTACCAAATAAACTTCTAGTCGTTGCATGAGACACATGTAATTGTTCTTCAGCACGTGTAATAGCTACATATGCTATGCGTCGTTCTTCCTCCATTTCATGTTCTTCTCCAGATTGTAAACTTCTGAAGTGAGGGAAAATACTTTCTTCCATACCCACTATAAACACTATTTTAAACTCTAAACCTTTGGCTGAGTGCATTGTCATTAAAGTAACACCCGCTTCTAAATCAGCGTCATCTACGTCTGCAACTAATGATAAGTCTGTTAAGAAATTCATTAAAGATTGTTCTTCAACTGGTGTGTTCTTTTCATAGTCTCTAGGTACTGATAAGAATTCATCGATGTTCTCTAGTCTACTTTGAGATTCTAAAGTTTGTTCATTTTCAAGCATTTTTCTATAACCAGATTTATCTAAAATTTGTTCAACTAATTCTGTTATAGATAAAAATTCTTGCTGCTGCATAAAGTTATTCATCATCTCATAAAAATCTGCACCTTCTTGAGTGACTTTTTTAGATAAACCAATAAAGTCTACTTCTCCTAATGCATCAAAATAACTTAAATTATTTATAGAAGCATATTGTGCAATTTTTTGAACAGAAGAAGGACCAATGCCTCGTTTTGGTATGTTTATAATACGCTCAAAACTAATATCATCATTACTATTTGAAACTAAACGTAAATAACTTAAAATATCTTTAATTTCTTTACGGTCATAGAACTTTGTGCCGCCTACCATAGTATAAGGAATGTTGGATTTTAAAAATGTTTCTTCAAGCACACGGGATTGTGCGTTTGTTCGATATAAAATCGCGATATCTTGATTATTATACCCTTCTTGCTTTTTCTTTAATATTTGACGAATAACATATTCTGCTTCGTCACGTTCAGTTGTCGCTTCATAATACTGAATTTTTCCACCTGAAGTATTGTCAGTCCATAAAGCTTTCGGTTTTCTCTCTGAGTTGTTTCTGATGACTTCGTTGGCTGCAGTTAAAATAGTTTTAGTTGAACGGTAATTTCGTTCTAAATAAATAGTTTGTGCGTTTGGATAATCCTCTTCAAAAGATAAAATATTTTTAATATCAGCACCACGCCAACCATATATAGATTGGTCAGAGTCACCTACCACACATATATTTTGAAACTTATTTGCTAATAATTGTACAAGTGTATATTGCGCTTTGTTTGTATCTTGATATTCGTCTACATGAATATATTGGAATTTATTTTGGTAATATTCCAATACTTCTGGTACGCGATTAAATAACTGAATCGTATACATAATTAAATCATCAAAATCTAAAGCATGATTTCTTAATAATTTTTCTTGATAGCCTTTATATACTCGTGCGACCATTGAAGCATAAAAATCATTCACTTCTTTTTCTACATCTTCAGCTGTCTTTAATTCGTTTTTTAAATTAGAAATAGCACCAATAAACATTCTTGGTTCATATTTTTTACTATCTATATTTTCTTTTTTTAATACTTCTTTTATAACTGACTTTTGGTCAGTTGGATCAATAATTGTGAAATTTCTTTCGATTCCAATTCGATCAATGTCACGTCTTAAGATTCTTACACACATTGAATGGAATGTTGATATCCAAATACTTTCAGCCTCAGGACCAACGAGATGACTGATTCTTTCTTTCATTTCTTTAGCTGCTTTATTTGTAAACGTTATAGCCAATACGTTATATGGCGATACATCTTTTTCATCAAGTAAATATGCTATTCTATGCGTCAACACTCTAGTCTTACCACTACCAGCACCTGCCATGATTAATAATGGGCCTTGAGTCGTTTTGACTGCTTGTTTTTGTTCGTCATTCATTCTATCTAACAATGCGTTCATAAAAACCTTCCTTTATTGTTTTACTTTTACAGTTTGTAAAGCTTTTTTTAAATTATCATATATGATGTTACCAACTACTATTGTATCTGCGTACTCTGCCATTTCTTGAGCACTATTCAAATCATTGATACCGCCACCGTAGAAAAGTTGTGCTTGCTCTAAATGTTCTTTAATAGCTTTTACTTCTTCTACGTTGCCATACTTACCACTATATTCTAAATAAAAAATTGGTAAATGATATAATTTATCGACCATACGTGCATAACTTATTAAATCCTCAACATCCAATTGAGTATTAGCTTTAGTTAACTTTGCTACCTTACTTTCTTCATTCATAACAACGTAACCTTCTAAAAATATTTCATCGAAATCCATCATGTATCCATATTCTTTCACCGCTTCATGTAAAATACCGTTATGATATTTAACTTCATCACTGTTTAAGACACTTGGAACAAAGTAGAAATCGAACCCTGGTACAACACTTTCAATATTCGAAATTTCTAATGCACAAGGTAAAGGATAACGTCTAACACGACTCATCAAATTCAGTATATTGTCTTCTGTCACGTTATCTGTACCACCAATTATGATGGCATCTGTTCCTGATTCACAAACTTTCATTAAATCATCGTCTGTTATGGATTTAGCAGGATCTAATTTAAACACATGTCGCCACAATTTAATATCGTACATACTCAATCTCCTTTAATTATCATAAGATTAATTATAGCATTTTTGTGATTGAATTCCGAAATGAAATAGACGATTTCAAACAAAAAAGAAGCGAATAATACGCTCCTCATAATCGTAAAAATTCGCTTATTGTTTTTAGCATTTAATAAAATTAATATCCATAATCAAAATACTCTTCTAATGTTACATTTTTTTGATGAATCTTCTGTGCTAAATCTTTTCCAACATATCTTAAGTGCCATGGTTCATATTGATATCCGGTAATATCTTCTTTACCTTCTAAATATCTAATAATAAACCCATATTCATGTGCATGTTTTTCCATCCATTTACCTTCATCAGTATCACCGAAAGAAGATCTAAAATCATCTGTAGCTGTATCAGAACCTACGTCAAAAGCGAGACCTGTTTGATGTTCTGAGTTACCAGGTGTTGCGCTATACTGGTTTGCAGCTTCTTCTCCATCTCTTGCTACATAATCTTTATATAACTGTTCTTGGCTCTCATAAGAACGATAACCACTTCTAAACACTAAATCTAAATCTTGATTTCTTGCATCTTGAATTAATTTGTTCAATTGATTTCTTGCAGTAGCATTTTCACCAGGCGCATAATCTTTAGGTAAATCAATTTTTTTATTTACAAAAACATGACCGTCAACATAAGTTACACCATTTTTCTTAGTAACTTTATGTTTATCTTTTTCATCTTGTTTTTCATTTTCTTTTTGCTTGTTGTTTTCATTTTGTTTCGATTCATTGTTAGACTTATTCTCTTCTGACTGATTATCTTCTGTATTTTGCTGTATACCACATGCACTTAATAAAAGTGTAGCAACAGCAAGTGCTGTAAATAACTTCTTCATTATAAACGCTCCCTAATTAACCTAGTTTAATAATTATATAGCTTTTCATATAATTTATCAAAATTAAATATAATGAATAAGGCTGAGACATAATTAAATGTCTCAGCCTGTATTTTGAGTGAGAGATATGTATCTCAGACTCTATTATCTATTTTTCGAATTCTATGTTCATTCTTTCTAAAATCATCGTGTAAGCATCATTGCCCCATTGCAAAGAACGTTTAACACGTGAAATAGTAGCTGTCGATGCACCTGATTCTTTTTCAATATGTGCATATGTGTTGCCTTGTTTAATCATCTTAGCAACTTGAAGTCGTTGAGATAATGATTGTATTTCATTAACTGTACATAAGTCATCAAAAAATTGATAACATTCTTCTCTAGTTTCGAGCGTTAAAATAGCATCAAATAGTTCGTTTAGTGCTTGACCTCGTAATTTTTCAATTTGCAAAAAATCAACCCCTGTTTAATAAGTTCATTAATTGCATTTTAATGCATTACTCTATTAAAGTACAGCATAAACTATTTTATTCGATTCCAGCTCTCTTGAATATTGTATCTACTTGGTTTAAATGATGATTTTCATCGAAGCATTCATCTAATTCTTTAGCGTCCAATAATTCAGTAATTCTACTGTCTTGTTCAACTAATGTTCTAAATGGTGTTTGAGTTTCCCAAGATTCCATCGCTTTTGGTTGAACGATATCATAAGCTTCTTCTCTAACCATACCTTTATTGATTAATGTTAGCATAACACGTTGAGAGTATATAAGGCCAAATGTTTTGTCTATATTTTTTTTCATATTTTCAGGATATACTGTTAATCTATCTATAATATTTGTAAATCTATTTAAAGCGTAATCTAAAGCTATTGTTACATCTGGTAACATAATACGCTCTGCTGAAGAATGTGAAATATCTCTTTCATGCCATAAAGGAACGTTTTCATAAGCGGTAGTGATATAACCACGAATAACTCGTGCTAAACCAGTAACGTTTTCTGATCCAATTGGATTACGTTTATGAGGCATAGCTGATGACCCTTTTTGTCCTTTTGCAAATGCTTCTTCAACTTCTCTTGTTTCAGTTTTTTGTAATCCACGAACTTCAACAGCGAATTTTTCTATAGAAGTTGCGATTAAGCCTAATGTCGCAATGTAGTAAGCGTGTCGATCACGTTGTAATGTTTGAGTTGAAACCGGTGCACAATCTAACCCAAGTTCTTTACATACATGTTCTTCGATTTCAGGCGGGATGTTAGCGAATGTACCAACAGCTCCACTCATTTTACCAACTTCAATTTCTTCACGTACACGTTTAAATCTTTCTAAGTTACGTTTCATTTCCGTATACCATAATGCCATTTTGATACCAAATGTAGTTGGTTCTGCATGTACACCATGTGTTCTACCCATCATTAAAGTTGTTTTATGTTCAATAGCTTTATTTTTTAAAACTTCTAAAAATCTTTCTAAATCTTTTTCAATGATTTCATTTGCCTGTTTAACAACATAACTTAATGCCGTATCTACTACGTCAGTTGAAGTTAAACCGTAATGTACCCACTTACGTTCTTCTCCTAATGTTTCTGAAACTTGTCGTGTAAATGCTACAACATCATGTCTTGTTTCTTGTTCGATCTCTTTTGCTCGGTCTACATCGACTTTAGCATTTTCTCTAATTAACTTTACATCTTCTTCTGGAATATGTCCGAGCTTGCTCCATGCTTCACAAGCAAGTATTTCTACTTCTAACCAAGCCTCAAAACGATTTTGTTCAGACCAAATATTAGTCATTTCTTCTCTAGAATAACGTTCAATCATTGATAAATTCTCCTATCATATATTAGTCACTTACAGTATAACAAACATCACACAATACGTACATTATTTATAAAAATATAAATATAGTTCGTGAATTAGTGCAAGAAATATATTTTTAAATACATTATACATTGTAACAGTGCTTATCAAAATTAAAAGCTAAATACGATAAAAACATAAAAAACTCCTATCAAAGTTTTACTTTTTAAGTATCTACTTTGATAGGAGTATAATGCTCAATTTAAACCTAAGTTTTAATTAATCTTTTATTTTTTTACCGACAAATTGGATTTCTTGTTTTAGCACTTCATATTCGCCCTCTTTATTTTCTATAAATACAGGTTTTTCGAATCTTTTTACAGGTGTGTATCCTTGTTCTCTCATACGTTTAAGGCACATTTCGATTGTTTCATTGTCTTCTACTTTAAACTTCATCTGTATCATACGCCTTTAATTTTTTACTTCGTACGCCTTTAACCCAGAAGCCACCATGAATATTTTTAGGTTCGTATGCTATTACGAAAGCTTTTGAATCTAACTGTTTAATTGTGTCCATCAGTTTTAATTCAAATCTTCTTGGTGTTAATATTTGCATTACTAATCGATCGCCGTCTCTTCCTTTGGCAACGTAATGCGTTACACCATATCCTAAATCTCTTAACTTTCTCGGTAAATCTGTTTCATATTCTGCAGTTGTAACGTTAACTACAATATATCCTAAAGCTATTTTTTCTTCAATCTTCATACCAACAATAATACCCGCTGCAAATCCTAACGCATAAGCTAAAATGTTTTGAATTTGATCTAAACTATTAATTACTAAACCTAATCCAATAACATAAACAACTACCTCTAGTACACTTACTGCAGCAGCTACATATCGATATCCCTTTAATGTCAAAATGGTTCTCATAGTTAAGCATGATACATAAATAATATTAATAATAAATATTGATAGTACCATCAACCATGGATTATCTAATATAGCTGACATTTAAACCCTCCATTTTTCAAAATACTGGAATCATTTTATCAACGTAATTAACAAAAGTCACGCTTTATTTTGGCCAAGTGTATCTAGTATAAGGCATTTCTCTTTTATGAGCGTTTCTTACATAATGATTTTGAATGATTTCTTGATCTTTTTCATCAATTTTCTTACCTTCTAAGAAATCATCTATCGCATCGTATGTTACACCGAGTGCTACTTCGTCTGGTAAAGCTGGTTTGTCTTCTTCTAAATCAGCAGTTGGTATTTTATTAATAAGATGATCTGGTCCACCTAAATATTTTAAAATTGCTTTACCTTGCCTTTTGTTCAAACCAAATAATGGAGCTACATCACACGCACCATCGCCAAATTTAGTAAAGAAACCTGTAATGTTTTCAGCCCCGTGGTCAGTACCTAATACTAAACCACTGTTTGCAGATGCAATTGAATACTGTACTTTCATACGTTCTCTTGCTTTTTCATTTCCTTTTTGGAAATCCGTCAATTCAACGCCCGCTTCATTTAAGCTTTTAATGCTTGCTGTCACTGCAGGTTTAATATTAACTGTTACACGTTTCGTCGGGTTAATAAAATCTAACGCATCTTGCGTATCTTGTTCATCAAATTGTTCACCGTATGGTAGTCTTACAGCTATAAATTCGTACTCAGCGCCTTCTTCTTCATTTAATTCATCTACTGTAATTTGTGCAATTTTCCCAAGCAATGTAGAATCTTGTCCACCAGAAATACCTAAAACAAGTGATTTAATAAAGCTATGCGCTTTTATATATGACTTTAAAAAGTTTTTAATTTCTATAAATTCTTGTTCTGGATCTATCGTCGGTTTTACGTTCATTTCTTTAATTATGATTGATTGTAAATCTCTCATCATTCATCCACTTCCTTTATATCGTCTGCTACTCTTTCAGCAACTTCAAAGATTTTCTTATTCTTATTATCCCAACAAGTTTTACTTAAGTCCACTGGATACTCTTCAGGGTTCAAGTAACGCTTATTTTCTTCCCATAATATTTCTAGATTATTGAATGCAAATTCCTTAATTTCTTCAATTTCAGGTAATTTATAGACTAGTTCTCCATCTTTAAAAATATCATGGTGTAAATCGATTGCTTTAAAGTTTTTAATATATTTCATTTTATAAGTATGAACTGGATGGAACATTTTTAATTTTTCTTCTTTATTCGGATCTTCTTCTTCTAAAGTAATATAGTCACCTTCAGATTTATTTGTTTTCGTATTTATAATTCTATAAACATTTTTCTTACCAGGAGTTGTAACTTTTTCAGCATTATTTGAAATTTTAATTCTGTCTGATAATTCACCATTCTCATCTTCAATAGCTACTAATTTATAAACAGCACCAAGAGCTGGTTGATCATAAGCTGTGATTAATTTTGTGCCAACACCCCAAGCAGTTACTTTTGCACCTTGCGCTTTCAAGCTTGTAATTGTTTCTTCATCTAAATCGTTAGACGCAAATATTTTAGCATCTTCAAAACCAGCTTCGTCTAACATTCTTCTTGCTTCTTTAGATAAATAAGCGATGTCTCCAGAATCTAAACGAATTCCAATAAAGTTTATTTTATCGCCTAGTTCTTTAGCCACTTTAATAGCATTTGGTACACCCGATTTTAGTGTATGGAATGTATCTACTAAGAAAACGCAATTTTTATGTCTTTGAGCGTATTTCTTAAATGCTACATATTCATCATCATATGTTTGTACCATTGAGTGGGCATGTGTTCCAGAAATAGGAATACCAAATAATTTACCAGCTCTCACATTACTAGTTGAATCAAAACCACCAATAACAGCAGCTCTAGCTCCCCAAATTGCAGCATCCATCTCTTGTGCGCGTCTTGTGCTAAACTCCATAACGATTTCATCATGCACTACCTGCTTAATCCTACTTGCTTTAGTAGCAATTAAAGTTTGGAAATTCACTATATTTAATAAGGCTGTTTCGATTAATTGCGCTTGTATTAAAGGCGCCTCCACTCTAATTAATGGTTCATTATTAAAACAAAGCTCTCCTTCTCTCATTGCACGAATGTTACCAGTAAAACGTAATTCTTTTAAATAAGCTAAATAATCATCTTTATAGCCTACTTCTCTTAAGTATTCAATATCAGTTTCTGTAAATTTAAGATTCTCAATAAATTGAACTATTCTTTCTAAACCACTAAAAATAGCATAACCACTATTAAAAGGCATACTTCTAAAGTATAAATCAAATACTGCTGTACGTTCGTGAATGCCATCGCCCCAATAAGTCTCTCCCATATTTATTTGATATAAATCCGTGTGTAACATTAAACTATCGTCTTCATATATATACATTGTTAGATACTCCTCAGATTATGTAATTTTATATTATTTTATCATACTTTTGATAATTAATTTTAGAATTTGAAATTATTTTAATTTCTTCATATAAAGTGATTTATCTCTGTGATAAAATACTAAAGATGTCAAATAAATACGTGGGGGGCTACGAAATGAAAAATTCATCATTTAAAAAATTATTTATTATACTCTCAATCATTGTTGCTGTTTCTGGTTTCTCACAAGGGATGCTTTTACCATTAATATCAGTCATATTTGAAAGAAGCGGTGTCTCTAGTTCTTTAAATGGATTACATGCAACATCTTTATATATTGGTGTATTTCTATCTTCATTCTTTATTGAAGGTCTTGTACGTCGCAGTGGATTTAAATATATAATTTTAATAGGTGGCGCTATAGTCGCATTATCCTTACTCTTATTCCCTGTTTTAAAAACCTTATCCATTTGGTTTATTTTAAGACTTTTAATAGGTATTGGCGATAATATGTTACATTTCAGTACACAAACATGGTTAACTCATATCACACCTAAAGAAAAATTAGGTAGAACCATTTCTGTATATGGTTTTAGTTTTTCTGCTGGGTTTATGCTCGGACCTCTACTGGCTAAGCTCGTAGATGTTTCAGAAACATTACCATTTATCTTATCTGCAATTCTATCCATTATTACAATTTCTTTAGTTTTATTAATACACAATGAATTTCCGTCATCAAATGTTCGCCCTATTAGCATGATTAATACATTGAAAAACTTCGGTGATGTAATCAAAACTTCTTGGATTGCATTTATGTTTCCATTATTATACGGGTTATTTGAAGCTGGTTTACACAGTAACTTCCCAGTATACGGTTTAAGAAATGGTTTAGATGTAACAAGTATCACATTAATATTACCTGCATTTAGCCTTGGAGCAATATTATTCCAAGTACCAATTGGTATGTTCAGTGATTTGCATGGACGTAAAAAAGTATTAACAGGGTTAACCTTAATAGGCAGTGTTATATTCCTATTGGGCGACTTCTTACCAACGACACCATTTATTATGATTGCTCTATTCCTTACAGCCGGATTATTCACTGGATCATTTTATGGTTTAGGTGTCAGCTTTATGACAGACTTAACACCACGACACAACTTACCTGCCGGGAATTTAATGATTGCTATGTCGTTTAGTGTTGGTAGTATTATCGGACCGATGCTAGGTGGCGCAATTATTGAAATATCAAATGGTACTGTCTTCTTTACAATGGTTGCTTCATTTATATTTATCGTGTTCATTTTATTACTATTTCATAAAACACCAACTGAAACAGCACAATCATAAAATTTCTATATTAGAGTCCGGGACATAAAAATTGACCCGGACTATTTTTTTAATTGTTTAAACTATACAAATTTTCAGAACTTTCAATTGATAAGTTAAATTAACCGTGTTATAGTATTCTCTATAAATTAAAAAACACTTTAGTTTGGTAGAGAGTAAAAGCGAGGTTAATAATATGGATTATGTACGTTATAAAGAAGATGTTATTTCAAACAAAGAGAAAGAATTAGCTTTTTTAAACTATTTTAATGAAAGAAATTTCGAAGTAATCGATATGAGTTTTATTGAAAAACTCCAATGGAAACAACTAACACAAGATGATTTAGATAGTTTAGATACACGCAGTATTTGGAAAAATGGTGATTCATTCTATAGTTTAAGAAATGATTGGACAGATCAAATACAACATTATAGCCGTGAATATCAACTGAAAGCATCTCGTGTTACTTATGCAGGACCTATCGCAGTGAATGAACATATTCACACAAACCTAGGTATCGAAATTTTTAACCCGACTAGACAAGACATGCTTCAATGTTATCAATATATCTACGATTTTATTCATACTAAACTAGATTTAAATATTGATTTTGCTGTAATCGGTCATTATCAATTATTCGATTTATTGCTTTCTTCAGAAGAACATACAGATGAATTGTATCAGGCAATAAGCGAACGTAACATTTCGAAAATATCAAAATTATTAACACAAGAACATCCTGTCGTAAAACTTTTAAAGACACCAACACATAAACAATTAGAATTTCTAACAACTTTTGCTGATGTTAACCACCCTACTTATCAGTCTCTACAATTTTGGAAAAAGGCACTTAAAGAATCTGGTGTTCAACACGTACATTTAGATATTACAACAATGCCTCCAAAATCTTATTACGTGGGAAGTTTTATTCAACTTTATCAAAACGAAAATGGAAATCCAATCGCTTCAGGCGGTCATTATAATGGCACTTTAGAAGGATTTGGCTTTGGTATCCAATTAAATTAGGAGGTTCTTATGTTAACAGTTGCATTAAGTAAAGGTCGTTTATTAAAAGACTTCATAAAGTTTATTGATTCAAACGGAAACAGTAAATGGGTAGAAGCATTAAATAATAGAGAGAGAAAATTACAAATTCAAAGTGAGGACGTTAGATTTATCTTAGTAAAAGGTCAAGATGTTTCAACGTACGTAGAACAAGGTATTGCAGATATTGGTATTACAGGTAGTGATATTTTAGATGAAAAAGAGAACTTAAATGTAAATAACTTGGTCGATTTACCGTTTGGATATTGTCATTTTGCTGTTGCAAGCAAACCAGAAGTAACGGAATATAAAAAAATTGCTACAACATACGTTAAAACAACAAAAGCATATTTTAAAGAAAAAGGACAAGATGTATCCATCATACCATTGTCCGGGTCTGTAGAATTAGCTGCAGTCGTTAATATGGTAGACGCTATAGTAGATATAGTCCAAACAGGTACCACCCTTAAATCTAACGGATTAGAAGAAAAGGAGTCTATAGGAGATATTAATGCAAAATTAATAACCAATAAACATGCGTTCTTTAGTAAGTCCAAAAGCATAGAATCCTTTATTAAAGAGATTGGAGTGTCTATTAATGCTATCTAAAACTGAATTCAAACAAAAATTTGAACAAGATTGTATCACTGAAGCTAGTCATACTGAAAATGTAAAAAATATAATTAACGATGTTAAAGAAAATAAAGATAATGCATTATTTAAATATAATGAGAAATTCGACAATGTTAAACTAGAAAATTTAGAAGTTTCTAAACAAGAAATAGAAAATAGCATTAATTTAATTTCTGAAGAATTAAAACAAGCATTAATGAATAGTCACGAGAACATTAAAACATTTCAACAGAAAATCAAACATGAAAATGTCACAACTGGTCAAACATACCAACTTTATCATCCTATTGAAAAAGTCGGCATTTATGTACCCGGTGGAAAAGCAAGTTACCCTTCTACTGTATTGATGACTGCAACATTAGCAAAAGTTGCAGATGTTAAAGAAATTACAGTCGTAACACCACCTCAAAAAGATGGTATTAATTCAGCTATTCTTGCTGCATGTTATATTGCTGGCGTAAATCGCGTCTTCCAAGTTGGTGGTGCACAAAGTATAGCTGCTTTAGCTTACGGAACTGAAACAATTCCAAAAGTCGACAAAATAGTAGGTCCTGGTAATCAATTTGTATCTTTAAGCAAACAATTATTATATGGCGTCGTTGGTATTGATCAAATCGCAGGTCCTAGTGAAATAGCCATTATTGCGGACGATTATTCTAATGTAGATTACATCATTCAAGACATCTTAGCTCAAGCAGAACATGACGAGAAAGCAAGAACTTTTCTTATATCAACAGACAAATCATTTTTAACTAAAGTAAGCCAAAATTTACAAAAAGCGATTGATGCTTCTCCAAGAAAAGAGATTATAGAAAAAAGTATTTCTGACTATCACTACCCTATTCATACAGTTGACACAAACGAAACTATTGATATCGTTAACTATATAGCTCCAGAACATTTATCCATTCAAACAACTGATCCTAGTTTATATATAGGCAAAGTTAAATATGTTGGTGCAATGTTCTTAGGTCAATATTCACCGGAAGCTATCGGAGATTATTCTGCTGGGCCAAGTCACGTATTGCCTACGGACCAAACAGCAAGATTCTCAAATGGTTTAACAGTAAATGACTTTTTAACTAGCCATTCTGTTATACATTTAGATGAACATGCTTTTCAAAAAATAGCACCTAGTGCGATTAAAATTGCTGATGAGGAAGGCTTATATCAACATAAAAAATCTCTAGAAATCAGATTAAATAACAACAAGGAGTACTGATATATGATAAGGATTAATAAAAATGAAAGCCCCATACCTGCTATGGAGTCAGAAAAATTAAAAGAAATTATTGCTTCATCAGAATTTAATTTCTATCCAGATGAAGAGTATGATGCATTTCTTGAATCTTATGCTAACTTTTATGGATTATCTCCTAATCAGATTTCTGCAGCTAATGGTTCCGATGAGTGGATTCAAAAATGTATGATTGCTCTACCTGAAGGCCCTGTTCTAACTTTAAATCCAGATTTCTTTATGTATACTGCGTACGCTCAACAAATTAAACGACCTATTTATTATGTTGATGCAGAACCTGATTTCACGTTTTCTTTATATAAAATCTTAAATGAAATTAGACGCATTAAACCAGCATTTTTCATAATGAGTGTCCCTCACAATCCTTCAGGCATACAGTATCCTGAACAATTTTTAAACGAGATTTCTCAACTTATGAAAGAAATCGGAGGATATTTTGTAATTGACGAAGCATATTTGGATTTTGGTGATGCATATGTAATTGACTTAGAGGACCATGTCATTCAAATGAGAACTTTGAGTAAAGCTTTTGCTTTAGCAGGCTTAAGAGTAGGAATTGTCATTTCTACTGAAAAGACTATCCAAAAATTAAATAGTATTGCTCATCCATATCCTTTAAATACACTTACTTTACAGATCGCTAAGTCTTTATTTGATGATACAGATCGGGTTCAATCGTTAATAAACAGACAGAGAAATTTAAGCATACAATTGCGCGATATATTTGAAGAACATGTGAGTGATATCATCCATGTTATACCTTCTAAGACAAACTTTGTATTAACGTATGGTGACTTAGCAAATGATTTAGGAGAATACATTTACAGTAACGGATTCTTCCCTAGATTTTATGATGACAATAGAATGTCACATACTGTACGTTATTCTATCGCTACTGAACACCAATTGAATGAATTAGAACAAATTGTAATTGACTGGAGGAAATCATATGACTTATCGCAAGAAAAGAACAACTAAAGAAACTAATATTGATATCGAATTATCTTTTGAAAATACCGAAACAAATATTAATACCGGTGTAGGTTTTTTAGACCATATGTTAACTTTGTTTAGCTTCCACAGTGGTATCTCATTAAACATAGAAGTAGATGGAGATACTTACGTAGATGACCACCATACTGTTGAAGACATCGGTATAGTTATCGGACAATTATTACTTGAAGCTATTAAAGATAAGCAGTCATTTGCAAGATATGGTTCATTCTATATCCCGATGGATGAAACATTAGCGCGTGCTGTAACTGATATTAGTGGTCGTCCTTATTTATCTTTCAATGCTGAATTCTCAAGAGAAAAAGTTGGTACATTTGATACTGAACTTGTTGAAGAATTTTTTAGAGGACTTGTCATTAATGCTCGTCTTACGACCCACATTGATTTATTAAGAGGAGGAAATACACACCACGAAATAGAAGGTATCTTTAAAGCTTTTGCTAGAAGTCTTAAGATTTCTTTAAGTGCAAATGATTATGAAGGTATCCCTTCTTCTAAAGGTGTGATCGAATGATTGCGATAATCGATTATGGTTTAGGTAATATTAAAAATATAGAACGCGCATTGCTAAATTTAGGTTACGATGCTGTACTAACATCAGATGAAAAAATGATTAAATCAAGTACTCACGTTATATTACCAGGCGTTGGGCATTTTAAAGACGCGATGTTGCAACTTCAAAAAAGTGGACTTGATCGTGTAATTCACGACATTAAAGATAGTCATCGTATTATAGGTATTTGCTTAGGTATGCAAGTGTTATTTGAATTTAGTGAAGAAGGTTCAACTAAAGGACTAGGATTACTAGAAGGCAAAGTTGTTCCTATTAGCAGTCCCTACCCTGTTCCACATTTAGGTTGGAACACTTTACAGAGTACTCATCCATTACTAAATAAAGATGTTTACTTTATTCATTCTTACCATGTAACAACTGATTTACCTATTGTAGCGACAGCCGATTATGGTCAATCTATAACAGCGATTGTTCAAAAAGAAAATATTATCGGTATACAATTTCACCCAGAAAAAAGCGGTGATTTTGGACTAAAAATACTAGACAAAGCTTTGAAGGAAGGTTTTTTACATGATTGAAATTTGGCCAGCAATTGACTTAATTGATTCAACAAATGTAAGACTTACAGAAGGAAAATATGACTCTAAAGAATCTATGAATAGAACAGCTGAAGAAGCAATTAAATTTTACTCACAATTCAAAAGCGTGTCTAGAATTCACGTAATAGATTTAATTGGTGCAAAAAATCAACAACCTACTGAATCAGACTACATAGAACAACTCGTACATTTAACAGATTTACCTATAGAAGTTGGCGGTGGCATTCGAACACTTGAAACGATAGACGCCTATTTCGATAAAGGGATTGAATACATTATTGTAGGTACTAAAGGTATAAGCGATATAAATTGGCTATCTGAAATTGCGCATAGATATCCTGGCAAAATTTACTTATCTGTTGATGCTTATGTTGAAGAAATTAAATTAAATGGATGGATTGACGATGCCGGTATCAATTTATTTGAATTTATTACGCAAATTGATGGCTTACCACTAGGTGGCATTATTTATACAGACATTTCCAAAGACGGTAAATTATCAGGCCCTAACTTTGAACTCACTGGGCGTCTCGTAACCTCGACTAATATACCAATTATTGCTTCTGGTGGTATTCGTAGCAAACAAGACATTGAACAACTAGAAAGATTAAATGTTCACGCAGCGATTGTCGGAAAAGCAGCAAATACAGATTCATTTTGGGAGGGCATTTCATGATAAAGAAAAGAATAATCCCATGCTTAGACGTAAAAGATGGGCGTGTCGTTAAAGGCGTTCAATTTAAAGGTTTAAGAGATATCGGCAACCCTGTTGAGTTAGCTGAATACTATAATAACGAAGCTGCAGATGAACTTGTCTTTTTAGATATTTCTAAAACTGAAAATGGACATCAAATGATGTTAGATATTATTTCTGAAACTGCATCTAAGTTATTCATTCCTTTAACAATCGGTGGCGGTATAAGTACTATAGATGATATATCATCGCTACTTAACCATGGCGCTGATAAAATTTCACTAAATTCTAGCGCTCTTAACAATCCATCTTTTATTAAAGAAGCAAGTGAAAAATTTGGAAAGCAATGCATTTGTATAGCTATTGATGCTAAATGGGAAGATGATAAACAAGATTGGTATTGTTATACACATGGTGGAAAGAAAAGAACTAATAAACGTGTGTTAGATTGGGTTGAAGAAGTTGAATCTTTAGGTGCAGGTGAACTATTAGTCACAAGTATGGATTATGATGGTGTTAAACAAGGTTTTGACCATACTTTGCTTAGCGAGATTAAGAAACATGTTTCTATACCTATCATCGCTTCAGGTGGTGGCGGAAACAGTCAACACTTTGTAGATTTATTCAAACAAACTGATGTATCAGCTGGTTTAGCAGCAAGTATTTTTCATGATAAAGAAACGACAGTTCAAGCTGTTAAATCTCATTTAGCAAAAGAAGGAGTTGACGTGAGATGAATAACCTTTCCCCAGATTTTTCTAAAGGATTACTACCAGCTATATTGCAACATTATAAAACAGGACAAGTGTTGATGCTTGGCTATATGAATGAGGAAGCTTTTAATTTAACAGTTCAAGATAAAGTTTGTTGGTTTTATTCAAGAAGTAAAGAACGCCTTTGGAAAAAAGGTGAATCATCAAATCATATTCAACATGTGATAGACATAAATTTAGACTGTGATGATGATACACTTTTAATTCAAGTTAACCCAGATGGTCCGACGTGCCACACAGGTTCGCAAAGTTGCTTTAATACCGATGAGCCTTTTTCTATAGAATCTTTAGAAGAAACTATTCAAGAAAGTGTTCAATCAAACCGTTCTCAATCTTATACACAATATTTATTAAATGAAGGTATTGAAAAAATCACTAAAAAGTTTGGCGAAGAATCATTTGAAGTTGTCATTGCTTCAATGAAACAAGATAATGAAGAACTTAAAAATGAGGTGGCCGATGTATTGTATCACCTATTTGTCATACTTCATGATAGAGGCGTATCAATAGAAGAAGTAAAAGAAGTACTATCTGAACGTCATAAAAAATCAGGAAATTTTAAAGGTGAACGAAACGATATAAAAAATTGGTAAATTGTCATAAATCAAATATTGTTAAAAATATGCAGTCGCTTATACTAGAACATAGAGGTGTTAATATGTTACAGGAAAAAGCGACTGCTTTTATTAAATCTATGCATCAAGAATTAAATATCGATAACGAAGAAACAAAGAAAAGAATCCAACAAATAATCAATGAAATAAATGAAACAAACACTTATAAACATACAACAGATGAGTTAATATACGGTGCTAAAGTTGCGTGGAGAAACTCTAATAGATGTATTGGAAGACTGTTTTGGGATAAATTAAATGTTAGAGACATGCGCTTTATTGATAATGAAATAGATTTTGTCCACTCTATAGAAAATCATATTGAAATAGCTACCAACAACGGAAAAATCAGACCATTAATTAGTATTTATTCAAATGACTTTGAAATTAAAAATGAACAACTCATTAGATATGCAGGTTACGAAAATAAGGGTGATCCAAAATCAAAAAATATTACTCAATTAGCTGAACATTTAAATTGGAAAAGTGATCACACTGATTTTGATTTATTACCTTTAATATATCGTTATAAACAACAACCATTAAATTATCATATTTATAAAGACAATCTCATAAAAGAAATACTTATTAAACATGATGAGTATCCCCTTTTAGAGCAACTCGGCTTAAAATGGTACGCTGTTCCAATCATTTCAAATATGGATTTAGAAATCGGTGGCCTTTATTATCACACCGCTCCTTTTAACGGTTGGTATATGGAGACGGAAATTGGCGTACGTAATTTTACTGATGAATATCGTTACGACAAACTAAAAGATATTGCTAATGCATTAAACCTTGATACTACTAAGACCACTAGTTATTGGAGAGATAGAGCATTAGTTGAATTTAATTATGCTGTTTACCATTCATTTAAAGAAGCTGGTGTATCCATAGTTGACCATTACACAGCATCAAAACAGTTCAAGAAATTTGAAGAAAATGAAGAAAATAAAAATCGTAAAGTTACTGGGAAATGGAGCTGGCTTGCCCCACCATTGTCACCATCTCTTGTACATAATTATCATAAAGGATATGATAATGAAACAAGAAGTCCAAATTTTTTATATAAAAAGAAAGGCAATAAATGTCCATTTCATTAGAAAGGAAGAATTTTATGAAATTATACTATCTAGGTCCTACTGGGACATTCTCACATATGGCAGCATTAAATTATAAAAATGAAAATATTACTGATTACATACCACAATCTAACTTATATGAAGTTGTAAAAGCAATTGAATCAGATAAAGATAGTATAGCTATTGCCCCTATTGAAAATTCAATAGAAGGTACAATTAATATTATTGCTGATACACTAACAGAACAAAAAGTTCATGTTATCGATGAACTACATTTAGACATAGCTTTTTCACTATACGTTAAAGAAGGTACAAATATAGAAGATATTAAAGAAGTTGTATCAATTGCCCCTGCTATTAATCAAACATCAAAATTTATAACAAAACATCAATTTAAATATCGTTACTCAAACAGTACTGTGCAAAGTTTAGATGAAATAGATGAGCACACTGGAGCAATTGCACCAATGGGATTAGAAAAAGATCGCAATGATGTTATCGCATTAGCAACACATATTGAAGACTATCCACATAACACAACTAGATTTTTAGTGCTTTCCTCTGAACAAAAACGAGTTGAAAAAGCGACAGATAGCATCTTACTTATAACACCTGATGAAGACAAACCAGGCTTATTAGCAAGCATTTTAAATACATTCGCTTTATTTAACATTAACTTATCATGGATTGAATCACGTCCTTTAAAAACAAAATTAGGCATGTATCACTTCTTCGTGCAAGCTGATTGTAGCGCTGATGACGTAGAAATGAGGAAAGTAATTACAATATTAAAAACATTAGATTTCAAAGTTAACGTGTTAGGTAATTTTAATAAAGATATATAGATTTTACATATAGAATTAAATAATATAAAAAATGCTCACAACCTTGGGATTGTGAGCATTTTTTATATCTTAATATTATTTATTTTCAGTTCCTTTTATAATTTCATTAAGTCGCTCTACATTTTTTTGTTTAATTTGCGATAAATTAAAATTATTATACAAATAGATATCTGAGGCGTAAATAAATTGAATTTTATCAGATATTTTATCAATGAATTTATTATCATAAATATAAATATCTTTATTGATTGCTTTTTCATAACTTTTTATAAGAATACTTTGTTTTGATTTAATATTTTCAAACTTATTGTTACCTATTAACAATGTGGAACCAGACTGTGCACCTTTATCTACTTTATTGATATCCATAGAATACTTACCTTTTGGCACTGCTAAATAACGAATGCCACCCTCACAATTAACAAAGTAGTTATTTGTAATCGTAGTTTCTTTTGATTTAAGCATTGTTACTGCATAATCTCCCAACCCATCAAATCTATTATTTTGTATATGTATGTTTTCATAAAAGCAATCATACATACTTGCATGTGACCCAATAGCTCTATTCCATGCAGACATATTCATATCTCCGGAATTTCCAAAATAACAATTTTCTATTATTACATTCTTTGTAACCGTACCATCTGTTGCACCAAATTTAGGGAATGCTCCTTCTGTTTGTATATCAATTTGGATAGCTTCACTGAAAGATCTTGTGCCACTATCATCTCTAAAACCTAGAAAATGACTATTCGTCACATAAAATCCATCCAAACCACAGGCATCAATAGCGTGTCCCCCTACAACATTTTTAAACGTGACATCATGAATCTGAATATTCTTAGCATGACCAATCGACATAATCGTGTTATTAGTATTATTAGTATGACCATATGCATCAAAAGTGCCACCAATTATATTAATATTGCCATGTCCTTCATAACCATAATATTTCTTAAAACTGTGTCCATTTTTCAACATAGCGCTAGGAGATTTTCTTATTAATGTAGCATCATCGTGTAATATAAGATTTGTATTACGATAAATCACAAGTTCATATAAAATGTGGTACTCACCTTTAGGTATATAAACAGTTACTGGTCCTTTTCTCGCTTCAAATAAAGCGAGTTGAATCCCTAAAGTATCTAGAACACCAGATTTACCTTTGGCACCATAATTCGCAACATTAATTGTTCTAGTCATAACTTCAAAACCACCTTGATTTAGCGTATACTTTTCTTATAAACATATTACACCGATTATTAAATATAAACAATTAGGGGGATATTATTTTGAAGAAAGCATTAATAGTAGTGGATTATTCAAATGATTTCGTAGCAGAAAATGGTAACTTAACTTGTGGTGAGCCGGGACAAGTAATCGAAGACAATATATTTAGTAAAATTGACTCATATAATAAAAATGACGAAAATATATTCTATTTAATGGATTATCATCATAAAGACGACCCTTATCATCCTGAAACTAAATTATTTCCGCCACACAATATCGTAGGTACTGAAGGTCGTGATTTATATCAATCATTAAAACCTCAATATGAACAAATTAAAAATCAAAAAAATGTATTTTGGATTGATAAAACTAGATATAGCGCATTTTATGGAACTAATTTAGATAGCCTTTTAAGAGAGCGCAATATTGATACAATAGAAATTGTTGGCGTATGTACTGATATTTGTGTTTTACATACTGCTGTCGATGCTTACAACCTTAATTATCAAATTTATATTCCAAAAAATTGCGTGGCATCTTTCAATCAAGCTGGGCATGATTGGGCGCTTACACATTTTGAAAATAGTCTAGGCGCTGTTGTAGAATAGACGTTTCGTTCGTGTTAAAATAAATATTAGAATAATGATAGTAAAAGGAGAATTCACATTGGTAAATACATTAATTTTTGGACATAAAAATCCTGACACAGATACTATTGCTTCAGCTTTAGTAATGCAAGACTTACAAAAAGAATTAGGTAATGATGTAGAAGCATTAAGATTAGGAGAAGTATCTGACGAAACACAATTCGCTTTAGATTACTTCAAAGTAGAAGCACCATCACTATTAGAAACTTCTGTAAAAGATAGAGAAGTTATCCTAGTTGATCACAATGAATTCCAACAAAGTGCTGATGATATTGCAGACGCTACAGTTACTATGGTGGTTGATCATCACAGAATTAGCAATTTTGAAACAGCTGCACCTTTATACTACAGAGCAGAGCCTGTTGGGTGTACAACGACAATCCTTAAAAAAATGTATGAAGAACATAACATCGAAATCAAACCAGAAATTGCTGGTTTAATGATTTCAGCAATTATTTCAGACACTTTATTATTTAAATCTCCTACATGTACTGAAGAAGATATTAAAGCAAGTGAAGCATTAGCGAAAATTGCCAATGTTGATTTAAATGAATATGGTCTAGAGATGCTTAAAGCTGGTGCATCTGTTAAAGGTAAATCACCAGAATTCCTATTAAATATGGATGCTAAATCTTTCAATATGGATGATAAAGTTGTTAGAGTTGCTCAAGTTAACACAGTTGATGTTAATGAAGTATTAGAAATCAAAGAAGATGTTGAAAATGAAATCAATAAAATCATTGCTAATGAGCAGTATGATTTATTTGTATTCATCATCACTGATATACTAAATAGTGATTCAACAGTTATTGCTCTAGGTAAAGAACAACAAGCTGTTGAAAAAGCATTCAGTACTAAATTAGAAAACAACCAAGCATTATTAGCTGGCGTGGTATCACGTAAGAAGCAAGTAGTACCACCAATTGATGATGTTTTAGGTAAATAACTTTTATAAGGAGTGTGTTTGCAATGGAAATTAAACAAGGTACGAACAAGTTCTATGTTGGAGAATCAGAAGATCAATTTGATGCTGAAATCACGTATCATGATTCAGATGGTAATGTTCTCGTAGTTGATCACACGTTTGTAGACCCGTCACTACGTGGACAAGGAACAGCTAGAAAGTTAGTAGACACTGTTATTGACAAGGCCCGAAACGAAGGCAAAGTTATAGACCCTGTATGTCCATATGTGAAAGACGTTATGGACAAAGACCAAAGCACACACGACGTATTAAAGAAATAATAATTTAAGTAAAAAGCCTCCTAATCCATTAATTAAAAATCTAACGGATTAGGAGGCTTTTTCAATCTAGAAACTAATGTCTCACCACTTATATATCAGTACTTTCTATTAATCTTTTCAAAAGTGTTTTATGTTTTGGTTTAGCTTCTTGTTCTGTACATTTATTCATTGGTGGGTAACCAAGGTCTTTTGCATCTTTGAATGTAACTTCATCAATATAATTTGATGCTGTTTCATAATCATAACAGTTTGGAAAAGCATATTTATGATTAAAGTGATCCACAACAACTCTTGTAGTAGATGATGGTTCTTGTTTAAACGGCACAGTTGTAGCAATAACAGTTAATATAATGATAATAATACTAACGGTTATTATGACTTTTTTAGTCATTAAATTGAACCCCTACTTGATTTCTAATTTCATCTAATACTTTCAAAGTGTCTATCGTTCTTTGGTGTGTATTAATAGAAGACTCTGTTTTATTATTTTCAATACATTTTATAAACTCTTCTATTTCTTCTTTCATTGTATAATCATCACTATCGCTATAAGTATCTTTTATTGAACCATCTTTATTAAATACATTTATAACAGTAGGAGCACTTATCTTATTGATAGTTACATAACCATCTTCTCCAATGATTTCAGAAGGGCTTGGTCGATCACATATTTTAGAATAACTTATTGTGACTTGGAATGAATCATAATTTAAAATCGCATTACCTTGGCCATCAGCCCCTGTATTTAATTTGAACCCAGTTGCTTTTATTTCTTTAGGGAATCCGAATAAATGGATAGCCGGTGCAACTGCATATACACCTAAATCCATTAATGCGCCGTTTCCTAACTCTGGTTTAAAAGCATTTTCAACTATACCTTCTTTATATTTATCATATCGAGAAGAGTATTGATGATAGTGAAAATCTGCATAACGTATTTCTCCGATATCTGCATTTGCTTTAGCAAACTGTAAAAATGGTTTTAATACAGTTGATTTCATCGCTTCCATAACAGTTACATTATATTCATGTGCGAGTTTAGATAATGCTTCAAATTGTTCCACATTGATAGTAGCTGGTTTTTCTATTAAAACATGCTTGTTATTTTCAATTGCCAACTTTGCTTGTTCAAAGTGAAATGCATTAGGTGAAGCAATATATACAGCGTCAAAATTGGATGATTCACAAAATTGATTTAAATCTGTAAAAATTTCTTTTAAATCATGTTTGTCTTTAAAATAATTAGCTCTTTCTTCTGTTCTAGAATATACAGCATAAGGTTCGAAAGTAGCTGTTTGTCTACCACACTCTATTAATTTATCAGTTATCCAATTTGTACCTATAAAACCAAATTTCATGATGTTCACCTTTTCTTAATAAATTTTTGTTAATTTTTACTTTTTAGAAATAAAGACTTCGCTTTTAATTATAACTATTGTTAAAATATATACAATAGAAGTTATAAAGGAGATATTAACTTTGACTATAGCAAACCAATTCGAGACAATTCAATCATTTTTTGATAGCGATATAACAAAGGATATTAAATTCAGAAAAAAAACAACTTAGATTATTAAAAAAATCTATTAAATCGCATGAAACAGAATTATTAGCAGCATTAAAGCAAGATTTAGGTAAAAATTCAGTTGAATCATATGCAACAGAAATTGGTTACATTTACAAAAGTATCTCGTTGATGCTTAAGGATGTCAAGAACTTGGCTGGCAAGAAAAACGTAAATACGCCAGTATTCTTATTTCCTGCAAAAAGTTATACTGTAAACGAACCTTATGGAACGGTTTTAATTATCGGTCCTTTTAACTATCCATTCCAATTAGTAATGGAACCATTAATTGGCGCAATTTCAGCAGGAAACTGTGCTGTCGTTAAACCTTCTGAACTTACGCCTAATGTGAGTCAGATTATTCAACAAATAATTGAAGATGTATTCCCCGCTTCATACATATCTTGTATAACTGGTGAACAAAATGTAACAGAAGAATTATTACAACAACCGTTTGATTTTATATTCTTTACAGGTTCTACAAAAGTTGGGCAAATTGTATATGAACAAGCGAGTAAGCAACTTATACCAGTTGCGCTAGAATTAGGTGGCAAAAGTCCAGCTATTGTAGATAAAACAGCTAATATTAAAGTTGCAGCAGAACGAATCGCTTTTGGTAAATTTATCAACGCAGGTCAAACTTGTGTAGCACCTGATTATGTTATTATTGACGCATCAATCAAACAACAATTTATTAAAGCAATTCAATCAACTATTCAAGAGTTTTATACTAAAAATGCTAAAAACAGTGAAGATTTTGGCAGAATTGTTAATGAGAAACATGCAAATAGACTGAATTCGCTCATTAATAATACAAATGGTGAAATTGTTTATGGTGGAGAAACTAACGTAACAGATCGTTATATAGAACCTACAATTGTTGATAATGTGAAGTTTGATGACGTTTTAATGGAAGATGAAATATTTGGACCAATTCTACCTATTATGTCGTACGATGCATTCGGAGATGCGATACAATTCATAAAGAATAAACCTAAACCACTCTCTTTATATTTATTTAGTGAAGATGAGAATCATACAGATGAAGTTGTTAATCGTATATCATTTGGTGGTGGTTGCATCAATGATACGTTAATGCATGTTGGCAATCATAACTTGCCTTTCGGTGGTGTAGGACACTCTGGTATCGGTCGTTATCATGGAAAAGCATCATTTGAATTATTCAGTAACCAAAAAGGAATTATGTTCAAAACGACGAAATTAGAAACAGGCGTGCTCTTCCCCCCTTATAAGGGTAAAGGGAAATACGTCAGAGCAATGTTTAAAAAGTAAATAAGAGTGGGACAAAAATCTTATTTTAATAAAAAGATTTCGTAGTCCTACCCAGGCAAAGAAAGAGGCTGAGACATAAATAATGTCCCAGCCTCTTTCTTTGTATTGATAGTAATGTACTTGACTCCTATATTATATGTGGACTTTTCTCAGTAATCTTGGCAATAAGGAGACTGTTATGTTGCACGTAGATCTTGTCTTACATCATTTGTTACCTTATTTACTCAAAACGGCTTTCTATTAATTGTTTTTTACTATTAAATAATGTTGGATATGATAGAAATCCTAATATTACACTCGTTGTAACTGCTGATGTTATTAATATAAATACAATTAAGATTTGAAAGAATACTGCATCAATTGGGTCAGCACCTGCAATAATTTGACCGCTCATCATTCCAGGTAATTGTACGAGTCCTATAGTCTTCTGTTGTTCTATTGTAGGAATAGCACTTGTTTGTATAGAAGTCATCAATTGCTTATGAATAGCTTGTTTTGGTGTGCCTCCTAAAGATAGTATCAGCTTTACTAAATTTTCATTTTGTTGAATCTCTGAAATAAATCGATTTAAGAATAAAATACTTAACACCATCGCATTACCAATAACCATACCAGTTATAGGAATTACATATTGCGGAGTTGGTGGTATAATTTTCAAACCAATAAGAATGCCTTGTGTTATTAACTCAATCGATACATACGCTAACAACAATTTCCAAGTGATACCTGGAATAGATAAGCCTTTCTTTCTAGCATTTTGAGTTGCTACACCTATAATTAATACGACCATCAATATCATAAATATTGGATTATCTTTATCAAAAATAAATTGTAATATATATCCTACAATTAATAATTGAATAAAAGACCTTATACCAGCGATAACCGTGTCTTTTTCTAAACCTAATTTCAGTGATTTAGAAATAACTATAGGAATAATTATAAAAATTACCATTAATATCAAAGAAGTTATACTCATTATATTTTAGCTCCTATGAATTTTTTTACTTTCTTATTTGTAGTATGTCTGATTTCTTCACTTGTACCAGTTTCAACGACTTCTCCGTTCATCATGACCCAAATATAGTCACTCATACGAATTGCTTGGTTAACATCATGTGTAATCCAAATCATCGTAACATCATGCTTTTTATTAATGAGTGTTAATAATGATTCAATAGCTTCGACTGAGCTTCTGTCTAGAGCTGAAGTTACTTCATCTAGCAACATAACACTTGGCTTGGTAACTAAAGAGCGAGCTAATGATAATTTTTGTTTTTCGCCACCAGATAATTCTTTACTATTTTTATTTAAAAATGATATTGGTAAGTCAACATCTTTTAAAAATCCTTCAGCTTCTTTATCTGTCATAGTTCTATTTTGTAATGTTAAAGGAAGTTCTAAATTATCTTTAACGGTACCATTAATCATTGTTACTTCTTGTGAGACAAGTTGCACTTTTCTTCTTAGTTTAATAGCTTCATATTCATTAATTAAATGCCCATCAATAAAAATATCTCCCTCTGTTGGAGAGTTTAAAGCATTAATAAATGATAATAAAGTAGACTTTCCAGCGCCTGATGGCCCTATAATTGTAGTAATCTTACCTTGATATATTTTACCGTTCACTTTATTTAAAATTTTACTACCTTCTATTTCATAGCCTATATTTTTAAATTCTACATCTACTTGTTCAGACAATCTAATACCCCCTTATATAAAGCTGCATATATGACAATTTTGATTTTAAACTTTTATTTAAATATATCAATAAAAATTTTTACTTTTAACAATATTACACTTAAAAATTAAAAAACTCTTCATTAGATTTTTTATCACTAATGAAGAGATTTCTTATATCGTACTCAAAATTATTTAGTTAATTTTAATATAAATCTGTTCGTAAACTATTAAAAATAGGAATAGATTCTCTAATTTGGCTTTGGGCATTTAAATCTAAATTAACAACTAATGTGCCTTCACCTTCATACAAACAGTCGATAAGTGCACCGTCTGGGCTATATGCTAAACTATGCCCTCCAAATTCGTTATCATCACATTTACCTACAGTATTACATGCTACTACGTAAATCTGGTTTTCAATTGCTCTTGCTTGTAATAATGCTTTCCAATGATCAATACGTGATTTTGGCCATTCAGCAGGTACAAAAATGACTTTAGCATCTTCTAATGTTAATGAACGTGATAATTCAGGAAATCTTAAGTCATAACAGATAATAGAACCCATCTCAATTTCATCTATATGAAATACAGTTGGCTTTTTTTCTCCAGAAGTTAAAAAATGATGCTCGTTTAACATTGGAACGAGATGTGCTTTATCGTAAGTATTAATGAGTTTCCCTTCTTTATTTACAATAAGCGCTCTATTATAAATGTCTTCACCTTTTTTATAAGCAATAGAACCTGCAATAATATGTTTCTTAACCTCTTTTGCTTTGTTTTTTAAAAAAGGTATTATCACTTCCCCATCAACATCAGCAATGTTCTCTAATTCATTTAATCGATATGATGTGTTCCACATTTCAGGTAACACAGCTATATCTATATCTGTAGCTAAACTATCTAACCATTGACTAACTTTTTCTATATTTTCATCAGGTTTACCTGGTATTACATGCATTTGATATAAAGCTATTTTCATTCTATTCACCTTCAATCAGATAAATTGAACACATACACCTTCAGCGGCTTTTTGTTCATTTTCTATTTCTGTTAATTTACCAGTTTCTTTATTTCTACTGAATAACACTAAATTATAAGAATGTTCATGTGCTACAACTAAGAATGAATCACTTGGAGTAATATTAAAGTCTCTTGGCCAAGTACCTCCACTTGAAACAATTTCAACTAATTCAAGATTCGCACCATCACCTAGTATTTTAAATACAGCAATACTATTATGACCACGATTTGACGCATATACGAATCTACCATCATGACTTAATCTAACTGCAGCTATTTGTGAATTTAATTCAAAATCATCAGGAATAGTCATTTGTGGTTCAGTAACCGGGCTAAACACACCATTTTCATATGATAATACAATTATAGTATTGCTTAATTCTGTAACTAAATAAGCATATTTGTCACTAGGATGGAATGCTAAATGTCTCGGTCCACTTCCAGCTTGGAATTTCGTCGTTTCATATAGTTCTAATCCGTCTAAAGAGTATTTAAACGTTCTTATTACATCTGCCCCTAAATCAACTGTAACAATATAGTCTAAATCTGGTGTTTGCATTGCATAATGAATATGGCTACCATCTTGTCTTTCTTTATTAGGTCCATTACCATCACCATGATATGAATCGATTAATCTAAGGACTTCCCCATTTTCAGGATTAAGTTCATATAATCTTACTATGCCTGCACCGTATACTGCTTCAAATAAAAATTTACCATCTTCAGATATTGAAATATGACAACCTGTACCTTCTGTTGAAGCTAAGCAATCATTTATAAATGTTAAACTTTTATCTTCATTAATTAGAAAACTTGCGACACCACAATCATCGCCTTGTTTTTTAACTGCGTATAAATATTTACCATGTTGCATAATATACGTAGAAGCTTCTACTTCATAGCCTACTTCTACTTTTTCTATAGTTTGATCATTTTCATCAACATCAAATCTATAAATACCCTTTCCATCCTTTTTTGTATAACTACCAATATAACCTTGTGTTTTCATAAAATATAATTCCTCCCTAAATTATCTCTTTGTCTTCATTCTACATGAAATTACTGAATAACTATAATAAAAAACGTATACCAAAAGGCATACGCTCTAATAACTTATATAATCATAACATTTTAACAAATGAAAATTAACCAAATAAATCACTAAAAAACGCCACAAACCACTTAAAAATACTACTGATAGCGTTCACTATGTCACCTGCCATAAAGGAACCCCCTTTATTCACCTTATTACTTAGTCATTATCATTTTATAATATTATATTTAATATAATTAAAGTTTTCCCTAAGTCGTAATATTTCGTGCTTAACTGCAATAAAAATATGTTAATATATAAATATAAATAAAAACTCAAACAGTTGGGCATTGAAATAATACAGTTAGGCAAAAGAAGTAAAATGTAAACCATTATGATTTATAATTAAGTGTGAGGAGGGGCGCTATGTATCAACCAGTACAAACCCAAATTGATAAAATTGCTACAAGTCTTCAAAATTCAAATAATTTAGACCATGTAAGCTATTTAAAGGTAAAGTATGGACTAGAAGTATTTGTAGGGAATATTATGAAGACTGTTGTTATATATGGTGCTGCCCTTCTAAGCCATATATTCTTCTATACACTTATTGTTCACCTTAGTTATTTTGCTATAAGATATTTTGCATTTGGTGCGCATGCAAAATCTACTTTTTTATGTACCATTCAAAGCCTAATAATGTTTGTGATTACACCGCTAATTGTCATCAATATAAACGTACCGTATTGGATATTTTTGACATTAGCGCTCATAGGGTACATAATCATTATGAAATATGCACCTATGGAAACTAAAAAACATCCACTATTAGGTAAGTGGAAAAAGGGTTTAAAACTTAGGTCAATCATTGCAGCTACAATTTTGATAATCATTTCTTTATTCGTTAAAGAACCCTATCAACAATTAATCTGTTTGGGATTGATCTTCGAATCGGTATCACTATTACCTATATTTTATAAAAAGGAGGAAACAATATCATGAATTTATTAGCAGGATTATTTTCAAAAACAATTTCTAACGTTTTATCAGCAATCGGTGAGAAGGCAGTAATCAGAGGGTGTACAGCATTTTTAGATGAAACTCAAGTACCAGCTGAATTATTAAAAGAAAAACAATAAGTTGTCAATAAGGAAGTGTAATATATGGACTCGCTTTCTAATATAGAATCTTTACCTTTTGGTTTATTACAGGTCGTACTATTTACAATTTTATTAGCTATCACACAGAATTATCGATATAACAAAAGGGATTATGTAATCTTATTTATAGGGTTCATAATCCCTTCACTTTCTTTTTATTATCTGTTTGGCATGGGGGCTATAATATACGTATGCCTTTTTAATTTTGTATTTTTTTATAATAAATTTAAATTATTCGGCATTATAAATACTTTAATCGTTATTATTATTTCAGTAGTTTCTGACTATTTATCAATTTTAACTACTAGATATATTATAGATATTGTTGATAGTATGACTTATTATTTCATTTGTTATACTATTATCCATTCATTTATAACTATCTCTATTGCAGCTTTAATTAGGATGTTAATGGACAAACTTAAATTAAGTTATTTATATAATAACCGTATTTATTTACTGTTGTTAGCTGCGTTCCTTGCTCTATCATTTTTTGTGTTCTATATTTATATGCCTGAGAACTATGATACTGAAAAAGAGTTTGAGTTCCAAACTTTATTTTATGTTATTTATGTATGTGTGGCGGCAATTTTCGTCATTTTAATCTCTTTCACTGTCATCAGAGAAATGGCTTTACAGCGTACTAAAAAGGAGATTAATCATTATTATAAATATACCTTACAAATTGAACAGATTAATAATGAAATGAGAAAGTTTCGTCATGATTATATCAATATTCTTGCTACTTTGTCTGAGTATATTAGACAAGTAGATATGGATGGTTTAAGCAAATATTTTGATGAAAATATTGCGCATTTACATGATGATATGAAGTTAAATACGATTAAAATAAATGGTTTACAGAACTTGCATGTAAGAGAGATTAAAGGTTTGCTAACAACTAAAATTATTCAATCCCAAGAGCAAAATATTAATATTAGTGTTGAAGTTACTGAACAAATTGATCATATCAATATGAATATTGTTGAGTTGAGTAGATGTATAGGTATCATAATGGATAATGCTATTGAAGCATCTGAGTTTGTTGATGCACCTACTATTCAAATTGCTTTTATTAAAAATGAAGAATCTGTGCTACTTGTATTTATGAATAAATGTTCTAAAGATACACCAAAAGTACATAAGTTATTTGAAGACCAATTTTCTACAAAAGGTCGTAAACGAGGTATTGGTTTAACAACATTAAAAGAAGTAACTGAAAAGACTGAGAATGTTTTTTTAGATACGTATATTAATGATCAATTCTTTATTCAAAAGCTCGAGATTTTAAATGATCATAATGAGGAAGTGATACGATGAAAATTATCATTTGCGAAGATGACCCAAAACAATTAGAACGAATGCAAACAATCATTAATAATTATATTATGATTGAAGAAAAAGAAATGTCTATTGAGCTTGCGACTAATGATCCTTATGAGTTACTAGAACATGTAAAGACTTCTAATGATATCGGTTGTTATTTCTTAGATATCCAACTAGATGCTGATATAAATGGAATTACTTTAGCGAGCGAGATTAGAAAACATGACCCTATTGGTAATATAATCTTTGTTACAAGTCATAGTGAATTAACTTATTTAACGTTTGTTTATAAAGTTGCTGCTATGGATTTTATATTTAAAGATGACCCTGATCAGCTCAAGACACGAGTTATTGATTGTTTAGACACTGCTTATATCCGTTTAGGCATGTTATCTAAAAATACTAATGTTGAAAAATTAGAATTAACGCGTGGTAGTAATTCAGTATATGTCCAATATGATGATGTCATGTTTTTTGAATCATCAACTAAATCTCATCGATTAATAGCTCATCTTGATAATAGACAAATCGAATTTTACGGCAGTCTAAAAGAACTAACAAATCTAGACGACAGATTTTTTAGATGTCATAACAGCTTTGTTATAAACCGTCGAAATGTTGATAGAATTGATACAAAAGATCGCACGGTTTACTTTAATAATGGTGAACATTGTTATGCGTCTGTAAGAAATATAAAAAAGATTTAACTTTCATTTTATACATAAAGGGGTAAGCCATTATATTTATGGTTTACCCCTTTAATTATTACTATTCATTTTTTAATGATTCTTTAAATGATTCGATGTCTTCTATGTAGTATTTTACTTCACCGCACGATAAACAAACAGCAGCTTTAGGTACAGCAATCGCTTTTTTCAAGACGTCATCAGTTTCTTCTTCTTTAACTAACCTTACATCAACTAGAGTACCTGGTACGTTAATACGAAGTTCGTCAACCATTTCTTGATTACAGCTTTTACATATCATACAAGAACATCTCCCCTTTATTTATCTAAATCTTTTTGTTTATTTTACTCCTATATGCTCTTTGATGCAAAACTGAAGCATATTACTTTTAGTGAATATTATAATTTATTATAACTCAATATTTCTAGATTTTATATAAGTTAAAAATTCTATGTAAATTTTATAAAATAATACTAGCATATCCAGATTGTTTATGGCATAATAAAAATATCACCGGTGATATTAATTATAAAGGAGGTTGTGTATGAAGATATTTCTTCTCTTCATAAGTTTTACAACTACTTTCTTAATTTGTATAACATTAAATTCATCCAATATAACCTATGCAGAAACAAGTGAAACACCCATTGTTTTTCAATTTCTCACTTCCACTAATCAACCCATTCCTAATGAAACATTTCAACTTCAATTAGATAATGAAACGAAGTCTTTAACAACTAAATCTGATGGACTCGCTATTATACAAATCCCAAATGCATCTTTAAAGAAAAGCTACGTACTTACTACTTCTAATCAACAAACATTTACGGTTGAACCTAATAAACTCTATAGATTAACATCATCTCATAATACTATTTCTACTCCTTCTAATATAAATAGCCAAAACATTAGCATTAATGTTATATCAAATACTTACCAACAATTAAATAATATAGAAGTTAAATTGATAAGTAACAATCAAGAATTTACAGGTAAAACTAATCAAAATGGTCAAGTAGTAATTGAAATACCTGCAAACATCCCAAGAGACACTCTATTTAATGTACAAATTCAAGGTGTAGACACTAAGTCCACAATCAAAATTGGTGAAGATAAATATTACACATACAGTAGTAATAACAAGCAAGCTTCACTCCATATTACAAATAATACTAGCCCTCAAGCCATAGTTACTAATAACAATCCAAATGATACTAATCATTTCCCTAACCAAACTGATTCATTAAACAATTCGCAATCAAACACTCAGAACACAAATCATAATTATCAAATTTCTATAGTTAAAGACAATTTAACTTCAAATAATTCTAAAACCACTGAGACAGAACAAAAAGATACAAATAAAAAAGCCTTGTCCGAAAAGAAAACACTTCCTGATACAGGACAAAACAATCATATAATTAAATATATTTTTAGCACACTTTTTATAGCTATAGCTACTACTATATTCTTTATATTAAAGCGTAAAAGAACTCAAAAACAAAATTAGATCATATTAAAATTACACCCCCTCCTAAATATTCAATTATAATTTTAAATCACTTTATTCATATACCTTTACCCCTATTATTTTTAAAAGTGTAATTTTAATTAATATTCTTTAACACATTAAAATAAAATTTGGTAGTTAAATAAAAAAGAGCAATCACTTATACTAAGTGATTGCTCTCCTCATTTTTAATTATTAGATTCAATTTCTGAAACTATCTCTTTAGTTTTTTGTTCTAGATCTTCAAAATCCTTTTTAAATACAAATGCTAAGACAGCTACACCTGCACCAACAGCTACTGTTGTAATTGCAATTAAGATGAAAAAGAATTTGAAAATTCCTTTAATACAGTTCATTGAAGTCACCTCTATCATCATTTTCTACCATTTACATCATAACATAATAAGCATTATACATAAAAGATATACTCTCATTATACATCTAATTCATAGAATACGATTTAATTCTTGTATAAAATGTAACATTTATTGTATCGATTTTCATTTGATTTTTATTTTTAAATATTTCTTCTAATATACCATTGAAATAACTTCTGATTATTGGTAATATTCAGATTATTATATAATTTGGAAGGTGTTCATTATGGGTAATTTAAAGAAATTTAGTCAGTTTATTAATAAAACTTTTGTCGTTTGGATGTTAATAGCTGCTATTTTAGGTTTTAGTTTTCCAGGTACCATCGCTCAAATAGCACCTTATATCCCTTATTTATTGGGTATAGTGATGTTTGGCATGGGTATGACCATTTCAACGAATGATTTTAAAGAAGTATTTAAATCACCTAAGAGTGTAATTATCGGCGTTATATTACAGTATACTGTAATGCCTGTCACTGCTTATTTAATTGCTAAAGGTTTAAATCTTAGTCCAGATATAGCTTTAGGTGTGATATTAGTAGGTTGTTGTCCTGGTGGCACAGCATCTAATGTAATTAGTTATTTAGCTAAAGCAAATACCGCTTTATCAGTTTCAATTACTACATTATCAACATTACTTGCACCAATTGTAACACCTTCTCTCATTTTCTTATTTGCTAGAGAATGGTTGCAAGTATCATTTATGGAAATGTTCATTTCAGTAGTTCAAGTAGTGTTAATCCCTATTATTTTAGGTGTAATTGTACAGAAATTCTTTAGACCAGTAGCAGAAAAATCTGTCGATATTTTACCTATTATTTCAGTTATTGCAATTTCATTGATCTTATCAAGTGTGGTTGCAGGTAATAAGACACAAATTATCGCAACTGGTTTATTATTGTTTGGTGTCGTTTTATTACATAATGTTTGTGGCCTCACTATTGGCTATCTTTTAGCCAAAGCATTAGGTTTAGGACGACCTGATAAACGAGCAATTTCTATTGAAGTTGGTATGCAAAATTCTGGCTTAGCTGTTTCATTAGCTACAGCTCACTTTAATCCACTATCAGCAGTACCAGGCGCAATATTTAGTTTCATACACTTATTAACAGGTCCTAGTATTGCAATATTTTGGTCAAACCAAACAAAGCGTGATCAAAAACGGGTTGAATCTGCACCTGTTACAGATAACTTGTAATAATTTAATATTATTAACTCAAAAACACACATTCGTTTTATTAGTTAAACGAATGTGTGTTTTTCTGATAATAGATATTTTCAATTTTTCTTTTTATGTTTAAAATACTTATCTTGTTGTATTTAAGTTAAATTAAATTGTTAACCTCTGTACCATTCTTTCCATTTCTTTTTTGTATAGATATATATTTGATTCCACATCATACATACCTCCTAAATAACTTAATGATATGTGATAAATTAAATATAACATGGTAAAAAATTACATAGGTTAAGACATTATTACAATCTCTTTAATTAATTATGACCAATATTAAGGTTTATAGCTTATTTGCGTGACAAATGAAATATTTTCTAGCAAAATGAATAAGAATAGGAGTGATGATTTTGCAACAAGTAAGTATGCAAACATTTGAATTTAGAGGAAACCACTACGATTATGGAGTTGCGCAAGCCAAGTGGTTACAATCTACTAAAATGCTCGAAAACAGAGAAAAAGAATGGCGAGTTAGAAGGCCTAGATTTGATATAAATATAAATGAAACGAAAAAAATATATCAGCAATTCGCCCCGCAAATATGGGAGGAACTGATGGGCATACAAGATACTCTAAAAATGCCTTTAGAGCAAGTCCTTCTTAATTACGGTCATTATAGAGTTTATGCTAAAGATAGTGGTTGTTCGGTATTTTTAGGTAAAAACTTTATGGTTCGAAACTATGATTACAATCCTGCTACTTATGACGGACGTTTCAGCTTATTCCAACCTACTGATGGTGGTTACGCTCAAATTGGTCCAACATCTCGAGTAACTGGGAGAATGGATGGAATGAATGAACATGGTTTATCGATGGGTTATAATTTTATGCATCGTAAAAAGCCAGGTGATGGATTTGTATGTTATATGATTGGTCGTCTTATTTTAGAATGTTGTAAAAATATTGATGAAGCTGTTTCGTTGTTGAAAGAAATACCACATAGAAGTTCATTTAGTTACATTTTGATGGATGCATCTAACAACAGCATTATTGTAGAAGCTACACCAAGATCAGTAGTAACTAAAGAGAACATTCTTTGTACGAATCATTTTGAAGTATTAACACATGAAAATAGAAATTATATAAAAGAATCAGTAGAGCGATATAATAGAATTGAAAATATAACTAACGAAAATTTACCTTTAGAAACTGCTTTTGAATACTTTAATAACCCTGATTATGAAATTTATAGCAAACTTTTTAGAAGTTGGTCAGGTACGATACACACATCTGCTTATATTCCTGAACAACTAGAAGTTAAATTTGCATTAGGTGAAAATGGTTATATACACACTTTTAAATTTAATGAATGGTTACAAGGCAAACCTTTAGAATCACTATATGTTACAGGAGAAATAGATTCAGATATAATATTTGCAAGTGAATAAATGCATCAATTAAATAACCTCTAATCCATAAATTAAATTTAACGGATTAGAGGTTATATTTTATATAGCCTATTATTTAATTTTTATATCACCGTTATCAGTATAACTTTCAATAACATTTTTACCATTACCAACCTTTTCCTCGTTAAAAGCACTGTTTTCTATTTTTGTGCTACCTGAATCAGCATGTAATTGAAGTAATGTATCTTGTGGTTTATGTTTATAATCTATAAGTATATTTCCGTCTTCAGTAGATGCTTTAATATCACATTCATTTTTCAAATCTCTTATTTTGATATTACCTATTGAAGTTATCATTTCATTATTTTTTAACACTGAGTTATCTACTGTGATATTACCTGTATCCAATTCTCCATTAAATTCATATAATTTGGAGTTTTTAATACCAATACTCCCAACATCAGCCATAGCTTTAACATGTTGAAAATCTACTTGATTAAACGTTATATTCCCTGTCCCAGTAATAATATTACTATTTTTACTCTTAACATTTTCTATATTGATATTACCTGTATTAGTAGTGATGTTAAATGCATTATAATTTTTTTCAGGAAGCGTTATCGTAAGATGATTATTAACTTTTCTAAAAGGAATAAAGTTAGCGTTAAATGTAAGCTTTTTATCTTGCTCAGAAAAATGTAATAAATTGTTTTCTATATTTGCGTTAACTTTATGTTTTCCATCGTAATTAATTTCTAAATAACGCCCCTTTTTTACATCTACATCTGTATTTTGAGCATTAATTATAATTTGATTCGTTTCATTGTTTTTAAATACTTTTTTGTATGTTTCTTGTTTTTCATACTGTTTGTTTACTGAAAACCATAGAAAAGTACCAAGTAATCCAAAAACTACAAAAATACTTAAACCTACAAAAAATAGTTTTTTCATTACTCTGCACTCCTCTTAATGATTTTTATACACCATCTTAAATATTTTAATATGCCTTTGTAACTTACTTCAATAAGTTTTAATCCAGTAATTAAGAGCATCAATCCGAGTCCTAAGAATGAAATAGCAAACATAATGTTCGTTACATCTATCCAATGGAATCCATTAATAAAGATGTTCACAACACTAACAATAGGCCCTAACATCATAACTGCTCCTATTAAGACTACTATTAATAGAATAAATGTTATAAAAAGAAATGGTGTAATGATAAATAAAATGTTGAAGAAACTTAGTCCTAGAGTTGCCATAATAGCATGAAAAACATTTTTAAAATTCGGAGCCATTTCTGCATCAGTTATAGCAGTATTGGCATATACTTTTTTTGCAATTGCTTTAGGGTTGCCAAGTTCATGGATAAGTTCTTCTTCATTTTGAGCCTCAAAAAACTTAGTCTCATATTCATACATAATTTTGTCTCTTTCCGCCTTTGGTAAACGAGACAATTCATCCTCTAAATAATTGAGGAACGTGATTTTATCCATATTCTGTTTCCCCTTTATTATTATCTCAAGTTTTCAATTTAATTTTAACACTCTTCCTACAAACAACATCATATTATCATCTGAAAAATTTGATTTCAAGTTATATTAGTGTGATATACTATGCACAACAAATAAATAAGGGGGTTTTGATATGAGTAAACTTATCAAGCCAAATAAGCTTTCTAAAGGTGACACAGTAGCGATTGTTTCTTTGTCTTCTGGTTTAGCTGGAGAAGAAGATATGATGTGGAGAACTAATGTTGGTATTGAAAGATTAAAAGATGTATTCGGACTAAAAGTAAAGATAATGCCAAATGCGCTTAAAGGTTCAGACTTTACATACAACCACCCTGAAAAAAGAGCAGAAGATTTACATCAAGCACTCAGAGATCCTGAAGTTAAAGCAATTATCTGTTCTCTAGGTGGAGATGACTCTGTTCGTTTATGGCCTTATATAGATTTAGAGTTAATAAAAAATAATCCTAAAATATTTAGTGGGTATTCTGATACAACTGCGTTACATTTTATGTTTTATCAAGCTGGCGTTTCCAGTTTTTATGGTCCATTGCTACTCACTGACTTCGCTGAAAATGTTGCAATGGATGATTATACTGTTCATTCAATTAAACAAACTTGGTTCCAAAACGAGCCAGTTGGTGATGTACCTACATCATCTCAAATTAGAAAATACGGTTTAAAATGGGATGAAAGCAACAAAGATATCAATAGAGACTCTTTCGATAATAACGGGTATGAAATTTTAAATGGAAAAGGAAAAGCAACTGGACGTTTAATTGGAGGTTGTATGGAATTATTCCATTCTTTAAAAGCAACAGATGTATTTCCAAATAAAGATGCTTTTGATGATGCTATTTTGTTCATTGAGACAGCAGAAGTCCACGCTCCACCTTGGTTAATGGAAGATTACGTGCGTGCATTTGGTTCAATGGGAATTTTCGAAAGAATAAATGGCGTAATTATTGGTCGTCCTCAAGATGATGTTTATTATGAAGAATATAAAGAAGTTTGGACTAAAATGTTAAAAGAATGGAATCAAGAAGATATGCCAGTATTCTACAATGCAAGTTTTGGTCATAATGAACCGAAATGCATTATCCCATACGGGGCATTGGCTGAACTAAATGTAGATAAGGGTACTTTCTCAATTCTTGAAAATGCTGTAGAGTAATTAATCTTCAGTTATTCTGCTTTGCGATTTATTTCAGAATTGTTATAATATTTAGTATATAAAAAGGGGGATAATTAAAATGACAAAACTAGTTACATATTATGAACAATCACAACCTATTAAAGAATATTTAAACGATATGACTACCAATAAAGAAGAACTCATTGAAATTTATAAATCTTTTCAATTACCTAAAAATGATGAACGTTTAGATAAAATAAAAGATAAAAATTATAAAGTTCTCGTCATCACTGAAGATTGGTGTGGGGATGCTATGATGAATATCCCAGTACTATTGAACATTGCAGATTACACTAATATGGAAGTTAAAGTATTTCATAGAGATGAAGATACAAATTTAATTGATCAATACTTAACAAATGGTACTGCAAGATCTATACCAATTTTTGTATTTTTAAATGAAAAACATGAACAAGAACATGTATGGGGTCCTAGAGCCATTACAGTTCAAAAATTCGTTGAGGAAACAAGAAAAGACTTACCATCTAAAGAAGATTCTTCTTTCCCTGAAAAAGAAAAAGAAGTACATCATAAAATCCATGATGAATATAAAAAGAATACACAATTCTGGGATGATGTATACGAATCAATCGTAAGCATCTTAAGATAAATCGGACTGGAACAGAAATCTTATTTTTCAAAAAAGATTTCATAGTGCCGCCCGGCAAGAGTGACTAGGAGTGAAAAGCTTGATATAAGCATATTTTCATTCCAGTCAACTACTGCCAATATCACGATAGAGGCTGAGACAAATAATTGTCTCAGCCTCGTTTTATGTAAATTACCCCTATATGTATCTCTCCATCCCCATGGTTCGATATAAACAGTTTACTTTATCTACAAAATAAATAAAAATATATGTCAGTAAAGTTAACATTTGAAATTTCGCAAGTGAAAAGCGCTCGTCCGGGAATTAACGAGCGCTTTTCGGGGAAGGGTTATTAATTAAGGAAACATTTATTTTTATAAAGCCGGGAAACTTTATAAAAATAAGTTGAATCATTTTATGATCCATTTCAACGTTACAATTACAGATAACTATCTAAACACGTTCTACACAAAGTCATTCACTATCATGAAAAAACATATACGAAATATTTTTAAGGAATTGAATGTATTGTGGTTCGTGTTGTGTTATCTATGACTAAAGTATATCAAGTCTTTTTCTAAATTTGTTGAATCATTCTTAACTCTAAATTTTTGTTTCTTAAGTGTTCTAAAAGTTTAGTGCTTTAACAGTTAGGAATGCCTAACTGTTAAAGTAACTGATAAATCAGGCTTGAATAATTCTTATTAAAATACTAAGTTTATACAATTTTAGTCTTTTTTATACGAATAAACTTATAAATAGTATAAATATAATACCAGATACAGAAATGACGGTTTCTAATAATGTCCATGTTAAAAATGTCTCTTTCATTGTTAATCCGAAATATTCTTTAAACATCCAAAATCCTGCGTCATTCACGTGTGAAGCAATAACACTACCTGCACCAGTTGCTAATACGACTAGAGCAAGATTCGCATCAGAAGCTTCTAATAACGGCGCTACGATACCTACTGTAGAAATTGCTGCGACTGTAGCTGATCCTAAAGCGATTCTAAGAACAGAAGCTACTATCCATGCAAGTAAAATTGGACTCATTGCTGTGCCAGTAAATAATTCTTCAACAGTTTTTCCGACGCCACCATCAATCAATACTTGTTTAAAAGCACCGCCACCACCAATAATTAATAACATCATTCCAATTGGATATATAGCGTTTGTTAATGTATCCATAACTTCTGTAATTTTTTTACCTCTTTTTAGTCCCATAGTGAATATAGCAAACAATACTGAGATCAGCATAGCTGTTGCCGCTTCACCTATAAAACTGATAAACCCTAGTACACCTTGAGGATTCTCAGGTGAACCAGTAAGTAAATCAACAATTGTTGAAATTAACATAATAAATACTGGTAATAGTGCTGTTAAAGCTGAAATACCAAATCCTGGCGTTTCTTCAATTTTAAATGTTTTTTGCTTACCTAGTGAATTTAAATCACCAGACTTAGTGAATCCTTCTGGAACTACTTTTTTGGCAAACATCGTAAATAATGGTCCAGCAATAATTGTAACTGGAATCGCAACAATTAAACCAAATACAAGCACTTCACCTATTTCTGCACCAAATTCTTTTGCAATCATGACTGGTCCTGGATGAGGAGGTAAAAAGCCATGTGTAACAGATAATGCTGCTGTCATTGGTATACCTAAATAAAGTGTTGAAACTTTAGATTCTTTTGCAATCGTAAATACAATTGGGATTAATAATACGAGCCCTACTTCAAAGAATAAAGCGATACCGATTATAAATGATGCTACCACTACTGCCCATTGGATGCGCTTTTGACCAAATTTATCAATTAGCGTATGTGCAATTCTCGTTGCACCGCCTCCATCAGCTAATAACTTACCAAGCATTGCACCTAATCCGAATATCAATGCGATGTGGCCTAGTGTAGACCCCATACCAGATTCGACCGTTGAAATGATTTTATTTAATGGCATGCCAAGCATTACACCTGTAATCATTGCTGTAATTATTAATGAAACGAATGTGTTAAGCTTTAACCACATAATTAATGCTAATAGTAAACCAACTGCTACAATAACGACTAGTAGTGGTGTAATTTCTGAAATCATATTAATCTCTCCTTATGAATGCATTTCTTGGAATTCTGCTATTGAGTTATATTCTTCTGTTAACTTACGACTTAAATTAATGAAAATTGGTATTAAAGATTGATAAATATCAACATTTTCTTCTATTGGCTGGTGTTGGTATGTTTTGCCTACCATATTATTCAACACTTCAAAATCATCTATTTCACCTAATGCTTTTAACCCTAAAACACATGCCCCTAGACAAGAACTTTCATAACTTTCAGGAACTTCAACAGATGTATCAAAAATATCTGCCATCATTTGACGCCAAACTTCACTTTTTGCAAATCCACCTGTTGCTTTAATTTGATTAGGGGATTTATCCATTACTTCAATTAACGCTAAATAAACTGTGTATAAATTAAGTAATACACCTTCTAAAGCTGCTCTGATCATATGCTCTTTCTTGTGCGTTAAAGTCAAACCAAAGTAACTTCCTCTTGCGTTAGCATTCCATAATGGTGCACGTTCACCTGCAAGATAAGGATGGAATATTAAACCGTTCGCCCCTGGTTGAACTCTGCTAGCTATTTTAGTTAATACATCGTAAGAGTCCACACCTAAGCGTTTAGCTGTTTCTACTTCACTTGCTAATAACTCGTCTCTTAGCCATTTGAGTACTACACCACCATTATTAACTGGACCACCAATACAATAATGATTTTCTGTTAAGACATAACAAAAGATTCTACCTTTTTCGTCAGTTTTTGGTTCATCAATTATCGTTCTAATTGCCCCACTTGTACCGATAGTTACTGCTACTTCTCCTTTTCTAAAACTGTTTACACCTAGATTAGATAGAACGCCATCAGAAGCGCCTACAACCACAGGAATATCTACATTAATCCCCATTAAATCAGCATATTTTTTAGACATATTTTTCAGAATATGTGTTGTTGAAACGAGTTCAGGTAATTGAGAAGTTTCTATTTCTAATAAATCTAATACTTCTTTATCCCAATCTAATGATTTTAAGTTCATCATACCTGTAGCGGAACCTATAGAATGATCCATTGTGTATTGACCAAATAATTGATAAATGACATAAGTTTTAATATCTATCCATTTGTTTGTATTGTTATATATTTCAGGTTTTTCATGTTTTAACCAAAATATTTTAGATAACGGTGACATCGGGTGTATTGGTGTACCCGTTCTTTTATAAATTTCTAAACCGTTATGTTCTTTATTGATTTTTTCTGCATAATCACTCGCTCTATTGTCAGCCCATGTTATACATTCTGTTAATGGTTGATTATTTTTATCCATCGCAATTAAGCTATGCATCGCACTACTAAAGCTAATTAATTTAATATCTTCAGGTTTTGCGTCTATTTCTCTTATAACTTTTTTGATTGTGAAAAGCACTGCATCAAATATTTCTTCAGGGCTTTCTTCAGCTACTCCTATTTCATCTGTTGTCATAGGATATTCAATGCTATGTTTTTTCAAAAACTTCCCTTCGTTATTATAAATAACAGCTTTTGTACTTGTTGTTCCTATATCTACACCTATCATGTATTTCATTGTATAACCCTACTTTCTATCTATATTGGTTTGTGAATTCCATAAAACTTCGATTTGTTCATCTACGTCGTCAAAGTTTAAATGAAATGCTTCTTTCATTTTATTTCGATCTTTGTTTTCTATTGCTTCAATATATACTTTATGATTATGAATAACTCTTTTAAAATCTTCAGGTTCATTTTCCATACGCTGTCTCATTGATACTAAAATTAAACATTCCATAACTGGTGTTAAATTACGCCATATCATTTCAATATATTGATGATTAATTGCAGTAATCATAGATTCATGAAACAGTAGATCTAACCTTGTAAACTCATCAGCATCTTCAAATTCCACAGCAACAGTCATCATTTTTAGAATTTTATTTAATTCTTTAATAACGACTGAATTATCGTCTAACTGTAGTCTTTCAAAAACAAATGACTCTAACATGAGCCTGATGTCGTATATTTCTTTCTGATTAACATTTGATAATCCCGTTACAATTGCGCCCATTCTTTCAAGCGATATTAAACCATCTTGTTGCAAAAGTTTAAGCGCGTCTCTTACAGGTGAACGACTGACCTCAAATTGTTGAGCTATTTTATTCTCACTTAACTTATCGCCTTGATTAATGGCTTTACTAATAATACCCAATCGAAGTTCACTAGCTACTTGTTCACCAGTAGAACGATATTTTAACCATTCGCTCGGATAATGATAATGATGTTTCATCTATCTTTCCTCACCTTCCGTATACTTGTATACAAGTTATACAAATAATTGTAACCGTTTACTATGGTTTTGTAAACGGTTACTTGAAAATTTATATTATTTTATTATTCGTGACATCTATTTAAGTATCTTTAAGATAATATCTTTCTTATTCTTCTATGTACAGCCTGTTTAATACTATTTCACCTAATGCCTTGCTTGCAGTCAACATTGCATCTTCATTAACCACGAATTTAGGACTATGATTAAAGAAAGCTTCTTCTACATCATAAGGTTTACATCCTACAAAAAAGAAAGTTCCTGGTATTTTTTCTAAGTAACTAGCAAAATCTTCAGAGCTTGTTAGTTGTTCATGTTCTTTCAATAATTTAAAATATTCACCTTGACTAGTAGCTAAAATATCAACTAAATAATCTGTCTGTTTATAATGATTGATTAAAGGTATGCAGTCTAAGTCATATTGGAATTGACATTCAACATTAAAAGTTTCTTCAAGACCTTCTATCAATTGCAAGATTTCATCATGAATTTGATGACCAATACGATTTTCCATATATCTAACATCACCCGCAAGTTCAACATTCTCTTGAATTACATTAAGTGATCCCGTGCCGTTAAATGAACTTATCGTGACTACACCCATATCAAATGGATTTAATCTACGCGATATTACTGTTTGTATATTCGTCACAAACGTACTAGCTGCCATTATGGCATCATTTGCTAAATGTGGACTGGAACCATGTCCTCCTTTACCTTTAACCTTCAAATGAAATAGAGATCTACCGCCCATTGTAGGACCTTTTCTATATGAAATAACTTCAGGCGTAAAGTCTGGAAATAGATGAATACCATAGATTTCATCTACGGTATCTAATAGACCTGATTCCAACATATCTATTGCACCACCTGGAGCTAACTCCTCAGCGTGTTGATGAATAATAACAACCTTTCCAGGTAAACTATCCTTTAATTCTATTAAAGATTCTGCTAATACCATTAAATAAGCTGTATGAGCATCATGCCCACAAGCATGCATCCATCCTTTATGTTTAGATGAAAATGCCAAACCTGTTTCTTCATAAATGTTTAAAGCATCAAAATCTGCTCTTAAAGCAATTGTTCTACCAGGTTTCCCGCCATTTATTTCTACAATCAAACCATAGTTTCCGCCAATACGATTATGTATTTTAACTTCCTTATCTTTATAAGACGTTTCTATATATTGAGCTGTTTTTTCTTCGAAAAACGAAGGTTCAGGATATTGATGTAAATAGCGATAGTGCTTAATCATGTCGTGTTCTTTTTGTTCTAGTTTTTTAAATAATAGACTTCTTAACATTAAACCACCTCATTTTCCTTCTAGTTAACTGCCGCCAATATAATGAAAAAGCCTGAGACAATTTATTTATGTCCCAGACTCCGGCTAATTTATCCCGACTTTTTACTTTTTGTCTTGATTTTGTTTTGCTTTATCCGGATGTTCATCAACTTTATCTTCTTTTTCAAATTTCGCAATTAGCGCTGTTAAAAAGAAACCTAAACCGGCACCAATCATTAACGAACTTGGTGTACCATTAAAGAAAAAGCTCGCAACGATACATATAATACCTATAATAATATAGTGTTTAATAAATTTTTTACCCAAGAATATCCCTCATTCATTTATCTAATAAATTAAATTTAACACACAAATGAAGGATAAACCATTATATATTCTTATTTATAATGACGAAATGGTTAATAACTGTAAATACTAGAATACAAACAACCGTTATCCCAATTTGGTAACCTTCCATACCTAAGTAACCACTATTTAAAATATCTGGAAGAAAGTCTAGTGGATTATATTTCATCACTTTAACTATTTTTTCTCCTATTTGAGGAACGATTGAAAGTATATTGAATATAGTTGGTAAGAGTATAATACATACGATAGCTGTAGTATAAACCATCACGGCTTTTCCAGTTAATAAATTAATAATATTCAATAAAGTTACATAGAATAAAATGATAATGAGTAGTTCACCAAACATTTTAAAGAAATCTGTAAACTCTAAATCACCTGTTGTCATCATAAATGTAGATAGCAACGTAACTACAGTGCCTAATATAGTAAACAAAATAATGATTCCTATTACTGAAATTAATTTACCATATAAGTACATCGTTCTGTTTTTCTTAGAATTTAAAAATAACTGAATTGTTCCATATGACATGTCTCTAACAATTGTTCTTAATGTAAACATTAATAATACTAATCCACCAAAAGCAAAGAAACCAGTTAATACATCAGGAGAAGTAAATACATTATCCATATTTAAAGAAATAATGATAACAGCAATGCTAGGAATAATTGCTAGAAATAAGCCGAATAAGCCTAATGGACTTTTAAATATTCTCGTTATATCATATTTAACGTGTTGTAAGATGTTCATTATGCTTCAACTCCTTTATTAATATTAAAGTACTGATCTCTTAATGTAGTTTTATTATTTTCGATAAATTTAGGGTAAATATCTTTTTCGCTGAGTAATCTGAGTACATTTTGATAATCTTGTAATGCTTCAATCGCAATTAACCCTTCGTGTTTATTGCTAGATATCACTTTGAAATTCATCGTTAAAACATCAAGCGCTTCGTTGTATTGATTACTTTCAATTAAGAATTTCGTGATTCTCGTTGATTCATCTTTCATATTGTAATCCTCAACAATACGACCATTTTTCATAAATACAGTTCTATCACATATGAGTTCAATGTCTTCTAATTTATGACTAGAAATAAGAACTTTAATATTCAATTCTTTACTTACACGTTCAATTGTTTTTAACACATCAATTGAACCATCTGGATCCATACCATTTGTCGGTTCATCTAAAATTAAATAGTGTGGTTTATTCATTAAAGCTACCGCTATTGATAATTTTTGCTTCATACCCATTGAATATTTTTGAACCTTTTTGTTTATATAAGGTTTGATTCCAAATGACTCTATCAATTGATTAACATATGCATCATCAACATCTTTACCTAAAACTTCTCTAAAAAAGTTCAAATTATAATAACCTGTTTTATTCAAGTACAGTTTAGGATTTTCAATTAAATAACCTACTCGTACATTACTTTCTTGTTCAAATTTCCCACTATATTTAACGATGTTTTCATTCATGATTTTCATCAATGTAGTCTTACCTACACCGTTTTTACCAATTAAACCTACAATCTGACTATCTCCAAATTCAAAGTCTATGTCGTTTAAGACTTGCTGATCGCCGTAATATTTATTTATGTTTGTTAATTTCAAAATGTGTCACCTCTTCTATATTGTTATCTCACCTTTTCTTGCTTTAGAAAATGCTATTACGTAAGTAATGATAAATAATATGATTGATATAGAAACCAAAATTTCATCTCCATAATTTGTAAAAACATTTGTTTGAATAGATAATTTATTCAATAGTTTATCTGTGTACGGTACTATACTTGGTAATATAAAACCAATCAAAATAATCCATATTACTAATGGTATTTTTAAAAACCTTTTAAAATCACAAAGCGGTAATATTAAACTGATTGTAAATAAATTCGCCGCAACATTCGTTAGTATCCCTGACATATTTATAACAACATCCATATCACTTGCCGCATACATTAATGCCACTAAATTATATAAACCAATCGTAACCGAGTTGATCAGGATTAAAATAATAGCAGTTAAATAGTGCATATTAACCGTCGTTATTTGTGTTATAGGATAACTTAAAAAGTTCATTTCTGATTTATTCTTGTTAATTCTTAAATATATATAATAAGGAAACGCCAAAGTGACAACATGTAAAAGAAACATGAGCATCCCTAATAGAAATATTTTGATGTAATTATTAAATGGTAAAATCATTATAACTGGTAATGCAAGAATCATTACCAATATATAAATTAAGTAAGGTTTTAATAATATTAAATTACGGTATAATATCGGCTTCATTTTACACCTCCGTAAATGGTAATTTTATCTTTCTTAGCATTATGAATAGCTCTACTAAATTGAATTATCCATATAATAATGGCAACTATTAACAACATTGAAGGTGTATAGTATAAAAATATTTTCCAACCTAGTATTTCTGAAAATGCATATGAACGATTTGAATATGTTCCGAAATACAACATTGCAAATATAGCGTACATAGCTCCCAATATCCAAGCTCCTAGTTGATTAATATTAACATGTGCATACGTTGGATAAACTATACTTAATGTTAATAAATTTGTTGCTACAATAAATATAGCTGCTTGAAGAAATATCGTGTCATTCTTATATAAAGCTATTATGATAATCAATACAAAAGAAATAATTGTCAGTAATAAGTTATATAAGTAATGTGCTTTTACGATATCTATTTTAGAAATAGGCAAACTATTATAAAAAATTTGGCTACTTTGCTTATTCAATAATATGGCATTATTAATACAATGAATTGAAACTGTAGCAATAAAATATATCGGAACAAAATTTATTATTTCAATGTTTTCAAATCCAAATGTGAATTGAGCAAAGAAAGTTAAAACAAAACAGATAAAATATGCTAACAAGTAACCTCTTTCATACATAAAGTTTCGGTAAAAAATTGCTTTCATTTAAACCACAACCTTATTTTTTTGGTCTTTTTCAATTCTTACCATCACTTCTTCTATTGTTGGTGTTTCAATCACTACCTCTTTTCCAAATAACTCAAGAAATACATGACTATTTTCTGTCATTCCTGAAAATCCAGTTTTTGTTTCTTTAATATTAATCAATAGTGATTTTAATTCATCATCCAGCATATTTGGGTCGCCTTTAACAATTTTATATTTCTCGGTTAAGTCATTCACACTTTCATTTAATAAAATTGATCCGTCTTTTAAATAAACAATATAATCAGCAATTTTTTCTAAATCTGAAATAATATGTGTAGAGAAAAATACTGTTTTTTCTTCATCAATTAATTCTTTTTGCAATATTTCAAGAACTTCATTTCTAACTACTGGATCTAAACCTGCAGTTGGCTCATCTAATATATATAGTTCAGCGTGATGACTCAAAGCGATTGCTAAAGATAATTTCATTTTCATACCTGTTGAGAAATGTTTTACTTTTTGTTTGTAAGTTAAACCAAATTGTTCAACATATTTCGAGAAAATATCATGATCCCAATTTTTATAATATTTACTTACTACTGATTCAATTGTTTTGATATTCCATTTTTCGTACATATATAATTCTGAATAAACAAAGCCAATTTTATTTTTAATTTCTACAGGATGCTCTCTCAAATATTCTCCTAATATTTTCAGATCTCCACTTTGTTCTTTTAAAAGACCCATTAAAATTCTTATAATCGTCGTTTTACCTGAACCGTTAGCGCCAATAAAACCTGTTACATAACCTTTTTTTACATCAAACTGTATATCGTTAAGGCTAAAATTTTTAAGATGATAGTTTAGATTATTTACTTCAATAGCTTTTGTCATATTACTCACCTTCCTCATAAATTAACGATATAATTTCATTTATTTCTTTCAGATCCATCCCTATTAATTTCGCTTGTTTTGTTAGTTCTTTAGCCAAGTCTTCAATCACAATAAATTGTTTTTCTTTCATTATCGAGGCATCTTGTTCTTTTACAAATGTGCCTTTACCTCGAATTGAAGTTACAAACTGTTCTTGTTCTAAATCGACGTAGGCGCGCTTAGTTGTAATTAAACTAACTCCTAAATCACTTGCTAGCTCTCGCATTGAAGGTAATGGTGTACCAGGTTCAACTTTACCTTGTAAAATATTCGCCTTTATTTGTTCTTTTATTTGTTCATAAATAGGTTGATTACTATTATTCTGCAGAAGTATCTTCATGTCCTACCTCCTCCAACTAACTGTGTATAAACAGTATATACACTATACATTGTTTAGTCAAATATTTTTCTATAATTTACATCAATTTCTTGTAATAACGATATTTACAAACAACAAAAAAATAGAGTGTGTATATCAATTGATATACACACTCTATATACACTTATATTATTTCAATTCATGAATCGCTTTAGCTATTGATTCAAATACATATTCAATGTCATTCTTTTCAATACAGCTAAATGCTACACGTACATCTGTTTTATTCAATGCAATAACACCGATGCTATAATTTTTAATTAAATGCAATCTTAGTTTTTCAGCTTCTACATCTGCTAATTTGATTGCCATAAAGTAACCAGAATTAAATGCATAAGGCGTCCATAAATCTTTATATTCTTCACGATATGCTACATCTTTCGTTACTTCATATCTTTCTTTTAAAATATTGATATTGTGATCAACTTGTTCTTGGAATGAAGGGTCTTCCATAGCATGTACAATTGCTGTTTGACTCGGCAATGCACAGCTTGATAAATTACTTCTAATTAAACCTTTTAATTTAGAAACTAATACTTCTTTTACAGTTTCATTTTGGGAACCAAAAGTTAAGAATCCAACACGGAAACCCCATGAGAAGTATTCTTTCGTTGCACCATCAATTTTAACAGGCATAATATTGTCATGGTTTAATTGAGATAATGCAGTGAATACTGACTGTTTATAAATATCATCAAAGAACAGTCCATAATAAGCATCATCAACTAAAGCAATTACTTGTGTTCCTTTGTCAGCTAATTGGTTAATTGCTGAAACCATTTCTTCCACTTCATTTACTGTTGGCGTGTAGCCAGTCGGGTTATTAGGGAAGTTTAAGACTAATACAACTTTATCTTTATTGTAATTTTCTAAAGCGCGTTTAAAATATTCTAAAGTATAACTACCATCTTCTTCAAAAGATTGATAAGTTTCAATTTGAGCATTATGTCTTACGCCAAATGTTAATTTATAGTTACCCCAATTATGTTCAGGTAATAAAATAGTGTCATCATGATTAACAAATAAATCACCAGCAAGTGATAAACCGTGAGTTAACGCGTTTGTTACAACAGGTTTTGAAATAGCATTTTCACTTAAATCTGGATTATCTTTTAAAATTTTATTTTTCCATAATTCTCTAAGTTTTTCATAACCTTGAGGTGGAGCATATGGGAATATATCGCTAGGTTCTCTATCGCTAAATTGACTATATAATGCATCTGTATACATAATACCTTCGTCAGTAGTAGCCATGCCAATTGTTGCATTGTATTTAGTACCTTTAGCATCGGCAGATTGAGATAATATACCTTTAGGGAAGTACATTGATTTACCTAAATCAGAAAGCATATCCAATACGATTGGAGATTCATTTTTTAATTGTTCATTCAATTCTAAAGCTAGTGGGTTCATAGAAAGTCATCCTCTTTCGTTAATATGATACCTCTATAGTAGACGAGATTTATTAAAATGAAAAGGATGTATATGCAATTTAATGATTTTATTTTTGTTTAAATTATACTTTTGATAAGAAAATAAAAATTGTTATAATATAATCATTAAGAAAAGGAGTTTATAAAATGTCTACCATTACTAAAGTACTCGCTGGATTAGCTGTAGTCGCATTTATAATAGGCGTTGTTATGGAAATTAGCGGGGATTCAGGTATTAAATTTACCATTGCATCTATATTATTTCTAATTGCTGCATTTATTAATCGAAATAGCGATCGTAACAAACAGAGTCATAAAAAATAATTATGAAATAAAAGTACAAAACAGCACTTCGTTAAGGTTAGGAAACGAAGCGCTGTTTTTTTGTGAAGAATATTATGGTGGATGGAATGTTGCACGTGGGACTTGTCTTGCAACATTCCGCTCTGATTTTAATCACTTTTATAAATTAATATATGATTTTATTATGATTTTTATATCTTTTAGTTTTATTTTTCCACTCTTCTTTTTTCTCGGCTAATGCTTTTTTTGAAGTTTTGGATTCATTATACTCAATTTCTTTTAATAATTTTTTATAATTATTAAGTCTATCTTCATCTAATTCGCCATTTTCAATTGCTTCTTGTACTCGACAACCTGGTTCTTCTTCATGAGAACAGTCATTAAATTTACAAGACTGAGCAAATTCAGAAATATCTTTAAAACTTGTATGAAGGTCATTTTTATCTCCATAAATAGCTAAACTTCTCATCCCTGGAGTATCAATTATTAAACCTTCGGGATTTACAAAATACAATCCTCGATGAGTAGTAGTATGTCTGCCCTTGCTATCTGACTCTCTAGTTGAATTTACTTTTAACGCATCTTTGCCCATTAAATAATTGGCAATGCTCGATTTTCCTACACCAGATGACCCCACTAATGTCGCCGTCATACCTTCATAAAATCTATCTTTTATTTTATTTAAATTCGTTTTCATTGTGACACTAGTTACTATTACTGGGACATCCTCTAATCTTTGTTTAACTAATTGGACTTTTTCTTGATAGTTATCTACGGTGTCCAACTTATTCAAAATGATAATTGGATTGGCTCTACTCTCAGTTATTTGCATAACATATCTTTCTAATCTATTTAAATTAAAGTCTCCATCTAACCCCATAACAACGAAAACTTCATCTAAATTAGTAGCAATATATTGTGATATAGTTTCGTGTACTTTAGATTGTCTTTTTAGTTCGCTAAATCTTGGTAGTATACCAATAATTAATTTAAAATTATCTAAATCATTAATAACTACCCAATCACCGATAACTGGTATCATATCGTTAATAACTATTCTCTGTGTAATTTCAGCTAAGTATTCACCATTTTTCATTATTACTTTAAAATGATTTTTCCCAACAAATGATACTCTTCCTAGTTGAAAGCTATCTTCATAATGTTCTTCAAAATAATTTAATTGGTCTTTCTTTAGTCCTAATTTGTTTAAATTCATTAAATTCCCCTTATTATTTATATATTAGGAATTATGACCACCCGTGCTTTTGTGACATAGAAGCATTTTATTTACATTTTTCATAAAACATCATCCTTTCAACTATGTTAATCGTATTGTAGTTCAAATAAATATTTTAAACAATAAGAAAATAATCTAGGATTGTAAAAATAACTCTAGATTATATTTAATCCTTTACTTCAATTCATCTGGTACTTTCCAATAGTCGTCTTTATTTTCTTTATTGAATACTTTTTTAAATCCTTTTGAGCTATATGCTTCTTTTATATCTTTTACCCATTGTTTATCTTTATTTTTTCCATCTACTACAACTTGTAAGTATAAATCGTTAACTAAATCTTCTTTTAATAGTCCTTTTGAAGGGTCTACATCTGATGCATAAACAATTGATCCAGGTATAACTGCGTAATCTACTTCTCCTAATATTCTAGGTATATTGGCTGAATCCATTTCTTTAATTTTTATATTTTTTGGATTGTCAGAAATATCTTTTTTAGAAATTGTAATATCATCTTTATCTGCATCTAATTTAATCCAACCTGCTTTTTCTAATAATCGATATGCTCTGGCAGCATTTGAAGGATCTTGCGGAATAGCCACAGTGTCTCCATTTTCTATGCTTTTAATATCTTTGTTATCTTCTGAAAAAATTTGAGCTGGTACAGTTGGTATTTTGTTAATATTTGTTAATTTGGCATCTCTTTCTTTATTAAATGTATCCATATAAGCTTTATGTTGATCAACATTTACATCTACACTACCTTCTTGTAATGCAACATCTGCTTGTAATAATTCAGTAAAATCTTTTTGTTTCACGGTATATCCTTTATTTTCTAGTTCTGGTTTAATACCTTTTAAAAATAGCTCACTGTATGGACCTGGTGATGTTGCTATTGTAATTTCCTTTTTCTCTTTTTCCCCGCTTCCGCAAGCTACTAATATAACGGATACTATAAGAATCATTGATAAAAATATATTTCTTTTCATTATAAATCCTCCCTTTCATTCCCGATTAAACTCATATGTTTTATAGTAATAATATCACTTACATTTTTAAAGTCAATAACATGAGCATGTGTTAAAATTTACGAAAGGAGGGCTTTATATGAGTCTATATCAAAAAGAATTTGATACAAAAGCGGGTAAAATGGTTGGTATTTGTGACGAGACGCACTTATTATTACTACATTTTAATGATAAGTATAGTTTGGAAAAGGAAACAGAAAAAATTAAGCAAACGCTAAATGAAGATATTTCAAGTGGAAATCATGAAATATTGGATAAGTTAGAACAAGAGCTTTCTTTATATTTTGATGGTAAATTAAGTGAGTTTTCAGTTCCGATAAACTTTAATATTGGTACACCTTTCCAACAAAAAGTATGGAACGCTCTATGCGATATTCCTTATGGAGAGACAATTTCTTATAAACAATTAGCCGAAAATATTAATCAGCCCACAGCCTTTAGAGCAGTAGCTAATGCAAATGGTAAAAATCAACTTAGTATTATTGTTCCGTGTCATAGAGTAATATCAGCTGACGGGTCATTAGGAGGTTATTCAAGCGGAGTTGATAGAAAAGAAAAACTCTTAGCTATCGAAAGTGGTTTAAATGTTTAACTATAAACAATTTCTCGAACTTACGTTATATTGGCAAAGTGGGACTACGAAACCTTTTTATGAAAATAAGATTCCTGTCCCACTCCAATTAAATATGCTTTCTTTTAAATACTTTTAACCATATATTTATAATCATGTCCACTTAACACTCTGTCATGAAGTGGTTCAAATCCTAGATTTCTATATAATTTCATAGCACCTTCATTATCTACTTCGCAATTAAGTGTCACTGTTTCATAACCTTGATTTCTACCATAATCAAATATGTAATCAATCAATTTAGTTGCGATACCTCGACCTCTATAGTCTGAAAATACAGCTATAGATTCTATATATAAATCGCCTTCGTTCGCTTCTTTTTCAGGTAATGGCGTTCCTTCCAACTTAAATTCTTCTTTGAAATCAATATTATGCCAGTTATCTTCGAGTTGCTTTTCTTCATCTCCAGAATAACAATTAATAAAGCCAGCAATATTTCCCTCTACTTCATATACATGCATGTTTTTATAATGGTTTCTATAATTGCCCTCTTCAATACTTTGTTGAATGATTTTTAATACTTTTTCCTTTGGATTATTCTCAACTAGCGGAATTTGCATATCATGCCAAATAATATACATAAGTTCACTTAATTTAGCTGCATCTGTCTTTTTAGCTTGTCGTATCATATTATTTACCTCTCTTAACCAAATTAATTTCATTTTAACATAAAAAATTCCTCTCACCACAATGGCGAGAGGAATTGTAATGGTATTATTTTATTACATCATACCTGGCATTCCGCCCATGCCGCCCATATCTGGAGCAGCTGGTTCGTCTTCAGGTATATCTGCTACTACCGCTTCTGTTGTTAAGAACATAGCCGCAACAGATGCTGCATTTTGTAATGCTGAACGCGTAACTTTCGTAGGGTCTACAATACCTGCATCTAACATGTTAACCCATTCTTCAGTTGCTGCATTGTAACCAATACCTTCGTCTGCATTTTTAAGTTTTTCTACGATGATTGATCCTTCTAAACCAGCATTTTCTACAATTTGGCGTAATGGTGCTTCTAATGCTTTCAATACAATGTTCACACCAGTTTTTACATCACCTTTAGCTTCAACTTCAGATACTTTGTTATAAATTGAAACTAGTGCTGTACCACCACCTGCTACGATACCTTCTTCTACAGCAGCACGTGTTGAGTTTAATGCGTCTTCGATTCTTAACTTACGTTCTTTCAATTCTGTTTCTGTTGCTGCACCTACTTTGATTACAGCTACACCGCCAGCTAATTTAGCTAAGCGTTCTTGTAATTTAGTACGATCAAAGTCAGAAGTTGTTTCTTCAATTTGAGCTTTGATTTGACCAACGCGAGCATCGATATTAACAGAATCGCCTTGACCTTCAACGATTGTAGTATCATCTTTTGTTACTTGTACTTTACCTGCTTCACCAAGCATATCTAATGTTGTTTCTTTTAAATCTAAACCTAAATCATCAGTTATAACTTGACCACCAGTTAAAATAGCTAAATCATCTAACATTGCTTTACGACGATCACCGAATCCTGGTGCTTTAACTGCAACTGCAGTAAATGTTCCACGTAATCTGTTAAGTACTAAGTTTGTTAAAGCGTCTCCTTCTACATCGTCAGCTACAATTAATATTGGTCTGTTTGTTTGTAATATTTTTTCTAATACAGGTAAAATATCTTGGAATGATGAGATTTTTTTATCTGTAATTAAGATGTATGGATTTTCTAATTCTGCAGTCATTTTATCAGAATCAGTAACCATGTAAGGTGAAGTGTAACCTCTATCGAATTGCATACCTTCAACTACTTCTAATTCTGTGTTGAATCCTTTTGATTCTTCAATTGTGATAACTCCATCGTTACCTACTTTTTCCATAGCTTCTGAAATAAATTTACCAATTTCCTCGTCAGCTGCAGAGATAGAACCTACTTGTGCAATTTCTTCTTTCTTCTCTACAGGTTGTGAAATCTCGTGTAATTCTTCTAAAGCAACTTTAACTGCCTTATCGATACCTTCACGAATACCTACTGGATTCGCACCACTAGTAACGTTTTTCAAGCCTTCTTGAATCATTGCTTGAGCTAATACAGTAGCAGTTGTTGTTCCGTCACCAGCAACTTCATTAGTTTGGTTAGCAACTTCAGCAACTAATTTCGCTCCCATATTCTCATAAGCATCTTCTAATTCAATTTCTTTAGCGATTGTTACACCATCATTTGTAATAAGTGGTGAAGTGAATTTTTTATCTAAAACAACATTACGTCCTTTAGGTCCTAATGTTACTTTAACTGCATTAGCTAATTTGTCCACGCCTGCTAACATTGAACGACGTGCATCTTCTGAAAATTTAAGTTCTTTAGCCATCTATAATACCTCCATTAATTATATATCAATGTTTCATTTCAATTTTTAATCAATTACTGTTCAACTATTGCTAAAATATCATCTTCTGAAAGGATAATATATGTTTCTTTATCACGTTTAACTTCTGTTCCTGCGTATTGTTGGTAAACAACTTGATCACCAACAGATACATCAACAGTCAGTCTTGTACCGTCTTCTAAACGTTTACCTGGTCCAACAGCTACAACTTTACCTTCGTTAGACTGTTCTTTAGCTGAATCTGTTAATACAATTCCACTCGCTGTAGTTTGTTCTTTTTCTGTTTTTTCGATAATAATTCTATCTCCCAATGGTTTTAACATTTATAAAATCCTCCTTGGCGCTTTTAATATTAGCACTCTTAATAGTTAAGTGCTAACTATATTTTTATAATAATCAAACTTGGTCAAAATTACAAGTAAAATAACTTAAACTTTTCTCTTTTTTACAAAAATACGATACAATATTAACATGTTTATTTTTGGAGGAAATTATAGAAATGCAATTTAAAAGATTAACAGTCAATGTAACTACACTTTTACTATTTGTAATTGTACAAACAATCGCAATCGTGCCAAATACTATATACGCAAATGCTAATCTATCCAATACAACACGATTGGAGATTTCATTAACATGGATGGCAATTACAGCTATCATTACGGTATTAATATTATGGTATATGAATTCAAATATTAAAAATCCAACTCGACTCGAACAACAAACTAAAGAACCTTGGTTATACGTTATCTTTTGGTGTATCGCCGGTATATTTCTTGCTATGTTCGGACAAGGGATAGCTGCTTATATAAATATTTACGTATTTAATCAACCTATTGAAAGTGGCAATACCCAGAACTTAATGAAAATAGCACAGGAATCTCATATTTTAATTTTATATATCGTTTTAGCTGGACCTATTTTAGAAGAATTAATTTTCCGTAAATTAATATTTGGTGAAATTTTTAATATGATTAAAAAACCTACTTGGCTAAGTTTTATCATTGCTGTTCTTGTTAGTTCGTTTGTGTTTTCATTAGCGCATTCTGATCCAGAGCACACTTTAATTTACGTTGTAATGGGCACAGTTTTCAGTGGTCTTTATGTATTAACAAAACGTATCATTGTTCCAATTATTGCACATATGGGAATGAATGGTGTCGTAGTAATTGGACAAATCTTTTTAAAAGATGATCTTCAAGACCAATTAGAAAAACAGTCTCAAATGGCACATTTAATTTACAACACTATTATTCATATGCTTTAAATCTAGAATATGTTTTAGTCATCCCTATTCCGTTGGTTAAATTCAAGGGTTTAGGGATTTTTTATTGATAATAATCAAAATTTTAATTATATTAAAAGTAATAAGTTATAATTTGTAAAATAAGTTATAATATAAGAAATGAGGGGGTATTTATATGGTCTTAACATTTAACGAATTTCAGTATGAACATATTAATATTGAAGAAAAGGAACAAAACATAAAGTCGTTATTAAAAGACTTTGAATCTGCAAATACTTTAGAGGAAGCAATAAGTTTTGTTGATGATATTAATAAAATCCGTAACCACACTGATACGCATTTTAACATTGCGCTTATCCGTTCTTCCATCGATACAAACGATGAATTTTACAATAAAGAACGTGACTTTTTCGATGAAAACATGCCAAGAATTCAAAACTTAGACAATCTATTTTATAACGCACTTTTGAATTCTAAACATAAAGACGGATTAGTATCACATTTTGGTGAACAGTTATTTGAGTTGGCTAAAGTTGAACTCAATACTTATCATCCTTCTATTAATGATTTATTAGTAAAAGAAAATAAACTCATAAGTGAATATGATAAATTAATTGCGTCTGCTGACATATTATATAAAGGTGAACACCTAAACCTATCTCAATTTAACAAATATTTTATTAATCCAGACAGAGATATTAGAAAGGAAGCATACATAACAAAAGAACAATTCTTTGAAGAACACTTAGAAAAGATAGACCGCATTTACGATGACCTTGTTCATGTAAGACATGAAATTGCACTTAAACTCGGCTATAACAATTTTATTCAACTAGGTTATGATCGTATGCAAAGAATTGGTTATAATGCAGAAGATGTAGAAGTATTTAGAAATCAAATAAAGGACCATGTTGTACCAATTACCGAACAAATTAATAAACAACATGCCGAGCGTATTAATGTCGATCAATTAAAAGTTTATGACCAAAACTTTACTTTTAAATCTGGTTCTCCTAAACCCCAAATTGGCACACAAGCAATCATTAAAAATGCTCAAAAAATGTACCATGAACGTTCTAATGAAACAGGCAAGTTTATTGATTATATGATAGATAAATCATTATTTGATTTAGAAGCTAAAAAAGGAAAAGAGAGTGGTGGATATTGTACGATAATAAATGACTTTAATTCACCATTCATTTTTGCTAACTTCAACGGCACACAAGGTGATATAGAAGTTATGACACATGAAGCGGGACACGCTTTTCAAGTATTTGAAAGTTTAAAATACTCAGTCCCAGAATATTATTTTCCAACTTCAGAAGCATGTGAAATACATTCTATGAGTATGGAGTATTTAACATATCCTTGGATGTCATTATTCTTTGGTGAAGATACCGAAAAATTCAAGCTATCTCATTTAGAAGACAATATTAAATTTTTACCTTATGGCGTTGCGATTGATGAATTTCAACATAAAGTGTATGAGAACCCCAACCTTACACCAGAAGAAAGACGTAAAATTTGGTCAGATTTAGAACGAAAATATTTACCGAATAAAGATTATGACGGTGTTAATCATTTAATAAACGGTAGTTTTTGGCATAGACAAGGTCACGTGTTCGCTTTACCTTTCTATTATATCGATTATACTTTAGCAACTATTTGTGCCATGCAATTTTATATTAGACATGAAGAAAACCCTGATAAAGCTTGGAATGATTACTTAAAAATATGTCAAATCGGCGGTTCAAAATCATTTATAGATATAATGAATTCTGTACAATTAAACTCACCATTTAAAGAAGGTACAGTTAAAGAAATTGTAAGCCACTTATATGACGCTACGCTTAATATAGATCAATCAGAGTTTTAAAAATTATAGAATAAAAAACAAGACTGAGATATAAATAAATGTCTCAGTCTTGTTTTTTATTTCATGTTCTTCTTAATCTTCTAATAATAAAGACGATGATTGCACCTAATACAATGACGATAGCAATTGAAATGCCTAGTATAGTTTGTTTCGTTATATCTTTTTTATCACTTGCATTTTCAAAATCATGTGTCGTTTTTTTAGTTGTCTGGTCATTATCTACTGTAGTTGTTTCTGTCGTTTTCTCATGATTTTTAAATTTCGGTTCTGCTAAATCTGGTCTTGTCCCAACTTTACTCGTAACTAAATCTAGTACATCTTTATCCATTTTATTATAATATTCTTCAGCATTACCTGGAATGAATTTTGGAGAATGTTCTGATGATTGTATACCATCTTGTTGATAGTTTCCTATTTCATCTGTGTTTGGATAAGAAGGCATAGTTGGTATAGAATTTTCTATATCGTTTCCCTTTGAATTGTCTGATTTAGATTGGTTAGATGATTCATTTGATTTTGGTGGTTCTGAAGATGAATCATTTTTATTTGATTGATTTGGTGGTGGAGTTTGATTGTTATTTCCTCCATTATTTTGAGGTTCTTCGGTACTTGGCTCTTCGGTACTTGTATCGCCTTTATCCGGTTCCTCGGTACTTGGCTCTTCCGTACTCGTATCGCCTTTATCTGGTTCTTCGGTACTTGGCTCTTCTGTACTTGTATCGCCTTTATCTGGTTCCTCTGTACTTGGTTCTTCCGTACTTGTATCGCCTTTATTCGGTTCCTCGGTACTTGGTTCTTCCGTACTCGTATCGCCTTTATCCGGTTCCTCGGTACTTGGTTCTTCCGTACTCGTATCGCCTTTATCCGGTTCCTCGGTACTTGGTTCTTCTGTTGAATTTTCAGTATTTTTCTCTTCTGATTTATCTTCTTCTGTCGATTTATCTTGTTCTGATGTTTTTTGCTTCTCTATCTTTTCATTACTTACATCGTTGTTTGTATTAGGAGAAGTATCTTTCGTATTATCTTCAATTGTTTCCTTGGCATCAACATTATTTACTGTATAACCTGAAAATGCTATTGAAGATAATATCACGGATGATAAAAATACATTTCTAAATATCTTCATAAAGATCTCCCCTCCTTGTTATTTTTTACAATTTCAGTATAAATGATAATTAAAACCTTTTCTATGCTTATATATAATATGTTACACAGAATTAATATTTTGTAATAACTTATTCATAAACCTCTAACTTATTACACATAATAAAACACCTGTTTTTAAAAAACAACAGGTGTAGAGTTTTAATACTATTTATTAAATTCAATATCATACTTTGTAAATTTCAAATAAACTTGTCCTGATTCTGTAGATGTTCTAAAGTTAACTGCATCATTATCAGGAAATATTCTTGATGTGAATACACATTCTCCATCATTCACAAAAATTTCTAAACTAGAAGTATCACTGTATATTCTAAGTTGGTTTAACTCATTATCTAAAACAGTGGACCTTGTAGCCTTTTCTACCGCTTCACTCACTACTCCACTCTCAAAGCGATCTAAAGTAAGTTTTTTAGTTTTTGTGTTATATATTATTTGCGTTGAACACTTTTTAGAAACACGCACTTCAAAATAGATTTCAGTTGCATCATTATCAAGTATGTCTATAATGAGCTCATACTGTTTCCCTTCATACGGGTGTAATTTCACGGAATGCTTATTTGCATATCCTTCTGCAATTTCTTCATTACTTCTTAATTTTTCTAATGCTTTAATTGGTCTTTGTTTAAGTTTGTTATTTTCTATCGTTAATTCTCTAGGAAGTGTTAAACAGTGTGCCCAACCTTCATCATCAGTCGCATAATCAATTTCAGGCAACCCCATCCAACCTATTAATATACGCTTTCCATCTTTATCTAAAAATGTTTGAGGTGCATAAAAATCAAAGCCTTGGTCCAATTCTATAAACTGACCATGTTCCATCGTTAGTTCTTCTAAGTTAACATTCCCAATTATGTATCCTGATTGGTAAATATTTTCGAATCGATCGTCCACTGCTTCAATTCCTTGAGGTGAGAAAACGAGTACATCTTGTCCATCTAATTCAAATAAATCTGGGCACTCCCACATAAATCCAAATTCATTTAATTCTGTTTTCAGTTCACCTTTAAAATTCCAATTTTTAATATCTTCTGATTCATAGACAATAACTGTACCTGTTTCATCTTCTCTTTGAACACCAAATATAGCATAATATTTGCCGTTTTGTTCCCATACTTTTGGATCTCTAAAATGTTCAGTATATCCTTCTGGGCTACTTTCTATTACAGGTTTTTCTAATTTTTTAAAAGAACCGTCTTCTTGTTCTACTGCTATCATTTGATTAGATGTACGTTCCCATTCAGAATCTCTTACATTACCTGTATACATTAAATATAATTTACCATTGTAATCAAAACCACTACCAGAATAAACGCCATGACTATCATACGATGTGTCTGGAGCTAAGGCTATTCCTTTGTCTTCAAAATGAATTAAATCATCACTTATGTAATGGTACCAATATTTAATACCGTGTACCGCACCCAATGGATACCATTGATGAAATATGTGATATTTACCATTATGATAAATTAAACCATTAGGGTCGTTTAATAACCCTGTTTTAGGCTGTATATGAAAAATTTGACGCCATTCAGACTGATTTACTTTTTCTTGTAGCTCTAAATATTCTTCTTCTGTTATATCTGATAATTTTGTATATCGTTCTTCACGTGTCCAATTAACCATTACCATTCTCCTTACTTTAATTTTGAACCGGTTCCATTTTATATTACTCAGTTATTTTATCATAACTTATTCTTTACTGCTCTTCAAAGTGAGTATCTATTATGTTAAGCTTTTTAACTTCTTCACCATTTAAAATATTTTGTAATACTTCAACTGATGTTTCACCCGCTTCTCTATAATTAAACGAAACTGTTTGTATAATAGGTGCGATAATTTTTGTGATTTTATTACCACCAAAGCCAATAATTTTAGGCATATCGTAATCAGCGTTTAACACTGAGTGATAAATTCCTAACGCGATGTTGTCCGTAGCTGCCACAATAACTTCATTATCTCGAACCTCAATATGTTTTCCGACTTCTTGTGCATCAGACATACTAAACGTACTTTCAATAAATCTAGGTACAATGCCGTTATTTTTTAATGATACAAATAATCCATCTTTCCTTGTCTTACCTACTGCGACATCGTATTCAGAAACACCTATATAAGTGACATGCTTATAATTGTTTTTTATAATCCACTTCGCTACTTGTTCGCCGGCATGATAATCATCGTGTACGATTGAATATAATAGCTCATGAGATTGTCCTACTATAATGACTGGGCATTCTATTGAATTTATTGCATTGAGATGATCATCTGAAATATGTGTAGCTAATAATATAATTCCATCTACTTTTCTTTTGGCCAATGTATAAATAGACTCTATTTCTCTTTCTTTTGATAAATCAGTATTTACAATCATTGTTTGTACATCTTGTAATAATAATGTAGATTCTATGCCTTTTAATGTTTCAGTTGTCGCATAAGAATCTAATCTAGGCACGATTGCTCCTATTAAACCTGTTCTTTTAGCTTTCAAACTTTGCGCAAACTGATTAGGTTTATAACCTGTCTCTTCTACAACTCTATGTATTTTTTCTCTTGTTACTTTGCTAATTGATCCGCCATTTAAGTATCTAGAGACAGTACTTTTAGATACACCTGCCATTTTAGCAATATCTTTTATAGTCTTCATGAATACACCTCTCAAAGAAACATTCTATCATAAAACCGTTTCCATTACTCTAAAAATAAATAACCAAAATATAAGATATACATAACTTTCATTTCATTATATAAAACCATTTTTTTAATAAATAAAAGGCTGAAACATCAAAAATGTCTCAGCCAAACACAATTTATAAAATTATTGTTTTTCTACTGTTATTGTCCAAGAAGCATCGCCGACTTGTTCATAATTAGTTACGGGATAACCGTTGTCCGCTGCCCAATTTGGTAATGCTTCAGTTGCTTGTGTACAATCAAAGTCTATTTTTAATTGTTCACCTGCTTGTAATTCGTCCATTTTATTTTGCGCTTCAATTAATGGGAATGGGCAAACCATTCCTACTGTACCTAATTCATGTACCATTTATAAACACTCCTTAATTATATACTTTGAGTTGAAACTTGTGTTTTTGTTTGTTTTGCTTTTCTAGGCTTAACAAAGATAAAGTAACTCATAAACCATGCTCCAACAATCATTGAAGGTAATGCAACCCAACCTTGCCAGCTCATTGCTGCAGTTGATACCAAACCGTTACCTATAGAACAACCACCTGCTAATGATGCGCCTACACCCATGCAAGCTCCACCAATAACACTGTTGCGAATCGTTTTAGTATCCGGCATTCTCCATTTGAATTCTCTTGAACCTTTAGCTGCAATGTAAGAACCAACAAAGATTCCTAATACTAGAAATACACCCCAATTAATTAATGACATGTCCCCAGTAACTAAAAATTGAACGATATTTGCTGATGGTGTTGTAATGCCTAAACCACCAATTCTACCTGTTGATGCACTCATTGGCCATGCAATCAATGCAATTAATCCTACTACTACAGCAGCAGCAAATGGATGATATCTCTTTTCAAATAATATATGTCTAATACCCGTATGCTTTTGTTTCAATTGAGGTATAGCTATTTTTGGTTTTTTTAATGTCTTTGTAACAAAGTAAGCTGTAATACCAACTAATAATACTATTAAAATCCATACTGGAATATTTAATGTTTCTGCCATATTTGAATTCACAACTGTATATGAATTTATATTTTCTTGTAATGGATTTAAAGGACCCGATTTCATAATTGCAGCAGTTACACCATATAGAACTAAAGCAATCCAACTACCAATAAGCCCTTCAGCAGCTCTATACCAAGTACCAGTTGCGCATCCTCCAGCAAGTATAATACCTATACCAAATACAAATGATCCTATTATTGTACCAACTAGAGGAAATGTTGCAGCTTCTAGTTTAAATACGCCTAAACCTACTAAAGTAAATAACCCGATACTTTGAACTGAAATAGCAATTAACAAAGCATAAAACATTTTATTATTTTTCTGTACGTACATATCTCTAAATCCGCCAGTTAAACAAAATCTTGTTCTTTGCATAACGAAGCCAAGTAATATACCAACAATTAAACCACTAATTATCATCCAGATCATTTCATTTAACAACTCCTATCCTGATTATAACGATAGGAATAATATTATATCATATTCCTGAATTTTTCAAGTTACTATTTGATTACAAAATTTATACATCACAAAATAAAACCAAGTCTAGGACATAAATGTGTCTCAGACTTGGTTTTATAGTTCTTATATCTTCCATTTTTCTTAAGTTTATTGCTATTATAGCGACTCTTAAATCGTATATTACTTTAGATTTTCCTCGTGAAGATATTCGAAAGTGTATTACTTTTAGGTTTGAACCAGAAAAAAGTTAATTCGTAAGTTTACGTGTTACTTAATCCAATAAAAGAATGATTACTTGGATTATTGTTGTAGTTAATCCAATAAGAGTATGGTTAATTGGATTATTGAGGTAGAAAATCCAATAAGAGGAATATGTCCATATAATTGTGTAATAAAAAAAGAGCCAAATATAGCTCACTTTAGTACAATGTAATCGACTAAGAAAATATTGTAGAGGTGACCTATA
>NZ_PPRS01000017.1 GCF_002902755.1 Mammaliicoccus lentus | reverse complement strand
GATAACATCCTTGTTAAATTGTTTATATCTGAAATAGTTCATACAGAAGACTCCTTTTTGTTAAAATTATACTATAAATTCAACTTTGCAACAGAACCCTTTGTAGCATATAGCGCACGTTAAATACTTAATTTACGTGATTGTTGTCTGTATTGTTCTGTAAATGGGTTATAAATCTAATAATAAATATTCCTAAAAAACTACCTTGTACAGAAAATAACAGCATCATTAAAAGCATAGAATCAATAAATGTCATCATGATTAATAACGCAAGGAGTATAAATAATGAAATGCTAATAGAAAGTTATAAGGAGTGTTTCTTATAGAATTTATCAGCGAATATACTACCTATAACTGTTACTTTAGGAATTATTTTGCACTGATTTAGATGATAAGATAGAACTAACCTTATCGGTGATAGTTAGTTATGAAAACACATAAAAATATAAAATGATATAATTTATTAAAATACGTTTTAATATCCAATTTAATTTTTCATATAAAGTTAATCAAACTAAAATTATTGAGTAATAATGATTATACGATATTAGAAAAATTTAAGATAAAAAAATAAAGGAGTATACAGATGAAAAGAATGATGAGGAAGCCACTTTCTTTTTCGACTACAATGAGAAATCCAGATAGAATTTCTACTTTTCTAAAAAGTATTGAAGAGTTCGATGGAGAGATTTTAACAAACATATTAATAAAGAAAATTATATCTAAGTGGATTATCGGTCGTTTAATACGTCCAGATACTGCATTGAGAATTAAACCGGAGTATAAATCAATTTATAATTCAAAAATAAACAACTTTACTGAATCACAAGCGCACGATATTTTTGAAATTACAGAACAAAATACAAAAGGACATAAAGAAGCTGGTTTCGATCGAGGCTGGCCGTCTCGATTTGATACATATATGTCATTACCTAAAGAACTTGGATTTATTTATTATAAAATGAATGAACCTATTGAAATTTCAGAAACGGGATACTTATTAATTTCGAGCACAGATCCTGATATGTCGGAGGCTGTTGCCGAGTCAGATGTGTTTCTAAATGCATTGGTAAAATATCAGACTAATAATCCTTTCAGAAGAAATACAGTTAATAATGCTCCATTTGTATTATTTTTAAATACTATCCATTATTTAACTGAAAACTATAATTGGAAAAAAAGAGGTATTTACAGACATGAAATTCCTTTTTTTACGTGTTGGCCAAATGACGATGAAAAAGCATTAGCAAATTATATAGATGATTTTAGAAAGAGACATGGGTTACGACCTAGTTCTGAAATTGTATATGATTTATGCTTGGAGATATTAAAGACTGATAATAGAAAACGATATAAATTTAAACAAATCACCGTTGAGGGTGTAGATGACTTTATCCGAAAATTTAGGGTTACTGGTGTAGTATCGTTACGTGGTGGAGGATATTTGATTGATATAAATCAATACGAAATAGAGAAAATTAAGTATGTATTGAATAATTATATTAAATACCATGAATATGATAATGAATATGACTTTTACCAATACATGGGTAAAATAGATCAGAGTATTATAACGGCGCAAACAGAAGTATCAATAAAAGAAGTTAAGGATAAAAAGATTGAACAATTAGAAACCTGGGCAAATGAATTAACATTTGCTGATTTGAAGAAAGAATTTACAGCCTTAGAGACGGGGAGTAAACATCCTATCTTAAAATTCATTTCTGCCCCTACAAGATTTGAATTTTTGACCAGTATAGCTTTGAAAAAAGTATTTATCTATGATGAAATACTACCTAATTATTCTATAGATGATGAAGGTATGCCGACTAATCACGCTCAAGGTGGGATGGGTGATATCGAAGTATTTAGTAAAAATAGTGATGTATTAGTCGAAGTGACTTTAATGAAAAATAGAAGTCAAGCCACAAATGAAATCCCTGCTATAACTAGGCATTTACAAGAATTTTCGGAGGGTAAAAAGAAAACCATATTTTCAATATTTGTAGCGCCATCAATGCATACAGATACTGAATACATGATAGGCTATACACACTCAAGATATAACCTAAATATTATACCGATAATAAATAATGAATTTATAAATATATTACAAAAAACCACCAATATTGAAGATATCTTAGAGGTGTAATTAGTTATGGAGATAAAAAAGTTTATAAAACCATATCGAAAAAACAGAGATACACAAGTGTCAAGAGAAAATTATAATGTAATTAAGATAGATTATACAGACTTTACTTCAGAAATGAAGAAATCTTTTGATGATGACTTACAAAAATTAATTGAAAATGCAAATGATTTAAGTGCAAATTCAGGTAAGATTAGAGATTTAAACGATAAGAAAAAACATGCATTCATAGGTGTATTTGCAGAATATGCAACAGTAATTATGTTTAATCAATACTTTTCTAATTGTCATGCAAGAACCCAAATAGTTGAAGAACATAACCATGATACACACGTAGATGTGGAGTTAGAATACAATGAAAATATATATTCAGTAGAAGTACGTTCTTCAATTTGCAATAATGGCATTGATTTTGCTCTATTTAGTAAAGAAAACAAGTCAGATAAACAATATTTTCATGTTCTAGGTTATTATAAAAACTCTTCGTATAAACAAGAAGAAGTGGCAAAAAACTTATATATCAGGGCTTTATATGATGGGAAGAGTCATAGTTTTAATGATTTTAATAGTTTCATAAAATCATTTTATGAAGGTGAATTATCAGTATATATTATAGGTGGAGTTAGTCGTAAATTATTGGAATCCAAGGGTTATGAAAAAGAATTAAATAAGAGAGATGAAGACGTTCAAGCTCCAGGAGTTTATAAAGTAGTAGATTTAAAGGAAATAATTGATGTAACAGAACTAAAAAATAATTTTAATAAATATTCCATCTAGATTAGTGAAAACCTGCGAAATATGGTAAAATGATTTAGGAGGTTTATATGAACTTATTGTCGTATTATTTAAAGCAAAACAATACAAATATGTATCAGCTACATATTACTTCAGGAATTCCAGAAGCTACTATTCGTAGTATAAATAAAAGGCCTCTAAATAAGTGGACAATTGGACAGATAGAATCTATATGCCATTTAGTTAGAAAGGATAAATTTAAAGTGTTAAATGAATTAGAGGAACTTAATAATAACGAAGTTTTAAAAGAAGAACACTCATTAAATAAATATAATATAGAAAATAGAAGATATATAGGAAGTAAAGCTAAATTAATGCCGTGGATTAGAGACTTATTGAAAGTACACACCCATGGAACATCATTTCTAGATTTATTTTCAGGAACTGGAATAGTGATAAATAAAGTATTAGATGATTATAATAAATTTATTATTAATGACTTATTATACTCAAATGAAGTAATTTACAAAGCTTTTTATATGAATGAAGACTTTGATTTAAAAAAATTGAAGACTATAGAGCGAGAATTTCAGGCTATAAAAACGAATAATATGGATGATGATTATATTGCAGATAATTATGGCGGGAAATTTTTTAGTGAATATGATGCAAGAATCATCGGAGAAATAAGAGAATTGATTAAAATATCAATTGACTTAAACGAGAAAGAAAGGTCTATACTCATTGCGTCCCTTTTGTATTCAGCGGATAAAGTATCTAATACAGTCGGTCACTATGATGCATATAGAAAGAAAATAGAATTAAAAGATAGGTTCAAGTTTGAGTTGATAAATCCAATTGATACTACTGACAAGGATATTAATATTCACAGACAAGATGCAAACAATCTGGTTCGTCAAGTGAAAGCCGACATCACCTTTATAGATCCCCCGTATAATTCTAGGCAATATTCACGTTTTTATCATGTATTAGAAGTACTGACTAAATGGGAGAAACCAGTCTTATCTGGAGTAGCAATGAAACCAGAAACTGAGAATAGTAGTGACTATAGTAAGTCAATTGCACCTTTTGTATTCGATGATTTGATTGCAAACTTAAATACAAATTTCATAGTGGTAACCTATAATAATACTTATAAACCCAAAAGTTCAAGTTCAAAGAACAAAATTTCACACGAACAAATTTTAGAGTCGTTAAACAAAGTAGGTTATACACAAGTATTTGAAATGCCATATAAACATTTTAATAGTGGAAAAACAGAATTTTCGGATCATAAAGAAATGGTTTTTATAACTGAGGTTAATAACTATGAGTAAAATCAGAAGCCCTTTGTTTTATGTTGGAGATAAATATAAATTGATGCCTCAATTGAAGAATTTATTTCCAAAAAATATTAATAATTTTTATGATGTATTTAGTGGGGGAGGCAGTGCCTCAATCAACACTTCAGCTAATTCGTACTTTATAAATGATATTGATTCAAAAGTTATGGAACTACATGAGCTTTTGCAGGATGAGTCAGATGATATTCAAGAATTTATCAATGAAATGTATGGTTTAATTAAGTATTATAATTTAAGTCATTCAGAGTTTGGTTTAAATAATGAAATACAAGCACTAAAAAAAGAATACAAGAAGACTTATTTTTCTAAGTACAATAAAGAAAATTATTTAAAACTACGTAGTGATTATAACGATGATCAAAGTAATAAGAAACTACTATATTTATTATTAGTATATGGATTTAATCATATGATAAGGTTCAATAATAAAGGAGATTTTAACTTACCTGTTGGAAATGTTGACTGGAATAAGAATGTTACTAAGGCTTTGTTTAGCTACTCTGAATGGTCTAATAACTCAGAAGTGATGTTATCTAATTTAGATTTCGAATTTTTTGTTGAATCTCAACAAATTAAAAAAGATGACTTTTTCTATTTTGATCCACCATATTTAATTACATTTAGTGGATATAATAGATTTTGGAATGAAAAAGAAGAATTAAGACTTTATAGTTTATTAGACAGATTAGATAAATATGGTGTCAGCTGGGGATTATCAAACATGACGCAACACAAAGGGAAATTTAATCATCTCCTTCTAAATTGGGCGGAAAAATATAAAAAATATGAGATACAAAGTAATTATATTTCCAGATTCGATAACAGTATAAAAAAAGATAGTAAAGAGTTATATGTAACGAACTTTACAGAAAATGCAAAACAACTTAATTTCTTTGAATGATTAGAAAGTCTCACACTTAGTATTGTTGAAGTGTGAGATATTTGGTTCTGTTGCAAAGTAAAAAAATATAGCTAACCACTAATTTATCATGTCAGTGTTCGCTTAACTTGCTAGCATGATGCTAATTTCGTGGCATGGCG
>NZ_PPRS01000016.1 GCF_002902755.1 Mammaliicoccus lentus | reverse complement strand
TTCGGCTTATTCGAAGCGGAAAATGAAATGTTAAACCCACCACATAAAGAAGGAGAAACATCATATGGAGACTTTTTCGTAGCATACGGTGGAGAATCAAGTGTAGATGTACAAAAAAGAATGAGCAAAACATTATTAAACGTTATGAACACTGATGACGCAGAAACAATCCTAGCAGTAAGTCATGGTGGTGCGATGTTTATGTTCATACAAGACTGGTTGCCAATAAAATCAGTACAAAGAATAAAATTTAGTAATTGTTGCATATTAGAGTTTGAATATGAAGATGGACAATTCAAATTTCTAGATGTCATTAATCCAACAGAAAAATAATTCAAGATCAGAGAAAAGGCTGAGACATTTATTTATGTCACAGCCTTTTTTCATGCAAATATACTTTTATTTTATTGATGGTATATAGAATCTTGAGTTTTCGTAGTGGAATGTGATGTCAGAATAGTCGAATGGTACACCTGTGCTTGTGTAGAATATTTGAGTGTATTCTAATGATGGTTCTCCTTCGCTTAATTCTAATTTTTCTGCTTGGTCTTTAGAGAGTTTGTCTACTTTAAAATAAATATCTGTAAATCCTACTTTTACTTTAAGATTATTTTCGATGTAATGAAAAATAGACCCAGTTGCAATTTCCTCATTCATATATAGCACTACATTTTTATTGAAATATGAAGTTTCTATACAGAATACTTTTCCATCCACGTATCTTATACGTTCTACGTAATATACCGTTTCATTTTCGGGTATTTTTAGCTGATTTTGTATATAAGATTCTGGCTTTACTTCAGTGACTTTTAAGATTTTACTTGTAACATCATGTTCTTTTAAATCATCAGAAAAGCCGTCAGCTGTAAACAGGTTTAAATACCCGTCTCTCTTTGGATTTCTTACATAAATGCCGCTTCCTCTAGCTTGATAAATCATGCCTTCTTTTTCTAGATTTTTCAGTGCATTAATGATTGTACTTTTACTTACATCATATTCTGTTTTTAATATTTCGACGCTCGGTAATTTATCCCCAGCTTCGTAATGTCCATCTTCAATAAGCGATGAGATGCGAGAAGCAATCTGTTCGTATTTAAGCATATTAATCCCCACTTTTATTATATTACCTATAATTATAGCATTTGTATAAGTAAATACACCAACTAAATTTGTATGGTACTTTACAAATTGTACCGGTATAATTATAATGTAAGTGTATACAGAGTTGATTAAAAAATAATCGAGGTGTCAATCATGGCTAATAAAAATGAAAAAATCGCTCAAGAAATCTTAGATGCTATAGGTGGCGAAGGTAATATTGTAAAGAGCACGCACTGTGCCACACGCTTAAGAATAGTATTACAACGTTCTGATCCGTCGGCTAAAGAAAAAGTTAAAAAAATAGACGGTGTTGTTACTGTTGTTGAAAATAATGGACAGTTTCAAATAGTAATCGGGAATAATGTCGGAGAAGTTTATAAATATTTTGAAGCTTTAACAGGGAAATCAAGTAACGAAGAAAAAGAAACAGAAAATAAGGGTAGTGTTTTAAACAGAGTTATTGCAACGATGTCGGCCGTGTTTGCACCGTTTATTTATATACTCGCAGCAGCAGGTATTCTTCAAGGTTTACTTATTTTAATTAATTTAATTATTCCAGCATTTGAAAAGACTGGAACGTACGAAGTATTTAACTTTATCTCATGGGCACCATTTACGTTCTTGCCTATATTTATTGCCATTACGGCGTCTAAACATTTTAACGTAAATACATATATTGCTGTTGCTTGTTCAGCAGCATTAGTTACACCAGAATTAACAGGTATTATTGATAGAATTGGTGACGGAGAAACAGTTAGATTTTTCGGAATGCCTTTGACTGAAACATCATATACGTCATCTGTATTACCACCATTACTATTAGTATGGATTTTATCTTATTTAGAAAAATACTTAAATAAAGTGATAAATGATGTTATAAAACCATTATTTGTACCATTTTTAGCTATTATCATCATGGTACCTTTAACATTATTAGTAATTGGACCGATTTCAACAGTTGTCGCACATGGAATCGCAAACGGTTATAACTCACTTGTTGAAGTGGCTCCTTGGTTAGCTGGAGCTATTATCGGTGGTGTATGGCAAGTCTTTGTAATTTTCGGTGTGCATTGGGGTATTACACCGGTTGTTCTTGCTAACTTTGAACAATACGGTAGTGATTCATTCCAAGCGTATCAAACTATAGCTGTAATTGCTCAAGTAGGTGCTGTAGTTGGCGTCCTTATTAAAGCGAAGAGCCAAGAAATTAAACGAATATCCTCTTCGGCTGGTATTACAGGTATATTCGGTATTACAGAACCATCTATTTACGGAGTGAACTTAAGATTTAAGAAACCATTTATTATCGCTTGTATTAGTGGTGCAGTAGGTGCATTTGTAGCTAGTTTCTTTAATCCTAAATATTATGCTTATGCAGGGTTACCAGGACCGATAACTATTGTGAATGGTTACAACGCGGATAATGCTGGTTCCATTTGGGGTATCTTAATTGGTTCAGCTATAGCAGTTATATTACCAATTATCTTGATACAAGTATTTGGATATGGAGAAGATACAACTGAGCAAGTTGAAGATGCTGATGTTAATAATTCAAATAAAGTAGCTAATAATGAACAGTTAGAGGTTTCACTGTCTGCGCCAGTTTCAGGAAAGCTTGTTAAATTAGTAGATGTGCCAGATCCAGTATTTTCAGGTGGTATGATGGGATATGGTGTCGCAATAGAACCATCACATTCTACAATTAATAGTCCTGTAGAAGGTAAAGTCACTATGATTGCACCTACAAAACATGCGATTGGTATTGATACTTTAGACGGTGCAGAGATATTAATTCATATCGGTTTAGAAACAGTTGAATTGAAAGGTGAAGGCTTTGAAGTACAAGTCTCAGAAGGAGATTCAATAAAAATAGGAACACCACTAGTAAAATTTGATAAAGAAGCAATAGTAGAGAAAGGCTATAACACAATTACACCTGTGATTGTAACGAATAGTGCAGAATTTAGTGAAATTATGCCTGTCGATGCTACAGATGTAGAAGAAGGGCAAACAATTTTAAATATTATTAAAAAATAAAGGAGAAATTCATTATGGCTAAATTAGATAAAAACTTTTTATGGGGTGGCGCATTAGCTGCAAACCAATTTGAAGGTGGATATGATCAAGGCGGTAAAGGTTTGAGTGTGCATGATGTCATGACAGCGGGTGAACACGGTAAAGCAAGAGAAATTACTGAAACAATTGAAGATGATAAATTTTATCCAAACCATGATGGTATAGATTTTTACAATAGATATAAAGAAGATATCGCTTTATTCGGTGAAATGGGATTAAAATGTTTACGTACATCAATAGCATGGACGAGAATTTTTCCAAATGGTGATGAAGCAGAACCAAATGAAGAAGGCTTGCAGTTCTATGATAATATCATCGATGAGTTGTTAAAATACAATATTGAACCAGTATTAACATTATCACACTTTGAAATGCCTTTACATTTAGCACGTGAATACGGAGGTTTCAGAAACCGTAAAGTTGTAGATTACTTTGTACGTTTTGCTGAAACAGTGTTTAACCGTTACAAAGATAAAGTGAAATATTGGATGACATTCAACGAGATTAATAACCAAATGGATACTAGTAATCCAATATTCTTATGGACGAACTCTGGTGTAACATTAGCAGAAGATGAAGATCCAGAAGAAGTATTATACCAAGTTGCACATAATGAATTAATAGCAAGTGCTTTAGCAGTATCAAAAGGTAAAGAAATCAACCCAGACTTTATAATTGGTAACATGATTTCACACGTTCCAATTTATCCATATTCATGTAACCCGAACGATATTATGGAAGCTGAAATCGCAAATCGTTTAAGATTCTTCTTCCCAGATGTGCAAGTAAGAGGTTATTACCCAGGTTATGCTTTGAAAATGTTCGAGAAAAATGGTTACGACATTAAGTGGCAAGAAGGCGACGACGAAATCTTGAAAAATGGTACTGTAGAATACATCGCATTTAGTTACTATATGTCTACAGTTGTAAAACACGATGAAGTAACAAGTGTTGAAGATAATGTGGTTAATGGCGGACTACCAAATTCAGTGAAAAACCCATATATTAAAGAAAGCCAATGGGGTTGGGCTATCGACCCAGTTGGTTTAAGATACACATTAAACGTGTTATATAACCGCTATCAATTACCATTATTTATTGTTGAAAATGGCTTTGGAACAACTGATGAATTTAAAGAAGATGGAACGATTGATGATCAAGAACGTATCGACTACTTAAGAGAGCATATCAAAGCTTCTATACAAGCAGTAGATGAAGATGGCGTAGACTTAATGGGTTATACACCTTGGGGTATTATCGATATCGTATCATTCACAACTGGAGAAATGAAAAAACGTTACGGTCTAATTCATGTTGATCGTGATAACGAAGGTAACGGTACATTAAAACGTACTAAGAAAAATTCATTCTACTGGTTTAATAATGTGATTAAGACAAACGGTGAAGAACTATAATTAAAACGTGTAAATTAAATATGAAGTTAAAGAAGAGCTAAGGGTATCTCCTAGCTCTTCTTTGGTATGGAACATTAAAAAGCGAGTGTTAATTCTGTTATTGGATTAATTAAGCCGAAAATCCAATAAGATCCGTTTTGTTGGATTAATTAGGACGAAAATCCAATAAGGGCCCTTTTGTTGGATTAAGCAGGGCATAAATCCAATTAATGTGTTTCACCTAATGCTATTTTGATATCTTCGTCATTTTCATTAATAGCACTGATAGCGGCTTCTAATCCTTTCGCAATATTTTCGATGGACATTGATGGTTGTTCTGGTTTGTTGACGACTTGTTCTGGTGTGTATGGTACATGGATAAATCCGAATTTTAAATCATTGTAGTATTTATCTGCTATATAGCCTAATTGGTACAAAATATGGTTACATACAAATGTACCTGCTGTATTAGACAACCTTGAAGGAATACCACTATTTTTAATAGCGATGGTCATTCGTTTTACGGGTAGTGTTGAAAAGTAAGCAGTTTGTCCGTCTGTTTGTATAGGTTCATCGATAGGTTGATTGCCTTCGTTATCTGGAATTCTAGCATCGTCTAAATTGATACCAACTCGTTCTGGTGTTAATTCAAATCTTCCGCCTGCTTGTCCAACTGCTAATACAGCATCAAAATGATCTTGTTTTAATTGCTCTAATATTATTGATTTTGATTTATGGAATACTGTTGGTATTTCTAGTTTTATAATTTCATTGCCATTAATTTTTGTAGGTAATAAATTGACGGCTTCTAATGCTGGATTAATATTTTCGCCACCAAATGGATCAAATGCTGTGATTAAAATTTTCATGATTATTCGCCTCTTTATAAATCGATATTTTATTTCATTATAGATGGACTCATGTTAATTTCAAAACGACATTCATTTTAATATGCTCAAAAGGTTGAATTATTAAACAGTGTTAATTCATAATTAAGCTATAGAAGTTAAATGTTATTTTAGAATAATGTTTTAAATAAAGGAGTACTTAATATGACAGAAAGAAAATTAGTCGCTGAAAAATCAATCGATGTAAACGTCTATGATGTCGACGCTATGGGTATTGTGAGCAATATAGTATATATAAAATGGTTTGAAGATTTACGTAATGCATTTATTGATCAATATATGACGATTTCAGAGATGATGAAATCTGATATCTCGCCTATACTTATGCATACAGAAGCGGATTACAAAGCGCCGTTAACGATTCATGATAAACCAGTAGGTCGTTGTTGGTTAGTAAAAGTTAGCAAAATGAAATGGGAATTAGAATTTGAAATTGCTACTTCTGAACAAGTGCATTGTACTGGTTATCAAAAAGGTGGTTTCTATAATGTTGTTACCGAGAAAGTTGTGAAATCGCCAGAAATCTTTTTAAATATCTAAGTGAGGTCTAAATGATGAAATCGAGTATAAATGATTTAAACAAACCGATTGCTGTTTTTGATGCTGGTATTGGAAGTTACTCAATAGTAACATTACTAAAAAAAGAATTTCCTGAACAAGATATTATATATTTAGCAGACCGTAATCAATTTCCATACGGATATAAATCAAAAGATGATTTAAAAAAGGTAATAAGAAGTACATTGACGTACTTAGAAAATTGGAGTCCCAGTTTAATCGTTGTTGCTTCTAATGCACCTTCTATTACAGTTCTAGATGATATTAAAGATGAATACGAAACTGAAATTTTAGGTGTTTATCCACCTATAAAAGAAGCGATAGAAAAATCAGCATCAAAGAATATTGGTGTTTTAGGTGTTCAATCACTAATAGAAAGTGATGAAATGCTTCAATATATTGAACAAGAAGCGACAAGCGATGCGACAGTTCAAACATATAATGCATCAACTCTAGTTGAACTTGTAGAATCGGGTGCATTTTTATCAGATAAATATCGAACATTAATGACAGTTAAACGTTTTATGGATAATATAATTGAACAAGATGAAACAATAGATGTATTCACGTTGTCATCAACACATCTGTCATGGTTATATAGTTATTTAAAAGAACTGTATCCACATATTCAATTTATTGATTCAGCAAATGAAATTATAAATAAAGCTAATATATATACATCTAAAGGTACAGGAACGATTAAAGCACTTGTCACAACAAACGAAAAATATACACTACAAGAATTTAAAAAGATGCTACAAAACTTCAATGTACAATTAAATTTAGAAGAAATTGAAATATAACAGGCTGGGAAAAATAACTTCCTAGTCTGTTTTTATTATATTGGCAGTAGCTAACCGGAAGCCATATATACTCCGATAGTATGAATTTAATGGAAAAGTGACAAAATTCAGACATTTTTATTTTTAAATTAATTTTTTGTGATAAAATTTTAAGGTGTATATAAAAGGGGAGGGTGGTAGTTTTGAAAGTATTTATTAAATTAGGTTGGTTTATTAAAGCTGAACTAAAAAATTATATTTTAGGTATATTTATTCTTTTATTAGTTGCTTTAATTGATTTATTACCACCACAAATAATTGGACGAGTAATTGATGGGATTACACTTCAAACATTAACGGGAAAAACGCTTATAATTTACCTCGTCATATTAGTAGTTGCGGCGATCCTTACATATATTTTCCGGTACTATTGGAGAATTATGATATTTGGGGCGAGTATGAGGTTGGGGAAAATATTAAGATCTAATCTTTATCATAAATATACTTCGATGAGCCCGTCATTTTTCCAAAAGAGACGTACAGGGGATTTAATGGCGCATGCAACAAATGACATTAGAGCAGTACAAAACACAGCTGGTTCTGGTGTGTTGACGATAGCTGATTCTCTTATAACAGGTGGGTCTGTGCTCATAACAATGGCAATTACAGTTGATTGGCGATTAACACTTATCGTTATGATACCTTTGCCAATTATGATTGTATTAACTAGTTATTATGGTAAATTGCTGAACAGAGGTTTTAAGAAGGCCCAAGCAGCCTTCAGTCAGCTGAATGATAAGACACAAGAAAGTATAGCCGGGATTAAAGTAACAAAAACTTTCGGTTATGAAAAAGATGACCAAGCAGATTTTAAAAAATTAAGTGACGATGTTGTTTATAAAAACTTAAAAGTTTCTAAAATTGATGCGTTATTTGATCCGACAATAATGTCAGTAATAGGTGTGAGTTACTTTTTAGCGATTTTCTTCGGAGCTAGAATGGTGATTCAAGAAGATATTACAATTGGACAACTTGTTACATTCACAACTTATTTAGGCATGATGGTCTGGCCATTATTAGCTCTTGGCCTGTTCTTTAATATTGTACAAAGAGGACACGCATCATATGAACGTATTAATGAAATAACAAATGTGAAAAATGATGTTGATACAAATGTAGAAACAGAAACAATTCCTGAAGGAGATATTCAATTTGATATTGATACATTTCACTTTCCGGATGATGATAGTTTAGCACTACGCGATATAAAATTCACAATTTCAAAAGGTTCTACTATCGGTATTGTAGGTCGTACTGGCTCAGGAAAAAGTGCTATCATCCGTTTGTTATTAAGAGAGTTTGATACTGCACAATCTATCGAAATTAAATACGGTAGTAAACCAATTCGTTATTATGACATCAGTCATTTAAGAGCTCAATTTGGATATGTACCTCAAGATCATTTCTTATTCTCTACTTCAATTAGAAACAATATTGCTTTCAGTAACCCTGAAATTGATAATCAATACATCTATGAAGCGAGTCGATTGAGTTATATTCATAATGATATTTTAGCGTTTCCGGAAGGGTATGACACAGTAGTTGGAGAACGTGGTGTTTCTTTATCAGGAGGACAGAAACAAAGAATTTCGATAGCACGTGCTTTAATCATGAATCCACCTGTGCTTATTTTAGATGATTCATTGTCGGCAGTTGATGCTGAAACGGAAGAACATATTTTAGAAAATATGCAAAATGTCCGTCAAGGTAAAACAAATATTATTACTGCACACAGAATGAGTGCGGTGAGCCATGCTGACATGATTATCGTTATGGATAAAGGTACGATTATCGAAAGAGGTAAGCATTCAGAATTGATGGCAAACAAAGGATGGTATTACGAAACATATCAAGCACAAGCATTACATGAAGAGCTTGCGAGTAGCTTAGATGAAATAGCGAAAGGGGATGAAGAAGATGGCTCAAAATCATAATTTGACAGCTAAAGATCAATTTCAAGTTTTAAAACGTTTGATCAAATATACATTCCCTTTCAAAGGTATTATTTTATTAGCATTTATCATGTTGACGATTTCGACAATAGCGAGCATTGCAACACCGTATATGGTTAAAGTATTTATTGATGATTACTTAACACCACAAGTGTTCCCTAAAAGTGATATTACGTTACTGATTGTTATATTTTTCGTCATTCAAATTGTTGGCGCTATAACAACTTATTGGAACGTATATTTATTTCAATATCTTGCATTTAAAGTAATACAACAATTAAGAATAGACGCATTTAATAAAATTGGGAAATTAGGGATGCGTTACTTTGATAAGGAACCAGGCGGAAGTATTGTATCAAGACTTACTAATGATACTGAAGCTATAGTAGAAATGTTTATTGGTGTATTCTCATCATTCTTAATGGCAATATTTATGGTCATTTCTAGTTATGTCATGATGTTTATACTTGATTTTAAACTTGCATTAATGGCTTTAATATTCTTGCCAGTCATCATACTTGTATTAGCATTATATAGAAAATATTCAGCTATTTATTTTTCACAGGCACGACAGCTCTTGTCAGATTTGAATGCAAAATTAGCAGAATCTATAGAAGGTATGCGCATTATACAAGTATTTAACCAAGAGAAAAGATTACAAAATGAATTTAATGAGATTAACGATAAGCATTATGATTTTAATATGCGAACAGTTAAAATTGACGGTTTATTATTGAGACCAGCTATAAGCATGATTTCAATATTTGCCGTTGTAATGATACTTGGATATTTCGGAGTATTAAGTTTCTCTGGAGGCGTTACAGCTGGTGTTGTATTTGCTTTTGTACAATATATGGAACGCTTCTTTGAACCTATTAACCAAGTCAGCCAAAACTTAAACGTATTACAGCAAGCGTTAGTGTCAGCAAGTCGTGTATTTAAGCTTATTGATAACGATATGCTGGAACCAGAGCAACATGAAAAACCTAATTATCATATAACGGATGGTAAAGTTGAATTTAAGCATGTTACTTTTAGTTATGATGGTAAGACAGATGTTCTAAAAGACATTACATTTACAGCTAATCCAGGAGAAACGGTCGCGTTAGTCGGTCATACTGGATCTGGTAAAAGTTCGATTATAAACTTGTTTATGAGATTTTATGAATTCAATCAAGGTGAAATTTTAATCGACAACCAATCTATAAAAGAAATGCCGAAATCTGAATTGAAAGGTAATATCGGTCTTGTGTTACAAGATGCATTTATATTCTTTGGAACGGTCGCATCAAATATTAAACTTTATCATCCTACAATGACTTTCGAAAAAGTACAAGAAGCGGCAGACTTTGTACACGCAGACCAATTTATTAATTTATTACCTGATAATTATGAGCATGAAGTGATTGAAAAAGGAAGTGCCTTTTCAAGTGGTGAAAGACAACTACTAGCATTTGCGAGAACGATGGCGAGTGAGCCTAAAATATTAATATTAGACGAAGCAACGGCTAATATTGATTCTGAAACAGAAGCACAAATTCAAAAATCACTAGCAAAAATGCGTAAAGGTAGAACAACTTTAGCAATCGCGCATAGGTTATCAACAATTCAAGACGCAGATCAAATTCTTGTGTTAAATAAAGGTGAAATTGTAGAACGAGGCACACATGATGAACTGATTAAACAAGATGGTATTTATCATAAAATGTATTTACTTCAAAATGGTTGAAAGTAAAAACACATATCAAATATAAACATACCCCCAACCCGGCAATTTAAAATTAAACGGATTGGGGGTGTTGTTTGAAGATGATATTTCTCTCTGACAACCTTTTCTTATAAATTTATGTATAATAAGAACTATTAGATATTTTTAAGGAGGATTTAACATGGGAGCTTTTGATGTAGACTATAATAAAATAACTGAGCGAACAGAGTTTCCTTATGAAATAGAGGTTACACATCATACATGGATTGAAATGACTGATGGTGTTCGATTGTCAGCAAAAATATGGCAACCAAAAAAGTCAGGAACAACTAAAGGTGCTGTGCTAGAGTACTTACCTTATAGAAAAGATGAGTTCACTGCTTTACGAGATGAAATAAGACATAAATATTTTGCTGGATTCGGATATACGGCAATCAGAGTGGATATAAGAGGAACAGGTGACTCTGAAGGTATTATTGAAGATGAATATCCTAAACAAGAACAAGATGATGCAATTGATATTATTAAATGGATTGAATCTCAAGACTGGTCTAACGGTTCAGTCGCAATGATCGGTAAGTCTTGGGGTGGCTTCAATGGTTTACAAGTAGCCGCTAGACAACCGGAAGCTTTAAAGACAATCATATCTTTATGTTCAACAGATGATCGATATGCTGATGATGTTCATTATAAAGGCGGTACAATGATGGCATCAGATATGCTTTGGTGGGCATCAACTATGTTTGCTTACAATGCAAGACCAGCTTTCCCTAAATATTTTGGAGAGAACTGGTATGACAATTGGATAGAAAGATTAGAACAAACACCACCTTTTGTAGATGAGTGGGTCAAACATCAAACAAGAGATGAATATTGGAAACATGGTTCTATTAATGAAGATTATACACAAATTCAAATTCCAGTCTTAACAATGAGTGGTTGGGCTGATGGTTATACGAATGCTGTATTCCGTTTGATGAAACATTTAGATGTTCCTAAAAAGGCGGTTATCGGACCTTGGGCACATGAGTTCCCAGACGTAGCCATTCCAGGACCTCAATTTGGCTATTTACAAGAAGTCGTTTCTTGGTTAGATAAGTGGATGGGTGATAAACAAACTGAAAATCATCGTGATGAATTTTTAGTATATTTACAAGATAGTGTTGAACCTAAAACAACTTATGATTATCGAGAAGGTAAGTGGTTAAATTTACTAAATGAAGAAATTACAACGAAAAATTTATTCGCTGGTACGACGAGAGAAATTCAACTAAAGAATAAACAACAACATGGGTTATATTCAGGAGTATTTTGCCCATTCGGTCAAGACGGTGACTTACCAGACGACCAAACAATTGATAATGCTTTAGCTAATTCATTAATGTTGGACATGTATGGCGATACTTTAAATATTATGGGTCAACCAGTAGCAAAATTACGCGTTAAGTCAGATTGTAAAGAAGCAAATATACATATTCGCTTAACAGATGTGCATCCAGATGGTTCAAAAACACTTGTTACTATGGGACAATTCAATTTAAACCATTACAAGAGTAATGAATTCCCTGAAGATTTACCAGTAGACGAGTATATAGATGTAGAAGTACCTTTAGGTGTTATTGGTTATCAAATACCAGAAGGTCACATGATTGAAGTTTCTATCGCACCAACATATTGGCCACAAATTTGGCCGAGCAAAGAAATCGTTAAATTAGATGTTGATTTAGAACACTCTAAACTAAATATACCATTAGTGCGTGAGTTCACAGAAGTTAAACTAGAACATGAATTTTCAGAAACAGCCAAACCTTTAGAAAAGATTATTCATAGAGATGGTTCAAGAACTAGAGATATAACGAAAAGGTTAACAACGAATGAATGGATACTATCAGACTATTCAGATGAAGGCTTGAGAACACTGAAAGATAGTAATATCACTTACGGTACAGAAAATATGAACGTGTATACAATAAAAGAAGATGATCCACTTTCAGCAAAAGTACAATGCGACTGGAAAGTAATATTGAAAGATGATGACATTGATACAGAAGTTGAAACATACAGCACCATGTCATGTGACGCTGAATACTATTACTTGAGAAATGAGGTAATTGCATATAACGATGGTGAACAATGCTTTACGAAGACATGGGAAAATAAAATTAAACGAAATTATACTTAAACAAACACAAAATAATTCTCCTAACCCGTTGGATTTTTAATTAACGGATTAGGAGAATTTTTTTATATGTGGTTTCGAAAGTGACAGTTTGTACGAGTACAGCTAATCATTAATTAATATATCGGTAAGCCATAAGTTCTTGTAACATTCTTATTTCTTCTTGTAGTTTGGCACCGATGTTAGTGTCGCGTACTTTTTTACGTTCGAGTTCTTCGTCTACAACACGTCTGACAGACAATTCATCTGCGCCGTTCAGAAGTACGTTTTCTTTTGTGCCAAAGTGTTTATGCGCCACTAGTTGCATGCCAAATGAGTTATAAAGTAATGTATAGCCAGCGATACCTGTCGTTGATTGGTACGCTTTTGAAAAGCCACCATCGATAACAATCATCTTACCATCTGCTTTGATTGGGTTTTCACCGTCTATTTCTTTAACTGGTGTATGACCATTTATGATGCGTCCTTGTTCTGGGTCTAAACCAAAGTCTTGCAACATGTTACGACACATTTGACTGTCTTCTCTTAAGTAATAGTAAGGATTTTTTTCTTCCTTGTGCGAAGCTTTATCTTTAATGAAATATCTTTCAAAAGTAGTCATGGCACGCTTTCCAAATAATGAAGAATATTTACCTGTCCATAAGTACCAAATCAAGTCTGTTGATAAATCATCTGTTTGTTCTTTATTTGCGAATGAAACTCTAATGTGTTGTTCGAATTGATCGAGTAATTCGCGACCGTTATACATTTCACCGTCGATTTCCATTTCTTCCATTTTTCCATTTTCATCTACTGGTATGCATCCATGTATTAATAAATTACCATTATATCTTAAGTATAAGTTTCCTTTTTTCATTAAGAAGTTCATATGACGTTTTAATTTTTCAGACTCTTGCACTGATAATAGAAGTTTATTAATCACTTCTTCTTCTTCTCTGTTTAATTGTGCAGGATTATTACGATCTACAGTTTCAAAGCATGTGTTTTCAAGTGGATAAGTTTTGCCGTAAATTGTAACTTCATTGTTATCGTAATCTACTTTTTCTAATATAAGGCGTTCTTCCATATCGAATGAAGGTCTACGTTTAATAATAGGGCTTTCTAATTTGAATTGTATAATTGCGATAGCTTGATGTATCTTCGTTATTTGTAATTTTTCTTCTTCGGATATTGCTTTGTCTGCATGTTCTTTTGGATGAAAGGCAGAATTATCTTTATAATATTTTTCAGCTAAATTGACTAATGGACGTAAATTAATACCGTATGCGTCTTCTATAATGTCCAAGTTATCGTAACGCGCACAAATTCTTAAAATATTTGCTAAACATACTTTTGAACCTGCATAAGCGCCTATCCAAAGTACGTCATGGTTACCCCATTGAATATCAACTGAATGATAATTAATTAATGTTTCCATAATTTTATCTGGGTCTGGACCACGATCATAAATGTCACCGACCACATGTAAGTGATCCACGACTAAACGTTGTGTTGTATATGCTAGACCGATAATTAATTTATCTGATTGTCCAAGTGAGATGATTTTTTGAATAATTGTTTCATAGTAAGTAGTTTTATTATTATAAACGTTACTTTTATACAGTAATTCTTCAATTATGTATACAAACTGTTTCGGTAAAGCTTTACGAACTTTTGAACGTGTATACTTACTTGAAGCGTAAGAAATCAATTCAATCATTTGTTGGATTGTTTCAATGTACCATTCGTTTAATGCTTCTTTAGATGAAAATTGATTTTTTATTAATTTAAGTTTTTCTTCAGGATAATAAACTAAGGCAGCCAGACTGCTGATTTCATCTTCAGAAAGTCTGTTTTTAAAAATATCATTAATTTTAGCTCTTACGTTACCAGATCCATTTCGGAGCACATGTTGGAAAGCGTGGTATTCACCATGTAAATCACTAACAAAGTGTTCTGTACCTTTTGGTAATTCCATTATAGATTCTAAATTTATGATTTCAGTTGCTACTTTCTCTTCAGCATCAAATTTTTCTGCTAATAAGTCTAAATATTTTTCTTTTACATGTTGATTGATGTTCTCTGTCATTCTAGTCACTCCGTTCGTATAATTGATGAGTTAAAACTTTAAATAATAGACATCATTTGAGATATAGTATAACACATTAAATAATTTGATATTAAGATTTATACTCACGATATTTAGGGTATAAATATAATGAAATGGAGGTTGATTAAGGTGAGTTGTGATATCAATAGAATTTATGAAGATTACGATAAAGACAATGTTAGAGTGCTTGTCGATAGAGTATGGCCACGTGGCATCTCTAAAGAAAAGGCAAATCTAGACCATTGGATAAAAGAAATCGCACCATCTGATTCACTGAGAAAATGGTTCGGACATGACCCGGAAAAATTTGATTCATTTAAGAAAAAATATAAAGAAGAACTTAAATCAGGTGAACAAAAAGAAGCACTCGATCAACTCAAAGACATTTATAAAGAAAATAATGGTAATGTCGTATTATTATATGGTGCGAAGGATGAAAAACATAATCAAGCAGTAGTTCTAAAAGAATTTCTAGATCATCAATAATCAATAAACACCCTCTAATGTATTGTATTAATCTATACATTAGAGGTGTTATATTTATTGTATTGATTTTCGTAAGTTATGATATAGCGTTTCGGCTTCTTCTAAATGTGAAACGCCATGTACATTCATACGTCCATCTGCAAAAAATGTCATCTTATAATCTTTGAATGAAATCAATTTGACGTAATCATTTTCTTTCAAAACATCACCTGGGAAATAATGTGCTAAGTTAAATGTCTTTTCTTTAAATCTAAATAAAAATGCATCTCCGCACAACGCTTCTATTGATGACATATGTTGCTTATCTAAGATGTTGTAATGACCATTTACACAAACAGGACATTGTTGATTTTTCAGCATATCAATTTGAGTACTACGTGTATTCATTTCGAAACAATCTAATGTTATAAGTTTCTTAGAAAATCCTTTCCCAGCAATATAACGTAATACTTCGGATACTTCAAAGCTTGCTACTTGATTAACGACTGGTGGTAAGACACCGTTTATAGCACAACTTTCTCCTGTTTCTGGAACATTCTCTAAAATGCATTTTAAACATGGTCCTTCGAAATCAATTGCATATACTGTTCCTTTACTCCCGACAGCTGCACCATAAACCCAAGGGATTTGTAGTTTATGACATACTTCGTTAATTAAAAAGCGTATATCAAAATGATCCATGCCGTCTACTATGATGTCTGGTTGATATTGTTTAATCACTTCTTCAATGTTAGATGGTGTCAGCTCTTTATTCACAGCATTTAACGTTACATGTTGATCAATCTTATTGATTTTATCGCGTAAAGCGACAACTTTAGGTCGCATATCATAAGCATCTGATTCATCATATAAAGCTTGTCTATGAAGGTTAGAGATTTCTACTATGTCCATATCAACAACTGTTAAATGATGTGCACCAGCTCTTGCAAGTTGTTCAGCAACGTGACTACCTAATGCACCTGCACCCATAATCATTATCTTAGCTGTTTGTAATTGATGCTGACCATTTTCACCAAATGGTTGGAACTTTGTTTGTCTATCATAGCGATCCATTATAGAAAACCTAAACCTTCAGTAGGACTAGATGCTTGTGCAGTATATTTTACTGGAATTCTACCCGCTTCATAACTTAATCGCCCAGCATCAATGCCTAATCTCATTGCTTCAGCCATTTTTACAGGGTCTTTAGCACTGGAAATAGCAGTATTTAATAGGATTGCATCAGCACCTAGTTCCATCGCATAACAAGCATCTTTTGGAGAACCAATTCCAGCGTCAACAATGACAGGCACTTCAGATTGTTCAATAATATATCGCAAATTAAGTGGATTATTTATGCCTCTACCAGTACCGATAGGAGAAGCTAAAGGCATAATAGCGTGTACGCCAAGTTCTTCTAAACGTTTAGCTAGTACTACATCACATGAAATGTATGGACATACGATATAACCTTTCTCTAATAAAATTTCACAAGCTTTATAAGTTTCTATTGGGTCAGGTAGCAGTGTTTTGTCATCTCCAATTACTTCGACTTTAATCATGTTACAAAGGCCTGCATGTTGTGCGATTTCAGCTATACGCACAGCTTCTTCTGCAGTATGTGCACCGGCAGTGTTAGGGAATGTAACAAACTGTTTTAAATCAACATTAGCTAATGGGTTTGGCAATGATTTATCATATAAATTCATTCTTCTCACAGCGAACGTTAATACATCAGTTTGTGACGCTTTAATCACTTCTGATTGTGTTTTTTCATCTTCAAATTTCCCTGTTCCTAATAATAATCTTGAGTTTAATTCATATGGTCCTATTTTTAACATTTTATCCGCCTCCAACAAATTCTAGTAATTCTAGTTGATCTGATTCTCTAACAATTGTTTCGTTGAAATTTTCCTTTTTAATCAGTGATCCATTGAATTCTACGATGATTCTTTCTTGGTCTAATTCAAGGGATGATAATACCTCTGTAACAGGTAAATCTTGTTCAAAATTAAATTCATCTCCATTGATAATACATTTCATAATTCAACACTCCTTTTTGCTTTAAATCTTTCTAATATAGATGGTGTATGATCATTGATAATCCATTCGGACATTAACTTACCAATAATAGGTGAGAGGAGTATGCCATTCCGATAATGTCCAGTGACAAGAAATAGTCCGTCATCAACTTCGTCCATGATTGGCCATTCATTTTCAGTGTAAGGTCTGACGCCAGACCACTTGTGAATAACATTGCTTAATTTTAATGCTGGAACATACTGTGCTGCTTCATTAAATAACCAGCTTTCACCTTCTTTAGAAGTGCCTACAGAAAAGTCATTCATATAACTAGTAGCACCAACAAGAAATCTATTTTTAGCTTTAGGTACGATGTAACAACCATTGGTCATAAATAAAGTTTGTTTTAAATCTACTTGATTATTTTCTAATAGAAGAACTTCTCCTTTAACTCCAGTTATTTGAGGTGCGATAGTGGAGTCATGGATTAATTCATGACTCCAAGCACCTCCAGCTATTACAACTTTTTTAGCTTGAAGCACATCATGGGAAGTTTCGATATTATAATAATCACGTTTCTTAGTTATGTTTGTAACTTCTGTTTTATAAAATCGATCAACTCCTTTATTGGTAATAGATTCAAGCAATGCCTTTGTATATTTAGAAGCATTGATTTGTCCATCACCTGGTATATAAATTGCTTGGTTATGAAAATCTATATAACCATTGGATAAGCTTTGCAATGAAGATTTATCGAGCGCTTTTACATGTTCATCATGCTGACTTAAAAAAGTATACTGTTTATTTAAATGAGCAATATCATTAATATTAGAAGCCATCTTAATTAATCCATGTGATTCAAATTCGATATCGATATTAGTCTCATCGTATAAATCTTCAGCTAAATCTTTGAAGTAACGTCGAGAATGTATAGCGAGTTCATATAAAGGTGAATAATTTTCAAATTCGTTTTGAGCGCCAAGCATGCCACCAGCTTTATAAGAAGCATGTAATCCTGGTACATCTCTATCAACAACTGCTATTGAACTATTTGATTTGTCGGAAAGAGCGCGTGCAATAGACATACCGATGACGCCAGACCCTACAATTAGAACGTCATACATAAGATTCCCACTCCTTTCTTAATGATTTAATGGCAGAATTTCCAGCATTTCTAAAGAAAGAAATCGCACATACACCTTGAAAACCTTTTGGCAGCTTTTGTATTGTATGCTCATCAATTCCGCCTATAGCGAAAATAGGTATATCGATTGAAAGTACATTTTTAATCTCTTCTAAAGACCTAGGTTTTGCTCCTTGCTTTGAAGAAGATTCAAAGACATGACCAAAAAATACAAAATCCAAATTGTTCTTTTGGGCTTTTGTCACGGTCTCAATGTTGTGAGTAGACATACTTACTGAAATGTCTGGATGTTGTTTTTTAAATAAAAAAGCTTTTGCATCATTTTCTTTAAAATGTACATACTTTAAATCAAAAGTTGCTACTAATGAAGTATGTGTGTGCAACATTATTTTATTTTTTGGAAAACCGATTGTTATTAAATAGTCGATGGTTGCAAATAATTTTTGATGATTCATAGGTGTTCTTAACAACAGTAAATCTATATGTTCTGATATTTCGATGTAATGATTTAAATCTTCTTTTGTTAAAATTTGATAAGGTGTTATTGCGATAAACAATTGAATCACTCCAAATAAAAAAGCGCTATTTTTCTTAGTAGAAAAATAGCGCAAATTAGCTTCAATAGGTACGCCACTTTCCTACGCCAGTACGAACTGGATCAGGTTCTGGGAATCCTAAAGTCACTACTTCAGTCTCAGCCTTTGATAAAGGCACTTCCAGTGGTCATTTATTTAATTATTAATGTCATTGTACAATTAAAATGGAAATTATTCAAATTGAATAAATAAAAATTATAATTTAACTGGTCCTCCAGGTCCTACTGGAAGGCCTAATAAGAACCATATAAGCATGATTATGGTCCAAACGACACCGATAATAATACTGTAAGGTAATAAGTGTGCGATTAAAGTACCGAGTTTAATATTTTTATCATACCTTTGTGCAATGGTTAATAAGAATGGTAAATACGGAATCATTGGCGTAATAGGGTTTGTAATAGAATCGCCTATACGATAAACCATTTGTGTAAATGCCGGATGATAGCCTAATGTAGCAAACATTGGTATAAAAATTGGTGCTAATATAGCCCATTTTGCTGAAGCGCTACCCATAAAGATATTAATAACAGACGTTAATATAATCAACCCAATAATCAAAATAACGCCGTTTTGGTTTTTCAACAATTCTGCCCCATTAATAGCCATCACTTTGCCAATATTAATCCAATCAAAATAAGCTAATAATTGAGCTGCAAAGAAGATAACTATAGTAAAACTACCCATATCTGACATGCTATTTGTCATTAATCTGCCTATATCTTTTGTAGACACAATACTGCGACTCATATATCCATATACTAAACCAGGAATAATAAAGACTAGAAGAAGAATGACTCCAAAGCCATCCATTAATGGAGACTCAACTAAAATACTGCCAGTATCATTATTTCTTAAAATACTATTTTGAGGTATAAGTATAACGACAATAAATAATAAAAATACAATGACTGAAATATTCGCATATGTTAATGCTTTTTTCGCACGTTGGTTGAATGTTTTTACAGACTCAGCATGCAATTTATCAATTTGGCTATTTTGAAAACTAGGAATCGTAAACTTCTTAGCTACATAGAAAATGATAGGGGTTAAAAGAAATGTTGAAATAGCTGTGAAATACCAGTTCATTGCAATATTAATAGAAGCTTCCCCAGAGAATAATTATAATGCAGATTGAGTAAATGAAAATGCTAGAGCATCATCTAACCCGATTAATAAATTAGCTCCATAACCAACTTCTACTGCAGCATAACTAATCACTAAACCTGCAATAGGATGATAACCCATCTTTATAAATATAACTGCTGTTAAGACAGGCATAATCATTGGTGCCACACCACCAGCAGCATTTCCCAAAATAGATATAAAAATACAAATATAAAGGGGTAATTATTATGTTTATGGCAGAAAATAAATTAAAACTAGACAAAGGCACAGCAGAAGAGTCAATTGAAAGATTTTATATGAGACAAGGAATCGAAACAATCGAAGGATTCAAAGAAATGTTTGTTACAAAAACAAATAACTTAAAAGAATTCGACGAAGTTAAAATCTTAACACTATGGGAAGATGAACAAAATTTTAAAAACTGGCTAGTATCAGATGTTTTCAAAGAAGCACACAAAAACGTACGTCACCAGTCAGATGACGAAACAAGCCCTATATTAGAAAACTCAGTCACAACATATAAAATCGGATACCATTATTCGAACGATAAAGTAGCACAATAAAAAACAGCATGACATCAAAGTCATGCTGTTTTTGTTTGAAAAATATGATAATGTGAAAAAGAAATTAGATACCGAATAATATAGAATAACTAAAATAGCGAGGAATGAGTATGAAAGACTTTTGGGTCATATCAGGAATTGTAGGATTAAATATTATTTATGGGTTAATATTATGGATATCACAGAATGATATAACTGGAATTTTTACCTTGGTATTTTTCAGTATAGGGCTCATTGTGCGTTACTTTTCAGATAGAGAAAAGGTGCCTTTTTATAAGCGATGTAAAGGGCTGTATATAAGCGTAATGTTATTTATAGGAGGAAATCTAGTTTATGTGCTAATCAAAGCATTGGGGTGGGCTAATATATATACAACTACATTGTATATCGTGTTTATTTTATTGTTAGCCATAGTGTTGTATATGAAATATGACAGAAAACAGAAAGAATCTATAAATTAAAAGAAGCGGCGAAAAGCCGCTTCTTTTGTTAGATATATCTAAATTTTTTTACAGTTAAGACGATAAAGCATCAATAACGTAAAACACACCAAACAGAGCAAACATGAATCCAATCATGAATGAAATAAACACTGCAGCTAGTAAAGGATTGAATAACAATACTATAGCTATTAAAATACCAAGCACATTTAAAATAATAGATAATAAATGGAACATGCCATTAGATCTTTCAGCAGGTGTAACTGTAAAGATAGCAATCACGTTATTAATCATGAACCAAACCGCGAAAATATAAATTAAAAATACAGAACTCTCAGCAGAATTGAACATCACAACAAGTCCGAAAACAATGTTAATAATACCTAAAACGAATGTCCAACCACTAGGAACTCCCATAACCTTCTTATTAGCACGTCTGAACACAATCTCTAAAATACCGCTGATTAAAGAGAATAAACCAATTAACCAAGTAATCGCGTAGAAATTCTCAACAGGATAACTAAAAATAACAATACCAATGATTAAGAAAATCCCACCAATCACAAAACTCGGCCATCTAAACTTACTATTTTGATTAGCCAAACCGAACCCTCCTTTGAAAAAAGTAGTGTAAGTATATTTTAACTGTAAAGAGGATGGAGAGGAAGTGGGAAATAATGTGAGTTTTTGATTATTTAAATAATTTAATAATAACAATGAAAATAATTACATTAAATGATAAGATTTACTTAAAATATCTTACAAAGAGAGACGATATAAAATGAAAAAAAGTGAATTACTTAAAACTTTAGAGATGAGTTCACAGGATTTTAATTATCTGATAAATAATGGAATTCCATCTATAGATGATAATTATCAAGAATTTGATTTAGAAAAAGTAGTGGAATTTAGAAATAATTTAAACCAAGATAAAATTAATAATTTGAAAATAGGAGAGGAATATAAAGGGGAAGATGTTGCTGATGCATTTAAATGTTCATTACAAAAAGGATTAAATAGATCACATAGAACCAACTCATTAGTTATTGTTTCAAGAAATATAAAGAGAGAGGACATATATGATAATAAATGGGAAGGAGATATATTTTATTATACAGGAGAAGGTAGAGAAGGAGATCAAGATATAGAAAAAGGGCAAAATAGAGTTTTGAAAAATTATAAGTCTAATTACGTAAATCTATATTTATTTGAATCATTTAAAACGGGTCATTACATATATGCTGGACCTGTTGAATTAAGTGAAAAAATAGAACCTTTTTATATACTTGAAAGAGACGTTGATAAAGAAGCTAGGTCAGTTATTAAATTTCCAATTGTATTAAAGAATAAAGCTTATGCACCGCCACTAGAAACGATAGAGAATAATAAAGAGGAAAGGTCAAGGAAAAATAAAAAAGAAAACAATATAGAAGATTTGTTAAAAAAAGCTAGAGATGCTAGTGAATTAAATAAAGAAGAATCAAATAAAATAGGGAGTTCAAAACCATTTCATAGACAAGTTAGGATAAATTATTACGATAGAAGTAAAGAGATTAGAGATATCGTAAAGTATTTAGCAAATGGAAGATGCACGTTATGTGAAGAAAAAGCACCTTTCAATGTTGATAATGTGCCATTTTTGCATGTTCACCACATAGAATATTTAGCAAAAGGCGGTAGCGATACAATAGATAATTGCGTAGCGGTATGCCCAAATTGTCATGCAAAAATCCATATGCTAGAAGACCCTATTGATAAAGAAAAATTAATAGAAAGTGTCAACAAAAGGCCACAAAAATATAGAACAGAAATTTAATACAACATTGAAAAATGCTGAATAGTTCATTTACAAATTTTTTTGATTTGGAGATATAACATGAAAGAAATTCAAGTAGTTGCAGCGGTTATTCAAAATGAACATAAGGAATACCTATGCTGTCAAAGAGCAGAAAATAAATCATTGGCCGGCTATTGGGAGTTTCCAGGAGGTAAAATAGAAATAAATGAAACTGCAGAATTAGCATTAAAAAGAGAAATAAAAGAGGAATTAAATGCTAATTGCAATATAAAAAAATTCTTAGGAACTACAATGTATGAGTACGAGTTCGGTAGAGTCATTCTGAATGTGTATTTATGTAATTTAGAGGAAGGGAAATTTAATTTAATAGAGCACCAGGACAGTAAATGGTTAAATAAACAGAACTTAACTAATTTAAAACTTGCTCCCGCAGACATACCAATTTTAAATTGGTTATAGAAAGCATCAGATTAAAAATTGAGAGTTTTAATAAAGACAAGATTTTATATAAAGTAATAAACAATAAAAAATACTAAATATTCGGATAATTACTATTATTAACTTTCTAATTATTATATAAT
>NZ_PPRS01000015.1 GCF_002902755.1 Mammaliicoccus lentus | reverse complement strand
ATTACATTAAAAATGGCCAAATCCATAGCTTAGCTATGAATTCGACCAAAAAGACATTTTTATTATTTAGTTGTCTACTTGACAGGGTTCACTTCAATTTATTGGTGGGACTTTTTATTAATTATTCATTTACTTCAAATTTTACTTCTTCATTTTCAAGATGCACGTTAACTTGAGTACCTTCTTTTAATTCTTTACCAATCATTAGTCGAGCTAAAGGTGTTTCAATTTGTCTTTGAACAAATCGTTTCAATGGTCTTGCACCAAATTGTGGTTCGTATGCTTCTTTTGCAATCCATTCTTTAACATCTTGATCTACATTTATCTTAATATGTTGATCTGTTAATCTAATATTTAAATTAGTGATAATGTGATCAACGATAAAGCTCATATCTTTAACAGACAATGGTTTGAATAATACAATGTCATCCATTCTATTTAGGATTTCCGGTTTGAAATGAGCATGTAAACTATCTGTTACTTGTTTTTTAGCTGATTCTTCAATTTCTCCAGATTCAGTTACGCCATCTAATAAGAATTGAGAACCAATATTACTTGTCATAATAATAATTGTGTTTTTAAAGTCAACACTTCTTCCTTTTGCGTCAGTTAATCTACCTTCATCTAATAATTGTAGTAACACGTTAAATACGTCATTATGCGCTTTTTCAATTTCGTCTAGTAGTATTACTGAATATGGCTGTCTTCTAACAGCTTCAGTTAATTGACCGCCTTCTTCATATCCTACATAACCTGGAGGCGCACCAATTAATCTAGCGACAGAATGTTTCTCCATGTACTCACTCATATCAATTCGAATCATATGTTTTTCAGAATCAAACAATGTTGCTGCTAATGTTTTAGCAAGTTCTGTCTTACCAACCCCTGTTGGTCCTAAGAATAAGAAACTACCGATAGGTCTGTTTGGATCTTTAATACCTGCTCTAGCTCTTACTACTGCATCCGCTACTAAATCAACTGCTTCATCTTGACCTACTACACGTTCATGTAGAATATCAGACAATTTTAGAAGTTTTTCTCTTTCAGTTTCTACTAATCTCGATACAGGTATACCTGTCCATTGGCTTACGATATAACCGATTTCTTCGTCAGTTACGATTTCTCTTATTAAACGATCATGGTCATCGCCATTTTCTTCAGCGAAACTATCTTCTAATTCTCTTAATTCCGCTTCAATTTGTGGTATTTTACCGTGTTTAAGTTCAGCAGCTTTACCTAAATCATATTGATTTTCTGCATTTTCTAATGCTTTTTTACTTTCATCTAATTCTGCTCTTTTATCTTGTAATGATTTAATTTGTTCTTTTTCTTCTTCAACTTTACTTTGTAATTGCTGTTGTTTTTCTTTTTCATCAGCAAGTTCTTTTTGAAGTTCTTCTAATCTTATTTGACTTGCTTGATCTGATTCAGATTTTAATGCATTTTCTTCAATTTCAAGTTGCATTACACGACGATTTACAGCATCTAATTCAGTTGGATTAGATCCCATTTCAGTTCTAATTGTTGCACATGCTTGGTCTACTAAATCAATCGCTTTGTCAGGTAAAAATCTGTCCGTAATATAACGATCAGATAATTCTGCTGCTGCCACTATTGCTCTATCTTGGATTCTAACACCATGGTGAACTTCATATCTTTCTTTTAAACCTCTTAAAATAGAAATTGTATCTTCTAAATCTGGTTCACTAACATTTACTTTTTGGAATCTACGTTCTAATGCAGAATCTTTTTCAATGTATTGACGATATTCGTTTAAAGTTGTTGCACCAATACAATGTAATTCACCTCTAGCAAGCATAGGTTTTAACATGTTACCTGCGTCCATAGCACCTTCTGTCTTACCAGCGCCGACTAACATGTGGATTTCGTCGATGAATAATAGAATCCGCCCTTCAGAATCTTTAACTTCTTTCAAGACAGCTTTCAATCTTTCTTCAAATTCACCTCTATATTTTGCACCAGCTACTAATGCTGATAAGTCCAATTCAAAAATTGTTTTATCTAAAAGTGATTCAGGAACGTCTCTTTTTACAATACGTTGAGCTAACCCTTCAACGATTGCTGTTTTACCTACACCTGGTTCACCGATTAATACTGGGTTGTTTTTAGTTTTACGGCTTAAAATTCGTATAGTATTTCTAATTTCTTCGTCTCTTCCGATAACTGGATCCATTTTGCCTTTTCTGACTTCTTCTACTAAATCTCTTCCATATTTTGATAATGCTTCATATTGTACTTCTGGATTTTGTGATGTCACTCGATTTCCTCCCCTGATTTTATTTATAATTTCGTTTACAACTTCCTTTTTGTTTCCGACAAATTCTTGAGTCGTTTGATCAACTTCAATTGCTGCTTTTAATAGATGTTCCATAGACATGAAATCATCTTGCATTTCTTCTTTAATTTTATCTGCTTTATTAAATAACTCATTTAGTTTAGGTGAAATATATTGTCCGTATTGAATATTGTCACCTTTCACTACAGAATATTGATTTAATTTCTTATTATATGCTTTTTCCAAATCTTCTGTATCAATATTTGCTCTATCTAAAGTTCTTTTAAAAATACTTTCGTCTTCATTTAATGCTGATAATAATACAGCTTCGATTTCAATATTTTGTAGTTGTTGAGATTGAGATAATTGTTGTGCTTTTTCAATAACACTTTGCACTGAATATGTCATTTGATTAATATCCAAATGTATCACCTCTTTAATTTTTAACGGTCAATATAGTTTGACTATCTTTGACCTATTTTTATTATATACTGTTTGACCTTCTTTGACAAATATAAAGCTTTTAAATTTTCCAACCTTTACAATTACATTATATGGTAAAATACAATTGAATAATACTTACGGGAAGTGATCATTTGCAAACGACATACACAGAAGCAACTTCAGTAATTGAGTATATTATATCTCATGGTCAGCGTATGCATTTTAATGCTCACAATTATATATACCATTCTGGAGACCTAAGTAATCACATTTATGTTGTAATTGAAGGAAAAGTTATTCTTCACCGTATTATGGAAGATGGAAAAGAGTTCAACACGAAATTAATTGGTCCGAGGAGCATATTCGGTTCTACTACACTATTTTGTGGCAGAAAGACTCACACTCTATCCGCAAAAACAAAAGAAAATGCAACCATTATTAAATTACCGAAAAAAGATTTTGAAGAAGCTATTTTAAATGACGAAGTGCTTAAATATGAATGGTTGCTATGGGTGCAAAACGAAAATGAAAAACATGAATATCAAATTAGAGATATTTATACACTTGGCAAAACAGGAGGATTCTATTCTGTTCTTATTAAACTAGCAAATACTTATGGTGTCGCAGATGAAGAAGGCATATTAATAAATGTCGAATTAACTAATCATGAATTAGCGAATTTTTGTAATGTCACAAGAGAAAGCGTTAATCGTATGTTAAGTCATTTAAAAAAAGAAAATATTGTATCTGTTAAACATAAAACGATTATCATTAAAGATTTAAATTATTTAAAAAACGCTATTAACTGCGATAATTGTCCCCTATCTATTTGTAGAATAGAATAAAAAAACAGGTTGAGACATTTATATATCTCAGCCTGTTTTTCTTTTATAATATTAACTAACGCCCAGTGCTATTTTAGCATAGCGTGACATTTTGTCTTTATCCCAAGGTGGTGTCCAAACAATATTTACTTCAGTTTCTTTGATTTCAGGTAATTCAGCTAATGCTGTTTTAACCATATCAACGATTTGCGGCCCCATTGGACAACCCATTGAAGTTAATGTCATCTCTACTGTACATAATCCTTCGTCGTCTAAATCAATATTATAAACAAGACCTAAGTTAACGATATCAATTCCAAGCTCTGGGTCAATAACATTCTCCAATGCTCCTAAGATGCTTTCTTTCATTGCTTCTTCCATGTTTTTCACCTCATTCTAAAAGTTACTATATATAATATATCAAATTTAAAGCGTACGATAAAGAAAATGATATGATATTATAGTGTAAGAAGATAGAAAAAAAGATAGGAGTTATCGGTATGGACAAACATTTAATCTGCTTAGATTTAGACGGTACTTTATTAACAGATGAAAAGAAAATCCCAACTTATACCAAGAGGGTATTACAATATTTAAAGAAATCTGGTCATGAAATTATCATTTCCACTGGTCGACCATATCGAGCGAGTATAGATTATTATAATGCTATGCAGATGAATACACCTATCATCAATTTTAATGGCGCACTTATTCATCATCCTCATGACAATCGTTTCGAATCCGTACATGAACAATTAGACGCTCGAATTGCGACAAAAATTTTCAACGATGTGAGTAAATTAAATATAAAAAATATAATCGCTGAAGTGCGTGATCAAGTTTATATTAATAACTATGATCAAACTTTATTCGAAGGTTTTAGCATGGGCGACCCAGAAATCAAATATGGAGAACTAGATAAATTATTACCTGAATCTCCGACAAGTTTATTAATACAAGCGGAAGATGACGAGATTCCTCGAATTAAAAGACATTTAAGCAAATATTATGCTGAACATATAGAACATCGTCGTTGGGGTGCACCCTTCCCTGTAATTGAAATCGTTAAAAAAGGAATTAATAAAGGGAAAGCTGTAAAATATGTCGCTGAATATTTAGACATTGATTTTGATAATATTATCGCTTTTGGAGACGAAGATAATGATTATGAAATGATACAATTTGCTAACTATGGTGTGGCTATGGGAAATGCGATACCTGAATTAAAAGAAATAGCAAATGACGTTACAGACACGAATAATGCTGATGGTATTGGAAAATACTTAAATAATTATTTTGATTTAAATATGTAGGGGGTTATATAAATGAAAATGATAGTTGATAGTGGTTCTGATTTAACATTAGAACAAATTAAAGAGCATGATTTTTACTTTTTACCATACGGTATCGTGATTGATGATGAAAGTAAAGTCGATCAATATGAAATATCTAATGATGAAGTATTAGCAGCTATAAAAGAAAATAAACACCCTAAGACAAACCAAGCAACTATGGAACAGATGACTAAAGTTTTCACTGAAGTAGCAGAAAAGAAAGAAAAAGCTATTTACTTAGCATTCAGCAGTGCTTTAAGTGGTACATATCAAACAGCATGTTTAGTCAAAGAACAAATCAAAGATGAATATCCTGATTTAGACCTTACAATTTATGATACATTAAGTGCTTCTATGGGTCTTGGTAAAATGATTTTAGATGTGCAAGATAAAATTAATCATGATTATTCATTTGAAGAAATTGATGAATATATTAAAAACAAACTGGAAAAAATTAGACATTTATTTACTGTTAAGGATTTAAAATATTTAGCAAGTGGTGGTAGATTATCTAAAGGACAAGCATTTTTAGGTACATTACTAAACATTAAACCATTACTCCATGTTGAAGAAGGTAAACTTGTACCAATTGAAAAGTATCGCGGTTCAAAAAAGTTATGGCATGCGATAATTGAAAAAATGAAAAACGAAAATAGCGATTATAGTGATCAAACTATTTATATAACACATTCTGATGATTTAGAAGAAGCGGAGAAAATCAAAGAATTAATGGTCGAATCATTAAAACCAAAAGATGTTAATATATCTGACATTGGTCCTGTTATTAGTTCACATACTGGAAGTGGTACTGTTGCCATTTTCTATTATAAGGAGTGACCGACATGAATAAAATTATAGTTATAGGTGCTGTTGCTGGTGGCGCAACTGTCGCATCACAAATTAGAAGACTTGATAATGAAAGTGAAATCGTCGTATACGAAAAAGATAGAGACATGAGCTTCGCTAATTGCGGATTACCTTATTATTTAGGTCAAGTCGTTGAAGATAGAGATTACATGTTATCTGCAACACCAGAACAATTCAAAGAAAAGAAAAATATAACCGTAAAAACTTTTCATGAAGCCATTGCTTTAAATGATAAAGAAAAAACAATTACGATTAAAAATCATGAAACAGGCGAAACATTCGAAGATAAATATGACCAGCTTATATTAAGTCCAGGATGTAGAGCTAATCAACTACCTGTTCAATCTGATAGATTATTTACGTTAAGAAATTTAGTAGACACTGATAAAATCGAACAATTTATAGAAGAAAAAAATGTTCAATCTGCTCTTATAATTGGTGCAGGTTATGTCAGTTTAGAAATATTAGAAAATCTTTATTACAGAGGTATTGATGTTACTTGGATTCACAGAAGCGATCATATTAATAAAAGTATGGATAAAGACTTGAACCAATCTATATTTGATGAAATTGAAGATCGCGCTATCAATTACCGTTTAAATGAAGAAGTAACAAATGTAGAAGATCGCACGGTATCATTTAAATCTGGAAAAGTAGAAGAATACGATTTAATCATTGCTGGAGTTGGTATTAAACCTAATAGCGACTGGTTACAGTCCTCCTCAGTTCAATTAAACGATAAAGGATATATTCCAGTAAATGAATTTTTCGAAACAAATGTTCAAGATGTATATGCGCTTGGTGATGTCATCGAAACATTTTATCGCCATACTAAAAAACGTACAAGTATCACACTAGCATGGGGTGCGCATAGAGCGGCAGGATTGATTGCTGAAAACTTACAAATTAATAAACAGAATGATAGAGCTTCATTTAAAGGCCTTTTAGGTACGAATATCGTTCGCTTCTTTAATTATGCATTAGCAAGTGTCGGTGTTACTGAAGCGGAATTAAAACAATACGATTATTCAGTAGTAGAACAAACTCAAAAACAGCATGCAGGATATTACCCAAATGCTGAACCACTAACATTGCGCGTTTATTTCGATAAAGAAACTCGTAAAATATTAAGAGCTTGTGCGGTTGGTAAAGACGGAGCCGATAAACGAATCGATATTCTCTCAACAGCTATTATCGGTGGTTTAACAGTAGATGAATTAAAAGAAATTGAAATTGCATATGCCCCACCTTTCTCTAGTCCAAAAGATATCGTGAATATGATAGGATACAAAGCACAAAATAAATAAGTAACTAGAGCGAATTAATCGAACGTATGCTGATTAATAAAATTTAAATAAACACGTTATCCCCCACTAAAGTTAGTATAACTGCACTTTAGTGGGGGGTTTTATATTATAGCGATGTGGTTATATATTTGAGTCGGGATATAAATCGCTTATAATATGGGCGATATATTGCACGTGGACATCGTCTTGCAACATTCGGAGGCGCTATGTTGCACGTGGAGCGCGTCTTGCAACATTCGGAGGCGCTATGTTGCACGTGGACATCGTCTTGCAACATTCGGGGGTGCTTTGTTGCACGTGGAGCGCGTCTTGCAATATTCGGGGGTGCTATATTGCACGTGGACATCGTCTTGCAATATTCGGAGGCACTATGTTGCACGTGGACAACGTCTTGCAACATTCGGGGGTGCTATGTTGCACGTGGGCCGCGCCTTGCAACATTCGGGTACTCTTATTGTCACTTCTCACCAAACGTGTCAACAACACTACTCTTATTGCCTTTTCTAGCAAAACGTGTCAACAACGACACTCTTATTGTCACTTCTTGCCAAACGTGTCAACAATAATATCACAACAACACCATAACTACGCCCTACCTTATACTTCGTTCACTACATCACCCGACTTTTTACCTCATTATTCAATACTTACAAATATATACATTAAAAAGGACCTTTTCTTATTAAATTTATTTATTCATTTTTTGTTTTTTACTTTTTCGGGATACTAAATATATAAATAAACCAAATAATACGACAACCATTATTGCAGCTACGAAGTAAGTGTTATTTAAACCTCGCTCTTTTATTATCGCGTATAATTCTGTTTCTTCACGATCAGTTATCAAATTATATTCATTGTTTTTCTTCTTAATGTTATCTCCTACAATTAATCCAGAGAGCATTTTATTTTTTTCAATATCTTCCCCTGATATTGTTACTTTTTTAGATTTGCTTGAGTCATTAACATTAAGAATATAATCTATTGTATTTGTATCATAATAATACAACATCGTTCCTTTATCATGAGGTAATACTTTAACTGTTCCTTCAAATAATTCTTGATATTGTTTAAAAGTATTTGAAACCTTTTCTAAGTATTCTACTACTTCTTTATCCGTTCTAAAGTTCTGCAGTTGGTTGATTGTTTCTATTTTACTACCGTTTGCAGCTATTTCAGTCCCGTAATTCATCATAATTGGGCCTTTATATCCCCACATATAAGTCATTAATTGTTTTATACGTGTGCCAGGGAACATATTTTCATCAGCTGCATGTTTAGTAAATCGTTCTGTGAACCAAGTATCTGCCATTAGTACTTCATTACTTTTATTATATGTAGGTATATCAGTATTTACATTTTTAAAAGCGTCTTGCAAAGAGGTTCTCATGTTATTTGATGATAAATGTGTAAAGTTGTTAGCTTTTATACCGTCTTTATTGATAATACCGTAAGATTCAACACCTTCAGGTATAAACTCTTCTGCATCTATACCATCTTGAACAATATTCATAGATACCCCATCAACTTGATATTCTTCAACAAACGATTCTACTTTTGCTTTATACAGTCCTTGGTTTTCAGGATCTTTTAAATCTATAAATTTATCATCTTTGAAATATGATTTTTGTATATTATTTAAATCGCCATCAATAGATTTATTGAATTCTGACGTATAAGTAACAGGCATATCTACTACAATTTCCATATCTTTTTGATGTATTTTATCGATTAGTGATTTAAAGGCTTTCTCCCCACCTAACACTTTATCAATACCATCATAGTTCTTTACTTTATAACCTAAAAAGTCATTTTTATCGTGTTCAAATACTGGCGATATATGTATCGTATTAAATCCCATATCATGTATATATTCTAGTTTAGATGATATTCCTTGAAAGTCCCCACCTAAAGGAAGATCGTTAGATTTATCATTATTCTTTATCATTTTATTATTCTCATTGTTTCCGTTCATAAATCTATCTACGACTAAACTATATATTCTAGGATATTTTACATCTTCATATTCTTCTTCTTCAGCAAAAACATATCCACTAAAAATTGGCGCCATTAACATGACACTTAAAACTAACTTTGTCCATTTTTTCATATACTCAACCCTCTTTATTACCCAATTATCTCTATTATACTAAAACGTTTACTTTACTGATAGCCCATCATGAAATTGTCATAAAAAAAGATTGCTAGTAACTAGCAATCTTTTAAATAAAATTATCCGAAATGTAATACGCCCATTGGTAAGTAACTACCAAGTAGAATTGTAAGTACCATAGCGATAATTGTGGCTATTAAGAAACCTTGACTGTTTTTGTTCTTTTTCTTTTTAGCAATAGTCATTTCGATTAAGCCAATTACGATAAGTCCTAATAATAATTTAATACCGTATAGCATGCCGTCGATACCCATAGCTTGAATAAATAATACAACACCAGAAACAAGTGTAAATACCATAAACAATCTTAAGACCATATGAACTGGTTTATTTGTAACTTTAACATAGACTACGAAGAATAAAATAATTGTTACTAACCAACTAAAAATATGGAAATGTGTCAATTTAAGTTCCCCCTAAATATTAATATTTCTATTCCAATAAGCATTATAACATAGGAACTAAAAGAAACATCTAAAATTTAGCGTCCTTATTTAAATTTCACTTATAATTCACATTTTATACAAAATTAAATTTCATGAAATTCGAATTTAACAAAAATCTTTAAAATTTCGATTACCATTATAAATAATAAGAGCCTGAGACATTAATTATGTCCCAGACTCTATGCCAGTATTTATAAATTATTTTTCGCTTATAAATGTTGTTAAAGTACCGATACCATCAATCGTTACTTTTACTTCATCACCTGGTTGTAAGAATTGTGGCGGATTCATACCAGCGCCAACACCTGCTGGCGTTCCTGTAGCAATAATGTCTCCAGGATGTAACGCAACATATTTAGAAATTTCTGCGATTAATTCGTCAATTTTTAAAATCATTTCGTTTGTATTGCCATCTTGTCTAATTTCATTATTTACTTTCGTAACAATGTTTACGTCTTCTGGCATTGGTAACTCATCTTTAGTTACGATATATGGACCCATTGGGCAACCGCCTGTTAATGATTTAGATAAGAATGCTTGATCGTGTTCTTTTTGAGCTTTTCTATCAGTAATATCATTAATAATCGTATAACCATATACATAGTCTAATGCTAAACCGCGTGGTATTTTTTCTCCTGATTTACCTATTACAACTCCTAGTTCACCTTCGTAATCTAATTTTTCTGTTACATCTTGGTGATTTGGAATTGTTGCATTATCACCAGTTAATGATGATGCTGCTTTAGTAAATACATATAATCTATTTACTTCATTATTTAATTCTTCAGCGTGTTTTTTGTAATTACGTCCGAAAGCAATCACATTATTTGTTGGCGTAACGGGTGGTAAAAACTCAATGTCTTCAAAGCTATATTTATAATCGGCTTTTTGAGCAGTTTCTTCTACATTAACTACAGCTTTTCTTACCGCTTCTTGAAAATCAACATTAACATTTTCTTGTAAGCCTTCTAATAATGTTTTTGGATTAAATTTTTCTTCTCCAAAGTCTTGGAACACCTTGCGTAAATCCCATACTGCATCTTCTCTTTTTACTTTAACACCATATGAAGTAATATCGTTATATTTAAAAGTTAAAAATTTCATCCACTCTGTCAGCTCCTTCTTGTTCTTGTGACCCATTATACCGAATTTTTTGATAAATCGCATTATTTTCAAACTATTATTTTAAATATGTTACTTTTCTCCATACTTTTTCAATTGGTCCTTGCTTGAATTTTTTTAAATAAAAATGACTTGCAACCAATTGTACAGCGAATATAGCTAGTGCAATCAGATAAATTGTAGATACTGATAATTTACCGTATAAACTAAAACCAATGCCATAAAATATAAACATACAAATAATACTTTGTGTAATATAAGTTGTTAAACTTAATTTACCTATATTTTGAAGTGGTGATAATATTTTTCGAACTGTTTTATCTTCACACAATAATACGAAGAAGATAATATAACTCAATGCTACAATCGGTCCACCTAACATTTGACTGATTAATTGTGAAATTGTTGAACCAGCAAGCATAATTTGAATCATTTTAACACATAGTCCTAAAATAAATACAACTATTCCTACGATAATATAGAGATTTTTATGTTGTGTAATTTTGTTAAACCAATTACTCTTATGTGCATAAATACCAAATAGCATTATAGGTAAAATACTAAAAGGTCCTACTAAAATAACATTTAAAATATTCATACCAAAATATTTTAAATTAAATCCCATAATTGATAAATAATCACTACTTATTAATATGTTATTTACACGTTCTAATTCTTGTAAACCAACAAAATTTTCTAGTTCTGCAACATCTTGCAATAACACCATAGGTAAGATATACAATAGCGCAAGTATGCCGAAACCTATTGATAACCCTACTAATGAATAACTTGGTTTTAGTCTAACAAATATAATCGCTATAAAACCAAGTAAAGCATATGTTGCGAGTATGTCTCCATAGAATAGAAAAATACCATGAATAACACCTAGCAACAGTAAGAATAGTAATCTTCTTATAATCATTGGATAATAATCAATATTTCTTTTTATACTATTATCGTACATAATTGATAAACCATATCCAAATAAAAACGCAAATATTGGATAAAATGAAGCAATAATAAATAATGAACTTACTTTAAACAAAGCCCCGTCTTGATGTTGGAAAAACTCAAATGGATTAATCACTTGATAAGGATATGCAAATGTTAAAATGTTCATTAATATAATCCCTAGTAAGCTAAAACCTCTCAACGCATCTATACTGAATATTCTTTCTTTCGCCATTAATTGCTCTCCTTGATGTGTTTCGTACCATATTGGAAGAAATATAAATATCCTTCAACAGGTTGTTGTAAAATTGTTTCTAATGTTTTTTTATAGTATTGCATTTGTACTTCATATTTCTTCATCATTGTTTCTGCTACTTCTTCTTTAGTTTTTCCTCGACGTACAATAAATGCATCTGTCTTATAGTCTATAAATGAAACTTTCCCATCTTTGATAAAAATACAGTCTATCATCCCTTGGATAATTGGTTTATTATCATCTTGTTTAATATTTAACTTAACATCTTGATCAATATCATTTTGGCCAACTACAAATGGTACTTCTCTTATAACTTTATCTGCATCTACTAAACATTCATATAAATTGGAATGTGTAAATGCATGAACAAGATCTAACCTTAAATCGCCGATTGCATCTTCTGGTAACACTCCTTGATCAATTAATGATTGTACAAATGGTTTTATTTCATCCTCTTTTAAACCACCTTTTTGAAGTGGAAGATGTTGCATTACTGCATGCATTAATGTACCAATTTCAGCACTATCCCGTTTTTCTTTTGATAAGAATTTAGGTCGATCATAAGACCTAACACCAACTTGATATTGTCTTACAATTTGATAGTCGGTCCCCGCTTCCTCTGTTTCTTTTTGACGCTTTATTTCAGAAACTGACTGTTTAGCGGCAATATTTAATAAATCTTTATTTGGATATTCATAACTAATTTGTTCTAATATTTGATCCTTCTTATCTGAAGGTCTATAGTTTAATAAGTTTTCTAATGTTGGTTTATCTTCATCTGCGATATCTTCGTCTACATTTTCTTCTTCTTTAATGATGTTTATATTAAATTTTTCACTTTGATCAGTTGTAAATGGAATAGCATTAGATAGGCCTTTTTGTTTTGACTTTGCTAGTATTGTACCAATTAGATCAAATGGAGATTTAGCGCTCATTCTGAAGCCAGGGTCCAACATACCATGTTGGTTCGCTTGAATAAGACCTAACTTATCTATTGCTTCTTCATTTTTAACGCGACCAATTAAATATAGACCTTCTTTCGCTCTAGTTAATGCAACATAAATTAATCTCATTTCTTCTGAAATCATTTCAGTTTCATTAATGTTTTTGAAAATAATCGAAGCAAGTGATGGATAGATTATTTCGTTCTCAACATCATAGTAATTTAACGCCATACCATATCGATTGTTTAATATAACGGGCTTACTTAAGTCTTTACGATTAAACTCTCTTTTCGTACCTGAATAAATAACAAATGGAAATTCTAACCCTTTACTACTATGAATTGTCATCATCCTTACAACATCATCGTTAGGACCGATAACACTCTCTTGGCCAAAATCTTGTCCACGTTCAATTAGTTCATCAATAAAACGAATAAATTGGAATATCCCTCTAAGACTTGAAGCTTCAAATTGTACCGCTTTATTTAGTAAACCGTATAAGTTCTGTCTACGCTGAACTCCACCTGTTAGACCACTATAATATGCTATCAAATAATAATCGTTATATAACTGATCTAATAATTGCCACACAGGTATGGACTTACTTAACGTTTGGTAACCTTTAAGCTGAGATAAAAATTGATTGAGTTTTTCTACAAGTTGCTCGTCTGCTTCTGGGTGCTTAACATACTGATGTATAGAATCTAGATAATAGACTTCTTGTGGTGCTTTATTTCTTATTTCTGCTAATTCATCTTCTTTAAATTGAAAAGCAACAGAACGCATAAGTCCGACTAAATATTTATCTTGTAACGGGTTATCGATAACTCTTAAGAACGAAAGCATTAATCTAACTTCATTTTGTTCAAAATAACCTTCTTTAGTTTGAACATAAAATGGAACATTAGCGTCTTTAAACACTTGTTGTAAATGCATAGCATTTCCGTAACCACGTTCTAAAATGACGATGTCTTTATAAGTTGCAGGTCTATATTCTTTCGTTTTCCTATCATAAACACTTTTATTTTCCAGTATATATTGGACTTTTTCTACTACATGTTTAGCTTCAATTAAATTATTATCTGTTTCTTCAAAGGATTCTTCAACTAAAATATCCATTTCTAATGGTGTTTCTTGCTCGTCATAATCTGCACCATAATAAAGTTTAGCTTCATCGTTATATTCTATTTCCCCAACTTCTTCGTCCATCATATGAGAGAAGATAAAATTGGTATTATCTAACACTTCTCTTCTAGACCTAAAGTTTTTAGATAAATCTATAACTTTTCCAGTTTCATTTCCATTAGAATTGAAGCGTTTATATTTTTCTATAAACAACTCAGGTTCTGCTTGTCTGAATTTATAAATTGATTGTTTAACGTCACCAACCATAAATAAATTACCATTGGATTCGTCACCTGTTTTTATACAATTAATGATAGCTTCTTGTACTCTATTCGTGTCTTGATATTCATCGACAAGTATTTCCTCGAAATGTTCTCTGTATTGTAGAGCTATTTCAGAAGGTTCTCCATCTTCATTTGTTAAAATATCTAACGCTAAATGTTCATAATCTGAAAAATCTATAATACGTTTATTTTGTTTCAGTTTTCTAAAGTATCGAATAATATCTTTAGTCACTTCAGCAAGTATTTCAACACGAGGTGCGATACTTTGCATATCTTGGATTAAATAATCTCTTTCTCTACTTAAATAGTTATTGTTCAAGTCGTTTAACTCATTAATATATTTTTTATGATAATCTTTCCCTAATTCAAGTAGTTGTTCGTCGCCTTCATTTTCCTTTTTAACTTTGCTAGAGTTCATAGGTATTTTTTTCTTTTTCAAATCGTTGCTAATACTCTCTAATGATTTCGTACCTTCGATTACTTCATCAATCCACACACGCTCTCCTTCAAGATATGTCATGTGCGCATCAACAGCATTTAAATTTTGATAACAATCTATAGATTGATATAGAACATTTTTAGCACTGTTTAATTTCCTTTTTATCATTTCATCCATCATTTGAAAGTATAAATGATCTTTATTTAAGTTGTAATATGGTTCATCTAATGAATCTAACCATTCAAAAGGTTTAGCATGCGCAATGCTAAATCGATATAAACTTTTCACAATTGTTCGCAGTTGGTCGTCTGAACGGTCATTCGATAGATGTTCAACTAAATCTATAAATGATTGTTCATTTTTTTCATAATAACTTTCTAATACATCATCAATCGCTTGTTCTAAAAGCACTATTCCTTCAACTTCGTTAGCTGTTCTAAAGTTTGGATCAATATCAATCTCATCATAATGAGCTTTAATAAGAGATAAACAAAAGCTGTGAAGTGTCGATATTTGTGCTTGGTGAATTTTAATTCTTTGTGATTTTAAATGCTCATCTTCTGGATGTTTAGTACTTTCTTTTTGAATAGCGGCATTTACTCTCGCTTTCATTTCTCTAGCACTTGCGTTTGTAAAAGTAACGACTAACAATCTATTAACATCTTGTTTATTACGCATGATTTTTTGAATGATGCGTTCCACAAGTACAGCTGTCTTACCGCTTCCGGCTGCAGCGGCTACAAGTATATCTTGACCTTCAGAGTATATTGCATTCCATTGATCATCAGTCCATTGTGCATCATGTGGCTTTTTGGGAATAGATATCATTCGTCTTCTTCCTCCTCTCTTAACATATTTATAAGTTCATCTTTACTTAAAGTATGATCAATTCTTCTATATTGATGTGCGTCCGTAATAGGATCGATATGACAAACTGACTTAAATTCACAGAATCTACAAGGTAGTTCTCCTCTATATTCAATCGGAGCTACTTCTGTGTGCCCATCCATAATCTGTGAGGCAGTTTCTACGAAGTTAGATCTATTTTTATTAATTAATTTATAGAAAAGTTCTTCGTCTAGCGCTTTACTATTTTTATTTAAGTCGCCATCTTTTTTCTTAGTAACTGGTATCATATCTGATTTAAGTTCGTCTAATAGCTTACTGTCTAGCGCATCTACAACTTCTGGATTTCTATTAACATAACCATCCATTTTGAATTTTTCTAATGTTTGTTTGTTAACATCTGTTAATTCAGGTATTTCACCCCAGTTTGTAGCTTTAAGTCTAGGTTCGTGTACATGGAAATAAAGCAACGCTCCAGGTGAAACATTTTCGCTTAAGTTTAATAGCTCTTTATTTTGCAATACTACGTCCAAATAAGTAAACATTTGCATTTGTTTACCATACAATACTTTAGTTAAATCAAGGCTCGTTTCAGAGGATTTGTAATCAATAATTGAAACATAATCACGCTCTCTACTCTTGAATACATCTAGTCTGTCGATTTGCCCTCTTATTTGAATTGGAATATTTCTATTAGTTTTTAAAGGCGTAGTCTTCAGTTCATGTTTAGAAGTCGCACCAAAATTAAGTTCAAACTGATATGCTCTAAATTTAGAGTTACTTGTTTGATACTTCATCGCCTCAAGTGTTGATTTAAGGATATTTTGAATTCTCAATTTCAAATATCGATAGTGAGCTGTTCGATGTAAAACATCAAACTGAATTTTTGGTAAGCTCTCATCAATTGCTTCATTGATTAATTTCGTCATCGCTTGTGCAGATAATTTACTAAAATCGCCATTAACTTCGTCAGAAATGTATTTCAATGTTTGGTGGAAAATATTCCCGATATCTACACTTTGTATTTGATATTTAGATCGCTCGTTCAATCTTAAACCATGCAGAACAAAATGTTGGAATGGACAATTATTGTAAGATTCGAACCTAGAAACACTTGCGTTAATTTTTTCGCCATATAATGACTCTGAAACTTCAGTATTGAGCTGAACAGAATCATTCTTATAAGTTAATGCTGAAGTTAGATATTCTATCGTTGAATCTAGATGATGCATTTCTTGTACAGCTTTAAAAGCATCTAGCCAAATATCGTTTACTATTTCATCATTCAAATAATCGTTTAAGTGTTGGAATATATGAATTTGACTTTGGTGTTCATGTTCCATTAACTGTATAGGTTCTATTTCGACACTCGCTTTGAGTGATTCTACTTCTAAGTCTGTAAACAGTGATTGAATCGTATTAAGAAACGGACTCTTGTCTCTTACTTCGCCACCATCTGACATTAAACTATATGTAAAGACGACATTACGCTTTGCTCTCGTCATTGCAATATAACAAACAAATGCTTCATCCATTTGTAAAATGTCACTTGTTGGGCTTAATTCTAATCCACTTGTTTCTGCTAAAGCTTTCTTCTCATCGTCAGTCAACAACATAACTTGATTTGAAACTGCTGGTAATACACCATCATTCATGCCTAGTAAAAACACAGTATCGCTATTATCTACTTTGGCTAAGTCCATATTACCTACTGTCACTTCATCTAGTGTTTGAGGAACCATTGAGAAGTTTAATTCATCTAGACCTCTATCTAATATTTCAATGAATTCATTTAGAGATAATGACACATCGCCTAACACTTCTACAATATCATCAAATATTCTTATAGTACCTTGCCAAACTTGGTCTATTTGTTCAGCTTCTTCAAAATGCTGTTTAAGTTCTAATTCATCTCTCATTGTCATAAGATGTGTTGGTAACTCAAATTGTTCAAGCACTTCATACAATCTCATTGTAAAAGCTTCTACCGTTTCACTTTCTTTAAGCGTTTGATTTAATGTTTCAATTTGTTTTACAACATATTCTTTTAAATGAATAACACGTTTAATCGTTTCTTTATCTTCTTCTGAATATGTCGCGCCATCTTTTTTTAAAGTTTTTTTACCTAATTTTTCAAAAGATTCAACTGTGAAAAATTCAGGACTAGTCCATCTTTTTCCTGAAATTCCTCGTTCAAAAGCATAGTTTTCCAGTATATCAATTAAATATGAGTCGTCAGATATATGACTTGTTAAAATGCCAGTCTTCAACATTCTCATCACAGGTTCAAATTGCCAACCACTTTGAATCACTTCTAACATTGATCTTAAACATTCTATAAATGGGTGATAAGCCATTTTCTTTTTAGCATCATGATTATATGCGATATCAAAATGAGGCAATACTGTTTCAATGAGTTGTTCATAACTAGGATCACGATAAAGGATAGCTATATCTTTAAAAGACACACCTTCTTCTCTCGTCTTTCTCAAAATTTCTCTTGCTACATATTGTACTTCATCACGCATATTAGAAGCTTCAATAATTTTTAAATTACCGTTATCAATTTGATTTGGTAATGTTGCATCAAATTGATTTTCTAAATGTCTTAAATCTCTTTCTTCACTAAAACGTTCTTGTGTTGTGAAATGTTTATTCTGAATCTTTATATTTAAATCTTTAGCGATGTCTTCAATATGACTAAGTGTTTCTGATGTCTTTCTGAATAAGCTAAATGGATCTTTATCCCCGTCTGTTGTGAGTCCAATTGTTACTGAACGACTATGTTTCACAAGTGCTTCAATAACTCTATATTCTAATGTTGAAAAGTTATGAAATCCATCTATATAAATATCAGCATGCTTAATATAATTTGAATCTGGGATTTTATTTATAAGTTTGTATAATACATCTTCAGCTTGAACGTAACGACCATCTAATTGTTCTTCTAATGCTTTATATATTGTTTTAATATCGCTTAATTTATCTTGCATTCTCTTAGGAATACTTTTTTCATTTTCAATATAAGATTCTATATCTTCTGGCTGAACATTATATTTTTTAAAGTCTTTAATTTCATTCATCATTTTATGACTAAAGCCATAATGTTGAATGGTTGATTGATATAAGTTCAGTTGCTTTTTATTCTTATGTAATAAGTGATAAGTCAGCATTGCTAACGCTTCGTCGGAAATTTGCTGTTCAATTAACCCGCCTTCTTCACTTAATACTCTCCAACTTAATCTTTCAAAACCAAATACAGAAGTTCGTATACTCCCTTTTAATTGCGGATTTCGAACGAATGCTTGTTCATACTGAAAAGTGTTTTGCGTAGGTGTTAAAAAGATAATGTCATCGCCTAATGGATCTTGTATCATTGCATCAGTCATCTGTTTTATCATCTGATGTGTTTTCCCGGTACCACTTCGGCCAGTCCATACATTAAGTTGCATTTATTCGACCTCCCTCGTTTAATCTAATAGTTATATTTTAACATAAAAATAACACCTTACTTAGTTTGAGATATACTTCAAAAGTTAAAATCTAATTCTAACTTTTGTATCGTATTTTCTAAGTAAGGTGTGTATATTAAAATTTAGTCTGTTGCAGGATCAAAATTGTAATGGAATTGATTTAGTGGCCAGAATCTCAATGATACTTCACCAATAATTACGTCATCATCAATAAGTCCAAATGAACGACCATCTTTACTTACTTCACGGTTATCCCCTAAAACGAGATATTTGCCCTTAGGTATTTCTTTAGCACCGTTAGAATTAACAAGGTCTTTTACTTCAAAGTTTTCAGTTAATAAATCTCGTGATTTATTTTCTTTGTTTTCTTTTAAGTATTCTTCTGGAACTTTCTTGTCATTTACATATAATTGATCATTATTGTATTTTACAGTATCGCCTGGTTTACCGATAACTCTTTTAACGTAATCATCGTTCGCATTCGCATGGAATACTATCACGTCACCGTTATCAATATCGCTTACTTTATACCCTATTCTATTAACAATTACTTTTTCACCGTTCTTTAATGTTGGATACATCGAGTCACCAGAAACTGTGTATGTTGTGAATAAAAACTTTTGTATAAGTAATACTACTACAACAGCGACGACTATCGCCACAGCCCACTCAAATAATTCTTTTTTCAAAAATGCCACCTCATTATCGTTATTTATCGAAATTTGTATCTATACGGTCAAATGGATAATATCTTAAATTGACCTTTCCAACAATATCTTTCTCATATACAAAGCCTATTTCTCTTGAATCTCTACTATTATTACGATTATCTCCTAAGACTAAATATTCATCATTAGGAATAACATCACTCTTAGAACCTTGTATTGTTCTAGTATTGAAATTTGGTGTCTTTTCACCATCTTTTAGGTAACTTTCATTTACTTGAGTACCATTAATATACAGTTTATTATTTTTCATTTCAACAGTATCACCTGGTAAACCAATAACTCGTTTTATGTAATCTTCATTTTTATTAGCATGAAAAACAATCACATCACCGTTATCAATTTGTCCAATGTTCTTAACAAGCTTATTTACGATAACACGTTCTTTATCGTAAAATGTTGGTTCCATCGATTCACCGTTCACGACATAACCAACAAATAAAAACGCTCTAACTAAAAATAATAGTGCAAACGCAATTATAATCGCAATCAACCATTCATATATCTTTCTCATAATTAACTCCTATTGTCTAGACGACTATCAAAGTATTTTTCGAGCCATTTTCCTACTAACCATAGCACAAAGATAATCACGAATACTATTATACTCTTTTTAGGACTTGCAAAAAAGGAATTTATATCTGCACCGATAAAACTTAACGTAAAAATCATAATTGCTTTCGACAAAATAAGCGCTAATAAATATACTTGTTTACTAATATTAGAAAAGGCACTAACCATGTTTACTAATGCACCTGGTGTAAACGGAAAGCATAGTAATATAAACAAAGGACCAAACCCGTGATTATCGATCCATTTTATAAATTTTACGACTTTTTTATGCTCGATTACCTTTTTCATAAATTTCTTTTTAGAAATTAACCTTAATATTAAGAATACAAAATAACTACCAGCAACAGTGCCCGCCCATGAAATGAGAAACCCGACTAACAACCCATATGCATTAACATTTGCAATAACAAATAAAATAATAGGTAAAAATGGGATAAACGCCTCTATAAAAGGTAGTAAAAAAGCTATAAATATACCGAATGACTTAAATGTTTCAATTAATCCCGTAATATTTTCCTCATTAAACCAATTTATAATATCTTGAAATATCATTTAACGCAACTTCTTTCTGAAAATTTATATTAATTATACTCATAATTTCGTATTTATTAAAGTAAATTGGCATCATACAAAAGTCGTAGGTATGCGATTCAGTGGAAATGATACTTTGTTTATGACTTGGAGAGGTTTTGTGTTTGCAGTTCGATAATTTTTATTTATCGAACTGTATTTTGTATTTGCGGTTCGTTAATTTTATTTTATCGGACCGCATCTTCATCAACGTATTTACTATTCTTATAGTTACCAATTCTTTTAAACTTTTTATATAATATGCGTTTGATTGCGCTATTTGATACACCAGTCCATTTCTCTGCTTCGTTTATTGAAAATGGTTCTCCTTTTAATAAATATAATTCTTTTAAAGATTGAAGAACAATTGCATATCTTGAAGAGATAGTTCCGCATTTTTTACATTTTACATACTTTCGAACGTTAAAAATTTCTGATGGTTCTATTATCTTATTACAGCTAATACATTTGAGCCCACCAATAACTTTCGAGAATTCAACCTTTTCAAAATATAAATAACTTGTAATGAATGGTTGATGTAATGATTTTAACTTTTTGCATATCCATACATTTTCATCATATTTAAAGTTTGCGCCAAACATATCCTTCAGTTTATGTAATTCACTATAAAGCAATATATTTATTCGTGATCTTAAGTCTCCATATAAAGTGAATGTTGGATTAATAAAGACAATATAACTTATAACTTTTCTGTCGATTTTATATTTCTTTACTATTCTTTTTAATGTTTCATCAGATACTTCAAATTGATGAATTAAATCTTTTGCTACGTAACCAGTGCTTCTGAATAATTTACCATTTTCATAATAGTAATCCCCAGTATAATTTTTAATTTCAAATTGAATAATTGCTTCATCTGTAACCACTATAAAATCTAGCTGAACTTGATTATAATTTTTAAATTGTAAATCATGCAACCATGTCTCAGATTTTTGCTCATTTAATATCTCGCTAAATTCCTTTTCTCCTATATAACCTTGTTTCCAAATTGTATATAACTCTTCTAGTTGATCAGGTATTTTATCTATTCTTCCTCTCAAAGCATCTACATAATTAATAATTAAGGGCTTTTGCAAATTCATAAAAAATACACCTCATTTTTTCAATTTTTGCATTAAGAAAATAAAAAAAGCCCTCCGAATAAAATGATATGCTCCCTGTTAAGTAAACACTTAAATAGTGAAAACTTAGCAGGGAGTTTTATTATGACTAGAAATATTAAAATAGATATCAATACTTTA
>NZ_PPRS01000014.1 GCF_002902755.1 Mammaliicoccus lentus | reverse complement strand
ATATAGGTCACCTCTACAATATTTTCTTAGTCGATTACATTGTACTAAAGTGAGCTATATTTGGCTCTTTTTTTATTACACAATTATATGGACATATTTAAAATTTGGAGATGTAGAAAATGATATTGGACCAGTAGCAGTATTTTTAGCTAGTAGTGATTCTCAATACGTTACAGGACAAACAGTTATGGTAGACGGCGGCAGTATTAAATTATATTAAAAATATAGAGATAGAGGGGTAAATAATGGAAAACTTAATGACAAATAAAGTCGGAATTGTAACTGGTGCTGGAGATGGTATTGGTAGAGCAAGCGCGTTAGCCTTTGCGAAAGCTGGTGCTACTGTAGTCGTTTCGGATATTTCTTTAGAGGGTGGAAATGAAACGGTTAGATTAATTAAAGAACAAGGTGGAACAGCTCAATTTATTAAATGTAATGTTGCTGAAGAAGAAGATGTTAAAAACTTAGTAAACGAAACTGTTGAACAATTTGGTCGATTAGATTGGGCACACAATAATGCTGGAATTGGTGCACCAACAGCTCCAGTAACAGAAATTAAAACAGAACAATGGCAACGTGCGATAGATGTTACGTTGACTGGTACATTTTTATGTTTAAAATATGAAATACCTGCTATGCTTGAGTCTGGTGGAGGAGCTATCGTCAATACAGCTTCTACTGGAGGTTTAGTCGGTACACCTGGTTTATCACCATACATCTCAGCTAAACACGGTGTGAACGGATTAACTAAAAGTGCTGCTTTAGAATTTGGTAAGCAAAATATACGTATTAATTCAATTTGCCCAGGTATGACAAGAACTTCAGCAGTTGAAACTTGGAGTAAAAATGCTGAAGAACAAGCGAAAGCATTTGAAGCGGGTATTCCAATGGGACGCATGGGCGTACCAAATGAACAAGCAAACGCGGCTGTCTGGTTATGTTCAGAACAATCTTCATTTATTACCGGTGTTAATCTTCCAGTAGACGGCGGAGAAACTGCAGAATAAATAATAATAAAAGGTGTTGTAGATGAAAAAACTTTATTTTACTACGTTAATAGCGTTATTGTTATTAGCTTCATGTAGTACTTCAGAAAGCAATGATAAGAGTGAACAAGAGAATCAAGATTCTAATAAAGAAGAAAAAGTAAGTAAGACAGATTCTAAATCTGAAGAAAAGTCTGAAGAAAAGTCAGAAGAAAAAGAAGAACCTAAACAACAAGAAAACGTTGTATATGGAGACCTTACTTTAAGTGATCATAAAGAACAAGGTGCTTATTATGACGAAGCAACACAAACAAAATATATTTTAGGTGAAGGCAATACTATTATAAAAGTTATCAACAAATCAAATGATGACGTATCGCCAGAAGAATTTATGCAGAAAGATGCTAAAAAAGTCGATGAATTTTCTGATGGTGTTTATAAATACTATTCCAAATCTACTGATAAATATTATAAAGTGATTGAAAAGAAAACTCCTAACAAAAACATTTTGATTGTAACGAAATATGATTAATATTTAAATAAACAAGAGCCCGGGCTAAGCCCAGGCTCTTGTTTTATATAGTTAAACCTTATGTCGTTAATTCATAACTCTCGGCAATTAAATCTTTAATGTCATTAATTGTATTTATCTCTTTCAAATTAATCGTAATCCAATTAGATTTATCCATGTGATAAGCACGATAAAATCCTTCTTTTTTTCTTAAAGGGCCTATAAACTCTTTTCTAACTTTAAGATTAATAACATCAATATGTTCATCAGTATTTAAACCGATTTTATCAGAAGTAATATCCATAACTAGCCCGAACCATTTTTTATTATCTTTATGTCTCAAAGCAGCATAATTAGAATACTTTTCCCAAGGGTAATCTGGCTTTATATTATATTTATCCCTAACAAAATCAAAAATTTCTTCACGTGTTATCATCCAATCGCCTTCTCCTTATATATCAGTTTACCCTAGAGGGATATTTGGTAATCGGTAAATGAGAAGGTTAAAGTGGTTAAACTTTTATAAACAACTAAAAAAGAGAGTTATGCAATATATCTTTTTTCTTTCACATTCATTGTTTGTAAAACTTTAATTATTGGTCCAATGATTAGCGCAGAAATAATAGTACCTTCACGAACTCCTGTAATTGAACCGAATGATACTAGTGAGATAACAATAGCGATAATTACTAAACTAATATCAAAGTATAATTTGATTGTTCCAAAACTTTTTGATGTTTTGATTACAAAAGCTTTTACTAACCCTTCCGCTGGGTTATTAACAACATTGGCTTTTAACTGTAAAGTTGTACTATAAGCTATTATAATGCAACCAACAACAACCATTAATAATTGAATGAGGTAAAATGAAGTTGGAATATGTGTAATTATAAGGGACCAAAAATCAATAGATAAACCTAAAAGTGGTCCTACAATCAATTGTAAATATTGTTCTTTTGGAAAGTCTTTTCTTAAAACAATTATTTCTATTAAGACAAAGATAATATTAGCAAACATTGTTAAAACACCAAAACTTATTGGGATAGATAAACTAAGTACATATGGTGGTGCTGTTATTGGCGTGGTACCAAGATAGGCTAAAGTAACTAATGATATCCCGGATCCCATAATAAAAATACTAAGTAAAAATAATCCATAACTTTTCATTGTTTTTATAGACATGGATATGACACTTCTTTCTGATAGTATTTAAAACACTTCAATACTAACCTTATACTAATTTTAATATGCTGTCTTACTATCAGAAGAAAGAAATTCTCAAATTCGGAACTGTTTATATTTTTATTTTAAACGGTATTTATGTGGTGGAATAGACGTGTGTTCTGTAAAGAGCCGATAGAATGTAGAAATTGAATCAAATCCTACTTCAAAACAAATTGCAGTAATATCTTTATTTGTTTCATTCAATAATAATTTAGCAGCTTCTAATCTAACTGTATTCAAATATTTTAATGGTGTTATACCGTATTGTTTTTTAAAGATTGTATAAGCATATCTGGCAGTAATGCCTACCTTTTTAGAAATGATATTATTATTTATATCTTCGAAATAATTCGTGTCTATATATTCTTTAATGGTTTCTGCTCGAAGTGAATTAGAGTTTACTGTGTTAGTTTCTTCTTTTTTTAGAATTATTAATAATAATTCTGCCAAATAAATTTTCATAGCAATTATATTAATTACGTTTCCTTGTTTTTGTTCATATAGTATTCTTCTTAATAATTGTTTTATATTTGCACTTTCAAAAAGACTTAGAGACTCAAGCTTTGTACGGTTTAAACCTTCTTGTTCCAACAACAATTTAATATCTTTGTCTAAATGGTTGGAATCAAACTCTAAGACTAATACGGTCATTTTATCTTTTGATTCAACAGCATGATAACTAAATGGTTTAATAAAGGCTAAACAACCTGTATATAGTTTATTCCTTTGTTGACCGAAGATTATTTCGCCGCTTCCTTCCAAAACATAAAGAATTTGGAACACTTTATGGAAGTGGCTTTTTTTATATCTTCATTACGTTGTTGATTTTTTTGTAATCGAATCCCATGCATTTTGATGTCCATATAAATTTTTCCTTCCTGAATTGTCTATTTTTATTAGAAATTCCTGTTTTATTAAATCCTTTGGAACCAATTAGTGAGTATATCAATAAAAATAATTCTATATTAATATGTATAATAGTACATTAGTATTAAATGTACTATTTAAGTTATAGTATATACAACGTGTTTACGATAGCAAAGCCATGCTTTTTTATGTTAGAGTGAACATGAATTAGTACACTTTTGTGTATAAAGGGGTGAATATATTTGGGAAATGTATCAAATTATGAAGAAAAAGACAAAAAAGTCGTGAAAAATGATGAATTTCCGTTTGCTGCGGTGGGCCTTAATCATGGCCATATATATGGGATGTGTGAAGGATTAATAGAAGCAGGTGCATCATTAAAATGGGTATATGATCCAGACTCAGAAAAAGTAAAAGAATTTGTTTCTAAGTTCCCTAATGCAAGTATAGCAAATTCACTTGATGAAATATTGAATGATGAAGGTATCAAACTTGTTGCAGCAGCAGATATTCCTTCTAATCGTAGTAAACTAGGTGAGCAAGTAATGCGATCTGGAAAAGATTATTTTACAGATAAAACGCCTTTTACAACTTTAGAGCAGTTAGAAGAAACAAGAAAAGTTGTGAAAGAAACTAAACGTAAATATATGGTTTATTTTAGTGAACGTTTGCATGTAGAAAGCGCTATTTATGCTGGTGAGTTGATAAAAGAGGGTGCAATTGGAAAAGTTATTCAAGTTACTGGTTTTGGCCCTCATCGTTTAAATAAAGCTACTCGTCCAGAATGGTTTTTTTGAAAAAGAAAGTTATGGTGGTATTTTATGTGATATTGGAAGCCATCAAATAGAACAGTTTTTATATTATACTGGAAATGAAAATGCGAAAGTATTACATAGCAAAGTAGGAAATTATAATAACCCTGATCACCCAGAATTTGAAGATTACGGGGATGCTACATTAGTTGGTGATAATGGCGCAACTTTTTATTTTAAAGTTGACTGGTTTACGCCAGATGGTTTGAGCAATTGGGGAGATGGTCGTCTATTTATTACAGGAACTGAAGGGACTATTGAGGTTCGTAAATTTGTTGATGTAACAAGAACAAGTACTGGAGACCATTTGTTTTTAGTTAACAGTAGTGGAGAAAAATATTATGAACTAGAAAATAAAGTGGGATATCCATTTTTCGGAGATTTAATCTTGGATTGTTTAAATCGTACAGAAAATGCGATGACACAAGAACATATTTTCACAGCTGCTGAACTTTGTCTAATAGCACAAAAAGAAGCTATTTCAATCACAAGTTAAAGTAATTTTTAACCCTCCTTTATTAAATGTAAAGGAGGGTTAAACTTTTGAGATATTTATATTTTTATAAACCTAATAATCTAGGTAAAAACAAGCTAATTTGAGGCACAAAGGTAATTATCATTAATAATATAAATATAGCTATATAAAATGGTATTAAAGGTTTGATTAAATGTTCTATTTTAACATTACCAACACTGGCACCTACAAACAAACCAGTTCCCACAGGTGGTGTAATTGTACCTATGCACAAGTTTAATATTAAGAACATCCCGTAATGTATAGGATCTACTCCTAATTCTGTTACGATTGGTAAAAATATAGGTGTAAATATTAATATAGCAGGAGATATATCCATAACTGTACCAATCAATAAAAGGATAATATTAATAATTAATAAGATAATAATAGGATTATCAGAAATGCTTAGTACAAAACTACTTAAAGCATCAGGAATTTTTATAAATGACATTGTAAATGACATAGCAGAAGAAGCGGCTATTAAGAACATAATAACACCAGTCATTTCGACTGCTTCTATCATTATCTGTGGTAATTCTTTTAATTTTAATGTTCTATGATAAATTAATGATAAAAATAAAGAATATACTACACAAATTGCTGATGCTTCGATTGCCGTGAATAATCCTGTCAAAATACCGCCGATGACAATAACAATTAACAGTATGCTTGGTATTGCATCAAAAACAATTTTCTTAACATTTTTATTTTCTTTTTTAGCAGGGATAGGGAAATTATTCTTTTTAGCAATAATATATGTAACTATCATAATAGTTAATGCCCATAGTACACCAACAACAGCTCCAGAAATAAACAATGCAGCTATAGATGTTCCACCACTTACTAAAGAGAACATAATAAAGCCAGTACTAGGAGGGACAACCATCCCTATAGGGGCAGAAGCAACGTTAACTGCTGCAGCAAACCGTTTATCATATCCTTCTTTTTGCTGCATCGGAACCATAATACCCCCAATTGCCGTAGAAGCAGCAATTGCCGAACTAGAAATTGCTCCAAACAAAGAGTTACCAATAATATTAGTATGTGCTAAAGATCCAGGAATTCTTCCTCCTAATAACTTTGCGAATTCTACTAATTTAGTTGCTATCCCGCCTCTCTTCATAATCATTCCCGATAAGATGAAGAATGGTATTGCTACGAGAGAGAAACTATCAAGACTCGTTACCATACCTTGCGCCGAAGTAAAGGTGGCGACATCAAATGGTAAGACAAATAAAATTGTGACTAAAGATGCAATTGCTATACTAATCGCAATTGGGATACCAACTGCTAATAAAAATATAAACAATAAAATTAATATAAGGCTTGCTTTTAAAATCATATTTTCACCCGCTTTTTAATTAAAATTATTTTATGACTCAGAAGTTGTTTTTTTGGATTCTATTAAATCTAAAATGTTTAGAATACTGTAAAATATGAATAATCCACCTGAGATAGGTAATGAGAGATAAATTAATCCCATAGATAAATGTAGCGCAGGAGATATTTGATCAACTGTCATTAAAACAGTTTTTATACCACCATACATCATTACAATTGATCCGAATGCTAAAAAGCTAATTTGAATTAAAATGTCTACTATTATTCTTTTGTTTTCTACTAGTCTACTACTTAATAATGTTATAGATATATGACCATTTTTTCCTACAACATATGCTGCAGATAACAGTGATAACCAAATTAAGCTAAATTTCACAAACTCTTCAGTTATGCTAGAAGGGTTATGCAATATATAACGGGTTATGACTTGCCATGTGGTAACTCCTACCATTACTAAAAACAAAAGTGAAACTACTAATTCTAAAAATCTATCAACAGCTTTTTTTAAAAGTTTCATTGCTAACCTCCTTAATTATTCTTTACTCAAAGATTGTATTTTTTTATATAGATTGCCAAATTGTTTGTCGTTTTTAAAATCATCATGGATTGGTTGAACAGCTTTTCTAAAGGGTTCTTTATCTACTTCATTAAACTTCACATTATATTTGTCAGTCGCTTCTTTTTTCTCTTTATCTAAATATTTTTCCCAGATTTTTTTCTGGAAGTCTTTTGATTCATCAGCTGCTTCATATATAGCTTTTGTATGTTTATCTGATAATTTATCTAAAGTCTCTTTATTAATCATGACCATATCAGGTATTCTAGTATGCTCGTCGTACGAATAAAATTTTGTAATTTCCCCATGTCCAGCTGTTGCTAAAGCAAATTCATTATTTTCAGACCCATCAATAATACCTTGTTGCAATGAAGAATAAACTTCATCACTTCCTATTGGTGTTGGAGATCCGCCTAATGCTTGCACCATTTTCATCTGACTTTCGCTGTTCATTACTCGAATGTTTTTTCCTTTTAAATCATCAGGTTTCTCAACAGGTCCATCTGTCATGTAAAAGTTTCTAGCACCAGAAGTGTAATATGTTAAACCAATAATTCCTTGGTCTTCTGTTGATTTATAAATTGGATTCATTACTTGCTTATTTTCCAAAGTTTTATAATAGTGATCTTCGTCTTCAAATAAATAAGGAACACTAAATATAGAATAAATATCGGAGAAGCCTTCCAAAGTAGAACCACTAACTTTTGTGACATCAATTGCTCCAGCCTGTGTTAATTCGATAAGTTCTCTTTCTCCTCCTAATTGTCCATCTGGATAATATTCAACCTTAACTTCACCATCAGTTTTTTCAGAAACTAAGTCTCCGAATTTATTCATAGCATCTATAACAGGCTGACTATTACTAGCATATCCAAACTTCAATGTTACTTGTTTATCTTTATTAGAATCTGCAGATTTCACATTATCATTATTAGATGCTGTAGATTTCTGATTATTGCACCCGGAAATTAATAATAAAAATACTGCAGCTATTAAAATTAAAGGTATTTTTTTCATTTTGATCCTCCTAATATATTAAAGAAATCGCTTACAATTATTGGCGTGAAAATAGGTTAAGAATCAGGTTGACTGTGGAAAATATTTTTTGATAGCTGACTTACGTTTATTTTTTTTCCTCTTAAAGCCCAGTTAGTATCTGTCTCACTAGGTAAAAAACAATTTGTATAACAATAATTCAAAATTTTAGATAAATCTTGTATCCAAAATTGTTTTTCAAAATCATCATAACGAACTATAGTTTGTGGAAATTCTTTAACAAGAGGTACTGATTCATGCATAGCTTGAATGGATAGTACGTGTGGTATTGAAGCTTCAATGCCACAAGGTATTTGATAATTTTTATTACTAATAGCATCTAGACTTATTGATAATTTTGTTAGATGATTTTGATTTTCTGGCCCTTTATAAATCTTACTTGTCCCATCATTCCAAACTGCTACTATGTCATTAAAATCTCCATCTGATTCATATGTTATTGTTGCGTTTTCAAATTCTAGTTGAAAACAAGGTTCTTTATTTTCTTTTGTAGCGTGGGAAGCGTAAAAATATATATCTACATTATTTATAGTTTTTATATATGTAACACAGGTATCAAATGTCTCAATATTATTTACTCGATAAAGTTCAGCCTCAAGAGTATCAATTTTTGAACTTGTATCTACATTGTCGCCATTTAAATATAATAAATTATGTAGAAAATGTGCTGTTGCATTGTTTGCTACACTATCAAATATCATTGATCCATCAGTACTGTATTTTTTACCAGCCCATGGCGAACGATTGTAGTATGATTCGTTTCTTGGCCATTGCACCATGCTTTTAAATCGAATTGGTTTCCCGAATATTCCTTTTATAATGTCTTTTTTTAGCTCTAAAATAGAAGGGATGAAGGACCAGTTAAACCCTATAGCTAAAAATTTCCCTGTTTTATCCCTTGTGTCTTTCATGACTTGAACATCCTTAGGATTTGCAGTCATAGGTTTTTCACAAAGAACGTGACTGCCATAATTCATACAGAAACATGCTTGTTCTTTATGCAAATGTATTGGAGTAGATATAATTGCTAAATCAGCTTGTTTTTCTTTGTAGAACGATTCTATAGATTGATAAATTGGAATTTGTCTGCCAATTAATTCGTCATAGTAATCAGAGAATTCAGGATTGATATCTACTACACCATTTAACTGTATTCTTGCATCTTGATTAGATAAGAGTTCCCTTAAATACAAACTTCCATAACCGTTAATCCCTACTAAAACTACAGATATTTTTTCCTCCATCGATGTAATACTCCTTTGTTAAAGTTTAATTTTTACAATAAAACAAAAATTCTGTTTTGAATTGTTAGCATGGTTCCTAATATATTTATTATTCAATAATAAATGCGCTCTTATTTTGTCATCGTAAAATTTGTAGAGTGCACCTCCTTTAGTAAGCGCTTTCTTCGATTTATGTTAAAATCATAACATCAAAAACCACAATAAACAATGTAAAATTATAATTTTTGTTGTTTATTGTGGGATTTGAAGTTTTAATATATAAATAAAAACCTCCATCGCTATTCATAAATAAATGAATAGCGATGGAGGTTTTTCCGTGTAATGTGGTTTATTCAGTTAGAAGATAGAATTAAAATGATTGAAATGAATATTGTTAAGGCAATTGCTTAAATAATATATACTTTAATTTAATATTTCTATAGAATACTTTTCGAATAAATCTTTCCATTCGTTATCAAATTCTATATCCGATACAATATAATCAATATCTGTTATATGACCAAAAGTTATAAAACTAGTTTTATCTATCTTAGATGAATCTACTGCGAGTATAACTTTGTTTGCTTTTTCTATCATTAAACTTTTTATATGTGATTCGTCTTCGTTTGAATCAGTAATAGAACCCTGCTTGTTTAAAGCTTTACAGCTAAGTATCGCATAGTCTGGATTAAATTTATTAATAGATTCGATGGTTTGAGGGCCAACAAGGGCAGACGAATATTTCAATAATTTACCACCTGTTGAACTTACTTCTAGTGATGATTGGTTTACTTCATATAAAGCATTCACAGCGTTTGTGATAATATGTATTTTTTTATCAGAAATTGCGAATCGTTTTAGTGTTTCGTTAACTGTTGAACTAGAATCAGCAAAAAGACTTGTATCATCATCGATAAATTGATTAATTATTTTGGCAATATTAATTTTACTGTCTTTATTACGAGTATGTCTAACTGAATATGGTAGATCTTCTGATTTAAGTAACTTAGCGCCACCGTAGTTACGTTCTACTATGCCTTCTTTTTCTAGTTTTTCTAAATCTCGTCTTATTGTTTCTTCAGATACGTTAAATTCATTAGCTAATTTGCTAACATAGACGATATTATTAAAATACAATTCATTAAGTAAATTTCTTCTCCGTTCCAAAGGCTTCATAATCAATTTCTCCTAACTTTGTTTTGTGATAATTATATCATAAAAAATATCGTAATATCATACTTTATCACTATAAAAACAACATAAAACAATAAAAAATACATTTATTTGTTGAATTATGTGGTTTTTATATTTATAATACATACCAAGAGGTGAAATTATGAAAAAATATATTGCTGTGGATATTGGAGCGTCTAGTGGGAGAGCAATATTATCTCATGTTGATGATGTCATTCATACTAAAGAAATAAACAGATTTGCAAATGGTTTTACAACTAAAAATAACCAAGAAGTGTGGGATGTTGATTATTTATTTGAAGAAGTGTTGATTTCTTTGCAAAAAGCAAAAGAATTAGGAGTAGAATCTTGTTACTTAAGTATAGATACATGGGGTGTAGACTATATTTTTTTAAATGACAAAGGTAAGCGCTTGCATGAAGCGGTGTCATATAGAGATTCGAGAACGGATCATACAATGGAAAAAGTTTTCGATATTATATCTAAAGAAAAAATCTATGAAAAAACTGGTATTCAATTTTTGAAATTTAATACACTTTATCAATTTTATGAAGAATGCACAGAGTTAAAAACACAAGCAGCAAAAGTTTTATTAACCCCAGATTATATAAATTATTTATTAACAGGTGAAGCAAGAAGTGAAGTTACGAATTTAAGCACTACTCAATTATTAGATGTAAATACAAACACATTAGATAAACAATTATTAGAAGTAGTTGATGTTGATGCTGAGATTTTCCCAGAGGTTATAGAGCCTGGTACATATTTAGGTGATGTGAAAGAAGACTTAAGAGAAAAATATAATTTACCTGTTACTCATGTTTATGCAACTGTTTCACATGACACGGCCTCAGCAGTACTAGGATCTGTTGGAGATAGTCAGAAAGGTTGGGCGTTTTTATCAAGTGGAACTTGGTCATTAATTGGTCAAGAATTGGATAAACCAATAATCTCTGAAACAGCATTAAGTCATGGTTATTCAAATGAAAGAGGTTATCAAGGTACGTATAGATTTCTAAAAAATATCATTGGAATGTGGATCATACAAAGAGTCCGTAAAGATTGGTTTGAAAATTATACTTTCCCAGAAATGGTTAAAGAAGCAAAGAAAAATAAAGGTTTTAAAGTCTTTATAGATTTTAATGATGAGCGATTTGTGAATCCGGACAATATGGTCGAAGAAATACAGGCTTACTGTTCTGAAACGAATCAACCTATTCCTAAAACTATAGGTGAAATTGCTCAAGCAATTTATTTAAATTTAGCAATTATTTATGCAACCTCGATAGAAGCTTTAAATGATATTACAGGTTCTAAAATTGAAGTTATCAATATTGTCGGAGGAGGTTCGAACAATGATTACTTAAATGAACTAACAGCACAATATACTAATTGTGAAGTTATTGTAGGTCCGGAAGAAGCTTCGGTGTTTGGTAATTTAACTGCAACAATGCTTGCTACACAAGAATTCGAAACAGTTGAGGAAGCTCGAAAAATGATTGGAAAATCTAATCATATCAAAAGAATAGAAAAAACTAATTTTAATAATGATTTAAAAATAGATATAGAAAAATTCAAGGAGGTTACACAGTATGCATACAAATCATAAAGAAGCATATGAATTAGCAAAAAAACAATATGAATCACTAGGGGTTAACGTTGAGAAGGCTTTAGAAGCGATAAAAAACATTAAAATATCAATACATTGTTGGCAAGGTGACGATGTTGAAGGATTTTTATTTAATCAAGATTTAACGGGTGGTATATCAGTTACAGGTAACTATCCAGGTAAAGCTAGAAATGGAGAAGAATTACGTAGTGACTTAGAGGAAGCGTTAAAACATATCCCGGGAAATCATAAGATTAATTTACATGGTATATATGCAGAAACAGACGAAGAAATCGATTTAGATGAAATTGAACCTAAACACTTTAAAAAGTGGGTTGATTGGGCAAAGGAAAATAATTTAGGACTAGATTTTAACCCTACATGTTTTAGTCACGAAAAATCAGATGACGGATTTACTTTAGCTCATCCAAATAAAGAAATTAGAGATTTTTGGATTGAACATTGTAAACGTTCAAGAAAAATCGGAGAATATTTTGGAAAAGAACTGGGACAACCTTCTGTAACAAATATATGGGTTCCTGATGGATTCAAAGATACACCAGTAGATCGTTTAACACCACGTAGACGCTTAATGGAAAGCTTAGATGAAATATTTAAAGAAGAAATTGATGAAAAATATAATATTGATACTTTAGAAAGTAAATTATTTGGTATAGGTTCAGAAAGTTATGTTGTAGGTTCTCATGAATTCTATATGGGTTATGGATTATCACGAAATAAACGAATACTTTTAGATGCAGGACATTATCATCCAACTGAAGTGGTTTCAAATAAATTATCAGCACTTTCATTATTTAGTAACGGACTCAGTCTACACGTCTCAAGACCAGTGAGATGGGATAGTGACCACGTTGTTACATTAGATGATGAATTAAATGAAATAGCTAAAGAATTAATCTACAATGATTTAATTAAAAATACGACTGTAGGTTTGGACTTCTTTGATGCATCTATCAATAGAGTTGCCGCATGGGTAATTGGTACTAGAAATATGCAAAAAGCATTATTAAAGGCAATGTTAGATCCTATAAATCAACTGAAAGAAGCGGAAGAAAAAGGCGATTATACTCAACGCTTAGCTATACAAGAAGAAATGAAAACATATTTATTCGGTCCTATTTGGAATGAGTTTTGTATTAGAAATAATGCAGAGCCTGGATTGGATTGGTATGAATCGATTAAAGATTATGAAAAAATGTTTTGGAAGGAAGAGGGATCTAATTGGAAAACTTTATTGAAACACCTACAGTAAAAGAATTTTGTGAAATAACTCAATTAATGTACAAAAAAGGTTGGGATGAGCGTAATGGCGGTAACGTTTCATGGATTCTTGACGAAGATAAAGTAAGGCCTTATTTAAACAATCATTCAGAAAACGTTAGAAAGGTTGAATTACCTTTTACAGTAAAAGAATTAGCGAATCGTTACTTATTAGTGACAGGAACTGGTAAATATTTCAAAAATATTATTAATGACCCTCAAGATGCAATTGGTTTAATTCAAATTGCAGATGATGGTAAAAGTTATGAAATCTTATGGGGGTTTGTAAATGGAGCTGTGGCAACAAGTGAATTACCAACGCATTTAATGAATCATATTCAAAGATTAGAAGTTGATAAAGAACATAGAGTTATTATGCATTGTCATGCAACACACACGATAGCTATGACATTTTCACATGAGTTAGATGAAAAATTATTTACAAAAACATTATGGAAAATGTGCACTGAATGTCTAGTTGTATTCCCGGACGGCATTGGTATTATACCTTGGGTTGTGCCTGGTACAGAAGCAATTGGTAAGTTAACTGCTGAGAAAATGAAAAATCAAAGAAGTGTAATTTGGCCATTTCACGGTGTGTTTGGCGCAGGTCAAGATCTTGATGAAACATTTGGTTTAATTGAAACTATTGAAAAATCAGCAGAAGTTTATACTTATGTACAATCTCAAGGTGGTTTAAAACAAGATATTTCAGACGAAAATTTATTAAAGCTTGCTAAAGGATTTAATGTAGAACCGAAACACGGTTATTTAGAGGTTGGTGAGTAAAATGCAGCAACTCGCTACTGTTATGTATGTTAAAGAAGGATGCTATGAAGAGTATAAAAAAAGACATGATAATATTTGGCCAGAAATGAAAGAAATGTTAAAAAACCACGGTGTCAGCAATTATCATATTTACTTAAATGAAGAAAATGGAGAATTGTTTGCAATATTAAATTTTGAAGACCAATCGACTTATGATGAGATTGCTAATCAGAAAATTTGTCGGGAGTGGTGGGACTACATGTCAGATATTATGTGTGTGAATTCTGATAACAGCCCTAAATCTAAAGAATTAAAAGAAGTATTTTTCCTAAAGTAAAAACATAAAAGGGGATGGAAAAATGAACTTTAAATCAAAGAAAACAAATGGTTTAGTAGCTACTATAGCTATAGCAATGGCTAACTATATTGAAGCGGGTTCTATTATTGCTGCAGCAAGTAGTTTATCTTTATGGCAAGCATATTTAAATATAGATAATGTTCAAATAGGTTTGCTGAGTGCATTAAGCGCAAATGCTTTAGGAGCAGCTATTGGGGCACTTATAGGTGGACCATTAACCGATAAATTAGGGAGAAAATTTATATTTAAATATGATTTACTCCTGTATATGTTTGGGATGCTCTTTATTATATTAGCGTTTAATTTTGCGATGTTATTAATAGGAACAATAATTGTAGGGATAGCAGTAGGAATTGGTGTTCCAGTTGCATGGACTTATATTGCTGAAGAAGCACCTGAAAAAGAACGTGCAAAAAGAGTGGGTGTAGCTCAGCTTGCCTGGTCTATAGGACCAGCTATTACATTTTTATTAGCTGTTATTGCTGCACCATTTGGTTTGTTTGGATCTAGAATGATATTCTTGCATCTATTCATCATAGCAGGTGTTACATGGTGGATAAGACAAGGGATGAGCGAATCAGAAATTTGGGAAGCTGAGAAAGAAAAAGAAAGAGAAGAAACATTACAAGACATCAAGAAAACATCTGTTATTAAAGAGTTGTTCACGAATCCAGTTAACTTAAAAGCGATGTTATTATTGATAGGAATTTATCTTTTTTGGAATTTAACTTCAGGAGCGATGGGCTATTTCATGCCTTTCATTTATGAGAGTGTTGGTGGCTTATCAAGTGCTCAAGCTAATATATTACAAGCAGTATTATGGTTCTTAACAGTTGTGACTACTTATTTTGGCTTTATGAAATTAGGAGACAAAGTAAATCAAAGATTACTATTTGGAATTGGTGCAACGATGGGGATTGTCGCTTGGGTTATATTAACATTTGCACCTATGAACTGGATATCACTTATTTTATTCGTTGTATTATGGGGATCTGCAGCAGGTATAGGTGCTCAAGCATTCTATGCGTTGTGGACGAGCGAGTTATTCCCTACTCGATATAGAGCTGGTGCACAAGGTTTAATGTACTTCATCGTACGTACAGGTATTTCAATATATTCATTTGTATTACCAACGATATTAGCCACATTAGGATTCAGAGTAACAGGAATTATAATGATTAGTTTCTTAGTTATACATGCAGTAATTGGTATTGTATTAACACCGAAAACACAAGGTAAGACATTAAGAGAAATTGAAGAAGAAAGATACGGAGAAAGCCCAACTTACAATGTAAAAGAGTCAATTGAAAACAATAAATTAAATGAAGCGAGGGGTTAGTGTTATGTATCAAATTAAAGATTATGTAAATGGTAAATTTATTGAAAGAAACGATTTAGAATCAGTTGATGTTTTAAACCCGGCAACTGAGCAAGTAATCGCGCAAACTTATAATGGAACAAAGGAATATACTGAACAAGCAATACAAGTTGCTAAAGATGCTCAAGAATCATGGGCTGAAACACCAGCAATTGAAAGAGCTCAGTATTTGAAAGAAATAGCTAATGGTATTCGTGAACGTGGTGAAGAACTTACAGAAATCATAATTAAAGAAGGCGGTAAGACTAGAGACCTTGCAAGTACAGAAGTGTTCTTTACAGCAGATTATTTAGATTATATGGCAGAATGGGCAAGACGTTACGAAGGAGAAATCGTCCAAAGCGACCGTAAGAATGAGCATATTTTACTTTATAAAAAGCCTTTAGGTGTTACTTCAGGAATTTTACCTTGGAACTTCCCATTTTTCTTAATTGCTAGAAAAATGGCACCGGCTTTAGTTACTGGAAATACAATAGTTGTGAAACCATCAGAAGAAACACCTATTAATGCACTATTATTCACAGAAATATTAGATACTGTAGATTTACCTAAAGGTGTGTTTAATTTAGTTAATGGTTCTGGTGAGATAGTAGGTGATGAACTAGCTAGAAATAAAAATATTGAACTTGTTTCGATTACCGGAAGTGAAGGCGCAGGTAAGAAAGTAATGGAAGCGGCAAGTTCGAATGTAACAAAAGTCAATTTAGAATTAGGTGGAAAAGCACCAGCAATTGTACTTGAAGATGCAGATTTAGATAAAGCTGTTCAATATATAATAGATTCACGAATTATTAATACAGGACAAGTATGTAACTGTGCAGAAAGAGTTTATGTACAAAATTCTATCAAAGATCAATTTATAGAAAAGTTAGTAGATAAAATGAGTAATGTGAATTATGGAAACACCATAGAAAGCAATTATGATATGGGTCCATTAATCAATAATAAAGCGCAAGAAAATGTTCATAACCATGTACTACAAGCTGTAAAAAATGGTGGTAAATTAGAATGTGGTGGAGAGATACCAGAAGGTAAAGGTAATTTCTATCCGGCAACTGTTATTTCTAACTGTAGTAATAACATGGATATCATTCAAGAAGAAGTATTTGGACCAGTGTTACCAATAGTTGGTTTTGATACATTTGATGAAGCAATAGATTTAGCAAATGATAGTAGATTTGGTTTAACTTCATCGATTTATTCTAATGATATGAAAAAAGTTTTTAAAGCTATTGATAAATTAGAGTTTGGAGAAACATATGTTAATAGAGAAAACTTTGAAGCGATGCAAGGATTCCATGCAGGCGTTAAAAATTCAGGGATTGGCGGCGCTGATGGTAAACATGGTTTAGAAGAATATTTACGTACTCACATAGCATATATGAATATAGAATAATAAATATTGGTAAAAAAATGAATTTTAGGCTACTTAATTTCCGAAATATTGTGGAGATTAGTAGCCTTTTTCACATCTTTATTAAATTACCCTAATAATTTTTATAAGTATATTTAAATATCTATTCATTTCAATTGATAATCATTATCATTTAAGGTATATTGAGTAGATAGATATAAATGAACAGGAGGATATATTAATGCAGATATATTGGACTAAAATAAATAAAATTATAGATGAAACATCTGAAATTAAGACTTATTTGCTGGATTGTCCAGAAGGGTTTACTTGGGAAGAAGGCGCGCATACGCACTTTGGTTTGAAAGGATTCAATGAAGGTGAAAAACCAAATAAGAGTTTGGTAAGACATATGTCCATATCCACTGTACCTAATGAGAACACAATCGGGATTACTACGAGAATACGAGAGCAATGCTCTGAGTTCAAACAAATTTTAAGAAATTTAGATGTTGGCCAAGAAGTAGCGATTTTTAAAACGCATTCTAACGTTCCATTAAAGAGAGAAAATAAAAATGTCTACTTATTATCTTCAGGAGTAGGGTTAGCAACGTTTAGACCATTAGTACTTAAGTATTTAGAAGATAATGAAGACGTTCATAAAATACATTCTATAAACGTTGATTCATCTTCAGAATTTTTATTTAATGATATATTTAATTCTGTTCCAGATAAAAAATTCACCTCAAAATTTGTGGATAGCAGACAAGCGTACTATGAAGAAGTGAATAGTCTTAAACCAGAAGATAATGACCTATTTTATATTGTAGGTAGTGATGAGTTCGTAGTTCAAAACATTAAAAACTTAATTGAATTAGGCGTCGATGCTTCACAAATTGTAATTGATAAGCATGAAAGACAACGTTTAGAGTTTTTAACTGTATAAAAATTTTGTCATGAGGTTATTTATAAATGAATGTAGAAAAGTTATCTAAAAAGTTCTTGTTTTATGGCGTTTCTATTATAGTGATTTTCTTTATATGGGGCTTAATTAATATATTATTCCTTGAAGAATCTTTTTATTATTGATCTTTAAAAACTTACTTTACAGCATAACCTTGCTTGTTAAGGTAACTCAACATATTCGGTTGAATACTTCTTTCCAAGTGATCATCAATATGGTCACTCCAACCTTTAACTTTTTTAGCTGTAAAGGGCGCTCTTATTGGTCTGTTCTCATAATATTTCTTCATTTCTTGATCGTAATCTTCTATATCTTCTAAGCTAAATTCTTCATATTTATTATGATGCATTACAACCTCTTTTGGTAACCTAGGTTTCAACTGTGCTTTTTCTTCAGCAGGATAACCAATACATAGACCAACTAATGGAATAACATACTTAGGAAGTTCGAGTAATTCTGATAGTTTTTCAATATTTAATCTGACTCCACCGATATAAACGCCACCTAATCCCATTGATTCAGCTGCAATCATAGCATTTTGAGCCATTAGACCAACATCTACAGCACCTATTTGTAAAAATTCTGTATAAGTTATATCAACATTTGGTGCAATTTGATGATTTCGGTTGAAATCTGAAACAAATATCCAGAATTCAGAAGCTTCTTGAATATAACTTTGAGGGCCACTTAATTCCATTATAGCCTTTCTTGTATCCTCATCAGTGATTCTTATAATAGAAACAGCTTGAAGCAAACTAAACGATGACGCTTGATTAGCAGATTTGAAAATATGGTTTACTTGTTCATCAGCTAAAGGTTTATTTTTAAACTTTCGTACTGAACTGTGATTCTGTAATAAATTTATAGTTTCATTCATTATTAATCCCTCTCTTAATTTAATGCTTTAAGATATATAGCATATTAAACCACTCAGTATTCATATGGAAGAAGGCAAAATAATAATACATAGTATTAAAAATCGTACCTTTGTGTAGTGATAGTGGTTAGAGAGTAGGGAAATTTTAAAGATTTTTAACATGTATAAATTTTTTATGATTTCACCAGTCTAATTATTTAAGTCTTTGTCTAAATAATTAGATTTTACAAACCTTTCAACAAGATCCTTTAACAATTTATCATTATAATAGTCACGTAATAATAAGCTATGTTGTGATAAGCCTTCTAAAAATGAGTAAAACTCGTTAGTCGATTTATTGATATCTAAAGTTGCTTTGAAAATACCAGAGTCTAACATTAATTTAAAAACTTGTTTTATACCTTCGTAATTTTTTAATAAATTGTCGTGAGCGACTTTCCTCATATCTTCATTGGATAACGATTTATTTACTAGCGCTGTCCATGCTACAAATTCAATTTCTCTTTCTTTGTCTAAAGGTAACAGTTGTAATGCAAAATTTATAAATTCTTCAAAATCTATTTTATTTACAAATAAATTTTGTTTTTCCATTCTTTTTTGGCCATTTTCACTGATTATTTTAAAAATAAAAATTAATAAACTTTGTTGATTTCCAAAGAAATTTTGAATAGATCCTAATGACCATCCTGATTCATTAGATATTTTTCTAAAGCTTATAGTATCTAATCCATCCCTATATATAAGCTTTATTATTATATTACTAATTTCTTTTTTCTTTTGTTCAGATTTTTTATTAATTATTTTTCACCTCGATTAATATTATAAACTTATTGAATTTTTAATACAACTGTATTAAAGTTAGCGTGTACTTTTGAAGGAGGTAGTTTATGCAAAAGCATATAACGTACCTAGATAATATCAAATTATTTTTCGCATTGCTTGTTATCACTCATCATTCTTTAATGAGCTATGTATTATCTGGGGAGGTCAATGAGTCTATAAATGGGATTAGTTCTCTACTCGTTAGTTTTAACCAAGCATTTTTTATGGGTGGTTTCTTTTTAATCTCAGGGTTATTTGTTGAAAACTCATATAATCGGAAGGGCAGTCAACTATTTTTAAAGCAGCGTTTTAAAAAATTAGTATTACCTATTATTTTTTATTTTATTATTCTTAGCCAAATTCAACCTATAAGTGAATATTTTATATTTAACAAAACATACGATATAAATGAATTTTTCAAGAGTATGAATATAGGTCCTTTATGGTTTATTGCTATGTTGTTTATATTTAATCTCGGATATGTATTAATTAAAAAATACACGAATTTTAAAATGCCAATATTAAAATTAAATATAATTTCTTTTATTATTTTATATGCACTTGTTCTCTATGTTTGGAGAGTATTTATGCCTTTAATTGGAGGGGAACCGTTAATCAGTACAGTGATTTACGATTGGTTATTAAAATTCACACCAAGTATAGGGGATCTGCCACAATATTTAATTGCTTTCATGTTAGGAATTGTAGCATTTAAGTTTAATTTATTAGAAAAAATAAAAAATACTAAATGGAAATTAAGTATTTTTTATATCTTATTAAGTTTGCCAATATATTTAGCCGCAGTAATTATCGGTATATCTGACTTTTCATTTTCAGGGGGGTTATCATTAGCTTCTATATTGTATTCATTTTGGGAAGCTTTATTTGGTGTGAGCATCATGTTAGTTATTTTCAAGTTGTTCTATAAATATTTTAATAAAGAAAATGCTTTTATTAAAACACTGAGTAAATGCAGTTTTACTATGTACATTATTCATTTACCAATAATAGGTGTAATAGAAAATATTATTAAAAAGTATCATTTAATAGGTAGTTACTATGCCCTCAGTGCCATATTCGTCACTATTGTTATTACAATTTTAATTTCCTTATTAGTTTTATTAATCAAAAATTTAGCAGTAGAAAAATCACGTTTAAAATCAAATATATAGGTGTACCCCAATCCATTTGATTGGGGTTATTTAGTTTTCTAAAAATCTTTTTTGAAATTCAATTATTTGTTCTTTTATTAAATCTAATGAATCAACTGTAGGATTTTCAATGATTTTAGACCAAGCTACGAGTATATTTCCGAATAGTGCACCTTTTAATACATCCGAGGAGTCTGACTCGCTTGAAGGAAATTGTGGTAGTATTTTTAATATTTTATATAGTATTTGAGATTGGAAATCTGGTTCTGTTTTAAGTCTCTTCATTGATTCCATATAATTCACTTTATCTTCGTGTGATGCATTCTCTAATACATTAATTAATTTTTGCGTAATACTTTCCAATGTATAACTTCCATCTAAAAATTCATCTAAAGTGTTTTTTAATAAATCGTTATTGCTTAGAAACAAAATTTCGCTTTTCGATTCAAAATATCTAAAAAGTGTACGTCTTGAAACACCTGATTCTTTAGCAATTTTATCCATACTTGTTTTATCATATCCGTTTTCTTCGAATAATTTATCTGCAATTTCAAGTATTTGCTTTCTAGTATCTTCTTTCATTTAATTGTCCTCCAAAACTTTTAACAACATTATAGCATAAACCTTTTATTTTGACACTGAGTGCCAAATAAGTTATATTTTAATTAGTGGCACTGAGTGTCAATTAATAATAAAGGATGATGAAACATGAAAGAATTAAAAATATTAGTTTCTGGCGCTAGCATTGCAGGACTTACTTCAGCATATTGGCTAAATAAAAAAGGTTTTGAGGTAACAATCGTTGAAAAAGCATCAAAAATTAGAGGTGGAGGCTACCCTATAGATGTGAGAGGTAGTGCCATTAATATCGTTAAAATGATGGGCATATATGATGAATTAAAAGCTCAAAATTTAAACAATATGAAATTTAAAATTCTTGATAATGACAATAGTGTAATCTCGCAATTTACAGATGCTACTATGAAAGCAAACGAAGATATTGAAATACCAAGAGGTGATTTAACAACAGCTTTGTATAAATGTGTTGAAGAAAATGATATAAATCTCATTTTTAATGATTCTATTAAAACAATGAATCATTTAGATGATGGAGTTGAAATTGAATTAGAAAGTGGAAAGCAAGGCAGCTATGATCTAGTAGTTGGAGCAGATGGTATACATTCTAATACAAGAAAATTAACATTTGGCGAAGAAAGCCAATTCACAAATTATTTAGGACATTGTTTTACTGGATTTACAGTAGAGAACTATTTAGATATGTATAAAGAAGGTATGATTTATTCTGAACCAGGTAGAACAGCTATCATGTATGCTACTAAAAACAAAGAATCAGTACATGCGTTTTTAATCTTTAGTGATGAAGAAGAACCTTCTGTAAACCATAGAGATATAGAAGGTCACAAAAAATTAGTCAAAGATAAATTTAAAGACGTAGGTGGTATAGCTTCAAATCTTTTAGAAACATTAGAACAAACTGAAGATATATATTTTGATACGACAACTCAAATTATTATGGATCAATGGGCGGAAAATCGAGCAGTATTAGTTGGAGATGCAGCACATGCACCATCCTTCTTAACAGGACAAGGTTCAAGTTTAGCAATGATAGGAGCATATATTTTAGCTGATGAATTAGAGAAGAACAATAGTATTAAAGATGCTTTTATTGCTTACGAAAAATATATGAAACCATTTGCAGAGATAAATCAAAATGCTGTAGAAAATGACGGTTCATCAATTTTATATCCTAAAAATAATGAAGAAATAGAAAAAAGAAATGCTATTCTAAAACAAATTGAAAATATAACAGAAGAAAACATGGGCTCTCAAGATCTTATTGATATAACGAGAGTAATAGATTATCCAAAATTAAATGACTAATATGTAAATTCCTAACTTTGCCCTATAAGCATTACTCTTTATGTAAAACAGGTATTTGTAATAATACACTAAAACATTTACCATTAAAGTATGAAACTAATACACATTATACAAAATGAGGTGTAGTTATGGTGAATATAAAAGATATGAGTATAGAACCGATTGGATTAGGAACTTGGAAAATGGGTGACGATTCAAATAATCATCAAGATGAGATTGATGCTATTCAATTCGCTATAAACCAAGGCGCAAATGTAATTGATACGGCCGAAATGTATGGCGATGGCGCATCAGAAGAGTTAATAGGTGAAGCAATACAATCTTATGATAGAGAAAAATTATATATTATCTCAAAAGTGCATCCTGAAAATGCATCGAGGGATAAAGTATTAACAAGTATAGATAACAGTTTAAAAAGACTACGTACAGATTATATTGATTTATATTTATTACATTGGAAAAGCCAGTATCCTTTAGAAGAAACAATTAGCGCATTTGAAGAAGCGAAAAATTTAGGGAAAATAAAAGAATGGAGCGTATCAAATTTTGATACGAGCGATATGAAACATTTACTTAGTTTGCCTAATGGTCATGAATGTGTAGCTAATCAAGTTAGATATAATATAGGTGATCGAGGAATAGAATATGATTTAAAACCATTTATGCGAGAAAACAACATTGCCTTAATATCATATGCACCTATAGCCAGAGGAGATAAACTAGGTAAAAATTTAACTAAAAGTCCTGTTCTTCTAGAATTGTCTAGAAAATATGAAGTTGACGTATTTCAAATACTGTTAGCATGGAATATTAGAGATGGTCATACACTAGCTATACCTAAATCATCTAACAAACTTCATATTGAAAATAATATGGGAGCCAGTAATATTCATTTAACCGAAGAAGACATTCAAAAAATCGATTCAGAATTCCCGCCGCCAACAACTAAAGAACCATTAGCATTGTATTAATAAGGAACGAGTCCGAGACTACTATTTATGTCTCGGACTCGTTTTTTGTTTTTAATACGGTGAATTATATCAGGTGTAATGTCCTTATTGTCACAACTCATAAAACGTGTCAACAAGGACTAATCCAACTCGGATTAGTCGTTTCTTCTTATCATTCTTGTAATTTTTTCGCGATGTTTTATATTTCTTGTATTTGTTTGATTGTTGATTTGATACCGCCTGATGAGAAGTACCATGATTTGGCATCTAGATTGACAATGTTGTCGTCTTTAACTGCGGGGACATTTTTTTAATACATCGTTTGATAACACTTTCTCGCTCGTTCCTTTATCGTCAGTAGCTTCATCTCTATCCATCGCAAATATTACTTCTGGTTTTTTAGACGAGACGTATTCAAAGCTAACGGGTTGACCGTTTGGGTTTGGTTTTATATCTTTATCTGCTGGTTTAAATCCTAGTTGATCGTATAATAAACCGCCGAATCTTCAGCCTGGTCCGTATGTAGATAATTCTCCTTGGCTTACAAGTAATAACATAATGGAATCATCGACTTTTTTCGCTTGGTTTTTAGCCTTAGTTTCTTCATTGGTTAATTGATTTGTTAATTCTGTTGCTTTATCTTCTTTATCTAAGATTTTACCTAATTTTTTTGTATTATCATTGACTGATTTTACTACATTATTGTCGTCTGATCCTATGTAAACTTGAAGTGAACCCTGTCAAGTAGACAACTAAATAATAAAAATGTCTTTTTGGTCGAATTCATAGCTAAGCTATGGATTTGGCCATTTTTAATGTAATT
>NZ_PPRS01000013.1 GCF_002902755.1 Mammaliicoccus lentus | reverse complement strand
TTTAAGAAGCTATAGCCTTGTTCATATAAATCAAAAGCTTCTAATAAAGTATTGATATCTATTTTAATATTTCTAGTCATAATAAAACTCCCTGCTAAATTTTCACTATTTAAGTGTTTACTTAACAGGGAGCATATCAAAATACTTAAAGGGAAGGCTTTATAATATTTAATTTAATGCACATGTTCAGTTGTTTCCATACAACATAATAATGAATCGTCATGTTGATGATTTGGTGTTTCTAACTGTATTGTCGCATGATGAATAGATTTATGACTTAATTTGTGATTGATTTCTTCTATTATATTGTCACATTCTGAGACAGTTTTTTGACTATCTACAACAGCATGACAACTTAAAGCTGTTAAGTCACTTGTTATTGACCAGATGTGTAAATCATGTATATCTATAATGTCAGGATGTGATTTAATAGTTTCGGTTATTTCGTTAACATCGATGTTTGGCGGCGTACCTTCCATTAACACGTTGAGTGCTGATTTTGTAACCCCATAGCCACTCTTAATAATAAGAAGTGCCACAATAACACTTGCGATTGGATCGGCTAATCTCCAACCAAATATAATCATAATTAAAGCTGCTGCAATTGCACCGACAGACCCTAATAAATCACCGAGTACATGTATAAAAGCGCCTCTCATATTTAAATTATCTTTCGTGTCAGAGCCTTTAAACATTAACCAAGCTATGAATAAGTTCACTATTAAACCTATTGTACTGATTATAAGCATCCCAGTTGATGCCACTTCAGGAGGATTGAAAAATCTTTCAAAAGCTTCGTAAAAAATATATAAACTAATGGCGATTAAAAGTACACCATTAATTAATGCAGCTAGTATTTCAAACCTGCGATACCCGTATGTTTTCTTATGATTTGCAACGCGTTCGCCAAATTTAAACGCCATAAGTGCTATAAATAGTGAAATAGCATCACTTAACATATGACCAGCATCTGATAACAGAGCTAAACTATTTGTAATATAACCACCAATTACCTCTACTATCATAAATAAACCAATAATAATAAACGAAATGAGCAATATTTTTTTGTTATTAGTATGCACATGGTTATGTGCATGATCGTGGTGATGATCGTGTGACATAAATTTTACCCCCAAATATATTTAATGTTTAGCATGCTCTATAGCTTGCTTTAGCAGTAAAATCACATGGTCATCATCTATAGAATAATAAATACTTTTTCCTTCGCGATCGAATTTAACCAGTCTTAAATTTTTTAAAAATCTAAGTTGGTGAGAAACAGAAGACTGACTTAAAGAAAGTGTTTCTGCTATACAGCCTACAGAATGACGACCAGTACATAGTAAATGCAATATTTTTACGCGAGTTGGATCGCTCAATGCTTTGAATGTTTGAGAAACTAATAATAATGTTTCTTCATCTAATAAATTAGATTGTGTCATAGTGTACTCCTTTTCATATGAATATGTGTTCATATATAAATATATAACATAAAACATTAAAAGTCAAAGCGTATAAAATTGACAAAGTATACTTTATTATGAGAAGTTTTAAATATTATAAATTAAGGAGGTACACATGGTTAACATACACGGTTTAACTGTTGACGATGAGTCGAGATGTACACATTACCATACGCCACTTGATATCATAGCAATAAAATTTAAATGCTGTAATAAGTTTTATTCATGTTATAAATGTCATAATGAAAATGAAAATCATGAAATAATAAGATGGGAAAAAGATGAATTTGATGAACAAGCAATTTTATGCGGTGTCTGTAATCAAACAATGTCCATTAATGATTATATGTTAAGTGAGGTATGTCCGCACTGTTCTGCAAGATTTAATCATAGATGCAAATATCACCATCATATTTATTTTAAAATTTAAAATATACCAGTTTTTGAAAGTATTTATAATAAAAACGTGTTATAATATTTTTAACCATAAAATTGAGAGTTAACTTCGATAGATGTTGCATAGAGAGAAGGAGGACATTGAATGAAAGATTTGATTAAAGGTCATATATTAAGTGGCGAATTTGATACTGCATATAGATTGATGTCCGAAGTGGATTTCTTAGAATTTGAAGAACACTTTATTTCAGCAGCTCATGAAGATGAAAGTACAATGTTTTATACTTTTATACTCGATTGCATAAAAAGAGAAGAAACGAATGAATTACACGATTTAGCATTTCTTCTACATGTATATCCATATAGTGATCATGAAGGTGCTTTCCATACAGCTTATTATCACGCAGAGCGTTCTATGATTCTTACAGAACATAAGGAAGTGAAGAGTTTGTTACAGATGCTTTTATTACACGCTATTCCTGAACCTTTGCTGACTGATAAACAAGCTTTTGACTTAAGTAAACAAATTTTAAAATTAGATCCAGAAAATAAAGTAGCAAGAAACATAATGAAAGAAACTGCTAAGCGTATGGATCAAGTTGTAGTTGATTTTTCTCAACTGTCTAAATTCAATAACGCTTAAACCTAGTCAATTGACTAGGTTTATTTTTTATGGCATCATAGGAAAGTTAAAAAAATAAAAATTAGGAGAAAGACATGGATAATAAATTTAAGAGAAGAATCATAATGATAGTGTTTCTAGTGGGAACATTTTTTATGATTTTAAATGAAACACTTTTGAATATAGCATTAAAAGAGCTAATGTCTGTATTTAATGTAGATGCACCAACTGTGCAATGGATGGCAACTGGTTTCATGTTGGTAATGGGTGTGTTAACGCCGTTATCAGCAATCGTTAACCAGTGGTTCCCCACAAGAAAACTATTTTTAGGGTTAGTTGTTATATTCTCAATTGGAACATTAATTGCGGGATTGGCATTGAATTTTCCAATGTTATTAGTCGGAAGAATGGTTCAAGCTGCAGGTACGGGACTTATGATACCTACTGTTATGAACGCCATGCTGATGCTTTATAAAGAAAGTGAACGCGGGAAGATTATGGGTCAATTTGGTTTAGTTATAATGTTTGCTCCAGCATTAGGACCAACGTTATCGGGAGTTATCGTTGATTACCTAGGTTGGAGATGGTTATTTTTAATTGTTCTTCCATTTATGTTATTTACATTTATATTTGCTTATAAATATTTACAAAATGTAGGAGAGGTTACAAAACCAAAAGTCGATATTGCATCAATTGTAATGTCTACAGTAGGTATTGCTGGTATCATATACAGCGTTTCATCAGTTAGTTCAATTGAAGGTGGTTTTACGAATCCAGCCATCTACATTACATTGATCGTGGGCGCAATTTCAATCGTTTTATTTGTTTTAAGACAATTTAAACTTGAAGAGCCAGTATTGGATTTAAGAGTGTTTAAATATCATAATTATACTAAAGGTGTTATCATATTCGTTGCTGTTATTATGACGATGTTTGCTTCGGAAATTGTAATGCCTATGTATCTACAAGGTCCGATGGGCTTTAGTGCAAAAGTAGCTGGTCTCATTCTATTACCTGGTGCATTATTAAATGGTTTCCTTTCACCGTTTATGGGAGCTATTTTTGATAAAGTTGGGCCAAGAAAACTAGTTGTACCGGGATTACTTTTATTATTAGGTGTGTCTATTTTTTACGCAAACATTCATCCAGGTATATCGGTATGGGTATTTGTACTTGTTTATATTATATTGATGGTCAGTATATCAGCTGTACTTATGCCTGCTAATACTAATGCTTTAAATGCGTTACCTAAAGAAATGTATCCGCACGGAACAGCTGTATCTAATATGCTTCAACCAATAGGTGGAGCATTAGGTATTGCAGTATTTGTGAGTATTATGAACGGTGGACAAACTGCAGCTTTAGAAGGCATTAAAAACCCTACAACAGAAGATGTAAACCAAGCGATGACTATTGGATTACATCAGTCTTATTGGTTCGCTATTGTATTATTAGCTTTAGTTGTAATTGTTGGTTTCACAGTTACGAGAGCTAACTATAGCAAAACTTTAGAAAGTAAAAGTGAACAATAAATGTAAAAATATAAAACCTCTTACTTAAGTAAGAGGTTTTCTTAATCTTAATGAATATTTTTAAAAACAGTGGGTATAAGATTATATGTTGATTCAATTAAATGAGGAGGAACATTTGTGTCAAATGTAAAAGAAGCAACTAAAATTGGTTTTGCCTATGTCGGAGTCGTGGTAGGTGCAGGATTTTCTACTGGTCAAGAAGTGATGAAATTCTTCACTCATTATGGCTTATATGGATACATAGGCGTTATTATTTCAGGGATTATGTTGGCCTTCTTTGGTAGACAAGTCGCGAAAATTGGTACGGCGTTAGATGCTGATGACCATAGCTCAACTATTAATTACTTATTCGGAAAATTCGGTGTCGTGATTGATTATGTATTAATCTTTTTCTTATTTGGTATATCCGTCACGATGATTGCTGGCGCAGGCTCTGCATTTGAAGAAAGTTTCAGTGTCCCAACTTGGTTGGGGGCGTTAATAATGTGTATTGTTATATATATAACATTATTATTAGATTTTGATAAAATAGTTAAAGCTTTGGGTGTCGTAACACCATTCTTAATCATTGTCATTCTAATTATTGCAGGCTATTTCTTTGTGAATGGTCATGTAAGCATTAGTGATATAAATTCAACTGTAAAACAACCAAGTTTATTATGGGGGATTTTACAAGGATTTATTTACGGTGGTTTAGCATTTTCAGTAGGATTTAGTACTTTAGTCGCTATAGGTGGCGATGCTGATAAACGACATATTTCAGGTTTAGGTGGAATTATCGGCGGTGTTATTTATTTAGTATTATTAGGTTTAATCAATTCAGGTTTACTATCAGAATACCCAAACATTATCGGAGTAGAAATACCAACTTTAGCCTTAGCTAGAACGATTTCTCCAATAGTTGGTTTAGCATTATCGATTATCATGTTAATGGTAATGTATAACACAATATTAGGGCTAATGTATTCATTTACTGCTAGATTTACAGTGCCTTTTTCTAAACAATATATTGTATTACTTACTATAGCAATGGTAGCAGCTTATGGACTTAGTTTTGTTGGGTTCTCATCACTTATCGATAAATTATATCCAGCTATGGGTGTTATAGGTTTAGTTATCTGTGCGGCTATATTATTTAAGTATATTTTAAGGAAAAAAGACAACAAAAAACATATCGCATAAAATTATTGTATATGTTAAACTATCTTCTTACATGAGGAAGTGAACATATGAAAAGAAAGAAACGACGATTGTTTATTTTAATAGTGGCGATCATCGTTGTTATAAGCGGTTTCTATATCTATAACAAATATCAAGAACATAAACAACGTGAAATGCAGTTGCAAGCTCAAAAGGCAAACCAGTTGCTACTTAATAATAAAAAAGTTCAACTTTCACGTGATGTGGCATATGGGCACGAAGCTCCAAATAGCCAAATGGATATAATAACACCATCCAATATTAAAAAAGGTGAAAAATTACCTGTTATTTTTTGGACGCATGGGGGCGGATTTATAGCTGGCGATAAAAGGCATAAAAATCCTTACTTAGCACAAATTGCAGAGCAAGGATATATTATTGTGAATGTTAATTACGCGTTAGCACCAGCTTCTAGATACCCAACGCCTATACAACAATTAGATCAAGCTACAAAATATACACTCAAAAATAGAAACAAATTTAACATTGATCATAGACAAATCGTATATGGTGGAGACTCAGCTGGTGCACAGATTGCAAGTCAATATGTTGCACTACAAACAAATCCAAAATTACGACAACAAATGGAAATGAAACCAACAGTTAAACGTAAATACCTTAAAGGTGTTATATTATTCGGTGGTTTATATAATATGCAAACTGTTAGAAGTACGGAATTTCCTAGAATTGATTTATTTATGACAAGTTACACAGGCTCTGAAGAATGGGAAAGAAACTTTTCTCAAATTAATCAATTATCTACAGTTGAACAGATTACAGATAATTATCCTCCTACATTTTTAACAGTAGGGGATGCAGATCCATTTGACCCACAAAATAGAGAATTTAACGATGTACTAAAAAAATATAATGTTCAAACAACAACAACATTCTTTGATGGTACACACGGATTACGTCACCAATATCAATTTCATATGAACTTAAAAGAAGCTAAGAAAAATTATAATAATGTAATGATGTTCTTAGGTGCGAACACTAATAAGTCACCATATGAAAATAATACAAAGCGTGAATCTGAAACTGTAGTAAAAAAAGATAAATAAAAACTAACAGGCTAAGACAATTATTTGTCTTAGCCTGTTAGTTTTATATAGGTGATGATTTTATAAAAGTTTAGCCATTACAAATTCATCATAATATTTTTCATTAAAATACAAAGTATCTTTTTTCTACCTTCATTTTTAAAACCAAACTTCTCATATAAGCGGTAGGCGGGTTCATTTTCTGTAACAACTGTTAGCTCTAATCGATGGAGCTGTCTTTCTATCGCCCAAGACTCAGATTTTTGTAGTAATTTATAGCCGATTCCTTTATTTCTAAATGTTGGTAATAGACCCATTGCTAATTTTGCAGAATGTTGGTTTCTATGTGTACGACCGCCTTGAATAGTAACATAACCGATTAAGACATCATTTAGTTCAGCAACGATTATAGTAGAATTACTTGTAGTAATCATCTCTTCTAAAAATAATGTTTGGTTTTGTATAGAAATTTGATGTTCACCAGGATTGAACAAAAGATATTCTGACTGGTTAATAACGCTATCTAATAATTTGTTGAAATTTTCAACGTCATTTATTCTAATTTCTCGAATGATTTCCTCCATAAAATATCTCCTATTTCTATTTATTATTTATAATCAGTGTTATATTTAGGGTAATTAAAGTTTAAAGTTATAATCAGTATAACATATGTGTAAAGACCGTTAATAAAGGAGTGTTTCAACATGAAACCGAATGTATTAATCTCTGGTGGTTCAGGATATATAGGTAAACATTTAATTCATACTTTAAAAGATATAGGCAATTTATATGCTATTACAAAATATGAAGAAGATATGACTGAAGAAGATGTGTTATGGAGAAAATGCGATATTTTTGTTTTGAAAGATATGATAGAAGCATTAAAAGATATAGATATTGCAATATATTATTTAGATCCAAATAAAAAATCTGCAAAATTAACTCAAAGTAATGCAAGAAATTTAAACATTATAGCTAGCGATAATATGGCAAGAGCATGTAAAGCAAATAATGTTAAACAAATCATATATATTACAGGCTCTCCTTTTGATCAAGAAACAATTCAAACTTTAAAATCATACGGTACAGAAGTTATCGAAACAGAACAATCTATTAAACGACCTGCTGTTTCTATTGAATTGCAAAGGTCGAAATATGATGATGTTAGAAGTGTACATCGTATGCCATTACCGTATTCATGGAATTTAGAACAAGGTATGGAATACTATTTTGAATGGTTAGAAGAAACAAGTGGCACGCTTGTAAGGATTAAACATTACAAAGATACTTATTATATTTATTTTAAGCATAGTAATAAACCATTATTACAATTACAAAGAGAACGTCATGATATTGGTGATGATATAATACAATTTAAAGTAGTAGGCGGTACACTAGCTGTAAATATGTACGAAGATAATGGCATTTTAGAATTTAGACGTTTTAAAGAAACGAATGAATTTATGGTTCATTTATTTAATTATATACCTAGAATTCCTTGGGGGATTTATTATTTATCTCAAGCACCTATTCATAATGTTACATTAAAAGGATTTGAGATTGATTGTAGAATTAAAGATTTTCAATTACGTTCAGAGGCAGGAGAATCAAAAAAATATACTAAGTAGAGGGATAGAATGGAATTATTAATTATAGAAGATGATGAAACACTATTTAAAGCGATGCAAACTCAACTTGAGAAATGGGGTTGGTCTGTTCATGGTATTAATGATTTCAGTTTAGTATTTGAAGAGTATCAAAAAATAGAACCAGAAATGGTTATTATCGATATTCAATTACCTAAATATGATGGATTTTACTGGTGTCGGATGATTAGGCAACAATCTAATGTGCCGATAATATTTTTATCTTCTAGAGACCATCCTATGGACCAAGTCATGAGTATGGAACTAGGTGCAGATGATTTTATACAAAAGCCATTCCACACAGAAGTACTCGTTGCGAAATTACAGGCAATATATAGAAGGGTCTATCAGTATAATAAAGAAGAACCTCGTGTGAAATTATGGAATAAAGCTCGTGTAGATTATGGTAAGCATGTTATAGAAAAAAATGACATTGAAATATCACTTACTAAAAATGAAATGTTTATATTAGAAATTTTACTTAATCATAAAAATGAAATCGTAACAAGAGATACAATTATTACCGCATTGTGGGATGATGAGCAATTTGTTAGTGATAATACTTTAACAGTAAATGTTAATAGACTAAGAAAAAAATTAACGGACATTGGTTTAAATGATTTAATTGAAACAAAAGTAGGCAAGGGTTATATTGCCCACGAGCCGGAGGGATAGGATGCTTAGACAGTTTTTAAAAGAAAGATGGCCGTGGATAATATTTTTTATAGCTATGCAAATTGTGATTCTCATCACTTCTTGGCTTGATGTAGCGATATCTGTAAAAAGTGCTCAATATTTAATATGCGTTAATCTTATTTTATTTGTTATCTTTTTGTTATTAATCTATTCAAGAGAAACAAGGTTTTATCATGCTTTAAAGTCGAATATGTCTCTAAAAGAAATGGAACATAAAGACTTACAACATTCTGCTTATGAAAAAATTATATTTAACTATATTGAAGATTATGAAGAAACGAGTCGTTCAACTATTCATAAACAGAATAAAGAACTTAAGCAAACTAAAAATGATTTATTAGAATGGATTCATGAAGTGAAGACACCTATCACTGCTATGAAATTATTGTTAGATCAGATAGAAGACACAAAGTTAAAGCAAGATTTATTGTATGAGTGGAGTCGTATCGATTACTTACTCGATCAACAATTATACATTAGAAGATTAACTTCTAAATCTAATGACTTTTACTTTGGACACTTTAATCTGAAAAATATGGTCATAAAAGAAATTCAGCATGGTAGAAATATAAGCATTGCCAAAGGTGTCGGTTACGATATAAAAATAGATAATACAGAAGTCTATACTGACGAAAAATGGTGCCGTACCATCTTGAGACAAATTATAAGTAATGCTTTAAAATACACTGAAAATAGTGATATATTGATTAAATCTGGAGAACAACATGGTCAAACTTATTTAGTAATAGAAGATAAAGGTAGAGGTATAAAAGCAAGAGATTTACCAAGAATTTTTGAAAGAGGTTTTACTTCTACAACGAATCAAAGGGAATCAACTGCGACGGGCATGGGATTATATCTTGTGAAAGAAATAGCTGAAGGACTAAGTATAAAAGTGAATGTTAAATCAACATACGGCGAAGGTACAAAAGTCCTTCTCATTTTCCCAAATCCGAATATGTTTACAACAATTGAACTTGCAAAGTGACAATAATGTCACTTTGCAAGTTCAAATTGTATCATGAATCGAAGGATTTAGAAGCGGTAAACGATTAATATTAAACCATAAACAAATTTAAAGGAGTTTTGAAAATGAGCATATTAAAAACCGAACAACTAGTAAAAGTTTATGGTTCTAAAAATAATCAACAAGAAGTTTTAAAACAAATAGATATGTCAGTAGAAAAAGGCGAATTTATTAGCATAATGGGACCTTCTGGTTCTGGTAAAACAACGTTACTTAACGTATTAAGTTCTATCGATTACGCAACTAGTGGACAAATTGAAATCAATGGCAATCAACTACAAAATATGAATAACAGACAGATGTCGAACTTTAGAAAAAAAGAATTAGGTTTTATTTTCCAAGAGTACAATTTATTAAATACGTTAACTGTTCAAGAAAATATTATGTTGCCATTAACAATTCAAAAAATCTCTAAAAAAGAAGCATATAAAAGATACGAAGAAGTTAGTAAAGTATTAGGTATTTTAGATATCCAAAACAAATATCCTAATGAAATCTCAGGTGGTCAAAAGCAAAGAACTTCTGCAGCAAGAGCTTTTATAGCACAACCATCTATAATATTTGCTGATGAACCGACAGGTGCATTAGATTCTAAATCAGCTTCAGATTTACTTAATAAGTTGGATCAACTTAATCAAACAACTGGTGCAACAATCGTAATGGTTACACATGATTCGGTAGCTGCAAGTTATTCTAATCGTGTTATTTTCTTAAAAGATGGTAAAGTTTATTCTGAACTTTATAAAGGAGACGATGATAGAGAAACATTCTATAAAGAAATCATTAAAACACAAAGTGTGTTAGGTGGTGTCGTAAATGAGCTTTAATCAAATCGTCATTAAAAACTTACGACGTAGTATCCAGCATTATAGTATGTATGTTTTTTCAATTACGATGAGCGTCATGTTATTCTTTGGATTTGTAACTTTAAAGTATTCAGATGATTTAAAAGGCTTACAATCTGGCGTTAAGCCAGACGCAGGTATTAAAATTGGTATAACATTATTAACTGTTATTATTGTGATTTTCTTATTATATGCAAACCAATTATTTATAAAAAGAAGATCAAGAGAAATGGGATTATATCAATTAATAGGTATGACTAAACGTGAAGTATTTAAAATATTCGCTTTAGAAAATCTAGTGTTATTTGCACTTACAGTTATTTCAGGTACTATTTTAGGATTTTTCTCATCAAAAATTTTACTTATGATACTTTATAAAATAATTGGAGTAAATCAAGAAGCACATTTAGATTTTAGTATACAAGCACTTTTACAAACTGTAATATTAATGATTGTTATTTACATTATTATATCTATACAAAACTATATTTTCATTAAACGAAAAACAATTTTAACTTTAATGAATGAACATCATGCAACGGATACTAAAATTAAAAAAATAAAATTATACGAGCTTATATTCGGTGCAATAGGTATCATTATGATTATTAGTGGTTATTATTTATCAAGTGTATTATTTGATAATTCTAAGGGTATGATCGATTTATATACAAGAATGTTAACTATACTTTTCTTAACAATAGTAGGTGCTTACTTACTATTTAGATGTTCTATATCTTTAATATTCAATACGATACGTAAGTATAAAAGAGGAATGTTAACTGTTACAGATGTTGTATCAACTTCATCTATTATGCATAAAATGAAAACAAATGCTTTATCTCTTACAATTATCGCAATTGTTTCAGCTTTAGCAGTAGGGCTCTTATCTTTAAGTTACATTTCATATTATAATGCAGCAGAAACTGCTCGTGATACATCACCAGATGACTATATCTTCATTAAAGAAGACAAAGCGAAACAATTTAAAGAAGAACTTAAAAACGAAGGTATTCCATATAAAGTTCATGATTTCCATGTGACGTTCTATAAGTTAGATGATTCAAAAGTATTTAAAGCTAGAAATGATATGGAAGGTCAACAATCTAATTCTCCGACTGTTGTTGCAAAAGCTTCAGATTTTAAAGATATAAATTTAAAAAATGATGAAGTTGCAATAGTTGGTTATAGTGATATGTTAGATAAAGTTGTAACAGTAGATGATAAAGAGCCAATTGTTTATAAGGTAAATAATGAAACGAAAAAATTAAAAGTTAAATCAATTAATAATGATAAATATTTAGCAAGTATAGTTTCATTTAATAGTCCTGTTAATGTTGTTTCAGATGATACATTCAATGAAATGAAAAAGAATGAAGCTAAAAATGATAGTTATAATAATCAATATGGTATTAATTTAAAAAATAAACAAGATATTAAAAAAGCTGAAAGTATATTCGCTAAGGTAGCAAAAGATGAAAATGGCGGTGCTTTATCTTACAATGAAATATATGAAAATTCTAAAAGCACATTAGGTTTAATGTTATTCGTGCTAGGATTCTTAGGAATAGCTTTCTTACTATCAACGGGTTGTATCATATATATTAAACAAATTGATGAAACTGAAGATGAAACTTCAAATTACAAGATTTTAAGAAAGCTTGGTTATACTTCAAGAGATATGTCACGTGGTATAGCATTGAAAATTAGTTTTAACTTTGCATTACCACTTATTATCGGTTTGTGTCATGGTTATTTTGCTGCTAAATCAGGTTGGTTCTTTATGGGAGAATCATTCTACACACCAGTATTAATTGTTATGTCACTATACTCTTTAATATATGTTCTCTTTGGAGTACTTGCTTATATACATTCTAAACGTGTTATACAACGCGCGTTATAAAGGTTTTCAAGACTAATGCTTGCCATTAGTCTTTTTTTATGTTATAAAAAATCAATGTAAACATTGTATTTTCAGAAAGTTTACAAAGAATTTAAAAATTTAAAAATACATTAATAAATAGTGGTTTAATTCAATTTGAAAGAGTACAATGGAAGAGTAATTACGTAAATTATGATGTATATTTTGGGAGGATTATTAATGTTTAATAAGAAAAAGGATAAGTTTGGTATACAGCTAGAAGCTATAGCTGAGAATTTAAGCCGCGCATCTGTTGAATTTGGAGAAATGGATTTTGACTCTGACTTCGATTTGAAAGCTTATTCAGATAAGATAAAAGCCTATGAATCAAATGGTGATGATTTAATGCACCAAATGATTACAGATTTAAATCAAACTTTCATCACACCAATTGAAAGAGAAGATATTCTTGAACTTTGTGATGCATTGGATGATGTTTTAGATGAAATGGAAGAAACATCAGCAATGTTTGAAATGTACTCTATCAGTTATTCTGATGACTACATGGCAGAATTCGTTAAGAACATTCAAGCAGCAGTAAAAGAAATTGCAATTGCTGTGTCACTTGTAGCAGAGAAGAAATTCTCACATATTCGCGTTCACTCAATTAACATTAAAGAATATGAAACTAACTGTGATGGTATTTTAAGACAATCTATTAAATACATTTTCAACAGTGAAACAGACCCTGTAACATTAATAAAAATAAAAGATATTTACGAATCATTAGAAGATGTAGCAGATAAATGTCAATTAGTAGCAAACAAACTTGAACAAATCATTATGAAAAATAGCTAAGGAGTTTAAAAAATGGATAGTTTACTCATTCTAACCGTAGCTATTGTTGTATGTGCGTTACTTTTTGACTTTATTAATGGTTTCCATGATACAGCCAATGCTATCGCAACAGCAGTATCTACAAAGGCACTTAAACCAAGACATGCCATATTATTAGCAGCAGTAATGAATTTTATCGGAGCTTTAATGGCGACAGGTGTTGCCCAAACAATTGCAAAAGATATCGTTGACCCATTCAAATTAGAAAATGGTTCGATTGTTATTTTAGCAGCATTGCTTTCAGCAATAGCATGGAATCTGATTACTTGGTACTTTGGTATTCCAAGTTCGTCTTCACATGCTCTAATTGGATCTATCGCTGGAGCTGCAATCGGTTCGGCAGGGTTCGGCAGGGTTCGGCGTATTACATTACCAAGGATTTTCTAAAATTATATTAGCATTAATTGCTTCTCCAATTCTTGCTTTTATTGTCGGGTTTACGATGTATTCCATTTTTAAAGTTGTATTTAAAAATAATAACTTAACAAGAACAAATAGAAACTTTAGATTTATTCAAATTGGTACAGCAGCTTTACAAGCTTTCTCACACGGTACAAACGATGCTCAAAAAGCAATGGGTATTATTACTATGGCGCTTATTTCAGCTAATCTACAATCTACAACTGATATAGAATTGTGGGTTAAAGTAAGTTGTGCTTCCGCAATGGGACTTGGAACAGCAGTAGGTGGTTGGAAAATCATTAAAACTGTTGGTGGTAACATTATGAAAATTCGTCCGGCAAATGGTGTTGCAGCAGACTTATCATCAGCATTTGTCATTTTTGGTGCGACGTTTATTCATTTACCAGTATCAACAACACATGTTGTATCTTCATCAATTTTAGGTGTAGGTTCTTCTCAACGCGTTAAAGGTGTTAAATGGACTACAGCTCAGAGAATGATTATTACATGGATTATTACATTACCAGTATCAATAATACTATCGTTTATTATTTATCATATTTGCGTACTATTTGTATAAAAATAGGAAAGCACACTTTCAATTGTAACTTGAAAGTGTGCTTTTTAATTTAAATTAAAAAAGGGATGGGACAGAAATCTCATTTTAATAAATAGATTTCGTAGTCCCACCCCGGCAAGGATGACTAGGGTTGGAAAAAGCTTGATATAAGCGCATTTTCAATCCAGTCAGCTACTGCCATTATAATAAAAGAGGCTGAGACATGTATTTATGCCCCAGCCTCTTTCAATATATTAATGAATATAAGAATAGTTGTAAACTTCAGATGCAGGGATTGTTCTATAGTCTGTTACACCCGGTGGTGTATTGTAATTTGTTTCAGATACAAGTAGACTACCATCTGCATTAATAGATTCTACATATGAAACATGACCATATTGACCAGCACTTGATTGCATAATTGAACCAACAGCTGGTGTATTATCTACACGGAAACCGTCTGCTTGTGCAGCGCCAGCCCAATATTTTGCGTCTCCCCAGTATGTGCTAATTGCACTACCAGCTTGACCTCTGCGGTCAAAGACATAATATGTGCATTGTCCCCAGTCGTATAAGTTTTGGTCATTAAATGTTTGGTTACCGCCTGTTTGAGAAGGTGGTGTATTGTCAGAAGGTGCAGTTGTATCACTACCACTACCACCTGCAATTTTTAAAGTTTGACCAGGATAGATAATATAACCTTGTAAATTATTTGATTTCATAAGTTGGTCAACTGAAACACCATGTTTTTGGGCGATTACTTCTAAAGAATCACCATTTTTAACTGTGTATGTAGAACCTGAAGTTGCTGTTTCTTGTGAACCACTTCCTCCAGCTGAACTACTTCCGTTTACAGTAATGACTTGTCCAGGAAAAATCATATTCCCTGAAATGTTGTTACTTGATTTCAGTTGATCTACTGACACACCATATTGATCTGCAATAGCCCACAATGACTCACCATTTTTGACAGTGTGTTGTGTAGAAGCTTCAGCATCGTTATGAGCGGCGATTGCTGCAACACCTGAAACTGCTGTTACCGCGAATGCAAATTTTTTCAAAGGCTTATCCTCCTTGTTATCTCGATATTATGTTATAAAGCATAATGCTAATAGCTAATATATAAATCCCTCGATAGATAAATAGTAACAAAAATAAAAACCTGTGTACTGTATGTAATCATCTTGTAATAAAAACACAATAATATTAAATATTGTTTTGAAAAATATTTATATGCATAGTCACTGTGATGGTGGGGTATATATGTAATGTGGTAATATATGGTTGTTGATTGAATATTACAAATTTGAATCAATCAACTCGTTTGATATGTTATGGTCTAACATGTAAAATATGGATAATACTTTATAAAAGGAATGATAAAAATTGAGTTATGAACATAACTACGGTACATATCAAGAAATAGAATCACGAGGTTCATCAATTCGAAAAACTTGGTTGTATTTTTTATACTATTGGGTAATTTTTGGAATTGGTACATATTTAGGTCAGTTTGTGCCACCAGCATTATATCTACCTATAACAATAGGCGTATTCGCTATGATAATGATTTCTTTATTTACAAAATCATCTAGAAAATTTGGCGGATTAATATCAAATCTATTCGCATTTTTAATTGGTATATTATCTTATACATCGTTTATGTATTACCTAGGAACATTAGGTACTCAAGCATTTTATGGTAATATCGCGTTAGCTATAGGAGCCTTTGCTGCTTTTGGTGTGCTAGGTTACTTCATGATTGATAATGCCGCGGGATTAGGAAAATATTTATTTGTTACATTAGTAGCTTTAGTTATTGCTAGTTTTATTGGTATATTTTTAAATAATCCTATATTCCATACAATTATTTCAGTTTTTGGAATTGGTTTATTCTTATTATATACAGTGTACGATTTCAATCGAATGAAAAGAGGTCAATTTTCACCGAGAGAAATGGGATTTAACTTATTTATAAACTTACTTAACATCATCATGCATATACTTAGATTAGCGAGTATTTTGAGAGATTAAATAATTAGACTGAGACAAAATTACATGTCTCAGTCTATTTTATTATATTGGTAGTATATGGCAAAATTAAAAGTTTACTTTTATCAAGATTTTTCAATCTCACTTTTTTTACATAAAACGGTAAACTTTGCGAGATGAGCGCAATATTGTATAATAAGAATGTTAAAATAACTCACTTTGAAAGAGAGATGGAATTATGGGACGTAAATGGAATAATATTAAGGAAAAAAAAGCCCAAAAAGATAAAAATACGAGTAGAATATACGCGAAATTCGGCCGTGAAATATACATGGCAGCTAGATCAGGTGAGCCAGACCCAGAGGCTAATCAAAATTTAAAATTCGTATTGGAAAAAGCTAAAACGTATTCTGTTCCTAAACATATAGTAGATAGAGCTATTGAAAAAGCAAAAGGCGGTTCAGAAGAAAATTATGATGAATTAAGATACGAAGGCTTTGGTCCAAGTGGTTCAATGCTTATTGTAGATGCATTAACAAACAACGTTAACCGTACAGTAAGTGACGTTAGAGCTGCATTCGGTAAAAATGGTGGAAATATGGGTGTTTCTGGATCAGTAGCATACATGTTTAATAACACAGCAGTATTTGCATTTAAAGGTAAATCTACTGATGAAGTTTTTGAATTATTATTGGAAGAAGATTTAGACGTTAGAGATGTTATTGAAGAAGAAGATTTAACAATTGTTTATGCTGAACCTGATCAATTTGCTCAAGTCCAAACTGTCCTAAAAAATAATGGTGTAGAGGACTTCGAAGTTGCTGAATTATCTTGGTTAGCACAATCTGAAGTAACATTATCTGAAGAAGATTTAGAAACGTTTGAAAAATTAGTCGATGCTATTGAAGACTTAGAAGATGTTCAACAAGTTTATCATAACGTTGAATTATAAATGGAGAGATAAAAATGAATCAAGAACAATGGATTGATATGCTAAATTTAGAGCCTCATCCTGAAGGTGGCTATTATAAAGAAATTATTAAATCTAGTCATACTTTGGATGACCAAAATGCGATGTATACAAGTATATATTTTTTATTAGAAAAAGATAACATATCTCATTTTCATCGTATTCAATCAGATGAAGTGTGGTACTATCATGCAGGACAAACATTAACTGTGCACATGATTCATTCCAATGGCGTTTATGAACAAGTAAAAGTAGGGCCTAACATTCAAGATGGTGATGTGTTACAAGCACTTGTACCTAAAAATACAATATTTGCATCAACTGTTGAAGGCGATAATGATTTTGCATTAGTAGGCTGTATGTGTTCACCAGGTTTTCAATTTGAAAAATTCGAATTGTTTACTCAAGAAGAATTGTTAGTAGATTACCCCCAACACGAAGAAGCAATTAAAAAGTATGCATTTGAATCCATTGAATAAAATAGCAAAAAAGGCGAAATATAAATCTCATACTCAAAATAAATGCTCCTAATCCTTTAATTAAAATAAAGGGTTAGGAGCATTATTTAAATGAAATAGTTAAACATTTTTAATTGTTGTAATTATAGTTCGCCGTATACTTCTTTTGCTGTTTCAACAATATAAGCTAACTTTTTCCATTGTGCTTCTTCTGTTAAGATATTACCTTCTTCAGTTGAAGCAAAGCCACATTGTGGGCTTAAACATAGTTGGTCTTTCGATACATATTCTGTCGCTTCATCAAGACGATTTAGTATATTCTCTTTATCTTCTAATTCACCAGTTTTAGAAGTGAATAATCCTAGAACGATATAAGCATCGTCTCTATCAAAATGTCTTAAAGGTTCAAAGTCTCCTGAACGATTATCATCGTATTCTAGGAAGAAACCTTGTAATTTTTCTGTGAATAGCTCTTTTGCAATTGGCTCATATCCACCACTAATTGCCCATGAAGATTGATAATTCCCTCTACAAATATGAGTAGTAATTAATAGGTCATTTGGTAGATCTCTCAATGAATCATTCACTACTTTAGCGGCTAATTTAATCGCTTCTGCTTTTTCATCTTCTGTACGCTCTCTATTCTTGATAAGTTGTTTTGTTGCTGCTAATCCAGCCCAATAAACATCATCAATTTGTAAGTAACGACAACCTAGTTCATAAAATTTTAAAATAGTTTGACGATAAGCTTCTGATACATCTTTAGCAAAATCATGAATATCAGGATAAATATCGTGGTTTAAAATATTTGGGTGAAATAATTGATTTGGACTTGGAATAGACACTTTACTTACAGCTCTACCGTCAACTTGCTTATGTAAATATTCAAAATGTTCAAAGTGTGGATGATTAGGATTAAATTCAACTTTTTGGACAACTCTTACGTCGTGCTTTTTAGTTTCTACACCATTAAAAGTCAGTCCAATTTCAGGCTCATAATCTTCAATACCTGTTAAATTTTCTAAGAAGTCAAAGTGCCAATAAGCACGTCTGAATTCTCCATCAGTGATACTTTTTAAACCGACTTCTAATTGTTTTTCGACTATTTTATTTATTTCTTCATCTTCGACTTTTTTTAATTCGTCTTTAGATAGATTACCTTCAAAATATTTCTCTCTAGCTTCTTTTAAAGGTTCTGTGCGTAATAAACTGCCAACATGGTCGGCACGGAAAGGTCTTAATGCTTCTGTCAATTTACTTCACTCCTATGTATTTTCTCTAAAAATTCTGAAAAATTCAATATTAATAAAAATACCAAAGTAATCCATCGCTGTCAATTATATTTTGATATAATAAAAATATAAGGAGAGGGGGTTATAAATTTGGCAAATAAAAAGAAAACAAATGTGAAGAGTAAAAATAATTTAAAGCAAAGAAAAAAATCTACAAAAAGTAAAAAGAAAAGAAGTAAATTTAAGAAACATTATATTTTATGGAGTTTATATATAATAATATTCACGATTATAGCAGTCAGTATTTATAACGTATTTAAGCCCTTACCTCATGGAGTATCAAAATTAAGTTCAGAGACTAAAACAGATGAAGTAGAACTATTAACTGATTTATCATATAAATCTGGAAATGAAATGCATTACGACCACGAAATATTTGATAAAGTCAATGAAACCATTCAAGAAGCAAATGATTTTATTATAATGGATATGTTTTTATTCAATGGTTATCAAACTGGAGACAAAAAGTATCCACCAATATCAAAACGGATTACAGATTCTTTAATTCAGAAAAAACAAGAGAATCCAAATGTTAGAATCATAATATTAACAGACCCTATCAATACATTTTATGGCTCATACACGCCTGATAATATAAAAGATTTAAAGAATCATAATATAGATGTACGTTACACAAATTTAAGTAAGTTAAGAGATTCTAATCCTATTTATTCAGGTGCATATCGCACATTATTTCAATGGTTTGGTAATAGTGAGAAAGGTAAGTTGCCTAACCCTCTGAGTGGAGAAGCACCAAATGTTACTGTTAGAAGTTATTTAAAGTTATTAAATATGAAAGCCAATCACAGAAAAACACTTGTTACTGAAAATCATGGGATGATACTTTCTAGCAATCCTCACGATCCAAGTGGTTATCATCAAAATGTCGGTGTAAGAGTGTCTGGTCCGATTCAAAAGGCACTCATAAAATCTGAGATTGCTGCTATAAATATGAGCGGTGCTCAATATGACGAATCAGATTTTAAAATCAATCATAATAGTTGGAAAGATAATGCACGTTATACTGTACAATTGGCTACAGAAGGTAAAATTAAAGAAAAGGTCATTAGTAACATTAAGAAAGTGCAATCCAAAGACCGTATTTCAATAGGTATGTTCTATTTATCTGACCGTGATGTTGTTAAAGAACTGATAAAAGCATCTAAAAGAAATGTAGATATTAAAATTATTTTAGACATTAATAAGGAAGCTTTTGGTAAAGAAAAACCAGGCGTGCCTAATAAACCGGTAGCTAGTGAATTAATTAATCGAACAAATAATAATATTAAAGTGAAATGGGCTTTAAGCAATGGGGAACAATTTCATTCTAAATATTTATTGTTTGAACAACATGAAAATAAAGATGCAACGATGATATTAGGTTCATCCAATTTAACTAGAAGAAATATGAATGATTACAATTTGGAAACTGATATTATAATTCAAGGTAAACAGGATGATCCTGCGTTTCAAAAACTATCTACAACATTTAATGATGCATGGATTAATAATGATCATTCATACACTGCACAGTATGATGAATATAAAGATGAATCACTGTGGAAGAAACTATTATATAGAATACAAGAAGAGACTGGTTTATCCAGTTTCTAATATAAATGCTCCTATTTCGTTAATTAAAATTCAAACGAAATAGGAGCATTAATTTTTATCTGTTTATTCTTAAGATGTTTCTATACATAATATCTGCCATTTTTTCAGGTGAGTCCTGACATCCGTCCCGTAACCAACTATATATAGACGCGATTTGTCCACCAATTGTATATTCAAGAAAGAAGTTGGCATCTTGTAATGTACCGATTTTAGAAATGAGTTTTTCAATTCTGTCTTTTATAAGCTTGATAAAGTTAATGATAAAATCTCGTTCAGGATGTAAAACAAAGACACTGTAGAAAAATTTTTGGTATTTTAAAATATAATAAAAAACATTTGTAAAATACCGTTTTACATATTTTCTCCTATTGGCTGGTTCTTCAATAATAGATAGTTCAATATTATCCATTAAATTTTCGTAATTACTCATGTGATATTTTTGGATTTCATCATATGTATCATATTTATCTTTGAAATGGGCATAAAAAGTTGAACGGTTAATACCACTTTCTGCGCACAACATTTTTATTGTAATTTCGTCAAAGTGATAATCTTCCAATAAATAAACCGTATTACTAATAATTAATTGTCTCGCATGTTTTTTCATAATTCACCTCGATAACTTACATGTCCTATATTTTAACAAATAAAGTATAGAATATATATTAATATACTTTAAAAACTTTAATTTAATATGTTGATTTATCTGATTTTTTAGTTAATTTAACCCGACAAATTTTTAATTTTTGTTGGTTTAATTAGTAAAAGCGTAGCCGTATAATAAGTAAATCATTGAAATATGGAGGATATAAAGTAATGAAAAAAATCGTGCTTGTAAATGTTATCACGATAGTGGTTTTAGTGGCTATTGGCCTAGTAGGATTCCATTATTATAGTGAAGCAACAGATTATGTAAAAACAGAAAATGCAAAAGTGGATGGAGAGCAAATTAAAATTGCTAGTCCAGTATCAGGTAATTTAACTAGTTTTGACGCTAAAGAAGGTAAAACTTATGACAAAGGCGATAAAATTGGTGAAGTAGAAGGTAAAGGTGAAGATGGTCAATCTCAAAAAATGAAGATTGAAGCACCATCAAAAAGTACAATCGTAAAAACTTCTGAAACAGAGAACAATTTAGTACAAGCTGGCTCACCGATTGCTTATGCATATAATTTTGATGATTTATATGTAACTGCAAACATTGATGATACAGATGTAGAGGATGTAGAAGAAGGACAAGCAGTTGACATTGATATCGATGGTCAAAAAGCTAGTGTTAAAGGTAAAGTGTCTCAAGTTGGATTAGCAACTGCATCAAGTTTCTCGTTGATGCCTTCATCAAATAGTAATGGAAACTATACAAAGGTGACACAAGTTGTTCCAGTGAAAATCACATTTGATTCTAAGCCATCAACAAATGTTGTTCCAGGAATGAATGTTGAAGTTCGAATCCACAAGAATTAAGGAGGGTGTATTATGACATCAACCTTTACGGTGGCTTATATAATAATTGCAATCTTACTTTGGATTGGAATTAATGCATTTGTATTAAAACGTAAAAAAAGAAAACAAGTTTCTAATGAATCTTTTGAAAAAGATCATAAAGAAGAATACAGTCAACTTAAATCTAAAGATGATGATAGCTTAACAGTTAACCGTCATCAAAAAGAATATAAAGAAGAGCAAGTTGAACAAATGAACCAAGATGAAAATAATCAACCATCATTTAAAGAAAACGTATCTGACGATAATAATAATTCAGAAGATGAAGATTCTGTATTATCTGATCGTGGTATGGAAATACATGAAGACGAACCAATCAACGAACAAATTAAAAAGAATCATGTTAATTTTGTTTATGGTAAAGGTATTACAAGAAATAAAATATTAATTGCAATGATGTTCGGTATGTTCATAGCAATTTTAAACCAAACATTATTAAATGTAGCATTACCTGTTATTAATAATGAATTTAGTATTTCAGCTTCAACTGGTCAATGGCTAATGACGGGATTTATGCTTGTAAATGGTATATTAATCCCAATCAGCGCCTTTTTAATCAGTAAGTATTCTTATAGAAAATTATTCATTATAGCAATGATACTGTTTACAATCGGATCATTCATTTGCGCGTTGTCAGTAAACTTTCCAATGATGATGACAGGACGTGTCATACAAGCTGTAGGAGCAGGCGTGCTTATGCCATTAGGTTCTAATGTGTTTATGACAATCTTCCCACCAGAAAAGCGTGGTGCAGCAATGGGTACATTAGGTATTGCATTTATTTTAGCACCAGCTATAGGACCAACATTATCAGGTTGGGTTGTACAAAATTACCATTGGAATATCATGTTCTACGGAATGTTTGCTATCGGTTTAATTTCTATCATAATCAGTTATTTCTGGTTTAGAATTTACCAGCAAACGTCTAACCCTAAACCAGACGTTCAAGGTATTATATTTAGTACGTTAGGTTTTGGACTATTATTATACGGTTTCAGTGAAGCGGGTAATAATGGATGGACATCTACAACAGTTTCATTATCATTAATTATTGGCGTTATCTTTACAACAATGTTTGTTATTCGTGAAATAAGAATGAAAAATCCAATGCTTGATATGTCAGCATTAAAATATTCTGGGTTCACATTAACGACAGTTATTAACGTTATCGTAACAATGAGTTTATTTGGTGGTATGATATTATTACCAATTTACTTACAAAATCTTCGTGGGTTTTCTCCATTAGATTCTGGTTTATTATTGTTACCAGGTTCATTAATAATGGGCTTTATGGGACCAATTGCTGGTAAAATGCTAGATTCATTTGGTATTAAGCCATTAGCTTTAATTGGTTTAACAATTATGACTTTTGCAACATGGGAGTTAACACAGTTAAATATGGATACACCATATTCAACAATATTAATTATTTATATCGTACGTTCATTTGGTATGAGTTTTATCATGATGCCTATTATGACGGCTGGGATGAATTCATTACCTCAACGATTGATACCACATGGTAATGCAATCAGTAACACAGTGAGACAATTGGCAGGATCAATTGGTACTGCAATACTTGTAACAGTTATGACACAAAATACGACTACTCATTTAGCTAACATGTCAGATAATTTAGATTCAACTGATCCAATTATTCAAGAACAAGTTAAAGCACTTTCAGATTCTGTTGGTGGAAAAGAAAGTGGCATGTCAGCACTTGTTGAGTTTCTAAATAAACTTGCAACTGTACAAGGTATAAATGACGCTTTCTGGATTGCAACTCTGTTTAGTGTTATTGCATTAATCTTAAGTTTATTCTTAAAAGGTAAGTCACATTATATTTCACATGAATAACGTAAAATTTTAGAATTAAAAAAACATATGTTTTAAAGTTTAAATTTTATATATAAATAATCATTTCAAAGCCACAAGAATTTCAAACTTCTTGTGGTTTCTTTGTGTAAAATAATAAAAAAAATAAAAGATTACTCGAATGCTTTATATCGGCTCCCGTTTTTTATATAATGAATAAAAGGAGTTGGTAACTTGTGAAAGTTAAGTATATTGACAAACGTCATTGGCGACGTCTCCTTAATCGCGAATATAAAGAAGTTGCGCTGGATACTAATCACTTTAAAGGTCTTGTAGGACTTGTAACGATGCTTGAAGTAAAAGAACCGTTAATAGTAAATGTTGTAGGTAAAGAAATTACAGTAGCTGACAAGGGCTATAAATGGATGCAAATATTACCGGAGAAAAAGCCATATAGTATTACTGTGATGTATAATAAACAAAATCAACCAGTGCAGTATTATTTTGATGTGAATTTGAGGAATATTACCCAGCTTGGAAATGCACGAACTTTAGATTTATGCTTAGATGTGTTGGTGATACCAAAGACAGGGGAATATGAACTAGTTGATGAAGATGATTTAGAAAGAATGCTTAAAGAAAACAAAATTTCTAAAGCGCAATTTCATAAGGCATATGTTACTGCTCATGAGATTATGTTCAAGTTAGAAACAGATTTTAAAGGAATAGAGAAAAAGATAAGATATTGTTTTCATGAAATAATGAATGCAAATAAGAATAGTAATAAATAAATATTCCTAAACTATGATTTACATAAAAAACGAGCATACACAGTATTAACTGTGTATGCTCGTTTTTTAAAAGTTTTTATAAGAATATCAGTGCAAGTATAATTGCTAATGGTCCTACAACGAAACAGTATTTACTAAATATACCTAATTGTCCGCGTTCCATTATGCCTTTTAGCCATTTTAAAGAGAAATAGCTGGCCACAAGTGAAGCTACAAATGCGAACATATAAGAAATCATTAATGAAGAATCTGGTGGTGTTTGAATGATATCTTTAATACCAAGCAATGCAGTCCCTAAACTTACTGGTATATAAAGTAAGAATGAGAACTTAAATGCTGTTTTTTGATTCATACCAACACCTAAAGCACCAACTATCGTTGCACCACTACGACTAATTCCTGGAATTAATGCAATAGCTTGAAATAGCCCTACTATAATCGCATCTTTTAACGTTAAATCTTTATCTAACTTTTGACCGCGTTTATTTTTAATAAACCATAGTGCAATACCAGTTACAATTAACATGAAACCGACTAGCATAACACTTTTTGTGTCGCCAATTATATCGTTAAAGATTAACCCAAGAACACCAGCAGGTATCGTGGCAACTACAAGATACATAGCAAATCTAAAGTTTCGAATTACTTCTTCAGTGCGATCTCCTTTAATAAATTTTAAAGTATCAACAATGAGTTCGATAATATCTTTTCTAAACAAAATCAGTACAGCAACTAATGAAGCCGTATTTACAAAAATTTCAAATGTTAAACCTTCAGTATGTAAGCCTAAAAATTCTTGAGCCATTACAAGGTGACCACTAGAAGATACAGGTATGGGTTCAGTTACACCTTGCAATAAACCTAGAAAAATATACTTTATTATCTCAATAAGTAACATAGTAAGATCCTTCCTATTTAATTTACATGCTTAACTATAACTAATTTTAAAAAAGTATTCAATTTAGATAGTAAGATTTTTTATAATTCGGTCTTAAGTAGTAGTTGCTTAAAGGCATGCTTGTAATAATTAAAGCATGTTATAATGAAATAAATGTGAGGAGGGTGTCTTTTTATGAAAGTAGATGATTACAAACTATTAGTGACTTTAGAAGATGTAAAGACATTGAGGAAAGCTGCTGACATTCTCTATATTTCGCAGCCTGCCGTCAGTCAACGTCTCAAATCTATCGAAAACTTTTTTGGTATAGATATTTTTATAAGGACTAAGAAGCAATTAATAACAACTAATGAAGGTTCGCTCGTTATTGATCACGCTAGAAAAATGCTTAAAGAAGAGCGTCTATTACTGGATAGAATAAGTTCGAAAGTCGGGGAAGTTAATGGGAGTATCTCAATTGGCGTATCTTCGTTAATTGGACAAACAATTTTGCCTCAAGTTCTAGGGCAATATACTAAACTTTACCCTAACGTCGATATACAATTACAAATTGGCTCAAGTGAACATATTAAATCATATCAGAATGAATTTCATGTAACAGTAATTAGAGGTAATGAAGTAATGAATGTACAGAACGACTTATTATTAAATGAACAACATTACTTTATTTATCCTAAAAATAGAAAACATGATTTGCATTTATTACCGATGATTGAATTTCAAGCTGAACCAATATATTTAAAGCAAATTGAAGAATGGTATTCAGATTATTTCAAACAAGAATACCATGCTCTTATAAAAGTAGATCAAATCGCAACTTGTAAAGCATTGTTATTAAATGGTGTAGGCGTTACAGTTTTACCTGAATTAGTTATAGGTGATATAGATACAGACCTTTTTGAAATTAAAAAATTAAATATCATGAAAAAGCCTTTAAAACGGTCAACATATATTTGTTATGAACATAGTGTATTGCAATTACCACAAGTAAAATCATTTATTGAAGTGATTAAAAATTACATAAACCAAATTGATGTTAAAAAGAAGTAACCGATAGAGATTTGTACGATGTTATCATTTATTTTAATAATTTAATAAATATATTTCTTGTTTCTTCATTTATACCATCATGATTTAATACTGATTGTATGCGTTGTTTGTTTTTATTATCTTTAAAACGTGTTTCATTCAATTCAAGTATAGAAAGGGAAGGCTTTTTTTGTTCAATCAATACTAAATCGTCTCCTTGTGATACATAGCCTTCTTTGATTACGCGAAAATAACATCCTGTTTTACAACTGTCTGCCATTCTTTTAACTAAGTCTTTTATGCCATACCTTTGCGCGATTGTAGCGCAAGGTTGTCTTGGACAAGATACTTGTATAGTGGCTTCACCTAACTGATATGTATCACCGATATTTAAATCCGCTTCGGTTAAGCCAGAGACTGTTAAGTTTTCTCCAAAAATTGCATATTCAGGCAACAGGTGAATGATATCGTTCCAATATTGATAGTTATCTTTACTATAGAAACATATAGCTTTTTCAGGACCGCCGTGCCCTTTATATTGTTGTTCATCTTCAACAAACCCTGTTTTTGATAAAAACATACTATTTGAAATAGGGGTTTTATAAATGGCGGTCTTTTTTGTTTTTTGATTATCGAACGTAACGTTAGAAACTTTACCAGTAGAAATATAATCAATTTTAAATACCATGGCTTTTCTCCTTCTTAAATCATGTAAATTTATTTTATAACTTTAGAAAAATTATATCAATTTTAGCATTGACGTAACAGGGGTTTAGCTATAAAGTACAAGCATATAATAAAATAAAGAAAGATGTGAATTCATGTTTTTGAAACTGTTTCAAATCAAAAATTATAAGCTCTTTACAGTGAATATGGGATTACTCGGTATGGCAATCGCAATCACTACCCCGTTCTTAGTGTTATATGCGACACAACACTTAGGAATGACTAGTGGCCAATATGGTCTATTAATGGCTCTTGCTGCTGGAGCATCCTTCACTGTGAATTCTATAGTAGCTAGGTTTTCAGATAATGGTAAAATCAACCGTAAATATCTTATCGCAACAGCCCTTATAATGGGTGCTTTATGTTTCTCCATTTATTTCTATGTACATACTATCTGGATCTTCATTGTATTATACGGAATGTTCCAAGGTCTGGCAGCACCTGCAATGCCTCAAATGTATGCTTCTGCTCGTGAATCTATTAATGAATCAGAATATAAAGATAGAAGTATCTTTGCCAATACTGTTTTAAGATCAACTTTCTCATTAGGTTTCTTATTTGGTCCATTGATAGGTACTGTATTACTTTCACTATTGGGTTATGACGGTCTATTTGGTGGTACGGTTACTATATTCTTAACTGTACTCGTATTACTATTATTATTTTATAAGGAACCAAAGAAAATCTTAAATAATATAGTAGGGAATTTTCCAGAGAAAAAAGCTCCGAACTTAATTAAAGAACCGACTTTACTTATACCATTTTTAGCTTTCATTCTATTGCATATTGGGCAATGGATGTATACTTTAAACATGCCTTTATATGTAACTGAATATTTGAAAGATGACGAGTCTCATGTTGGTTATTTAGCAAGTTTATGTGCAGGCTTAGAAGTACCGCTTATGATTATTCTAGGAGCTATCGCAAGTAAATTCAGAACGAAAACTTTACTCATGGTAGGTTCAATATTTGGCTTTGGTTATTATTTCAGTATCGGGGTGTTTGATAGTTTTACTGCAATGTTAATTGGACAATTAGCTTTAGCATTTTTCTTAGCTATTTTGTTAGGGCTTGGTATCAGTTATTTCCAAGATATTTTACCAGACTTTCCAGGTTACGCTTCGACTTTATTTGCGAACGCTATGGTTATTGGACAACTAGGTGGAAATTTACTTGGTGGTGTCATGAGTGATATAGTAGGATTAGGAAATGTGTTCTTTGTTTCAAGTTTTTCGATAGCACTTGCGTTTGTTCTATTAATTTTCACTATAGAACATAAGGAACAAAACAATACACAAATTAGTTAGGAGTACTAAATTACATGACAACAATTAGTTGGTTACTTATCATTATAATGTTTGTAATTGCATTTATCGGTTTAATCAAACCAATTATCCCATCCGTTTTATTTCTTTGGATAGGGTACTTTATATATCATTTTGCAATAGATTCATCAAAATTATCATGGGTATTTTGGACGGTTATGATACTCTTTACAGTATTTATGATTTTGTCGGACATCATCATGAACAGTTACTTTGTGAAAAAATTTGGTGGTTCTAAATTAGGAGAGATAATGGCAGCAGTTGGTGTTATTATTGGTTGCTTTGTATTTCCACCTTTCGGTATTATTATCGTACCGTTTATCTTAGTATTCGTTTCAGAAATTATACAAAAGAGTGATATCAGTGCTGCACTTAATGCAAGTATAGGTTCACTATTAGGATTTTTAACAAGTACAATAGCAAAAGCACTTATCATGATCGTTATGGTTATTTGGTTCTTTATTGATATTATTTTTTAACATTTAAGAGCTTGAAACATAAATTCTAACTCAAAATAAATAAGCATATCACTTAACGGATTGTTTCAGTTTGAAAGTGATATGCTTATTTTTTATAAAAATCTTCGTGCATCTTTCATCCTTATTTATATCTTCTACATTATTATTTGTTTTCTTCTTCCATATCTTTTTCAATTTCTTCTTTAGATTCGCCACTTTCCTCTAAAATCATTTTACGATCATACATTTTAAAGAATGGGAAATAAATACCGACAGAAATTGCAATATTGATTAATACGAGTATGATAGCCCGCCAATCGCCACCAGTGGCTAAGTATGCACCAATTGGAGCAGGTAAAGTCCATGGAGGCATTACACTGGTCGCATTGACTAATCCTAGGGCAGTTGCGATATAAGTGATAATCGTTAAAACGATAGGTATTAAAATAAATGGAATGACCATAATTGGGTTTAATACAATTGGTAAACCAAATATAACTGGTTCATTGATGTTAAATAAAGAAGGGATGGCAACTGCTTTACCCATTTTTTTAAGGAATTGTGATTTTGCAAATATTAATATACAAATAACAAGACCTAAAGTTGCGCCCGCACCACCAATCCATACAAACCATTGGAAAAATGTTTCGGGTGCAATATGAGGTAGTGCTTCTCCTGCTGCATGTGCTTCACCGTTTTTAGCTAAATAAACTTCCCATAATGGTCGTTCTATCGTACCGACAATAGACATTCCATGAATACCAAATGACCAGAAGAATGTTGTTAAAAATACTGGCACTAAAACACCTGGTAGTGTGTCGCCTGCAAACACAAGCGGTCCGACAATTTTATCTACGAGTGAGTGTAAGTCTAGTTGGAATAGTACTGTAATGATACTCATAAACCCTAGAACAAAAACGACAGGTATAAGAGATTCGAATGAGCGACTGACGGAAGGTGGAACTTGTGGTGGCATTTTAATCGTGATGTTTTTAATTTTACAGAAACGATATATTTCTACAGAAAGAATAGCAACAATCATTGCGACAAATAAACCGTGCCCACCTAAATTTGTCATAGGTAAAACAAAACCTAATTTATCGTCCATAGTAGGTGCGATAGTTAATAGAAAAGCTGCGGTAGAAAGTTGTGCGGCAGATAATGGATCAAGGTCATAGGATTTTGCAAGATTATATCCTATACCAAAAACGATATACAAACTCATTATAAACATAGTCATTCTATAAGGTATTAAAATTTCTTCGGCATGTGCTGTTGCCCACTTAGTAATTGCCCAAGATTCTGGCAATGGTGGTGTTGCAAATATTAAGAAAAATGAACCAAATATAATGAATGGTAACGCTGAAATAACCCCATCACGAATAGCAAGTAGATGTCTTTGGTTTGAAAGCTTAGTCATTGGTCCCGAAAGCTTATTTTCTATCCAAGTTGCAAAATTATTCAATGTTAATCCCCCTTTGTTTGTAAGCGCTTTAATTTTGTTATAGTATAAACTAAATAGTAAAATTATTCAAAATTACAAAAAAAGAAATTAATTGAAAGAATTGTGAGGTTATATCATGAGAAAATTGGGGATATCTCTATATCCGGGGAAATCTAAGGAAGCTGATGACTTAAAGTATATAGAGAAAGCACATGAGTACGGTTTTTCTAGAATATTTACGAACTTATTACAAATTACTGAAGAAAACAAATCCGAAATACTTCCATCTATCAAAAAAATTATTCAATTCGCAAAGTCTTTAAATTTTGAAATATTTGTTGATGTAGCACCTAGAACATTTAAAGTATTAAATATTGAAACTAACGATTTATCATTCTTTTATGAAATGGGTGTAGATGGTATCAGACTCGACGAAGGGGTAGGAGCAAAAGAAACGAGTGATATGACTTATAATCCATATGGAATCAAAATAGAGCTGAATATGAGCGTAATGAATCATTATATAGACAATGTATTAGACTTTGAACCTAATCGAAATCGGCTCGTAGGTTGTCATAACTTTTATCCCCATCGTTATGCAGGTATATCTGAAGCCTTTTTTATAGAAGGCAGTAAGAAATTTAAACAATACGGCTTGAGAACAGCTGCATTTGTATCTAGTAAAGAAGCGGATTTTGGACCTTGGCCTATTACAGAAGGACTTCCTACATTAGAACAACATCGCGGTTTGCCGATTACTTCTCAAGCAAAATATTTATGGGCAACCGGCTTAATAGATGATGTTATTATCAGTAATTGCTATCCATCTGAAAAAGAATTAAAGGAATTGAGTGATTTAATCCATGAACCGATAACTTTTGATATTAAATTAGTGGGAAGCTATACAGATTTAGAAAAGAAAATTATTTTTGAAGAACCACATTTTTATAGAGGTGATGTAAGCGACTATTTGATTCGATCTACTCAAAGTCGAGTGAAATATAAACAAGAATCATTTCCACCTCATCATACAGTTGCTATAAAAAGAGGCGATGTATTAATCGATAATGATGAATATGGTCAATATAAAGGGGAATTACAAATTGCTTTAAAACCGATGCTCAACACAGGAAAAGTGAATGTTGTAGGAAAAATAGAAAATCATGACTTGCAACTATTAGATTACTTAAAACCTTGGGCATTCTTTAAATTTAAATTATGGGAGAGATAAAAATGAAAAAAATATTATTAGTTTGTTCAGCGGGTATGTCTACTAGTATGTTGGTTAAAAAAATGCAAGAAACTGCCGATAAAGAAAATAAAGATTATGAAATTGAAGCATTAGCTTTATCTGAAGCTGAATCGAAAATAGATGAAGTTGATGTCATTTTATTAGGACCTCAAGTGAGATTTCAAAAAGCTCAAGTAGAAAAAATAGCTGACGGAAAAGTTCCAATCGACGTTATAGGCATGCAACAATATGGCATGATGGATGGAGAAGGGGTACTTAAACAAGCAGAAAGTCTAATGGAATAAGGTGATTAAATGGAAAAGTACGAACAGATAGCTTTTCAGATTATAACGAATGTAGGCATGGCTAAAAGTACCTATATGCAAGCAATTCAAGAAGCAAAATCAAATAATTTTAATGATTCTTATGATTTAGTTGAAGAAGGCAACAAATATTTAACTGAAGGACATAAAGTTCATAAAGACCTCATCCAATCCGAATCTGCAGGAGAAGAGATTAAACTTAATCTGTTATTGGTACACGCAGAAGATCAACTTATTTCAACTGAAATTATAAAAGAGATGGCGAAAGAATTAATTTATGTTCATGAAAATTATATAAAAAAGTAATTTTAGAAACTAATCAGGCTGGGACATAAATAAATGACTCAGCCTGATTAGTTATGTTGGCAGTAGACATGACAAATCGATAAAAAATCTTATGAATATAAAGAGCGATTTTTCATTCTCATTTATGTTAATTATACATTTTTTCGGGTAAATATAACTTAATAAATAAAAGGAGTAATTATAATGTCGAATAGAATTCTAGCTATTACCGGGCCTACGTCTGGTATAGGCAAAAGCACTGTAATTGAATTAGCGTCAGAATATGATATTTTAATATTACTTTGTAGAAACGTTGATAAAGGAGAATCAGTTAAGCAGCTAATACAGGCACGACACCCTTATAAGCGTGTTGATATCATCAAATGTGATTTATCTGATCTAGCGAGTGTAATGCAAGCAGCAACTAATATTTTAAATCGTTATACACATGTAGATTGCCTGATTAATAATGCGGGTGTCGTTTCTTTAACAAGGCAAAAAACTGTAGATGGTTATGAGCTCATGTTTGGAACAAATTATTTAGGTCATTTTTTATTAACACATACTTTATTCGAAAAAATAATGGAAAGTGAAGATAAACAAATTATTGTTGTATCATCAGGTGCATACAAATATACAGCTATGGGGAATCATAATTTTGCTTACCCACTAAAATTTAACCCAGTTAAATCATATAGTAAATCTAAGTTAGCAGTACTTTACTTTATGCAGGAATTGGATGAACGTTTTAGTAAACATGGATTAAATGTATCGGCTGTACATCCGGGAGCTGTGTCTACTAATTTAGGCAAAACCAAATACAATAAAAAAATTGGTGACTTCATCTACAAAGTATTTGATTCATTTTTTATTTCGCCAGAAGAAGGGGCGCTCTCAACTATTAAAGTGACAAAAAATCGCACTTTATTTAATGGTAAGTATGTTTACGAAGGTAAAGTTGTTCCAGTTGAAAAATATGGATTAAATTATTTCCAAAGAAAAAATTAATAAGAGATACATTGGAAGAATTGCAATTGGATCAATTTATGTATTTAAATAATAATTATTAACTGAATTCGCTTACATTGGAATAAGTAGGCAAGTTTGATTGTGTTATCTCATATAAAATTTTATAATAGCTATTATCGTAAGAATTTTTACACAATTTATAAAAGGATGAGAAACATGAATAATCATTATATTTTACTTGCAGATTGTAAAGATGAAATAGGAATCACATCTTTAATTTCTACAACTATTAAAAATACAAACTCTAATATATTTCATTTGGATCACTATACAGATGTTCAAGAAAATGAAAATCATTTATATTTAAGAATAGTCTTCGATCAAAATGATGAAGTTAAAGGACTATTAGAAAAAGAACTAAATAGCAGAAATATACATTTCAAAATTTATGACGCTAACACGAAAGTGAAAACTGCGCTACTCGTTTCTAAAGAAGATCACGCTTTAAGTGAGATTATGTTACGAGCAAACAGACAAGAATTTCCTATCGAAATTAGTTGCGTTATAAGCAACCATGAGAATAATAGAAAATTTGTAGAAGACATGGGTATTCCGTTTCATCATGTAGAAGTTACAAAAGATACAAAGCGACAAAGTGAAGAGAAAATAACAGAAATTTGTGAAGGATATGGCGTTGATTTATTAGTATTAGCTAAATATATGCAAATATTATCTCCTGAATTTGTTGATAGACACCATTTGAAAATAATCAATATACACCATTCATTTTTACCTTCATTTATCGGAGCTAATCCATATAAACAAGCGTATACAAGAGGGGTTAAACTAATAGGTGCTACAAGCCATTATGTAACAGAAGACTTAGATGCTGGTCCGATTATCGAGCAAGATGTTGTAAGAGTAAACCATCGCTATACAGCACAAGATATGAAAAATACAGGTCGTCATGTAGAATCAGAAGTACTAGCTAGAGCGGTACAATGGCATTGTGAACATAAAGTTATTGTTAATGGAAACAAGACTATCGTATTTTCTTAATTAAGTATAAAAGGAACAAGACTAATTGTTCTGAAGTTATAATAGTATCAAATATAAACTGTAACGATTTTGCAAAGTGCTGACGTTGAAGCTTGTACTTTCAAAATCGTATACATACATAAATTCTCCTAATCTGTTAATTTAAACTCCAACGAATTAGGAGAATTATTTTGAACAATCAATTTATGTTCTAAACTTTAAAATAATATATAATGAATTTAAATCAATTCTAAGCGGTGAAAATATGATTAAAACTTATTACATAAATTTAAATGATGAGATAAAAGAAACTACCTTTCCTAGTGAAGTTCAAGAAAAGTATAAATGGATATGGGTTGATATGAACGAGTCAACTGAAGAAGAAACAAATGTACTCGCACAATATTTTGATTTTCACCCTTTATCTATTGAAGATGCAACATTGGTACAACAGAGACCAAAATTCAAACAATATGATGGTTATCAATTTTTAGTATTTCATGCTTTAGATTTAAAAACGCTAGAATCAGAAGAAATCGATATATTCATAGGCGAAGATTATATTGTTACTTTCCATAAAGAACGATTTGAGGAAATTGATACAATTAAAAGAAAACTTTTTAATCGTACGGTACAATATGAAGAACCAAAAGATATATTATTAAATATTTTAGATGATATAACAGATAATTTCTTTCCGTTTATATACGATATTGAAGATAAAGTCTTTAACTTTGAAGATCGGCATAATGTAGATAGTTCTACAAAGACTTTGATTGATGATACTTTTAATTTAAGACAAGAGTTGTTATTAATTAAGAGAACTGTTCAACCAATGAAAGATTTAGTTTATCGGATGCGTGAAGGAAAAGTATTAAATTTGAATGAACAACAATTGTTATATATCATGCATATTAATGATCATCTTATTAAACAGATGGAAATGGTTGATGCTTCACGGGAAATGACAAGTGATATAAGGGATAATTATATTTCATTGAATTCATTTAAAATGAATAACATTATGAAAATTTTAACGATTTATTCTGTCGTATTCATGCCATTAACACTTATAGCCGGTATTTATGGAATGAACTTTGAAAATATGCCTGAATTAAATTGGCACAACGGTTATTACATTGTATTATTCATTATGGTAGCAATAGCAGCAATCATGCTAGTTGTATTTAAAAAGAAAAAATGGTTTTAAAATTACAAAAATATTAGATAATGAGAAAGCGAGTGTCAATCATGCAATATTATGGAGCAATTGAAGCGGGAGGAACAAAATTTGTATGTGCAATAGGTGATGAAGCATTAAATGTTATTGAGCGTGTTTCTATACCAACTACATATCCTGAAGAAACAATGACTGAAGTTATTAATTTTTTCAAAAATTATGAATTGAAAAGTATTGGAATAGGTTCATTTGGACCTATCGATATAAATAAAGAGTCAAAAACATATGGATATATTACATCTACTCCGAAGACAGCTTGGAAAGATTTTGATTTTATCGGTTCAGTAAAAAAATATTTTGACGTACCTATAGCATTTACTACAGATGTTAATGCATCTTTATACGGCGAATATCAAAAAGGAATTGCAAAAAACGTTGATTCAGCAGTTTATTACACTATCGGGACAGGTGTAGGCGGTGGAGCTATGATGAATGGTCGTTACATTCAAGGACTAAGTCATCCTGAAATGGGTCATATGTCTATAAAACAGCATGAAGATGATGATTTTGAAGGTAATTGTCCATTCCATCATACTTGTTTAGAAGGATTGGCGTCTGGACCAGCTATAGAAAAACGTGCAGGTATTAAAGCTAAAGATATTGAAGAACAAGATAAGACTTGGGATATGGTAGCATACTATATAGCTCAAGCGGCTTATAATACAACGCTAATGTTATCACCTGAAAAGATTATTTTTGGTGGTGGTGTCATGCATCAAGATCATTTATTAGATAAAATTCATAAGCAATTTGAAATATTGAATAATGGTTATTTAAATTTACCACCAGTTGAAACTTATATTGTGAAACCTAGTTTAAATGATGACCAAGGCGTAATAGGTTGTTTAGCACTTGCACAAAGCGAATATAAATAAAGGTTAAAAGGGGGATTAAATAATATGGACTTACTAGTGAAATTAGCGGAATATCAAACAATGGAAACAGAAAGACTTATATTGAGACCTGTGTCTTTAGAAGATACGCAATCATTATTTGAATATGCTTCTAATATTGAAAATACAACGCATGTCTTTCCAACACATTTGTCTAAAGATGAAACAAGAGAAGTCATTACAAAGTATTATTTACAATCCCCGTTAGGAAAATACGGTATTATATTAAAAGAAAACGATAAATTTATAGGTACAATTGATTTACGATTGGAAGTAGATCATAAGAGGGCAGAAATTGGTTATGTGATTAACCTAAAGTATAGCGGAAATGGTTATGTAACAGAAGCAGCTAATCAATTGTTGAAATTATCATTTGAAGAAATGGGATTAAATCAAGTTAAAGGTGTGCATAGTACATTAAACCCCAAATCAGGACAAGTTATGAAAAGACTTGGCATGAAAAAAGTAGGCGTAATGCCTAAAAATCGTATTCATAAAGATAAAATAGTTGATGATGTAATATATGCAATAACAGATAATATGTATAAAGAAAATAATAAGCCTAAGACGTAAGAATTGTTTTAAGCAAGTATGCACTTTACAAAAACCAAAATAAATTCTCCTAATTCGTTCATAAAAAACGAATTAGGAGAATTATTTTGAGTGAAAGATTTGTACTCTATACTCACATGTAGTAAAGCATCTTATTTAGATGCTTTTTTTAATTGAGTTAGTACCTTCAATCCATATGCAAATATACCATATCCAATTAATGAACTAGGTAACCATGATTTCGTTAATTGAATATCTTTATTTTTGTTAAGCAAAGTATATGGTACTAACGTTGAAATTAAGTAAAGTAATAGAACTTTTTGATAACGTTTGTTCAATTTAAACACCTCACTTTGTTACTTTTATTATAATATAAATTTGAGGTGAAATATTATAATATTATTACAAAGTTTAGACATTATGTATTGTCTTTATTCAAATTTAGCAAATGATGATGCATCATGACGAGATGCTCTATCATTGGACATTTCGCCTTTACCAATTGTAATTAACATTGCTGGTACTAAATTATCATCAATATTAAAAGAATCGACAACAGCTTGTTTGTCAAAACCAATCATTGGGCAAGTAGCATAGCCTTCGTCCTCACTGATTAACATTAAATTCATCGCAAATAGTGAAGCACCACGCACCGCTTCATCTCTCTTATTTGTTTCATCTTCAAAGAAAGTATTAACACTTTGGATTAACCCTTCGCGTTTTTCAGCAGGTATATGATTATGCTTTATCCAGTCATCGGCAATATCACCAATTGTATTATGGGCATTTAAATCACCTAGCACGATGAAAGTAGCGCTGGATTCTTTAATTTTAATTTGTTTGTTCGCTGCTTCGTATAGTTTTTCTTTAGCTTCATCAGAATGTGCTACAATCACTTTCCACTGTTGTAAATTCCAAGCAGAAGGTGATAAAGAAGCTTTGTTTAATAATTTTGTTATCGTTTCACGATCCATTTCGTAAGGTTCGTATTGTTTTACTGAACGACGTTTGTTAATGACATCTTGTAATTCCATTAATAATTCACTCCTAAATGTTTATATATTAATCATGATTAAAGTGGTTGGACTTTTCAAATTCTTTGCTTATACATGAACACAAATCATTTTGATATATTGATTGAGTGAAAATTTGTTACAATAAAGGTAATAAGGATGATTTGTAGAAAAAGTTGATTCATAAAAAGGAGCTGTACATATGATAGATATACACAATCATTTGCTTTATGATGTTGATGATGGACCAATTGACGCTGACAGTATGCTTGAATTAGCTAGAGTTGCAGAAGGGTTAGGGATAACTGATTTAGTAGCTACACCACACTATATAGAACACAGATTTAAAAATGATGCTAATATAGTTAAAAACCGAACAAAAGAAGTACAGGCATTGCTAGATGAAAATGGCATAAATTTAAAAGTTTATCCGAGTCAGGAAATTCATATGTTTGGTAAAGAGCTGGAAGGCTTACAGTCCGGTGAATTATTACCAATAACTGAAGGTTCACGCTATGTATTAATTGAATTTCCGTTCTTTAGTATTCCAGAATTTGCAGATGAAACATTTGATAAATTATTTAATGCTGGCTATAGACCTATATTAGCTCATCCAGAACGAATAATTCCTATACAAGATAACCCGAAAATATTATTTGATTTAATTGAACGAGGTGCGCTATGCCAAGTTACAGCAGGATCATTAGTTAATAGATATGGAGAAGATGCTAAAAAATCTGCGGATTTCTTATTAGACAAAGATGCTATTCATATAATCGGAAGTGATGCACATAATACTTCGAATAGAACATTCCATTTACAAGAAGGTTACGATTATATTGAACGAACAAAAGGCGTCGAAAAAGTAAATGAACTTAAAGAAAATGCAAGGAAAATATTAAATAATATTGATATATAGAAATTAAGGGTCCGGAACATACATAATTGTCCCGGGCCCTTAATTATTCATACATACCTTTACGTATTACTTTGTAATCAGATAACATTTCTTTTCCTTTTGCTAGGACATTTTTAATCTTATTGCTATTCTTATCAATGATTAAAATATCGGCGTCATAGTTTTCATGAATATGTCCTTTATGATGTAAAGTTAATGCATTAGCTACGTTAGAAGTGAACAGTGCTATAATATCATCCCATTTATCTTGATGATAATGTTTGAGTAAATTAAAGAGTTGTTCTGTTAATGTATAACATTTAGCAACATCATACCCAACAAGTTGATTATTGTGGTCAAATTTAGGCAAACTACCGTGACCGTCAGATGAAATAGTGAGTTGAGCGATATCGCCATTATTTTGAAGGTAATAATCTACACAGTCTACAGTATTTGTATCAGCTGTTAAATCTATATAAACACCTTGATTACTTAAAGTGATGCCTTCTTTAAGTAAATCTAAACTTTTGTCGAAATGCGTAATGTATATTTTATTCGCTTTGACATCATAGTTTGCTAGTAAATTATGAATTTGATTTAAGTTATGTTTTCCAGTACCTAAATGAAAGTGAGTAACTCCTGCTTTACCACTCAACATTCCTCCAACAGTAGTTTCTGCAATAATTTTAGCCAGTTCATTTGTGCTAGGTATAGAAGATCTAAAGTCATTAATAGCGATTTCTCCAGTACCAATTACTTTGTCTATTAACATTAAGTCTTCTTTTATAGAATCAGTAATAGTAGTAACGGGTAAGTGATAGTTACCTGTATACATATATGTTGAAATTCCTTCTGCTTCAAGAGCTTTGGCTTTTGCATATAAACTTGAAAGTGTACGAGAAATACCATCTGTACCTATTAATCCTATTACTGAAGTAATACCGCACTCTATAAGTTCAGATAAATTCACCTCTGGCGTCCGCGTCATATAACCTGCTTCGCCTCCACCACCTAATAAATGAATGTGTGGGTCTATTATACCGGGTATAAGAATATTGTCTTCTGCATCAATTATATTCAAGTTTGGGTCGATATCTTTAAATTTTTCTATATCTATATCACCGATTTTGAGGATGGTTTGACCTTGAATAAGAATTGAATTTTGGCCAATATATTTTGGTGAATAAATATCACCATTTTTTATGATTGTGAACATGAGTTCTGCCCCCTATGAAATTGTATATTGTTACATATTTTAAATTACTTGAATCATTAAAGCAAAGTATCACTGATATTGTCGCAAATTTGTAATAGCTAAATTAATTGTATTTTCTTTCTAGCGAGATTAGAATGAAGAGACATAGTTAGTCTTTTTATATATAAAAGATGTAAGATTTATTAAGTGTAATAAGTTTAAACATAAAGATGTATGAAATAAAGACAATAGAATGTCGGGGAGCGTTATAGATGAAATTAGGAGAACGTGTTAAACAACGTAGGAGAGATTTAAAGTTATCTCAACAATCACTAGCAAAAGGTATTGCAACACAAAGTCAGATTTCTAAAATAGAAAAAAACGAATTGCAACCGGGATCGCAATTACTATTTAATATTTCTAGAAAATTAAATTGCAGTATGGACTATTTATATGTTGGGGAAGAACTAGATACACAACTTGAACAAAAGTTAAAAGTAATTGAAAGGTTACTTGAAGATAGAGATTACGATGCTTTAACACCTATTATTGATGGCAACTATTTATCAAATAGTTCCACTGACGAAATCGCAGCATCTAAATGGGTGAGATCTATCATAGCTTTTTATAAATATGAAGATATAAATCAAGCAATCTTATTAATAGAAGAAGCGTATAAGTTAATTGATTCAAATATGTTTACTAAATTACAAGTTTCAATTTGTAATACGAGAGCAATTTTCTATTATAGAGAAAGTAATAATCAGTTGGCTAAATCTTCATTAGAAGAAGGTTTGCAAATAGCTAAACGTTTTAACGTAGAGGACAACTATAAAATAAAACTATATTATACTTTATCGAATATTTATTTTAGTGAAGCATTATACGATAGATGCTTAGCATATGCTCAATCAGCATTGGATATTACGATTAATTCTAATAGATATATGCTGTTTAGTGAACTAGTTTATAATATCGTTCAATCGAAAAAAGAAATGAAAATTATTGATGACACAGATATTAAACAATTAGAAGTAGCTTTATATATAAGTAATTTATCAAAAAAACATAGTGTAACTATTCTTATAAGAGACTTGATGAAGTCTTTGAAAAATACACATGATGAATAAAAAATAAAGGAGTGGAGGTTGAGACGTATATATCTGTCTCACTTCCATTCCTTTTGAAGTTATATATAATGTAGTTCTTGTTCTAATTTTTGTATTTTATTATAATTTGAATCTGACATAAAAGGATAATTAATATCTAATTGCCGCATGATGCCTAAAGTTGCTATTTCTTCTAAAAGCATATTAGGGTATTTAATTTGAGTTTGTTCATTGAAGAAGTGTTGAATATACTCTGTTTGATGTATGTATAATTTAGTGAAGTAATAGGCGACCATTGCATATAAATCATCAACGCGTTCGGATAACTTTTCTATAAATAAAAATAATGTTGTTGAAGATTTTGTAGGGATGGTGCCAAAATCTTGATAGTCACCAATTAAAAAGTAGATATTAGGTTGCAAATAAACTTTATATTGTTTTAAAAACAGCAAACGAATATCAAATATAATGTGTACGAGCTGATCGTTTACATGTGATATATTTCGAATGTCATTTTCGATTTTTGGAATAGTATAAGGAAGAGCTGATACAAGATTATCAACATATTTACCAGCATTTGAGAATTCATTAAAATATCTCGTATAGTATAATTCAAATGATGATTTTGTTAATTGATGGTTGTGTATAAAGCTATTCACAGTATTGCTTATAATCATCGTATAACCCCTTCAATATTATTTAACCACTATTATATATGATATTGCCTAAAATAAATAATCTAATCATCAAAAAAATAATTTGACGTATAGTATGATGTCATGTAATCTTTTGAAGTATTAAAGTTAACAATAAGGAGATTCCAATGGAACAAATAAATAAAAAATCATCGTTTTGGGCACTATCACCTTTAATAGTATTTGTTGCTTTGTTTATAGGTACAGGTATTATTACAAGTGATTTTAATTTTCTACCAATAAATGTTGCTTTATTGATTTCAACCGTTTTTGCATTTATTATTTATCCAAAAACTAATTTAACGAAAAAAATAGACATATTTACAAAAGGGGCAGGCCACCCTAATATTTTATTAATGGTATTTGTATTTTTATTTGCTGGAGCGTTTAGTGAAACGGCTGAAGCAATGGGAGCGGTAAGTTCGACTGTAAACCTTGGTTTATCATTAATTCCACCTCAATTTTTACTAGCTGGTTTATTCATCGTAGGTGCTTTTATCTCAGTTGCGATGGGTACATCCATGGGGACAGTAGCAGCATTGGCCCCTGTAGGTGTTGGTATTTCTGAGTCAACAGATATCTCAATTGCCTTATCGATAGCAACAGTTGTAGGTGGCGCAATGTTTGGAGATAACTTATCGATGATATCTGATACAACTATTGCAGCTGTTAGAACTCAAAAAACTAAAATGGGTGACAAATTTAAAGTGAACTTTTTCATTGTCTTACCCGGAGCGATTATGACAGTTGTTATTCTTTGGTTTCTAACTAAAGATTTAGGTATAGCAGAAACAAGTCAAGGCGGCTATTCTTTAGTTAAAGTGATACCTTATTTATTTGTATTAATCGCCGCTTTATGTGGTATGAATGTTTTAATGGTGTTAGTGTTAGGTGTTGTAATTGCAAGCTTTATCGGATTGACCACAGGATCCTTTACAATTAATGAAAACTTAAAAGCCATATCTGACGGTTTAATAGGTATGCAAGATATAGCGATGATAGCTCTATTCATCGGAGGTATTATCGGAATGATTCAATATCAAGGCGGTATTCAATGGTTGCTCAATACTGTAACAAGTCGAGTTAAAACTAAAAAGGGAGCAGAGTTTGGTATAGCAAGTTTAGTAACTACAACAAACTTCGCTACAGCTAATAATACAATTGCTATTATAACTGCTGGACCTTTAGCAAAAGAAATCTCGGAAGATTATGAAATTGACGCCCGGAAGTCTGCCAGCATACTAGATATATTCGCAAGTAGTGTGCAAGGTATCATACCTTATGGAGGCCAAGTGTTAGCAGCAACAAGTGTTGCAGGCATTTCAAGTGTCTCATTGATACCATATTCATTTTATCCTTATTTACTCGTCGTTTGTGGCATAGTATCCATAATCGTTGGGTATCCTAAAAGAAAAGATAAGAGTGTGTAAATAAAAAGAGCTAGGGCATAAATCCTTAGCTCTTTTTTGGATGGGATTAATCAAAAGGCAAGAGTTGATATTATTGTTGGATTTACTAAGACAATAATCCAAGTAGACACCTTCTTATTGGATTTATTAAGACAATAATCCAAGTACAGACACTCTTATTGGATTAACTAGAACAATAATCCAAATAGACCACTCTTTATTGGATTAAGTATGACAATAATCCAAGTAGAGCACCCTTTATTGGATTAAGTAAGACAATAATCCAACTACAGACGCCTTTATAAGATTTACCATGACAATTATCACCCAGGTTGCTTTATTGCTAGTTTTATCATAACTAAATTATTTTTCACCTAAATAATCTACTGTAGCAGCAGCAACTGTTTTAGCTGCAATCAGCATTGCGCTTTCATCAATATCAAATTTTGGGTGATGGTGGGCATATGTTTCTTTATCTTTTGGACTTGCTCCGACATAGAAAAATGTAGACGGTAACTCTTCAGCATAGTATGCAAAGTCTTCTGAAGGTGGCTGTGGTTCACATCTTATAACTTCATTAACTTCGGGAATATTTGCTGATTCAATAGATTGTACAACTTGTTTTGTTAAACTTGGATCGTTATATAATACTGGGTAATCATTTGTATATTGTAAGTCACAGTCAACGCCATACATTGCCTCTAATCCATGGGCTATTCTTTTAATTTCATTTTCCATTAATTCAAGGGCATCATCATTCATTCCTCTAACATCACCTTCTAGTTCAACCTCATTTTTAATGATATTAAATTGTCCTTTTCCATCAAATGATCCTATTGAAATAACGCCCATATCAAATGGATTCAACCTTCTTGATACTATTGTTTGTATTGACATAACGAAACTACTAGCAGCGACAATTGGATCGTTAGCTAAATGTGGAGAAGAACCATGTCCACCTTTACCAGTGATTTTCAATTTGAAAAAGTTGCGTCCAGATTGAACATTTCCTTCTCGGTAATAAACGTTGTTAGCAGGCATAGTACTCATAACGTGTACACCTATAACATTATCTACGCCATCCAATATGCCATCCTTAATTAAATATTGTGCGCCACCTGGAGGTTTTTCTTCAGCTGGTTGATGTATGATAACAATTTTTCCGTTCAATTTATCTTTCATTTCTATTAAACATTCTGCAAGAATCATTAAATACGCTGTATGCGCATCATGCCCACAAGCATGCATGATACCCTCATTTTTAGATGAGAATTCTAAACCAGTATCTTCTTTAATAGGCAGGGCATCGAAATCCGCTCTTAACGCAAGTGTCTTGCCAGGATTACCAGAATCAATCGTTACTTTAATGCCATGTATATTTTCTCCGCTTATATTTGTCTCTACAATAGCATCTTTATCTTGATAAAAGTCAGCAATATATTTAGCTGTTTGTTCTTCTTCAAAAGATAATTCAGGGTTCTCATGTAAATATCTTCTGATGGCTATCATTTCTTCTTCTTTATCATTTAACTTATTAAATAAATGTTCTAGCATCTTTTCTCCTCCTATTAATCATTTAATTCCATTATAGTAAAAATTGCTTATGTAATGTTGTAATTAGAAAAGCATGTTGACATAAATATTTGAGAGGAGTAGAATAGCGTAGTATTAGTTAGCAAAGCTAACTTTATTTTTATGAGAAAAGGCGGTATAAAAGAATGAATAATTTTTTTAATAGTTACATAAACGTTTATAGGCCATATATACATCACATTAATGTGATTTTAGAGCCATATGATTTATATGCAGCTCAGTATAGAGTCTTACGTGATATTGCAGGGAATCAACCTACAACACTCGTACAAGTGTCCAAGCGTTCTTTTATAGAAAAACCTACAGCTCGTAAAATAATCAAAAAGCTTATTGATTTTAACCTTGTTCAAGCCATTAACAGTAAAGAAGATAAACGAGAAAAGTTTTTAACATTAACTGAAAAAGGCGAAGCAATGCATAAAGAAATTTATGAACAAGTCTTAGAATTTCAGAATAAATGTTTTGAAGCAATAGGTGCAGATGAACAAGAGTTATTAAAAGCAGAGGAATTGTTAAACCAATTTCGAAATTATTTAATTGAGGAGGCAACGGAGTAGTGAGTAATCAAATTAAACATCCTATATGGACAAAAGATTTTATATTTAACTTTGTTATTAGTTTCTTTATCTTTTTATCTATGTATTTATTATTAGTTACAGTAGGTGGATATAGTAAAGAAACTTTTCACGTTTCCGATAGCTTAGCAGGACTAGCATCAGGACTATTTATTGTGGGTTCTTTAGTTGGTAGATTTATAACTGGTAAATATATCAACATATTGGGAACGAAAAAAGTATTAGTAATCGGAGGTTTATTATTAGTTATTACTAATGGATTATATTTAGTTTCTGCATCGTCATTCGCATTACTATTAATTGTACGTATTATTAACGGAGCTGCCAGCGGTATTGCAAGTACTGCAACAGGGACAATAGCAGCTTATATAACACCTGCGGATAGACGTAGTGAAGGTATAAGTATGTACAGCTTAAGTATGGTACTAGGGACGGCTATAGGGCCGTTTATAGGGCTGATCTTATATCAACACATACCAATGGAAGGATTATTTATAATTTGTACAACTTTAATTGTTATCGCATTTGTAATGTCAATATTTATGAAGATAGAAACACCGGTAGCAGTACAAAATGAAACTAAAAAAGGATTTAAACTAACGGACTTCTTCTCAGTTCATGCATTACCGATAGCAATTGTTGTTGTTATTGTGAGTATTGCATATTCTTCAGTACTTTCATTTATTCAATTCTTCGCACAAGAAAATAATCTAGTAGATGCAGCAAGTTTCTTCTTCGTTGTATACGCTATTGCAATTCTACTAACACGACCATTTACAGGTAGAATTATGGATCAAAGAGGGGAGAATATTGTAACCATCCCAGCATTTATTTGTTTAGTATTAGGACTATTCCTCATCAGTATAGCAAACAGTGGATTAGTATTATTAATAGCAGGCGCATTTGTAGGATTAGGCTTTGGGAATTTACAATCAATCTTCCAAGCGTTGGTTATCAAAGTATCTCCAATAGAAAAAATGGGATTAGCAACTTCAACATACTTTATAGGTCTAGACTTCGGATTGGGCTTTGGACCATATGTATTAGGTAACTTTACAAACTCAATAGGATATTCAGGACTATACTTCGCAATGGCTATTGTAGCCTTAGTAGGATTAGTAAGCTATTACTTCCTACATATGATTAAGACACAAAAAGCAGTTAATTAAAAAAGAGAAGGGAGCGGAACAGAAATCTTTTAGTGAAATGAGATTCTGTAACGCTCCCTATTTTATTCTGTCTATTAAAATTTTAAATCTTGAGTTTTTGAGTATAATCAAGTAACATCAAAATATAATTAAATTATTTAGTTAGTAAGTCGTTCTCTTCTTTGGTCGGAGGTGGAACGACTTTTTTTTAGGGTTTTATTTATAACTTTATTCACAAATATATTTGAATTATCCTAATGCTACTTTACGGTTACATACTGCAACTATAAGATTCTTACAAAACACTTAAAGTATATTTAAAATATTTTAACAAGGAGGTTATAATAATGGATTTTCATAAAATACTAAAAAAGAAAAGAATAGAAGCCCATTTATCTCAAGAAGAATTAGCAGAACAATTAAACATAAGTCGACAATCAATTTCGAAATGGGAAAACGAAAAAGGGTATCCAAATATTGAAACACTCCTAAAAATAAGTGAAATATTCAATATCACAGTAGATGAGCTTTTAAAAGGAGATGATTACTTGAAAAATAAAATAATTCAAGACAGCAAAAAATTAAAATACCCAAAATGGAAATCTTTCTTTGATATTTTAATTTTTATAGGTTTGATATTCATAATTGCAAAAATAATTGTATTTATAATTACTAAAGTAACTGGTAACGAAATTGTTTTCTTATCAGGGTCTATAATTTATTCATTCGGGCCACTATTTTTAATGATTATTGGAGCTATTGGTACTGATATATTAAGCAAAAAGTATAAGTAATGCTTTATTGAAGTTGAGTCTCCAAACCCTTAATAATCCCAAAACTTAATTTTGGTAGGGGTGTAAGCAACTTCTTTTTATTTTGTTAATAATAAAAGACTATCAAAAAACTTGGTCTAATTAGATCAAGTTTTTCTATTGATCTACAAAGCTTTTAATTGTTTCATAAAGCTTATTTCGTTTGAAGAAACCTAATAGTCTTTTATCTTTTCATTCTCTAAATAAAAAATATCTGTTCCATCAAAACTTATCTTTGTCCCTTCTTTTGCTTTCGCACCTTCCATATTACCATTATAAATACCAGTAAAATTCCATCTAGCTGAAATATAATTATCTTCACTAATAGGCCCTATTACTAATTTCATTTTATATTCTCTAAAATAATATCTACTTGTATTAATCATCTCTTTTAACGCGCTAGGGCCTTTAAGTATTTCTGAATCTTGTTCATCAATTCTTGATTGATGAACTGTACAACTATCATCAGCAATTTCATCTAATAAGTCTATATCGTTATTCCAAGCTTCAATCCATAAATTATATATTTCTTTACCATTCATATTCACCACTCCTTTGATTTATTATATAACAGTATAATATTTCATTATCCCATTTCCAAAGTATATATTACTAAATATTACTTTATTGAAGTTGAGCCTCCAAAACCTTAATATTCCCAAAACTTGTAGACGAATGGTCGGCATAGCAAGAGCTATGAAGCCGACCATTCGTCTACAAGTTTTGTTAAGAGTTTCTTCTCAACGATCAATAAATTTTCTCAGCATAAAAGCTTGTTATAATTTAATAAGCATCTTTTATCTTTTCACTTCTAAAAATAGAAATAGTGAATGAAAGTAGTCACCAAATTTTATTGGTGGATTTTTTATTTTGTTAAATCTTAGGTACTTTATTGAAAATCATAAATCAAAATACTAAAGATTAATTAATAACTGCAACCCAAATCTCGCTATAAGCAATATTTTTATTTGAATCATTAAATTTAGTAAATGAAAACATTGGTATATCAGCTAACTTATATTCTGTTTCTGGTAACCATTCAGAATAAATTCTAGCGTATGTGTCTTGTAATTTCTTTGGGAATTCACCTTCGTTTTCAAAGACTATCCATTTACTTTTATCGATATTGATAACATCAAGTTGATCACTGATATTATTTTCAGTAGTTAATACACCAATCATATGAGTTAAATGTCCTTCTTCTTTAACAAAATCTTCATCAGCATTATAAGAAACATTTACGATTTCTTTAGGTTCAATATTCTGTAAATTATGCATTTCTTTCTTTTGCATATCAGTAATACTATTTGCTAATTTTTCAATTTCGTCATTAACACCTTCAAATTGCATAGGCACACGTTTTTGAACACCTACTATATTAATTTTTGGCAACTCTACAATTCTAGTTTTCATGTTTAATCCTCCTTTAACATTAATAGCAAATGAAAGTTTTGGATATGAAATCAAAACTTGGTTTTCGTATATTTGAGATGGTAAATATCCACTCCACTCTTTAAAAGATTTTGTAAAACCGTCAATCGAATATCCATATTTTATAGCTACATTTGTTACAGTTTCTTTATTTAATAAGTCTTTGTTAGCAAAATATAATTTTCTCTTTTTTATATATTCAGATAAGCCTACGCCAGTAAGAAATATAAATATATTTCTATAATGCTGCTCGGGTAACCCAACAAAGTTTGCTATATCGAATAAACTCAAATCATTGGTTAAATTCTTATCTATATAATCTATAGAATCGTTTAGATCTTTTAATATCATATCCATCACCTTTCATCTTTATATTAATTAATAACAAAACAAATGACTCGATAATCTATGTATAAAAATTATCGAGTCATTTGTTTATTTCCAAAACTTAAATTCATACTGTCAAAAATCAATCTGCTTTTGCAATTGTTTTCCTTCTTCATTAATTAATAAATACACCATAGCTTGCTCTTTAATATTACTTAATGTAGAGCAGTGTTGCAAGAGATGGTCCCCAAGCATCCACACTTTTCGGCTTTATCTATTTATATGTATAAAAAAGGGAGTGGGGCAGAAATCTCATTTTAATAAATAGATTTCGTAGTCCCACCCCGGGAAGGATGACTAGGATTGGAAAAAGCTTGATATAAGCGCATTTTCAATCCAGTCAGCTACTGCCATTATAATAAATGAGGCTGAGACATGTATTTATGTCCCAGCCTCTTTATCTTTATATTATCCTTCTAAATCAACTGAGTTAATGTCAATGCCTAATGCTTCAGCTACACCTTTACCGTAATCTGGATCTGCTTTGTAGCAGTTACGGATATGACGGTGTTTAACTTCGTCAGTAGTACCTTGCATTTCATTTGCAGTGTTTTGGAAGATACGTTGTTGTTGTTCTGGTGATTGTAGACGGAATAATTTACCTGGTTGCTCGTAGTAGTTATCGTCATCTTCACGGAAATCGTGTTCGTATAATTGTCCTTCTACTTCAAGACCTGGTTTTTTATATTCAGGTTGTGATTCGTGTTTGCTATAACTATTTGGATAATAGTTAATTTCGCTACCAAAGTTACCATCAACTCTCATTTGACCATCTCTAGAGAATGGGCATACGTTTTCCGCAGCTTTAGGAGAGTTAACAGGGATTTGCCAATGGTTAACGCCTAAACGGTAACGTTGAGCATCTCCATATGAGAATAAGCGACCTTGTAACATTTTATCTGGTGAGAAATCAATACCAGGAACGATGTTAGTAGGTGCGAATGCAGCTTGTTCTACATCTTGGAAATAGTTCTCTGGGTTACGGTTTAATTCGAATTCACCAACTGGAATAAGTGGGTATTCGTCTTTGAACCATACTTTAGTTAAATCGAATGGATTGTCTTTATGATTTCTAGCTTGTTCTTCAGTCATAACTTGAATGTACATTTTCCATTTAGGGAAATTGCCTTCTTCGATTGCGTTGAATAAGTCTCTTTGACTTGATTCACGGTCTTTAGCAATAACTTGTTCCGCTTCTTCAGCAGTGTAGTTTTCAATACCTTGTTGAGTTCTGAAGTGGAATTTAACCCATACTCTTTCGCCTTCATCGTTGTACATTGAATAAGTGTGAGAACCGAAACCATGCATGTTACGGAAACCTTTTGGAATACCTCTGTCAGTCATCAAGATTGTTACTTGGTGTAATGCTTCAGGTAAAAGTGTCCAGAAGTCCCAGTTTGATTGTGGGTTATGCATGTTTGTTTTTGGATCACGTTTAACAACGTGGTTTAAACTTGCGAATAATTTAGGATCACGGAAGAAGAATACAGGTGTGTTGTTACCAACTAAGTCCCAGTTACCTTCTTCTGTGTAGAATTTAAGTGCGAAACCACGGATATCACGTTCTGCTTCTGCAGCACCACGTTCACCAGCAACTGTAGAAAAACGTGCAAACATTTCTGTTTGTTTACCGATTTCTGAGAAGATTTTCGCGTTTGTATATTGTGTAATATCATGTGTTACTGTAAAAGTACCAAAAGCACCAGAACCTTTAGCGTGCATACGGCGTTCTGGAATAACCTCTCTATCAAAATGCGCCATTTGTTCTAAGAAATAAATGTCTTGCATTGAGATAGGGCCACGACGACCAGCAGTCATAGTATTTTCACGATCTGATACAGGTGCACCAAAAAGACCTGTAAGTTTTGAATTGTTAGTCATAATTGTCCTCCTATGTTTCCTTAATTATAATAATTCTAATTTCATACTTATTATAATTTAAACTGAGCAAAGAGACAAGTAAAAGAATTATTATAATTAGAAAAAATATAAGTAATTGTGAACATGTTGTTCACTTTAACTACCCTATAGGTGAATAAAATAAACATTTTACAATAAAAATGCTGTATTTTTAAAGTTTTACTTAATATTTATGATAATGAATAAGAATAGTAAAATTTAGCTGAGTGAGAAAATATAACCACAATTGATTATAAAGAATATAAATAATTAAAAAAGAGTACATGAAAATGTACTCTAAACGAAAATTACTATTATTTAGTAGAATTTCTATCGATAAATAATGGTTGTATGTCAATTTGTTTTAGTATGATTTCTTTTGCTTTTTCAGGTCTAATGTCTAACTCTGGAATATCCGTTAAATTAACGTATACATAATCGATATTATTTTGATTATTAGGAATATTTTTAATATGTTCGTCTAAATCAAGTTTGTACATAAATAAAATTTCATGAATAGACGTATTTTGGTATTCAAAGAAATTTTGTATTGTAGTAACGAATTGTACCTCATTACATTCAATGCCTAACTCTTCATTAATTTCTCGCTTAATTGCCGAATCTGAGCTTTCGAAATATTTAACGCGCCCACCAATTAAGGCATAGTAATTCCTTTTTTTATCATAGTGAAAGTAATAGTGATTATTCGATTTAATGATAGCACCAACTCTAATATTTAACATACCATCCCCAGATTGTAATGTTAAGTCCATATCATTCACCCCTTAATGAATTAAAATAATTTCAATATTATTATACCGATAAAGACTAAAGATGCGCCAACAGCTCTTCTTAAAGTAATTCTATACCTTGGCGTGTTAAACATACCGAAGTGATCGATGATTAATCCCATTAGCATTTGTCCAAATATAACAACCATTAATGTTAGTGCAGCACCCAATTCTGGCATTAGTAGAATATTAGTTGTTACAAATACAACTCCTAAAGGTCCACCGATGAAATAAATAAGTTTGATTCTACCTTGCCCTTCCTGGTTTAATTTAAAATGTACTCTTCTAACTATAATAAGAGATAGTATTAGTAATACTATCGTACCAATCGCGAAAGAAATGAGCGATGATAAATAGAAAGATTGAACTTCATATCTTAATGCACTATTGATGGCGGTTTGGATAGGTGGTAAACAACCAGTAAACAAACCTAAAATCATCCAAAATTTTGTGTATTGCGTTTCATTCGTAATAATTCTTGCAGATTTCTTTTTATAATTCATAAATATTATACCAATTAACATCAGCAAAACGCCGCTAATTCTGCCTATATTAATAGTATGAACTTCTGCATCGAATAAGCCAAATTGGTCGATAAATAGTCCCATAATAATTTGACCTGATACTGTCATTACTACTGTCAAAGCAGCGCCAATTCTTGGCAAGAGCAATAAATTTCCTGTTAAGAAAACTACGCCTAGCATACCACCAGTAAACCATACATAAGAAAATTCTTGGTTCATAATGAAAGACGGTGTTAATTTTTGAGGGTTCATTATTAAATTAATAATGATTAATGTTAACGTACCAATTAAAAATGAATAAAAAGAAGCAAGGATAGGCGATTTTGTATAACTTCCTAATCTCGTGTTTATTGATGTTTGAAGTGGTACACATAGACCAGCTACAACACCTAATATAATTAGTAATATCAAGTTAGCTTACTCCTTATCTATTATTTCTTCAGCTTTTTGATAATATAATGCCTGTTCTTTATCAGGTACCATATTACCTCCAGTAGACCACACGAGATGGATTGCATTTTCTGTATCTTTATTAATTTCTATTATATTTTTTACACCATGGAAGCCTGATGTTGCAGATGGTTCTATAAAGATGTTTTCTTGATCTTTTAAAGTTTTTAAATAAAGATATAGTTGATCATCTTCTACAGTACAAGCACCATATAACAATGATGTCATTATATCTCCAACTAGTTTTGAAGGCCTGCTAACAGCTAAACCATCTGCTACAGTCTTACCAGTTAAACCGATATCTTGTACGCTAATGGCATCATGTAATTTAGTAACCATACCTAAAGTCATACAAGGTGCTTCCGTAGGTTCTATAAATACGGGATGAACATTTTTCCCAAAAATCATTTTAAGGCCAAAAGCTACGCCTCCTGGGCCACCACCAACACCACATGGTAAATAAACAAATAGAGGATGATTGTCATCTACAGTGATATTACTTTCCTCAAGTTGTTTATAAACACGAAGTGCACTTACTGCATATCCTAAGAATAAATCACTTGAAGATTCGTCATCTACAAAGTGACAATAAGGATCGTTTTGAGCAAGTTGTCTGCCTTCTTTAACAGCATAGCCATAATCTTGAACGTGTTCTACAACTTCCACACCTTTAGATTTTAATAAAGCTTTTTTCCATTCTTTTGCGTCTTGTGACATATGTACTGTGACTTTAAACCCTAATTTCGCACTCATAATACCTATACTTAAGCCTAAGTTTCCTGTGGAACCTACAGCTATGCGATATTGTGAAAATAAATTTTTGAATTGGTCAGTTGCTAAAATACTATAATCACTATTTTCAGTGAAGTTAGTATTTTTAATAGCTGTTTCTTCTGCAAATTTCAAAACTTCGTAAATACCACCGCGTGCTTTAATAGAACCTGAAATAGGTAAGGCGTGGTCGCCTTACCTATTTCAGGTTCTATATTTTTAAATGTATCTAATGAAAAAATTTGAGACTCGATTTTTCCATTGTTTTCTTTTGTCTCTGGAAAAACTGTTTTTATATATGAAGAAAAACGGCTCAATCTTGCTTCCGCATCTTTAATATCATCAATTGTAAAAGGAAGCGAGGAATCGGACTGATAGTCTGGGTTTTGCCAAAAAATTTCTTCATGGTTTACCATTTTAGAAATGATGGGATTTTGATTTTTAAGTGTTTGTACGTTGAAAGTCATATAATACGCTCCTTTTTATAAACTGTTTTAATCATATCATACAGCTATACTTCAACTATAGATAGTCATGATTTAAAAATAAAAAATCTATACATAACACATTATCCAGGCTAGGTTTGCTTAGAATAAGTTTAGTTATGCATAGATAGATTTAATCTCGAATTAAGATGTATATAAATCTTGAGTTGGCGATGTAATTGGTTCGGTTTGTTTAAGTATTGCTCTCACATATAATATTGAAACAATAATAAATACTACAGCGCCACCAATTAAAGCAGTGTTATAAGGGAGGGATAATCCTTCTGGTGCATATAACACATATACGCTGACAGCTCCTGTCATAAACAATGCTGGAATCCCAGCAACGAGATGTGCTTTATTATATCTAAGTAAATAACTCACACTAACCCATAACATGACAGTTGCGACAATTTGATTTGTGAAACCTACATATCTCCATAAGAATGAATAATCGATTGTAGATAGAAAGAAAGCAGGAATACCAACAGCAAAACTTGCAGCGATCATTAAAGCTTTAGAATTTATGCTCACTTTATCTTTAACAAAATCTTCTATAATCATTCTAGAACTTCTTAATGCAGTGTCACCGGTAGTAATCGGTAAAATAATAACACCTAGTAATGCTAATACACCGCCTACAGGTCCTAGTAATTGAATTGAGATTTGATCTACAACACCTGCTGGTCCTATTGATTGTAACTGACTTGCTAAACCTTTAGTACCACCAAAGAAAGTCATACCAGCTGCTGCCCAAATAAGAGCAATAATACCTTCGGAAATCATGGCACCATAAAATACTTTTCTGCCTTCTGATTCATTTTTAACAGTTCTTGAAATAATAGGGCTTTGAGTACAATGGAAACCAGAAATAGCACCACATGATATTGTTACCATAAGAAGGGGCCATACTGGGATGCCACTAGGATGTAAGTTTTGAACTGTAATTTCTGGAATTGGTTTTCCACTAAATATCAACGCAACTGCTACGCTAACAGCCATCACAATTAAAATAACACCAAATATTGGATAAATACGACCAATTATTTTATTAATAGGAAGAATAGCAGCAAGAATAAAGTACGCAAATATGATAATTAATGCTACCAAGAATGAAATAGGTGTTTTTGATGAAAGTAGTTGTGCTGGACCAGCTACGAAAGCAGCAGCAACTAACACCATAAGCACGACAGATACAATATCTGTAAATACTCTAATAAACTTACCTAAATAATGTTGTACAAGTTTAGGAAACTGTGCGCCACCATGTCTTAAACTAAGCATACCTGAAAAGTAATCATGCACGCCACCTGCGATAATACATCCTACTACTATCCATATAAATGCGACTGGACCATATAATGCACCTGAAACTGCTCCAAAAATAGGTCCAAGCCCCGCTATATTTAATAATTGTATCATCCAACCTTTCCAGGCAGGCATTGGTACAAAGTCCATGTTATCTTGCTTACTATAAGCAGGTGTTTCTTTATCTGGATAGATTTCGAAAACACGCTCTATGTATTTTCCATAAAAAACATAACCTAAAATCAATATGATAATGGAAGAAATAAATGTAATCATCGCTAAAACCTCTTTCAAAATAGAATAACAATAGATTAGCAAAGTTCCGTATACTTAGCAATAAGATTTCAGAAATTTCAGATAATTAATATTGTTAAATTCTACAAATGTTTGCATTAGTAAAAATGTAAAATTATAATTAAAATAAGTCATTTAAAAATATTGGGTAATATGACTTTTATGGGCAGAATTGAATAAGAGGGGGACAATGATATGCAAGAACATCAAATATTAACAATTGATGGTACAGATTATCTTGTAGAAGAAGGTATGAGACTTTTAGATTTTATAAAAGCTCAAGAGTTGTCTTTTGTTCCATCAATTTGTTATAACGAATCACTTGGTCCAATCGAAACGTGTGATTCATGTATTGTTGAAGTAAATGGACAACTTCAAAGAGCATGTAGCACAATGATTGAAAACGGTATGGTTGTAAATACTCAAAAAGAAAATGTTAAATCAGCACAAAAACAAGCACTAGATAGAGTTCTTGAGCACCACGAACTATATTGTACAGTATGTGATTACAATAATGGTGATTGTGAAATTCATAATACTATGGGCGAATTTGGTTTGGAACATCAATCAATACCATTTAAATCTAAAGGTTATGAAGAAGATTTTGGTGCTTTTTATAGATACGATCCAGACCAATGTATATTGTGTGGTAGATGTGTAGAAGTATGCCAAGACGTTCAAGTAAACGAAACTTTAACGATTGATTGGAAACGTCAACAGCCAAGAGTAATTTGGGATAATGATAAAGCAATAGATGAGTCAAGTTGTGTGAACTGTGGACAATGTGTCACAGTGTGTCCTTGTAACGCATTAATGGAAAATGACATGCTCGGACAAGCAGGTTATATGACGGACCAAAAACCTGGTCTACTGCGTTCAATGATAGAGTTAACTAAAAAGGCAGAAACAGGATATGGACCATTGTTTGCTATATCAGATTCTGAAGCGGCAATGCGTGAAGAAACTATCGAAAAGACAAAAACAGTTTGTACATATTGTGGAGTGGGTTGTTCATTCGACGTATGGACTAAAGGTAGAGAAATTCTAAGAGTATTACCACATGAAGATTCTCCAGCTAATCACATTTCAACATGTGTGAAAGGTAAGTTTGCTTGGGATTACGTCAATTCAGAAGACCGTTTATTAAAACCACTTGTACGTAAAGAAGGTTATTTCCAAGAAGTAGAATGGGAAGAAGCAATTGAACTTGTTAGTAAGAAATTCTCTGAAATCAAAAACGAATACGGTAAAGATGCATTAGGATTTATTTCTTCATCTAAATGTACAAATGAAGAATCTTATTTAATGCAAAAGCTATCTAGACAAGTAATTGGTACTAATAATGTAGATAACTGTTCCCGTTATTGCCAATCTCCAGCAACTCAAGGTTTATTTAGAACAGTTGGTTATGGTGGAGACTCAGGTTCAATTGAAGACTTAGAGAAAGCAAATATGGTTATTACTATTGGAACGAATACTGCTGAAGCGCACCCAGTTATCGCAAGTCGCATTAAGAGAGCGCATAAATTACTAGGACAAAAATTATATGTGTTTGATATTAGAAAACACGAGATGGCTGACCGTGCAGATAAGTTTTATCAACCTACACCAGGGACAGATTTAGTATGGTTATCAGCATTGTCCAAATATATTATCGATCAAAATTGGCATAATGAAGCCTTTATTTCTGAATATGTTAATGATTTTGATGAATACTATGAGAGTTTGGCACCATTTACGCTCGAATATGCTGAAGAAAGAACAGGTATTAGTAAAGATGATTTAAAAGCGCTTGCTAAAGAAATTGTTCAAACAGAAGCCGTTTCAATTTGTTGGGCTATGGGTGTAACACAACATCGCGTAGGTAGTGACACAAGTACAGCTATATCTAACCTTTTACTAGTGACTGGTAACTATATGAGACCAGGAACAGGAGCTTATCCATTAAGAGGACATAATAACGTTCAAGGATGTAGTGATATGGGCAGTATGCCTAATACATTACCTGGTTATCAAGATGTTACTGATGCAAAAATACGTCAACCATTTGAAAAAGCGTGGAATGTAGAGTTAGATAGTGAAGTTGGATTAGACAATCATGAAATGATAGATAGTATACATGAAGGTGAATTACGTTCACTATATATAAAAGGTGAAGATACAGGGGTAGTCGATGCTAACCTTAACTATGTTAGATCTGCTTTTGAAAAAATAGACTTCTTAGTTGTGCAGGATCTATTCTTCTCAAAAACAGCAGAATTTGCAGACGTTGTTTTACCCGCGTCACCATCATTAGAGAAAGATGGGACATTTACGAATACTGAAAGACGTATTCAAAGAATTAATAAAGCATTAGATCCGCTTGGAGATTCCAAACCAGATTGGGAAATTATTCAATTGATTGCTCAATCATTAGGAGCAGACTGGGATTATAAACATCCTAGTGAAATTTGGTTTGAAGCACAAAGTTTAATGCCGTTAGTAAGAGGCGCAACATACGATAGATTAGAAGGTTATAATAGTTTACAATGGCCGATGAATGAAGATGGTTCTGATACACCATTACTATATACTGAGCAATTCCATTTCCCTGATGGTAGGGCGAGATTGTACCCATTAGAATTCAATGTAGAATCTAAAAAGACTGAAGAAATGTCACTTCATGTTAATAATGGGCGAGTATTAGAACATTTCCATGAAGGTAATATGACATATCAAGTACCTGGTTTAGCTTATAAATTACCAAAGAATTTCTGTGAAATTTCAAAAGAATTGGCAGAAGAACATGGTATAGAAAGCGGTGCACGAGTGAAAGTCACATCTAAAGCTGGTACAACAGAATTGAATGTACAAGTTACAGATAGAGTGTCAGGTAATCATATTTACATTCCATTGAACGACCAAAACGAAGGTGCACCAAACTTTGTTACAGATAGTGACGTTGATAAGGATACGAATACACCAGCATATAAAGATAACTATGCAAAGCTTGAAGTCATTACAAAAAATGGTCGTGCGCCAATACCAAAACACAATTATAGATTTGGTACGAGAAATCCACAAATCAGTGTTAGAGTTCAAGATAAATGGGAAAGACCAGATTATACATTCCCAAATAAAGGTGGCGAATTATAATGGGTGAGAGAATTAGAGTCATTAAACGAATGGAAGAGCCGAAAGAATACAAAATTGAAAAGGATATGGAAATCCTGCAAGAAAGATTGAGCGATAAAAAAATTGCTATTGAAAAAGGAATAGATATACTCGATGCTTTAGAAAAAGCAGAAGCATTAGATGCTGTACATGCAGCTATCGTTCAAAGAAAAGTTATAACGGGGAACATTGTAACAGAATTAAATAAAGAACAGTATGAAGGTATATTAGATAATATAGGCAACGTATTGTTTATGTTTGGAGATTTAGATTTAGAAGAAGCTTCTGTATTTGTGAAAAAGATAAATAACGGAATGAGAGTAGCAAATAGAGCCAATTCGAATAATAAAACTTCAGTTAAAGATTTATTAGGCGCATTAAAAGACCCAGAAATAAATAGCAGTATAACAATGCTGTTGAATTTCTTAAAAGGTATGAGCAGAGAAGAATAATGAAATGAAGGAGAGTCCGGGACATAAATAATTGTTCTGGGCTCTATTTTTATATTATTTAAAAATATAAAATAAACGGTTTTATTGATATTTGTTATATTTTAAGATAAGTTTATAACGTAATATGGTTATATTAAAAGAAAAGGTGTGAGAATCATTAACTTTTTGAAAGATAGATTCACCCTAATATTAGGACTCATTATTATATTTGTATTTATTATTTTATTAATTATTTTCGAGTCTCCTTTTTTCAAGAATCATCAAACACATACTTATGAAGAAGCTTTGGAAATTCAGACAAAGAGTGATTCACCAGCTGTGACACAAAAAGATAATAAATTTGTGTATGCAGATAAGAAAGATATCGATAAGTATATGGATATTGATAAGAGTAAAACAGATTTACAATTCATGGATATATCTGAAAAAGTTGATATATCTGAAAAACAAGTTAAAGATATTTTAAAAGATAAAGGTGTTTTGAAAGGTAAAGAAAAAGCATTTTTAAACGCACAAGATAAGTATAATATTAATATTATTTATTTATTAAGTCATGCTTTCATAGAAACTGGAAACGGCAATTCTGAGTTGGCTAGCGGTGTTAAAATGTCCAATGGAAAAACTTTTTATAACTTTTATGGCATTGGTGCTTTTGATCAAGACGCAGTTGAAACAGGAAGCAGTTATGCGCGTAAGAAGGGGTGGACTTCACCTGAAAAAGCAATAGATGGTGGCGCAAGATTTGTAAGGAAAGATTATCTAGATAATGGACAAGATACTTTATACAAAATGAGGTGGAATCCTTACAATCCAGGACAGCATTTATATGCGACTGATGTGAACTGGGCGACAAGTATTGGTAAGATTATGGAAAGTTATTATGATAAACATGATTTAAAGAAAGCTGAAATATATAAAGATTATTATAAATAATAGATAACTCTAGTTCTTAATATTGATAATAAGAACCCCGAAAGTTACTAATAATTTAACTTTTGGGGTTTATTAATTGAACTGGGGTTATTTATCGTAATGACTTCATGTTAAAATATAGTTATATTAATTATAATTGAGAAGTAAAGATTTTTATTTTAAAGAAAGTAGTGAACAAAATGAAAATAGCAGTAATTGGTGGGGGAATAGGTGGCTTAACTGCTGCTGGTTTACTTTATCAAACGGGGCATGATGTACAAGTTTATGAAAAAAGAAATGACTTGAATCAAGTAGGTGCTGGGATAGGCATTGGAAGCAATGTACTAAAAGCATTAAAGCCTTACAAAATGACATATGCAATTGAACAAGAAGGACAAGCCCTTAACAAAATCGAAATTCGAACTAATTTAGATTCATTTTTAAACACTTTAAAAATGAACCAAGATGAAGAACAAAATATAACAATTCATAGAAGTGTTTTGCATGAAATATTAAAAACACATGTACCTCCAGAACGTATAAATTTAGATTATAAATTAAAAGAATTTAAACAAACTCCAGATAATATAAGGTTATATTTTGAAAATGGGCAAGAAGCAGAAGCTGATTTAGTTATCGCAGCAGATGGCTTGAATTCAAATATTAGGAAACAAATTCAACCAAAATCTGAACCTAAATACGCAGGGTATACTTGTTTCAGAGGCGTTGTAAATGAAAACTTGAATATTGATCGAACTACTGCATTAGAATATTGGGGACATAAAGGTAGATTTGGAATTGTACCTTTAAAGGATGACGAATTATATTGGTTCTGTACAATGAATGCCAAAGAGAACGATTTACAGTTTAAATCATTCGAAAAGCCTCATCTTCAAGCATATTTTAATCAATATCCTGATAAAGTACGTAATGTATTAGACGCTCAAGAAGAACTTGGTATTTTGCACCATGATATGTATGACCTTACACCATTAAAATCATTCATTTCAGGAAGAGTAGTATTATTAGGTGATGCAGCTCATGCAACGACGCCAAATATGGGACAAGGAGCAGGACAAGCTATTGAAGATGCTGTTACTTTAACCAACTTATTAAAAGAAAAAGACGTTGATGCAGCATTAAAAAGATACAATAAACTAAGAGTTAAGCACACTAGAAAAGTAATTAAAAAATCTAGGAAAATTGGAAAAGCTGGACAGGCATCCAATACGATGAAAATAAAAATGAGAAATAAAATGCTGAAATCTATGTCTTCAAAATCATTAAGTAAAAAAGTTAAATTTTTACAAAAAGCGAAATTAAAATAATTTATGAATAGGCTAATTAAAAATTAAGAAAGGGAGTGGGACAGAAATCTCATTTTATTAAAAAGATTTCGTAGTCCCACCTCGGCAAGGATGACTAGGTAAGAAAAAAACTTGTTATAAGCGCATTCTCATACCAGTCAGCTACTGCCAATACAAAAAGAGAGTCTGGGACAATTATTTATGTCCCAGACTCTTTTAACATAACTGAACTGATTTTTAATGTGAAATATCTGAAGTTGAAATGCCTGTCGCTGATTTAACTTGCACTTCTTGGAATTTATCATGAGATTCTGATTTGCCTAAGAAAGTCCCTAAAAATGCACCAATAAATCCTGCTGGAACTGATATGATTGCAGGGTTTGATAATGGGAATATTGGTGACATTGTAATAAATGCTGTTCCTTCTGGGTTCATGACATTTGGACTTAATATTACGAGTACAAGTGACACAATTAAGCCAACAGCTATACCAGTAATTGCACCATGAGTATTAAATCTCTTCCAAAATATTGTGAATATAATAACAGGTAAATTTGCGCTTGCTGCGACACAGAATGCTAATGATACTAAGAACGCTACATTTAAATTCTGTGCAAATAAGGCTAGTATAATAGATACAACTGAAACCGCTAATGATGCTAATTTTGCTGCTTTCATTTGCTCACGCTCACTAATTTTCCCTTTTTTTATAACTTGCCCGTAAATATCATGCGCGAAAGCAGATGCTCCAGTCAATACTAATCCAGCTACTACTGCTAATATCGTAGCAAATGCTACGGCTGAAACAAATGACATTAAGAAGTCTCCGCCTAACTTTGCAGCTAATAATGGGGCTGCCATATTACCAGCAGGGTTAGCGTTTATGATTTCTTCACGTGTTAATAATGCAGCCGCACCAAATCCTAGTAATATCGTTAAAATATAAAATATACCAATAATCCATGTTGCCCACATTACAGAAGATCTTGCTGTTTTGGCATCTTTAACTGTAAAGAATCGCATCAGTATGTGAGGTAAACCTGCTGTACCAAATAGTAAAGCAATAATTAGTGAGATATTATCTAAAGGCGGTTTACCTTGTGAGCCAGGGTTGATAAATTCACTTTTAAAAGCAGGTGATTTAATATTGTGCATTTCACCAAACATAGTAGAAAGATTGAAATTAAAATGTAATAGCACTAAAAATGAAATAATAATAGTACCAATCATAAGTAATACAGCTTTAACCATTTGAACCCAACTTGTTGCAGTCATACCACCAAACAATACATAAATTGTCATCATGATACCGACCAAAATAACAGCAAGTGTATAAGGTATACCGAATAGCAATTGAATAAGTGCACCAGCTCCAACTAATTGAGCTAACATATAGAAAATAACAATAGTAATGGAAGATACTGCTGCCATTGCTCTAACTTTTTTTAGCTCAAATCGTGCAGCAATCATATCTGCTAAAGTATATTTACCTAAGTTTCTTAAAGGCTCTGCAACAATGTATAACACAATGAGATACGCGGTTAAATAACCGATACTATAGAAGAAACCATCAAATCCCCATAATGCGATGGCACCCGCTATACCTAAAAATGATGCAGCTGATAAGTAATCACCAGCAATTGCTAACCCATTTTGCCAACCTGTTAACCCGCCTCCAGCAGTATAAAAGTCATTTGCTGATTGCGTTCTTTTAGATGCAAAATATGTAATAAACAATGTAATACTAACAAATAGTATAAACATAACGACGACAATTACATTCATTTGTTTTGCCCCTCTCTATGCGCCATTAATAATGCTTCAGCATCTTTATCAAAAGATTTAGCTTTACGCATATATAAAGTGACAAGAGTCCATACCATAATGAATAATAATAATGCGTAAATCCATGCCCAAGAGATATTCCAAAATGCAATATTATTCAAGATATTTGTATATCCAGTCAATACTGGAAATAGCAGTGTAGCAAAAATAAAGAATATAGATATAGGAAATATAAAGTTATTTCTTTTTTTCACAAGTTCTTTAAACTTTGGATCTGCTGCTAAACGCTTGAAATCATGCTCAGCCATACTTATAACCCCCTTGTTTTTTGGATGTAAAAATACATCTTAAGTTTCATTTTATTGATTGTTCACAAAGTTGTCAATATTTTATTGATAACGCTTACATTAATAAAAATTCATCAAGAAAATGTGAATAAAGTATTTAAGAGAAAAAATACAATATAGATATATGAATATTTAGAAAAGTTTGATTATAAGTATTGACGTTAAAGGTAAACATCAATATAATTCTTATCATAATAATAAGAATTCGGAAGGGATAAATGTTATGATAGAATTTAAAAATGTGAATAAAATTTTCCAACAAAAGAATTCTGAAATACAAGCACTTAAAGATGTAAGTTTTAAAGTAGAAGAGCAAGATATATTCGGTGTTATCGGATATAGCGGTGCGGGGAAGAGTACTTTAATTAGGTTAGTGAATGTATTAGAAGAAAAGACATCTGGAGAAGTATTAGTAGACGGTCATGATGTGAATAAATATTCGAAGAAAAAGTTACAAGTCATTAAGAAAAATATAGGAATGATATTTCAACATTTTAACTTGTTAAATTCAAAGACAGTTTTTAATAACGTAGCTATGCCTTTAATTTTACAAGGTAAAAATAAAAATGACATTAAAGATAAAGTGAATGAATTGCTTGAATTTGTTGGTTTAGAAGACAAAGGTAAACAATATCCAAATGAATTATCAGGTGGTCAAAAACAAAGAGTAGCAATTGCTAGAGCATTAGTTACAGATCCTAAAATCTTATTATGTGATGAGGCAACAAGTGCGCTTGATCCTGCAACTACAGATTCAATTTTAAAACTGCTAAAGAGAGTTAACGAACAATTTGGAGTCACAATATTATTAATTACACATGAAATGAGTGTTATCCAACAAATATGCAATAAAGTAGCGGTTATGGAAAATGGTGAAGTTATTGAAATTGGTCCTGTATTAGATGTGTTTAGTCACCCCCAAACATCAACTGCTAAAAACTTTGTATCAACTGTGATAACTACAGATATATCTTCAAACTTAAGAAAACTTATTCCTGAAGATAAAACTGCTACAGACATTAAATTATACATAGATGGTGAACAAGTGACACATAGTATTATCAATGATTTAATCACTAAATTCCACGTACAAATAAATATACTGTTTGCATCAATGTCAGACATTCAAGGTACACCAGTAGGTTATTTAACACTACGTCTGAATGGAGAACAAGAAGCAATTCAAAATAGTTTTCAGTATTTAACAGATTTAAATATTGAATATGAGGAGGTTGAAGCATAATGTTTGGATCATCTTTAGATTCATCTCAACTATATGACGCTATATACCAAACGCTATACATGGTTACTGTTTCTTTAGTAATCGGTGCATTAATTGGTATTCCTTTAGGTATTTTACTTGTTATAACTAGAAAGAATGGTATTTGGCCAAATGCTTTTATATATCATGTGCTAAATCCAGTTATTAATATATTCCGTTCGGTACCGTTTATTATTTTACTTATTGCTATTGTACCTTTTACTAAAATGATTGTGGGTACATCTATTGGAACTTCTGCAGCAATAGTACCTTTAACAGTCTATGTTGCGCCTTACATTGCAAGATTAGTAGAGAACTCACTGTTAGAAGTGAATTCAGGCGTCATAGAAGCGGCACATTCTATGGGAGCATCACCGTTTCAAATTATTCGACATTTCTTATTACCTGAAGCACTAGGGTCTTTAATTCTAGCATTAACAACATCTATTATCGGTTTAATTGGTGCTACAGCGATGGCCGGTGCAGTAGGTGGAGGCGGTATTGGTGACTTAGCTTTAGCTTATGGTTATCAACGTTTTGATACAATTGTTATTGTTATTACGGTCGTTATTCTAGTCATTATGGTACAACTTATCCAATCTTTAGGTAATGTATTGTCTAAAATTGTAAGAAGAAGTTAAAAAAGTATTGACTTAGAGTAATATGATAGGTATTATCAGAATTAATCAAATAAAAATTATCAAGAGAGATTGAGGGATATGGCCCGATGAAATCTCAGCAGCGGACTCTATAAAGAGAACTGTGCTAAATCCATCAAGTTTTAAACTTGGCAGATAAAGTTAATCCCTTTTGAGCTAAGCTTAAAAGGGATTTCTATTTATATACATAAGAAAAGGAGCGAATAAAATGAAAAAAGTATTAACATTATTAATGACATTAGTTTTACTATTAGCAGCATGTGGTGATAAAAAAGATGATAAAAAGGTAACAGTGGGTATCGCTTCAAATGATACTGCTGTATGGGATAAAGTAGCAGAATTAGCTAAAAAAGAAGATATTAATGTAGAGGTTAAACAATTTTCGGATTATAACGTTCCCAATAAAGCATTGTCAGACGGTGATATTGATTTAAACTCATTCCAACATTTTGCATTTTTAGATCAATTCCAAAGAGCAAATAAAGGAACAGAAATCACACCAATTAGAACAACTGTGTTCGCTCCACTGGGTATTTATTCTAATCAAATAAAAGATATTAAAAATTTAAAAGACGGTGCTAAAGTTGTTATACCAAACGACGTTTCTAATCAAGCTAGAGCTTTAAAATTATTAGAAAAAGCAGGGTATATTAAATTGAAGAAAGACTTTGGATTAGATGGTGGTCCTAAAGATATAGTTGAAAATAAAAAGAATTTAAATATTAAAGCAGTCGATGCTCAACAAACAGCTAGAGCGTTAGATGAAGTAGATATCGCTGTTATAAATAATGGTGTTGCATCTAAAGCAGGATTAAATCCTAAGAAAGACCCTATCTATTCAGAAAACCCAGATGCAAATGCTGCTAAACCATATATCAACTTTATAGCTGCAAATACAAAAGATAAAGATAATAAAACTTTAAAAAGAGTTGCTGAGCTATACCATTCAGAAGAAGCGAAAGAAGCTCTGAAAGAAGACACTAAAGACGGAGAAATTGTAGTTGATTTAAAACAAGAAGAAATTAAAGAAATACAAGATTCATTAAAATAAAAAAGATTCGGCTCCCCCAAGCCGAATCTTTTTTTGTTATTTTTTTAGAGAATTTAAATATAGTTGACCTTTTTCATGGTCATATTTATTTTCCCATTTTGAAATAACGACTGTAGAGAGTGCGTTTCCTACTACGTTAACACACGTTCTCATCATATCTAATAATCTATCGATACCAATGATTAATGCTAAACCTTCTGGATTTAATCCCATCGATCCTAGAGTGGTAATTAATACAACAATAGAAGTACCAGGAACAGCAGCCATACCTTTAGACGTGATCATTAAAGTGAACATTAGAATAAGTTGTTCTACTAGACTTAAATGTACGCCATACATTTGAGCAACAAATAACGCTGCTATAGATTGGTACAAAGCAGAACCATCTAAGTTAAAAGTATATCCTGTAGGTACTACAAAGGATACGATATCTTTTGGTGCACCGAATTTTTCCATTTTTTCCATCACTGAAGGTAAAACAGTTTCAGAACTTGATGTTGAGAAAGCAAGTAATAAATCATCTTTCAATATGCGAACAATTGAAAAAATGTTAATACCACAAATTTTGGCTACTATGCCTAAAACAACAACAATAAAGAATATCATAGCACCTACAACAACAGCTAATAGCTTAACTAATGGAATTAATGCAGATAATCCAAATGTCATAATCGTTACACAAATAAAAGCAAATACACCATATGGTGCAAGTCGTAGAATTCTATGAATCATCCAAAATACAGCTTCTAGTGCACCTCCAAGAACATCCTTAACAGGCTGTCCTTTCTCTCCAATTGCAGCAATAGCTAATCCGAAGAATACAGCAAAGAATATAATTGGGAGTAACTCTCCTGCAGCTAAAGCTTCGAATATATTAGTAGGAATAATGCTTACAATTGTATCTATTATATGATTTCCATAAGTAGATTTTTCTGCTGCATCAGCAGTGCTTTCATATGTAGAAATATCGCCTTTAGGCAATTTATCTGCATCTAATCCTAAACCTGGTTTAAATAAATTACCGAATATAATACCTAAACCAATAGCAATAGTTGTAATGATTTCAAAGTAAAGTAATGTTTTCCAACCATATCTACCGACTGTATGCATATCGCCAACATTAGATATTGATAATGCTAATGAACAAAACACAATAGGAATTACAATCATTTTAATAAGGTTTAAAAATACATCACCGACTGGTTGTATAAATTTAATAAGTTGATCTTGTCCATTTAAAAAATAGCCTACAACAACACCTAATATTAAAGCAATTAATATTTGAGTAGGTAGACTTATATATCTTCTTCTTGGTTTTTTAAGGTTTTCTTTCAAAAAATTTCCTCCTTTAAAGCACTATAGTTTTTAATACAAAAAAATTATGCGATTCCATCTTAGGAATTGCACAAATGATGTTTAAAAAGGGGACGTATAAATATATGTATTCTTGAGTGTAAAAGAATACAAGTTATTTTATCATGATTAATAATTAAAGTAATGAGCCTCTTTTATCTTTAAAAAGAAAAAAAACACTTTTTTATACAAAAAGTGTTTTAATTATTTCTATTTAATGAAGCGAATAGATAATGGTGGTAAATAAGTTTCACCTTGATAAGCTTTAACTGCGCCAATAATGGTGAAGATAAATACTAAAATTGCTAATATTGGAAGTAAAATAATGCCAATAATAATCAAACATAGTACTCCAGCAACTATTCCCCATATTGTATAAGAAATAAAGAAGTTTAAATAATCTTTACCAATTCGATCTACAAAAGAAGATTCATCTCTTTTAATCAACCATATAATTAAAGGTGCAATTAATGCAGTAAATAGACTCGTTAAATATATGAGCATCCCGAATAAACGTTCATCATCATTAGTAGATGTTTGATTATCAATATTTATATTATTTTCTTCATGAATTGTAGATTCTTGAAAAGGGTTCTATTCACTGTTCGTCATATCATTTCCTCCTCGCTTAACTATTGGTATTATTATACATGTTTTAGCGGTGAACTACTAATCTTTAAGGGATAATAATGAAAAATATTCGATTTTGAAAGTGCATGCTTTCCTATAGTATCTTTCTAACGTGCTTGTTTAAAAACTCTAGCCCGTTAGAAAATGTAACGTGCAAGACTAAAATATCTAGCCCTTTAGAGCGATATATCAAATAAATTCAATATAAAATCACATTAAAAATAGGGGGAATGAAGCTCTAACGTGCTTGTTTATGTACTCTAGCTCGTTAGAAAATGTAATGTGCAAGACTAAAATATCTAGCCCTTTAGAGCGATATATCAAATAAATTCAATATAAAATCACATTAAAAATAGGGGAAATGAAGCTCTAACGTGCTTGTTTATATACTCTAGCCCGTTAGAGCTTTAAACATCCCTTTTTCATCGCATAAAAAAGAGTCCAGACATTATTCATGTCTGGACTCTTTAAAAAGTATTCAAATTTTAGTGAATGTAGTTGTAAGAACCAGCTTCTGAAGCTGAGATAGTACGAGAAGATACAACACCTTCGCCTTGGTAGTTCATTTCAGAAACTTCGATTGAACCGTCTGAGTTTACATTTTCAACGTATGCTACGTGACCAAATGCACCAGCAGATGATTGTAAGATTGAACCTTCTTTAGGTGTATTGTTTACTGTGTGTCCATCAGCTGCTGCGTTTGAAGCCCATTGGTTAGCATTGCCCCAAGTTGAGCTGATAGGATCTCCATCTTCCATTTTTTTATCGAAGATATAATAAGTACATTGTCCAGCTGTGTATAAGTTAGCTGATGAACCTGTAGTTTGTGTTGCTGTTTGAGTGAATGAAGAATTAATTGATCCATTCATGTTTGAAGTATTGAAATTTTGGCTATAGTTACTAGTGTAGTTGTAATTATAGTTTTGAGTTTGAGTTTGTTGTACATTTTGGTTTTGGTCAAATGTATCAGCAGAAGCTTCTCCATTCCCTATAATTGTTGTAGCTAATCCCGTAGTTAATACTGCAATCGTTGTTAATTTTTTCATTTTAAATATTCCTCCGTAAATTTCGTATATGTTTAATTTTATAATTTATATTTTAAGTGTGTGTCGTTTTCCGACGACAAAATATACTCTAACAGATGAAATTGAGTTTGTGTGTATTTTCATCGAGTTGTTACTTAATCATAACCTTATAAAATCTTTTAGTAATATTTAAATAGAAATATGACATGCAGTAATATAGGATATAGCCCATCAATATAGGGTTTTTTAATGAATTGTGAGAATACTTATGTCATTTTCTTGTAATAATTCATTTATATCACATGTAAAACAAAAGAAGTAGTTGGTAAAATATACAACTACTTCTTTTATTATAAAAAATTGTAAGAAATCTTCATTTATTAGAAAGGGGTTTGATATATGAAGAGGCTACCAACACTTTTTGAAGCAGTATCAACTATTGTGGTCATGGGGATAATAGTTTTAATAGGTTTTGGAATTTTACAATTCCCAATACAACCATTGCTTATTTTAGCAGCTATATATGCTGGCTTTATAGCAATAAGAGTAGGCTTGAGTTGGGAAGAAATACAAGATGGTATTACTAAAAGATTAGCTACTGCTATGCCTGCAATTTTTATTATTATTGCTGTAGGTATATTAATTGGTACTTGGATGTTTTCTGGCACTGTACCTGCACTTATTTATTATGGTTTAGAAATGATAAATCCTACATATTTCTTAGTAACAGCTTTTATTATTACAGCAGTAACTTCTGTAGCGACTGGAACTGCATGGGGATCAGTAGGTACAGCAGGGATTGCATTGATGGCTATAGGAAGTGAAATGAATATACCAGCAGGCATGATTGCTGGTGTTGTTATAGCAGGTGGCGTGTTTGGTGATAAAATGTCGCCGTTATCTGATACTACTAATTTAGCCGCCCTTGTAACTAAAGTAAATATATTTCACCATATAAGACATATGATGTGGACTACAGTTCCAGCATCAGTAATCGGCCTTGTAATATGGTTCTTTGCAGGTTTACAATTTAATGCTGAAAATGTTGAAAGTAAACGTATTAATACTTTATTAGCCAATATTGATACAGCTTTTAATTTAAATTTTTGGGTTTGGGTACCTGTAATTGTCATTGTTATAGGCATAAGTATGGGTAAGCCAACAGTGCCAATGATGCTATTATCAAGTGCAGTAGCTATGGTTGTTGGTATATTTAACAATGGTTTTGATTTAGTTGATGCTTTTAACGTTACAATGAATGGTTTTGATATAAGTATGACATCTTTATCAAATAATGATGCATCAAATTCTATGGTAGAACTTGTAAAACGTGGTGGCATAATGAGTATGACAGAAATAATTGTTACAATTTTTTGTGGTTATGCTTTCGTGGGAATTGTAGAAGCTTCTGGCAGTTTAAAAGTAATACTGTCAACAATATCTAGTAAAATAAGTAAAGATTCACATCTTATATTTGTAACTATTGCTGGTAGCTTAATTTTAGTATTTGCTGCTGGTGTAGCATCAGTTGTTATTATTATGATTGGTGTATTATTAATGGATGTGTATGATGAAAGAAGTTTAGACAGAGTCAATCTGTCACGAACGCTAGAAGATTGTGGAACTATGGTATTACCATTTATTCCATGGGGTACATCTGGCATTTATTATAGAGATTTATTACATGTATCGTTAGGAGATTTCTTCTGGTGGGCAGTACCATGTTATCTATGCGTTATCTTCGCGGCATTTTATGGTATGACAGGTATTAGCATAAAAAAAGTAGATACTAAAGCATAAAAAAGAGCAATCATTATGATTGCTCTTTTTTTTAAATATCTTAGTGAATGTAGTTGTAAGAACCTGCTTCAGTAGCTGAGATAGTACGAGTAGATACTACTCCAACTCCACCTGCATAGTTCATTTCAGAAACTTCAATTGAACCGTCTGAATTAACATTATCAACATATGCTACGTGACCGTATGCACCTGATGTTGATTGTAATACAGCACCTGATGAAGGTTTGTTATTTACAGTGTAACCTGATTGAGCAGCTGCGCTAGCCCAGTTATTTGCGTTACCCCAAGTGTTACCTAAGTCAGGACGCTTGTCGAATGCATAGTATGTACATTGACCAGCTGTGTATAAGTTAGCGCCTCCGCTATTTGATGGACGAGAAGTTGAAGTAGTTGTAGTGCTAACTTTTGAACTTGAGCTTGAAGTTGTAGTTTGGTTATCTGATGTTGGTGCTTGTGTAGTTGAAACGCGAACGTTATCTTGGTTTGAAGAAGCAGTATTTGTAGCTCCTAAACCTCCACCGTTTGGTGCAGCATTGAATGCTGGTTGTGAATAATTTGTATTAGAAGAAGCTTCAGTATTATTTGAGCTAGTATTGTTAGCTACTTGTTGTTGAGCTTCGTTACCGTATGATTGAGTTGAAGGGTTCCAGTTCCCTTTCCAAGTGTAGTGATAGTTACCTTGTTGATCAATTGTGTAGCTGTATTCATAAGAATGTGGATCATTTGGGTTATAACCTTGGTTATTTTCTGCCGCATCTGCGTCATGTGCCATAAATGTTGCAATTCCTGCTGTTGCAATTGCTGCTGTTGCTATTTTTTTCATAATGTAAAAATCCTCCTAGATAATTTAAAAATGTTTTCGTATATGTTTTGTAATTTATAAGTTTTTTTCTCTGCTGTTTATCAACAAAATCTACTTTAGCAGAAATTGAATGCTTTGTGTTGAATGTTAAAGCTTTGTAATTTAATTTAAATATCTTAAGATTTCATGTAATAATTCTGAACACTTTTATATGAGTTTGAAATGCTTTAATAACAGTATTTATAAGCAATTTTCTATTTAAAAATTTTTTATTGTTACACGATTGTAATATTTAAGACATAAATAAATATTTGACTTTATAAATTTATATCAACTGATTCATACTACCTTACTAAAAAATATTGATTTTAACGAAATTAAATAAGTACAAAATTTCATAATAAAAAGTCAGAAATAAAGTATTTTTATCAATAATTTTTGAATTATAATTACTTTACTTATTAATAAGGTTTTGCAAGTTAAATAGAGGTGTTAGTTATGCTACATGATTGTAATTTGAAAATTTATCATCCGTTGAATATACAATATGAATTTAATTTAGGAATTATTGTCCTATATATAATAGAAGGAAAAGCAAGTATTTCTATTAATCATTCTAAAAATGAATATAAAAGTGGCGATGTCATTATCATAAATGATCTTGAACTTTTTGGTGTCATCACCAATAAAGATACAATCATCGCCTGTCTTACACTCTCGAGGATAGAATTAGATGAAATATATCATTTTAATAAGCGTTATTTTCTAAATCCAAATAAAATAGATAATGCTTTATTAAAGGCGCGCATGATTAAACTCATTTCTAATTATTTAAATAGGGAAGGTAGGGAGAATAGGAATGTTTTAGAAAGTATATTTGGAAGTATTAATGATGTAGCAAAATTACTCTTCGATTCAAGAGTTATTGACGATAATTACTTAAATTATGGCCGAGATAAAGTATATTCTGATATAGCGAATACTATAGATTATGTTTATAAGAATAATAAAAATAAAATAACAATAGCAGAGGTAGCCAGGACCAGCCTATATTCAAAAAGGAAACTTTCAAATAAATTAAGGCAACATACAGGTAGGAAATTTACCGATTTATTAAAAGACGTAAGATTGATTTATAGTAGTTATGAATTAATGTACACTGCTCACACTTTATCTCAAATTGCTATAGATAATGGATATAGTAATGAAAGTAGCTTTATAAAAAATTTTAGAGAGCGATACGATATTACACCGGGGAAATTTAGAAAACAAATGTATCAAGATGAATATTTTTCGTTTCGTAATGATAAGACATCTTTAATGGATGATTTTTCAATGTTACGGGAATTCATTAGAGAATCAGAAATGAGTTTAATTGTAGAGGATAATATAGAAATTGATATGAGAGATGTTCAATCATCAAATGTATTATCACCTGATTTACTTGTTTATGTTACTCATAAGGAAACTTTAACAAACCAGTATCACCAATCTAAGTTATTATGCATGCGTAGAGAATACGGTAAATATTGTTTATTGTTCTCACATGCATTACTTTGTGAATTTTACGAACTAGGTTTTGAAGATAACAAAATCATTGATCAAATATTTTCATTTTGCTTAGAAAACCAATTTGATATTTCATTTGAAATTCAATTGAATAAGCATTCTAGTTTAAATAACTTTTTAATTTATTTTGAAAGGTTATTAATTTATTTGACTGAATGTACATATTATTACGGAATGCAATCGTTTAAGTTTTATATTGATACTTCTTATCAGCAATTCAATATTATAACTGAGACAATTTCTAAATATTTAGTAGATGCAACCATGATTCTCATTTTAAACACTCGCAATGATTATTTAGCTCATCGAATGTCTCACAAATTGGACTCGCATTTTCTTATATCATATAAAATAAAAAATGAAACTGATATTAACAAGGAAATAAGCGAAAAATTTAAAGATATCCCTTCGTTCAACATTTTATACCAACCTAAATTTCCTAATAGAATTACATCACTTGTTTCAATATTTAAATGGAGTGTATTTCATAATGAAAAAGTAACGATGCTTATAAATGACATATGGATAGATAGTATGATCCCTTCTCAAAGCAGCCATTTTATGATTAAAGAAAAACAATCAAACATTGAAAGCCAAAGACAACTGTTTGAATTGATGTTAACACTGAAAAGATTAAGAGGAGAAATTGTTTATTTTAATGAGCATATATTATTAACGAATTATTTTTATGAATATCAATTACTCGTGTTTCCAAATACACATAGTTTTAAAATGATGCATCAAAGAATAAAAATGAAAAATATAGAAATAAATAGTTTTGTATGTAGGCCAAATAATATCATCATAAGCGAAAACACTAAGCTAGGTAATAATGAATTGTTAACGAACATGGATTTAGAATTGAGAGAAGTAAGTATTGTGAAAGAACCAAATAATCTAATTGTTCAATATTATTCATCACCAAGTTTTATTAAACATATCTATATAAAAATAAAATAAATTTAATTAATTAAGGTGGTTTTTATAAATGAATAAGCAAATTAATGATTTATTAAGAATGAATTATGTAAATAGCCAAGTAAAGAAGTACTTAAAAAAAGAATTTGAAATTAATATGTATCACTTGAAAATATTAAAATATATGTATAATCGTAAAGAACAATCATCTTTTACTACAGGAGAACTTAAAGCATTGCTAAATATAAATCAGACAATGTTAACGCATGTCATTTCATACTTAGAAGATTTAGATTATTATGAAAAGCAACGTGCAAAAGACGATGAGAGAAAAATACTTATAATAGTAGAAACTCGTCACAGAATAAAAATTGAAACTTTAATTCATCAAGTAACAAAAGATTTAAAAACATTATTAATTGAAAGATATGACACTATCAATACAAATCAGATAATAGAAGTTACGCTTTATATAAATGACCAATTAGTTTCAATAAAAAAAGATATTGTAGAGGGATATCGTTTAAGTATGGATCAATTAATGTTATTGATACTTATTCAACAATATCAAAATGAAGTATGCACATTGAAAGCAATAAAACTTAAATTTAATTGGGATATGGTGAAGATTAATAAAGCTGTTAAAGCATTAGTCAAACTAAACTATGTTATGAAATATAGAAATGAACAAGATGAAAGAATGGTACTTGTTTCAATAAAGAAGAGTGCTGAAGAGGAAGTAAATAAAATAATTAATAAGTTATTTATATTAAATACATTCGATTATAGAGGAAGGGATAAGGCTATGATAAAATGAAATCAATAAATACTTATTGAAGGAGATAATGTATGAATCGATTTCATTTTAAAGAAAACTTCTTCGGATCTTCTACAAAGCCCATCGACGTTTTCAATCAGTATGAAGAACCAGTTTATAAATTGAGTTTATATTATACATCAACGCATCAAGAAACTTTTGCGATTTTAGGAAGAAAAAAACATAATTTTATCATTGAATTTCAAGGTGGAAATTATTCTGTACTCCAAGAGAAAAGTTTAGAAGGTAAACTTAAAACGCCTTTTAAAACAGTATGGGAAGTTTTTAAGAACGATAAAAAAATAGGTGTTGTTGAAACTAAAATAGGTTGGAAACCTAAAATGATATTTAAAGGTATAAACAATGATGAATTAGTATTTGAATCTGGATTTATCTCTAGATCAGTAAGAGTAACAAATCAGCGAAACCAAGTTTTGATGGAAACAAAGTCTGAAAGGTTTAAAATTGCTTCGAATCATCAAATTGATATTCAAACGAATGATTATCATCCTGCTATGCTTATTATGTTATTCCAAGTATTTTTTGAATATCAAGAATATCAACGTAGTAAATCAAATTAGAATATAAAGTTAAAGGAAGATAACAATATGTTTAAATTTCTTAAAAAAAGAAAGAATGTCTCGACAGAAACGCATGTTACATCCATACCTAAACATATAGAAGGCATGACACTTGTAGATGCTTATTATATACAAGACGATCAAGTAGCAGAATATATTAAAAATCGAGAAAGATATCGAGATGCTCTCATTTATGTATTAGGTCTCTATTTTTCTACCGTAGAAGTGATGTTTGAAGGAAGTGTTGATGGGGAGGCAGTAGTAGCTTTTGAAAATAATATCCCTATTAAATGTATTTATTTAGATCCTATGACAATTGATGATATAAGGAATTTGGAAATAACAAAACCTTTAAAAGAAGCATTACTAGAATATTGTAAATTGAATGAATAAACAATCTCTAAATACGCCCTTAAAAGTTTTCATTTTTAATGTTTACTTTTAAGGGCGTATTTAAGTATAGAAATTTAAATCTTTATTTAACAAGAACCTTGACATTTATTAAAATAGTATTATAATTATATCTAGTATAAATAGTATATCGAGGTGAGAATATGAAGTTTGAATTAGGTCTTTCCTCTTTTGCAGAGTTATCTCCTGTCGATGGTACTGATAAACCTTTCACAGCATCAGAAAGAATCAATCAAATTGTAGAAGAAATTATTTTAGCTGATAAGGTAGGATTGGATATATATGGTTTAGGTGAGCATCATCGAGAAGATTATGCAGTATCTGATCCAGTATCTGTGTTAGCAGCAGCAGCTCCTCAAACAAATCGAATAAGATTATCTTCTGCCGTGACAGTCCTTTCTTCAGATGATCCAGTGAGAGTTTACCAAAGATTTGCAACTCTAGATGCATTGAGCAATGGTAGAGCTGAAATTATGGCTGGGAGAGGTTCATTTATAGAGTCATTTCCTTTGTTTGGATATGATTTGAAAGATTATGATATTTTGTATAAAGAGAAACTAGATTTATTGTTAAATATTAATGAGAATAAAACTGTTAATTGGCAAGGATCAACAAGACCATCAATTAATGGATTAGATGTTTATCCAAGAGCTGTACAAGAGAAATTACCTATTTGGTTGGCAACAGGAGGAAATCCAGAATCATCTATGAGAGCGGGGGAATTGGGCTTGCCTATTACTTATGCTATTATAGGTGGTGCGCCAAGTCGTTTTAAACGCAATGTAGCGATGTATAAAGCGATAGCTGAATCTAAAGGACATGATGTAAGTAAGTTACCTATTGCTACGCATTCTTGGGGTTATGTAGCAGAATCTGATGAAATAGCTAAACAAGAATACTATCCTTCTAGTGCTTATGTTATTAATCAATTAGGCATAGAAAGAGGATGGCCGATGTACTCAATCGAAAAATTTGAACAAGAAATTGTTCATGGCGCATTATTTGTTGGTAGTTCAGAAACAGTTGCAGCCAAAATCATTAAGCTTCATGAAGATCTTGGTATAACAAGGTTTATGCTTCATTTACCAGTAGGCTCTATACCTCATGAAAAAGTGATGAAATCTATTAAACTATTAGGCGAAAAAGTTAAGCCAATTGTTGATGATTATATGAAAAATAAGGAGGAAATTTAGTAATGTTAAGATATTTATTAAACGTATATGTAGGTAAAGAGTTATTTAAAGCTAGTCAACCGAAAGTAAAAAACGATGACGGTATGGCTCAACAATTTGAAGAAGGATTTGGTCTTTCTAGAAACGCAATGAAATTAACTGGTGGACTTGAAGTATTAGGTTCAGCATTTCTATTCTTAAGTGCATTCAGCAAAACATTCTCAAGATTAGGATCGTTAATTATTGGATCAGTATTATCAGTAGCAGCTTATAAACACTATGAAGCGGGCCACGGTTTTAAAGGATCTAAGCATGCATTACAATTATTAGGTTTATCTGCATTAAGCTTTATCGATACACTAGGTAAGAAAAAATAATTATTAATCATAATAATGAACAGGTTGGGACTACTAAATCTTTTTAATAAAACGAGATTTCTTTCCCACACCCAATTTAAAAGTAGTAAAAATTCTTGATTCGTTAAGAGTTTTTACTACTTTTTTGTTTGAAAACAGGTTTAACTACAATTTCTATTTTTATATTTTAAAAGTAATTATTATTAAAATATTAAGAACTTTAAAATAAAGACGATAGTAAATATTTTAGTTTCTATTCCATAAAAGTATTGATATTAAAGAGATTTATAGGATTTAATGGAAGTTAATTTCCTGTTTTTACAAATTTTGTTGAATGTTTTTAAAACTTATTATAAAATAATAAATAAATAAAAATTCATTGTGTTGAAAAGGAAAAATATGCTATAAGAAAGATAAAATGCTTAATCGACCAATTCAACAAATAGCTATTTTAACTTGGGGAGTGGTAAGCAATGGAAGCCGTACAAATTAGAAATGTAGTAGAATTAGTTACAGTTAGCAAGAAAGCCAAAGAACATTTAACAAAAATAAAAAGCCAATTTGTATTAACATTTGAAGAACTATATATATTAGTTTATATATATAAAGGTGAAAAGGATTGCTATAATGTTAAAGATATTATAAAAAATTCAAAGTTTAAGCCTTATTATATATCTAAAGCAGTTCAAAATTTAAAAGAAAAAGGTTTAATTTCTAAAAAGAGAAACGATAAAGATGAAAGAACTGTAGCAATTGAAGTCTCAAAAATACAACATCGAAAAATTAAAAATTTGCTAATGGAAATTGAAGGAGAAGTTTTATAAAAATCGAAAGTGTGCCTTATTAGGGACACTTTTTATCTTTATTAAATAAATTTTAAGGAGTTATGAAATTATGAAAGTGTTGTTATCTGTAAAGCCAAAAAGTCAGTTGTTTCCTATACCGATGGTTATGGGGTGTGAAGGTGTAGCAAGTTCAATGTTACTGAATTATTATTATAAAAAAATTGATGCTATAACTATAATGAAAGATTGGCCAACCCATATTGATAACCCTAAAAAAGGTTATGTAGGCAATCAATTTTTAATTAGCTTTTTAAGACACCAAAGTATATTTCCTAATGTTTTAGCACCTTACCTTAATAAGTTTGATGCAGATTTGGTAGACGGTACAGGTACAACACTGTATGAATTAGAGAACATATTAGCAAAAAAACATCCGGTTTTAATTTATCATACAAAATTAGGTCAATCGCCTGTTTGGAAAACATTTAAAATAGGAAGAAATAATAAAAAGTTAGTTTCAAATATACATGTAACACTATTAATAGGATTTGATGAACATTATTATTATTATATTGATCCTCTATGGAAGCAATATAATAAGCTAATATTACCAGCTTTTTGGCCTTCTAAAGCTCAAATCATTAAAATAGAAAAAAATAAGATGGCTGAAAGTTATAATAAACCAGGAAAAATGTGTATTTTTAAAAAAATATAATTAATTTCAAAATAATATGTTATAAAGTTGTAACATTTGATATGATAATGTTATCAAATCAAAAGAGGTGTAGAATATGTCTACTAAAATTAAAGTGCTTATTATAGCAATAGTAGTTGCATTTGTTGCTGTTGTAGGGATTGGTGGGGCAGCGACTTATTATTTTTTAACTAACACCCCAAAGAATACATATTTATTAAGTGAGCAAAAGTCAGCAAGTTTATGGAAAGATTATTTTAATGACAGATTTGAAAATGAATCTAAGTTTCAAGACAAAATGAAAGATGAGTCTTATGAAATGTCTTATAAACTGGGAGTTGAAGTTCCGGATAGTCTATTATCACAAATTGGGCTACCAAAATCAGTTATAGATTCAACTAATCTTATATTTAATGTAGGACATGATCCAAAAAAGAAAAACTCTAAATTAGGTATTGAACCAACAATTGCAGATAATAAAATTGGTAATTTCCAGTGGAGTGCTGATAAAAACAATCAGTATTTAGAAACACCATTATTTGATAGTATTTATAAAGTGAAAAATGATGAAATTAAAAAAGGTATTGAAAAAGCAACTGGAGAATCACTTGATCAAGGTGAAAGTAATAATGTTACAAATGATTCATTAAACTTAAATACAATTTTATCAAGTTCTCAAGTTTCACAAGACCAAATAGATAAAATATCTAAACGATATAGTGATCTTATCGTAGATCAATTAGATGACGATAACTTTAAAAAAGATAAAGAAAAAGTTAAAATCTTTGGTGACGAAAAGAAACTAAAGAAAGTTACGATGAATTTAAGCTCTAAAGATACTAAAAAAATCACTGTTTCAGTATTAGAACAAGCGAAAAAAGATAAAGACATCAAAGAAATTGCTGAAAAACAAGGTAATGTTAAAGAATATAATAAAGAGATTGATGATTTATTAAAAGAAGCAAAAGACGAAGATGAGTCTAATTATCCAAAAGTGAAGTCAATTATATTTGTAGATGGAAAAGAAATCTTAAAGCGTGACTTAACAATCACTAATAAAGATGACGAACAAGTTAAATTAACAGGAGCAAACGTTATTGACGATGTCGTTCAAGTTGATTACAAACTATCAGTTCCTGACAACGAAGATGTAATAACATTAAAAGGTAAATCTACTGATGGTGATAACATTAGTGATAAATACAAACTTAATGTAAAAGAAAATGAATATAGCAATACTATGGTTCAATTAGATAATAAATCTAAAGTTGATGGAGATAAACGTACTGATAAAGGTACAGTAACTTTAACACCTTCAACTGGTAGCAAATTTGATTTAAATTATGAAAATAATTTAACAACTGATGTTAAAAATAATGAGCAAAAACAAAAATTTAATATAAGTTTTGAACAAAATGGTGAGCCAATTAAATTAATGATTGATGGCAAAACTGAATTGAAGAAAGATATTAAATTCAAAAAAGACGGCGCAGTAGACTTTAATACTTTATCATCTTCAGAAGTAGATGATATTGGCGACGAAGTTCAAGACAAATTTGAAGATATCGTAAAAGATGTAACAAACGATATTAATTAATATGGAAGGAGTGGTTATATGTCGACTTTAAAATTGTTCAACATATACCACTCTTTTTTAATTAAAAAGTGGTATTTGCTTGTATATATTTTATTATTATTTATCGCATTGCTTGGTTTAATGATAGGGATTCAACATTTTAACCAAAAAGACGACAGCTTTACAATTGGTATCGTAGATAAAGATCAATCTAAAGAAACAAAGTTAATATTAAATGCTGTTGGTGATGGACAATCACTTGGAGATAATCTTAATATTGAGCATTATAATGAACAACAAGCAGCAAAATTATTAAAAAGTAAAAAAATAGATGGTTATTTCTTATTTAAAGAAGGCATGACAAAAGCTTTTTATAAAAATGGAGAACTTCCAATTGTTGTTAATACATATGACACGCAGTCCATCGAAAGCATAGTTATTATGCAATTAACAGATTCTGTATATAGTAGATTAATGTTATCGATGGGAGGAGCACTATCATATACACATGTATATGAAGATGCTTCTGATGAAGAATTGCTTACTATGATGACTGATATGTTATTTACAGGATTAAATAGAAATGGTTCTTTCGAAGAAGAACCAGTAAAAGTATACGATACAGCAAGTTATTATATTGTAGCATTTTACTTTGTATCCATTTTTTTCTTTTTCTTTTCTATATTCAGTATATTAAAAATGAACCAAAAAAATGCCTTAAAGGAAAGACTTAGTATGTTTCATTTCTCTTATGAAAAATTAACTATTGTGAGAGGGTTATTCAGCTTAATTTATACAGCTATATGGAGTTGCTTTGGTTTATGGTTGATTCTAAAATTTTTGAATCCTGATTTTGAAATGTATAACTGGCCAACTTTGTTAATATATATTGTATATTATCTTTTTGCATTGACGGCTATATTTATTTTTATTGATATAACAGCAAGACAAGCATTTAATTATGTTTGGAAAATTGTTTTGACTGTCGTTATACTAATATTTTCTGGGGCAACGATTCCTGTTGTTTATTTAAAAGGGCTGTTTAATAATATTATAGATATGTCGCCTTTTACTATTGTAATGAATCAATTATTAGAATTAATACTTAACAATTATATATTAAATGTACACCCTATGTTTTATTGGAATATATTAATAGTTATGTGTTTATTGGTTATTTCTTTAGTTTGGAGGTATCGCCAATGAAACCTATATTCAATTTAGTCGTATTAAAACAATGGGTACAATATATCATTTTAATACTTTTTATTATTTTAACTGTAAGTGTAGTTTTTATGGTTGAAGCTTCTTCAAATAAAGTATTTAAAGTCCCTATAGCGATTCAAGATATGGATCAATCTAGTGAATCTAAAAATTTAATTCATACTTTGGAACATACTAAATATTTGGAAGTAATTAAATTACAAAAAGATGAAGCTTATATTGAAGATGTTATTCAAAAAAAGCAAGCTATAGTGAGTATGCAAATACCTGAAGGTTTTAACAAAAAGCTATCTAATAATAATTTAAGAGATGCAATACCTTTATATTATAAAGATGATTTTATTGGTGAGATTGCATTAGAAGTAACTAGTAAAGCACTATATGAACAACAAATTCCAATTATTATTCAAAAACATTTAGACAAATCAGGACAGAATGTAAGTCTAGAAACAATCAAAAAAGAATATAAAAAAGATACGCCAAACTCTAAAATGGAACAACATGCTGTAAATAAAAATTCCGACGTTTCTATAAGCGCAGGATTAATTATTGCATTATTATTAGTTATCAGTACAAGCCAGATTGTGTTACATCAAAGGTTGAAGCAAAATGCAGCTCTAGAAAGATTACTAATGTTTAATAACACTAAAATGAAACTATATTTGACATATATTTTAACACATACTTTATTATTATTTTTTATCATTTTCATAATAGGATTATGTTTATCATGGTCATTAAGTTTCAAATTTTACTTGATAACGTTTTTAATATTGCTAATCTATGAATTTGGACTTTCGGTATTATTATTCAAAATAAATACATTAAGTCATAAAATATTTATGGCTTTATTATGGGCAATAGCTATAAATATTGTATATGTATTTATACAAATATAGGTGGTGTATTGATGATTAAGATTAAAAACC
>NZ_PPRS01000012.1 GCF_002902755.1 Mammaliicoccus lentus | reverse complement strand
GTCTCGCAGTCAAGCTCCCTTGTGCCTTTACACTCTGCGAATGATTTCCAACCATTCTGAGGGAACCTTTGAGCGCCTCCGTTACTCTTTAGGAGGCGACCGCCCCAGTCAAACTGCCCGCCTGACACTGTCTCCCACCATGATCAAATGGTGCGGGTTAGAAAGTCAACACAGCCAGGGTAGTATCCCACCAGCGCCTCCACGTAAGCTAGCGCTCACGTTTCTAAGGCTCCTACCTATCCTGTACAAGCTGTGCCGAATTTCAATATCAGGCTACAGTAAAGCTCCACGGGGTCTTTCCGTCCTGTCGCGGGTAACCTGCATCTTCACAGGTACTATGATTTCACCGAGTCTCTCGTTGAGACAGTGCCCAAATCGTTACGCCTTTCGTGCGGGTCGGAACTTACCCGACAAGGAATTTCGCTACCTTAGGACCGTTATAGTTACGGCCGCCGTTTACTGGGGCTTCGATTCGTAGCTTCGCAGAAGCTAACCACTCCTCTTAACCTTCCAGCACCGGGCAGGCGTCAGCCCCTATACATCACCTTACGGTTTAGCAGAGACCTGTGTTTTTGATAAACAGTCGCTTGGGCCTATTCACTGCGGCTCTTCAAGGCTTGCACCTTAAAAAGCACCCCTTCTCCCGAAGTTACGGGGTCATTTTGCCGAGTTCCTTAACGAGAGTTCGCTCGCTCACCTTAGAATTCTCATCTTGACTACCTGTGTCGGTTTGCGGTACGGGCACCTATTTTCTAACTAGAGGCTTTTCTTGGCAGTGTGAAATCAACGACTCGTCGGATTCATGATCCAACTCCCCATCACAACTCAACCTTACGAGTGCCGGATTTGCCTAACACTCAGTCTTGTTGCTTGGACGTGCACTCCAACAGCACGCTTCGCCTATCCTACTGCGTCCCCCCATCGTTCAAACAATCATAGGTGGTACAGGAATATCTACCTGTTATCCATCGCCTACGCCTATCGGCCTCGGCTTAGGTCCCGACTAACCCAGAGCGGACGAGCCTTCCTCTGGAAACCTTAGTCAATCGGTGGATGGGATTCTCACCCATCTTTCGCTACTCACACCGGCATTCTCACTTCTAAACATTCCACATGTCCTTGCGATCATGCTTCAACACGTTTAGAACGCTCTCCTACCATTATCCTTACGGATAATCCACAGCTTCGGTAATATGTTTAGCCCCGGTACATTTTCGGCGCAGTGTCACTCGACTAGTGAGCTATTACGCACTCTTTAAATGATGGCTGCTTCTAAGCCAACATCCTAGTTGTCTGGGCAACGCCACATCCTTTTCCACTTAACATATATTTTGGGACCTTAGCTGGTGGTCTGGGCTGTTTCCCTTTCGACTATGGACCTTATCACCCATAGTCTAACTCCCAAGTTAAATTATTTGGCATTCGGAGTTTGTCTGAATTCGGTAACCCTAGAGGGGCCCCTCGTCCAAACAGTGCTCTACCTCCAATAATCATCACTTGAGGCTAGCCCTAAAGCTATTTCGGAGAGAACCAGCTATCTCCAAGTTCGATTGGAATTTCTCCGCTACCCACACCTCATCCGCTCACTTTTCAACGTAAGTCGGTTCGGTCCTCCATTCAGTGTTACCTGAACTTCAACCTGGACATGGGTAGATCACTTGGTTTCGGGTCTACGACCAGATACTCATTCGCCCTATTCAGACTCGCTTTCGCTACGGCTCCACATTTACTGCTTAACCTTGCATCAAATCGTAACTCGCCGGTTCATTCTACAAAAGGCACGCCATCACCCATTAACGGGCTCTGACTATTTGTAAGCACACGGTTTCAGGTTCTATTTCACTCCCCTTCCGGGGTGCTTTTCACCTTTCCCTCACGGTACTGGTTCACTATCGGTCACTAGAGAGTATTTAGCCTTGGGAGATGGTCCTCCCAGATTCCGACGGAATTACACGTGTTCCGCCGTACTCAGGATCCACTCAGGAGAGAAATAACTTTCGACTACAGGACCTTTACCTTCTATGGTTGGCTTTTCCAAAACCATTCGTCTAATTATTTCCTTTGTAACTCCGTATTGAGTGTCCTACAACCCCAATAGGCAAGCCTATTGGTTTGGGCTATTCCCGTTTCGCTCGCCGCTACTCAGGGAATCGAGTTTTCTTTCTCTTCCTCCGGGTACTAAGATGTTTCAGTTCTCCGGGTGTGCCTTCTCACATACTATGTATTCATATGTGGATAACATGACATAACTCATGCTGGGTTTCCCCATTCGGAAATCTCTGGATCAAAGCGTACTTACAGCTCCCCAAAGCATATCGTCGTTAGTAACGTCCTTCTTCGGCTTCTAGTGCCAAGGCATCCACCGTGCGCCCTTAATAACTTAATCATGTAAATCCTTAGTTAAGCACTGTGTATCGAAGATACAATCATGTTTAACTAACCTTTACCAGTTATTAATCTGTGATGTCGTCTAAAAAGACGACGCGCGATTATTAAGCTTGTTGAATTTCGTTAAAAATTCACTCGGTTTTTTGCTTGGTAAAATCTATTTGCTTACTTATCTAGTTTTCAATGTGCAA
>NZ_PPRS01000011.1 GCF_002902755.1 Mammaliicoccus lentus | reverse complement strand
AGGTCACCTCTACAATATTTTCTTAGTCGATTACATTGTACTAAAGTGAGCTATATTTGGCTCTTTTTTTATTACACAATTATATGGACATATTCATAGAAAATCCAATAAGAGGGTGTTTACTTGGATTAACGAGTTAGAAAATCCAATAAGAAGGTATGTAGTTGGATTAATGTGAAAGAAAATCCAATAAGAGGGTGTCTACTTGGATTAATGAGGAAGAAAATCCAATAAGAGAGTGTCTACTTGGATTAATAAGATAGAAAATCCAATAAGAAGATGTTTAGTTGGATTAATGAGATAGAAAATCCAACAACAGTAACAACTCTTGCTTTTTTGATTAATCCCATCCAAAAAAGAGCTAAGGATTTATCTCCCTAGCTCTTTTTCTTACTATTTACTTCTAATTTCTTTTAATATTTCTTCAGCTGTAGTCAGATTTGGGTTAGATGATTGTTTTAAGGCTGTTGTTACAGCGTGTATTTCGTCTCCTTTGGCACCTATTTTAATCGCGAGTGATTTATAGTGTAGGTTCATATGTCCTTGTTGTATGCCTTCTGAAACGAGCGCTCTACATGCTGAGAAGTTCTGTGCTAACCCAACTGCTGCCATTACGTGTCCTAGTTCTTGTGATGTTTGTACGTTTAGTATGTCTAATGCAACTTTTGATGCTGGTAACAGACCGATACCACCACCTATTGTTCCGATTGCTAGTGGTAGTTCAATACTGCCGATAAGTTGTTTGTTTTCTTTATCAAATTTCCATGTTGTTAATCCTCGATATTGTCCATCTTTACTAGCATATGCATGTGCGCTTGCTTCTACGCTTCTTGTATCATTGCCTGTAACTAACACGACTGAGCTAATACCATTCATAACTCCTTTGTTGTGTGTGACAGCTCTATATGGATCTATGTGAGCTAATACAGATGCTCTTTCCATACGATATGCAACTTCTTCTCCACTCATACCATTTTTCTCTAAATCTTTGATGTTTATTTTACCCTCGATACGTACAACAGATGTTGTGTTGTAATTGGAAAGGATGCTCATCAATATTTCATTGTTATCGAGTTCTGTTTCTAAATAGCTCGCAATACCTTCAAGTATAGTATTGATAATATTAGCGCCCATTGCATCACATGTATCCACATGGACTTTTAAGGAAAGCATGTGTTCTTTAGGGAATTCATCTATTTCTATTTTTTGATATCCTCCGCCTCTTTTCTTGATGGACGGATACACTTTGTCAGCTACTTTATGGATTTGTTCTTCTAATGCATATATTTTTTTGCTTAATTCTGTTGTATTGTTTACTTGATCAAATACAATTTGTCCTAATTTAGTTGTTCCAGTCTTAATGATTTTTAGACCGCCCGTATTGTTAAATAGTTTTGAACCATAACTTGCAGCTGCTACGACTGAAGGTTCTTCGACCATCATAGGAACAACATATGCTTTATCGTTTACTATTATTTCTGGCAATATACCTATTGGCAGAGTACCTTGTCCAATAACATTTTCAATTAAATTATCTAATAGTTCTTTATCTATTACAGAATGATTGTGTAGGATTTGTTCAGATTCTTCATTTAGCCAACCATGTTTTTTGAGTTGTTCAATTTTCTCTAATCGAGATAAATGTCTAAAGTCTTTTGTTAATTTTTCCATTATTGATCTGCTCCTCTTTCTATCATTAAAGCAATACCTAAGCCACCACCGATACAAGCTGTCGCGATACCAGTTTGTTTATTCTCTTGATGTAGTGCATAAGATAAAGTTGTAACCAATCTTGACCCTGTGGAGCCTAACGGATGTCCTAAAGCAATTGCGCCACCATATATGTTGAAATTCTCATCTGGAATATTTAAATTTTTCTTAACTGGTATACTTTGAGCTGAGAAAGCCTCAGTCATTTCTACTAAATCTATATCTTCGATAGTTTTGTTAACTTTATTGAGCAATGCTTCAACTGCATAAAAAGGAGCGTATCCCATATATAAAGGGTCACAACCTATTTCTGAATGTTCTCCTAACGTAGCTAAAATTGTATAATTGTGTTCTTTAGCATAGTCTTCATCCATGAGGATTAAAGCAGATGCGCCATCGCTTAATGCTGATGCATTTCCAGCTGTAATCGTACCGTCTTCTTTAAAGATTGTTTTTAAAGAACCTAAATCTTCCATGTTACTTTCAGGTCTAACTAATTCGTCAGCATTCATCATTTCGCCGTTTATATCTTCGAGTGGAACAATTTCCTTATCAAATTTACCTGCTTGAATTGCTTCATGAGCTTTCAAATGAGAATTTAACGCAAATTCATCTTGGTCTACACGACTTACTTCATACTTTTCAGCAATACGTTCAGCAGTTAAACCCATTGGTATTTGATTAAATACATCTGTTAAACCATCATGCATAAAACTTTTTACAGGAGCAGTGTCCTTTTTTAAAATAAGTTCTGGAGCATTTGTCATGCTTTCGATACCACCAACAGCTACAACCTCAGCTTCTCCTAACTGTATGAGTTGTTTACCTAAAATAATAGATTTTAGGCCAGATCCACATACTTCATTTACTGTCATTGCTGACGTCTTGTATGGGACACCTGAATTAATACCGATTTGTCGAGCAGGATTTTGACCACTGCCAGATTGAATAACATTCCCGAAAATAATATTTTGTATTTGAGCTGGATCTATTTGAATTTTATCTATAGCAGATTTTAAGGCAAAAGTGCCAAGTTCCACCGCTGAATAACGGCTTAATTTCCCTCTAAATTTTCCTACAGGTGTTCTTTGAGCACTTACGATAACAACTTTTTTCATGAATTGTATCTCCTTTTATAAATTTATTAATTAATATTTGTAATTAAATACCCTCATTTGATATGATTTTATTATAAAATAAACCTCGAAAGGAATTTATTATGATAATAGGTATTGATAAATTAGATTTTTATATCCCAAACTTCTATGTCAGTATGACTGATTTAGCAAAAGCACGTCAAATAGAACCAGAAAAATTTACGATTGGAATTGGCCAAACAAAAATGGCTGTAAATCCCGTGAGCCAAGATATCATCTCTATGGGTGTCAACGCAGCTCAAAATATGTTAACTGAAGAAGACAAAAAAGATATCGAAATGGTAGTCGTTGCTACAGAATCTGGTGTTGATCATTCTAAAGCAGCATCTATAGAAATACACAGCATGCTTAATATACAACCATTTGCACGTTGTATAGAAATGAAAGAAGCATGTTATTCAGCTACAGCAGCTATTCAATTAGCTAAAGATTTCTTATCTAATCGTCCAGACAAGAAAGTTCTTGTCATTGCTTCAGACATTGCACGTTATGGTTTAAACTCTGGTGGAGAACCTACACAAGGTGCTGGTGCAGTAGCAATGCTAATTAGCCACAACCCTAGAATTTTGACGTTAAACGACGACAGTGTTGCACATACCACAAACGTATATGATTTCTGGCGTCCAACATCTGAAAAATATCCAGTAGTTGATGGAGCTTTATCTAAAGACGCATATATTGATTCTTTCAATACACTTTGGAATGAATACACTAAAAGAACTAAATATGGTTTAAATGATTTTGAATCATTCTGTTTCCATGTGCCATTTACTAAAATGGGACAAAAAGCCTTTAAGACTATTTTAAGCGAAAACGTAGAAGATTCAACAAAAAATAGATTGATGGATGCGTATCAAGATTCTGTTAACTATAACCGTGATGTAGGGAATATTTATACAGGTTCATTATACTTAAGTTTAATATCTTTACTTGAAAATCACGAATTCCAAGATGACCAAAAAATCTGTTTGTTTAGTTACGGATCAGGAGCAGTAGGGGAAATATTCAGCGGTTCACTTGTACCGGGCTATGAGAAAATGTTAGATAAAGAAAGACATTTAGATATGCTTAAATCTCGAAAAGAACTGACTGTAGAAGAATACGAACATTTCTTTAATCGTTTTGATAATGGAGAATTTGACCTTGAGCAAGAATTAACGCAAGATCCATATACAAAAGTATATTTAGATAGTATCGAGGGCCATATTAGAAACTATAAACAACAAGGAAATGAATCATGAAACTAGATGAATTTTCCATTGGTGATATATTTGAAACAAAACCATATTCTTTAACTGAAGAAAATGTTAAAAAATTTGCTAGTGAGTTTGACCCGCAATACATGCATTTAGATCATGAAAAAGCTAGTCAAGGTATGTTTCAAGGTATTATAGCATCAGGTATTCATACGCTCGCTTTATCATTCAAATTATGGGTGGAAGAGGGTAAGTATGGTGATGATGTGATTGCCGGGACTAAGATGGAAGCTGTTAAATTTATTAAGCCAGTATATCCAACAGATGTATTAAGTGTACGAGCCGAAGTCATTAACAAGAAAGTATTAAATGATGAACAAGGGTTACTCACTGTTCTTTTATCAACATTTAATGATAAAAACATAAAAGTATACCAAGCAGAATTAACAGCACTTATAAAAAGATAATAAAACGCGCTTTCAAATTGAAAGCGCGTTTTATTATTTTTAAGCAGGAATTTCTTTATTTTGATTTTTAGTTAGTTTATATACGATTAAGCCAATTACAAAACCTAAAATAGACGGAAGTAGCCAGCCCATTCCAATATCAAAAAATGGTAACCATTTTTCACCGAATGAAATAACAACTTGAGCAAATTTTGTGTTTAAGAATACTTCAGGGCTCGCTTGAACTCCGTCTACAAAAGAAGCAATCATTGTGAAATATGTAGTGAAACGATAGACCGTTCTTGAATGATTAAATAAAGGACTGAATAGTGTTAGTAATATTAAAGTGATTGCAAGTGGATATAAGAACATCAGTACAGGTGTTGAATAAGTGATAATTTTAGTTAATCCAACGTTTGCAAACACACATGACATAATACTTACTACTGTAGCTAATACTAAGTAATTTTGTTTTGGAAATAGGTCTACGAATGTTTCTGAAAAAGCAGTGATAAGACCGATAGCTGTTTTTAAACATGCGACAATAATAATTAAACCTAAAATGATAATGCCGTAATTTCCTAGGTAATATTGAGCAATTTGAGCTAAAGCAATACCGCCATTTTCACTGATTTTGAAGTGGCCAAGACTCATTGTTCCCATAAAAGCTAATAAGCTATAAATAACACCCATTAAAACAATGCTAATTGTCCCAGATTTAATTGTTTCTTTAGCAATACCATTCGGACTTGTTATGCCTAATTTTTTAATTGTTGAGACTATAATTACACCGAAAGCTAGTGAAGCTAAAGCATCTAGTGTATTATAACCATCTATGAAACCAGATAATAATGAACTCTTGTCATATTTAGGATCGATCGGAGCTTCTGAAATACCACCCATAGGATTTATAAAAGCTAAAAGAATAACAATACCTAGTAAAACTAAAAATATTGGGTTTAAAAACTTTCCAATATAATCTAAAATTTTGGAAGGTTTTCTTGCGAAAAACCAAGCTATTGCAAAGAATAAAATACTAAAAATAGATAAGTATAATGTACTAGACGAACTTGAAATAAAAGGTGAAAAAGCAATTTCAAAAGAAGTCGTAGCTAACCTTGGTAAAGCAAAGAATGGTCCGATTACGAGATATAGAGCAATCGTGAATATATAAGCATAGATCACGCTGACTCTGGAAGATATCTCAAAAATACCGCTTGTTTTAGATATTCCAATAGCAACAATACCTAAGAAAGGTAAACCAATTGCAGTAATTAAGAACCCTAAATTCGCGGTAAATACGTTAGAACCAGCTAATTGGCCTAAATGAAGCGGAAAGATTAAATTGCCTGCCCCAAAAAATAAACCAAATAGCATGGATCCAATAAAAATATTCTCTTTTATTGTTAATTTTGTTTTCATGATATTTGTATGTATCCTCCATTATTATTTTAGCGGAATAGTAAGTGATTTTTATTCACTACAACCTATAAAATTACAAAAAAGTTGTAATAATATAATTAATTATGAATAAATTAATTACAAACTGCATTGTATATGAACTATCTTATATTTTTATAGACATTCAAGTCAATAAGGTTTTGAGAGAAATAAGAATGTTATAAAAAAAGAAAGAAGACTTAGGTGAATTTATTGTAATATAGTTTTAAGTATAAGCGTTGGGAAATCTGGAGGTAGAAAGGCACTGAATATTGCAAGACGAGCATCACGTGCAACATATAAGGTCAGGATGTTGCAAGACGAGTGCCACGTGCAACATTCAGAATCATTAATAAAATTTCAAGCCCTAAAAAAACAGTATTTTTGAGGTAGTGTTTTCTACTCAAAAATACTGTCTGGGCCTTCTTCTACTATTTCTAATAGTTCTTCAATAGTATAATCATATTTATTGTTATGCCATTGTTTGATTACATGTATAATCCCACTACCATAGAAATCACTTACTAAATCTGGATGGCTTGAGTTTCGTACTTTTTTACATATCGGGTCATCATTAACCGGAGCAAACTCTTGTAAAAGTCTACTACTTATTATGGTTAATTCATTAAAAACATCTACGTGATGTGATGTATTAATTACGTGATTAAGTAGCTCTCTATTGTTATATACATAATGGATTGTAGCTTCGAATAACGAATCATAACGTGAAGCTTTTACTTCGTTATATAAAAGTTCTGCTATGTATTGTGTAATATGATAGAGTAAATCGAATTTATCTTCAAAGTAACGATAAAATGTACTTCGATTAACTTCTGCTTCTTTACAGATCTTTTGAACAGTTAGTTGATCAAAATCTGTTTCATGCAATAAGTCAAAAGAAATTTGAGTAATGTGTTGGACTGTTCTTTTTTGCGCAGACGAATACACTGTAAAATTCTCCTTTTTGGTTACGGAATTCATAAGCTTATATTAATGTATTCATCGACTTATAACAAATAAAATCCATTATATAAAATAAGAAATTAAATAAAATACAAAAAGAAGAGCCCGAGACATAAACAATTGTCTCGGGCTCTATCATTAAATTGGCAGTAGGTGACTGGATTGAAAAAATGATTGTATCAAATTTTTTCAATCCTACTCCCTAGACCTATAACATTAATTTTCTTTTATGCCTTCAGTCCATTTATCTTTTTTACTTTCATGATTATTAACGTAATCTTCAGCTACTTTTTGTGGGTCTTCGTTATCCACATAGATTTTTTTAGATAACTCTTTTTCGTCATCTTCATTCCAATCATTAGCAATACGTGTCGCTATTTTATAAGCTGCTGGATGATTGTTTTTGAAGTTTTTATTGAAGACTAAGTTTACGTGTTCTTTACCACTGCCATATATTTTATCCGGATCGTCTAACATTTTGAAATCCATTTCTTCGAATATCCAGTGGGGTTGAGTTCCAGTGAAGATGATAGGTTGTTGTTTTTTATATTTTTCTTGAATTGTTTTTAACATTTCTTCATCTGAAGATTTATCAAGTTTCCAATCACTGAAATCATTATCTTTTAATGCTTCATTTGTTTCTTTCATAACACCGTTTCTATTATCTGTACCCGTGATTGTCCAATCTACTGATTTTCCTAAATCATTATCATTTTTTAAATCATCAATTGAGTCTACATCTTTCATATATTTAGGCACTGCCAATGAAACATTTGCTTCATCAATTATATTTTTATCATCGTAAACTTCTAAGTTATCATATTTATTTAAATAACTTTTGTCTGTTGACGGAAAAATACCAGCTGCGTTAAACGAGTTAGAGTTTTCTGATGTTGCTGAATACAATGGTCCGCTAGCAGGTACCGGCGTAGTTACGACATCATAGCCTACATCTTTCAATACTTCAGCGATAACAAGTGAACGTGCTGCTGAATTATCCCCTTTATACGGAATTTCGATTTCTTTTCCGCCTAGATCAGTAGATGAATTTTCTTCTGAACTTCCACTTCCACAAGCACTTAATATCATTGCAATCATTAGTGTTGTGACGAGGCCAATTATTTTGAATTTACTATTTTTAAACAATCTGAGAACCTCCTTTACTCATTATTATCGTCATTCAAGTCTTCTTGATTATCGTCTTTTAAATCTTCCTGATTAATATATTTGTCATAAACGGAAGGATTATATTCTTTTGCGTAAAGCATTAATGCATTGAATAGTATCATTTGATCTGAAGAATCATTTGATAAATCTTTGAATAAATTAGTTGTTCTTTGTTCAATATTTTGATTATTTGGGTCTACGCCAAAGTTATAAGTACTATTATGAGTATCTTCTTCTGAACCTTCTTGTAAAGCGTGACCTTCAACATCTATTCTAGGTAAGAGGCGGTCTAACCATTTAGGCATATACCATGAAGCGTTACCGAATAGTTTTGTAAGTGCTGGTATCAGCGTCATACGAACGATGAATGCATCGAATAACACACCAAATGCTAGAGAAATACCCATGGACTTGATGGTTACATCATCTTGGAAAACGAATGCGATGAATACACTGAACATAATAAGTGCTGCTGCAACAATTACAGGACCACTTTGTTTAATACCAACTTTAATAGAATGTGCGTTATCTCCTGTTTTGCTGAACTCTTCGTGAACACGTGACATTAAGAATAATTCATAGTCAATTGCTAAACCGAACAAGAGACCTATTGTAATGACAGGTAAGAATGCCAAGATTGGACCTGTAGCATCAATTCCGAATAATCCGCTTAAGAAACCTTCTTGCATAACGAATGTTGTGAATCCTAATGTTGCCATTAATGATAGAACAAAGCCTAGAACAGCTTTTAATGGTACTAGGATTGAACGGAATACGAATAGTAATAGAACGAATGCTAGAGCTACGATAACGCCAGCGAATACTGGTATAGCATCATTTAATTTTTTAGACATATCTATGTTAATAACACTTTGTCCAGAAATTTCAGTATTAAAGTCATATTTGTCTTGTGCTTGGTCATCATAATCTCTTAAGTCATAAACTAAATCGTTTGTTGAAACAGCATTAGGACCTTCTTCAGGTGTTATTGCTAACAATGCATAGTTATTGTTGTTTGTTAACTGTGGTGAAGATACTTTGTCGACGCTATCTAGATCTTCTAAGTCGTCTCGAACATTATCTAGATTACGTTTAATTGTATTTTCACTACCATTGTCTTTTGTATTGATTAACATAACAATTTGACCGTTATAACCTTCTCCAAACTCTTTAGAGACTAATTCATTTGCTTTATATGCAGATGAATCTGCAGGTTTCATACCGTCATCAGGCATACCTAGGCGCATTTGTGCGACAGGTATAATCGCTAAACCTAAAACAACTAAACTTAAAATAACAGCGATAACAGGTTTGCCAACTACAAAGTTAGACCATGGTGTATCGTACCCTTTATTATCTGTATTTTTCTTATTTTTAATTTTAATATGTTTATGGAATATACTGATAAACGCTGGTAATAATGTTAATGCTGCTAATACAGCGAATAGAACACTGATAGCTGATGCATAACCCATTACTGCTAGGAATTCGATACCTACTAGAGATAAACCACAAACAGCAATAATTACTGTGATACCAGCAAAGATAACGGCACTACCAGCTGTCCCAACTGCCATACCTATTGCTTTAATTGGATCTTTTTCAGTTTTGGATACTTCTTTATATCTAAATAGAATAAATAGTGAATAGTCAATACCGACGGCAAGACCAATCATTACTGCCAGTGTCAGTGTGACATTAGGTATATCGAACACGTAAGTCAGTAGCCCTATTAAACCAATACTAGAACCTAGTCCGATTACAGCACTGATAATTGGCATACCAGCAGCGATTAATGAACCGAATGTTATAAGTAAAATAACAAATGCTACAATGACACCGATAACTTCAGACATACCACCGATATCTACATCAGATGATGTGCCTTCTGTCGTTTCAATTTGTAGATTATGATCATCTTCTAATTTATTTAATTCGTGCATGATATTATTTTTAGAAGAATCCTTTAATGAAGTTTGCGATACAACGTAATTAATATCTGCAATTGCAGTATCTTTGTCGTCGTTGATTTGTTTACTTTCATAAGGATTAGAGACATTTAAGATGTCGTCATCATCTTGTTTAATATCGTCTAACGTTTTTTCAATATCTTTTTTAGTGTCTTTATCATTTATCCCATTTTCAGATTGGGAATGAAAGACAATACGCATTGATGCTTTTTCACTATCCTGATGAAATTCTTTATTAATTTTTTCATTAGTATCTAGTGATTTTAAACCATTCATTTGAATATCATCATCAAACTTTGGTGCATTTAACGTTAAAGGTAATACGATAACTGCTATTAGTATAATCCAAGCAAATACCGCTAACCATTTTTTCTGAGCTATAAATGTTCCTAGCTTGTATAAAAATTTCGCCAAAACGATTTCCTCCTAAAATATTTTTAAATGTCAGTACAAATTGAATGGTAAATTAAAAAAACTATCCATAATTATGAATAGCGCACCACTTCATACTTCATTTCGGTTTGATAAGATTACACTAACACTCTATACAATAAGAAGACACCAATAATTTTAAACTTGTGTTGAATAATGCAACACTTTTAGAAGTTTGTTGGCATTTAATTTATAAATTCAAGTAAAAATGTATGAATAAGTATTGAAAAATGAAAATTAGTAACAACAATGAAGTTAGTTTTATAAAAGTAATTAATTTGTTAAATATTAATAAAAATTAAACATAATCAAACAAAGTCTGATATATTAATAAGTAAATGTTTCTTTTTCAAACAACTTTATTGTAAAACGAACAATAATATAAAGGGGGTCATAAGAATTGAATAAATATGATAGATTAGATGAAATAACTGACTTAGTTAATCGAAAAGGATCAATAAGAATTGCTGAAATAGTTGAAGAACTCAATGTTTCTGATATGACAATAAGACGGGATTTAGCTGAATTAGATGAACAAGGCATATTAACCAAAATACATGGTGGGGCAAGAAGTAACTCAGCCTTTCAATATAAAGAAATGTCACATAAAGAGAAACATACACAATATATTGAAGAGAAAAAACAAATAGCTAAAAAAGCAGCTACTCTTATTGAAGAAGGAAACACAGTGTTTTTAGGGCCAGGTACAACTGTAGAATTATTAGCGGAAGAAATTCATAATAAAAATTTATCAGTTATAACAAACTGTTTGCCTGTATTTAATATTTTGTTTAAAAAGAAAAATGAATATTTCAAAGTCTATTTAATTGGTGGAGAAATGAGAGAAATTACAGAATCATTTGCAGGAGATATGACGAATAGTGCATTAGAAACAATGAGATTTAGTAAAATGTTCTTCAGCGCTAATGGCGTAAAAGGAATGGATGTTATGACATCTTCACATGAAGAAGCATACACTCAAAAATTAGCGCTTAGAAATTCTATAGAGAAATATTTGCTCGTTGACTCATCAAAAATAGGAAAAGAAGATTTCGTTTCATTTTGTGATTTGAAATCATTAAACGGTGTCATAACTGATGGTAAAGACGAAGACAAAAATAAAATAATAGCAGATTATACAGAAGTCATTATATAAACAAGAACTAAACGATAAAAGACAAAATCTAAACAGATTTTGTCTTTTTTTTATATTATTCAAACAAAATCGAACAATAAATGTTGATTATATGTTTATTTACGTTTATAATCTAAACATAATCATTTTGTAAGCGTTTATATTGTTTAAAGCAACAAGAAATAAACAAATAGAAAGGAAGATTTGAATGAATGTCGTAATTGGTTCAGATGAGCATGGGAAAAATCTAAAATCACGTATCAAACAATATTTATTGAAAAACAATTATAAAGTTGTAGATGCTACAGAAGGTAATGATGTTGACTTCGTAGATGCGACCTTAGCTGTTGTTAAAGAAGTTCAAACAAATGAAGAAAATTTAGGTATTGCAATAGATGCATACGGAGCAGGCAGTTTCATGGTAGCAACAAAAATTAAAGGCATGATTGCTGCTGAAGTTTCCGAAGAAAGATCAGCATATATGACAAGGGAACATAATAATTCGAGAATGATTACGATAGGTTCAGAAATTGTTGGAGAACAACTCGCAATTAACATTGTTCAAGAGTTTATTAACGCTAAATATGATGGTGGAAGACATCAAATTCGTGTCGATATGTTAAATAAAATGTGCTAAATGAGGAGGAAATATAGATGAAGATTGCAATTGGTTGTGATCATATTGTTACAGATACAAAAATGGCAGTTTCACAATTTTTAAAAACGCTTGGTCATGAAGTGATTGATTGTGGTACTTATGATTTTGCGAGAACACATTATCCTATTTACGGAAAAAAGGTCGGAGAAGCAGTAATAACTGGAGAAGCAGATTTGGGTGTATGTATATGTGGGACTGGCGTTGGTATAAATAATGCTGTTAATAAAGTTCCAGGTGTACGTTCTGCTCTAGTAAGAGATATGACTTCTGCTATTTATGCTAAAGAAGAATTAAATGCGAACGTGATTGGATTTGGAGGCAAAATCATTGGTGAATTATTAATGTGCGATATTATTGAAGCTTTTATTGAAGCTGAATATAAACCTACAGAAGAGAATAAAAAGCTTATTTCTAAAATTAAATATTTAGAAGGTCAAAGTGAAAGCCAAACAGACGCTCATTTCTTTGATGAATTTTTAGAGAAGTGGGATAAAGGTGAATATCATGATTAAAGGAATATTATTATGATTTTAACGATTACGATGAATCCTTCAGTAGACATATCATATCAATTGGATAATTTATCAATCAATCATGTTAATAGAACAAATAAATTGAATAAAACCGCTGGTGGAAAAGGTTTAAATGTAACGAGAGTTTTAAACCAGTTAAATGAACAAGTTGTGGCTTCTGGTTTAAAAGGTGGTAAACTCGGAGAATTTCTTGAACAATCTTTGAATGATCATAATATAGCAAATCACTTTTTTGAAATTCAAGGCAATACAAGAAATTGTATCGCTATATTACACGAAGGAAACCAAACAGAAATACTTGAAGGTGGACCTACTATTAGTACTGAAGAAATAGAAAGCTTTAATGAACATTTTGAAGAACTCGTGAGTAAATCTGACGTTGCTGTGATATCCGGAAGTTTACCTAAAGGCGTGGAACCAAATTTTTATTCAAGTTTAATAAAGACCTGTGATAAACACTCTGTTCCAGCAATTTTAGACTGTTCTAATAAAGCGCTTACAGAAGTATTGAGAGGTCAATATAAACCATTGTTGATTAAACCGAATATCGATGAAATCGATGAATTACTTGGAGAACAAATAAATGAAGGTATTGATTCATTGAAACAAGCAGTATCGAATCCAATATTTAAAAATATCGAATGGGTTGTTGTGTCTTTAGGTTCAAATGGTGTATTCGCTAAACATAAAGATAAATATTACAAAGTGGACATACCTAAAATACAAGTTGTGAATCCTGTTGGTTCAGGCGATTCAATGATAGCTGGTTTTGCGTCTGCTTTAATTAATAAAGCAACGAATGAAGAAATACTTAAAAAGGCAAATACTCTAGGTATGTTAAACGCACAAGAAACAGTTACGGGTTATATCAATTTAAAGAACTACGATGACCTTTATAACAAAATCAAAATTATTGAGGTGTGAACAAATGAATAAAATAGATTATAAATTTGAACAATTAAGGCGTTTAAGCGATGAGAAAGGTATCATATCAGCTTTAGCGTTCGATCAACGAGGCGCTTTAAAACGTATGATGGCTAAGTATCAAGATACAGAACCAACTTTAGAGCAAATAGAAAATTTAAAGACATTAGTTTCTGAAGCTTTAACAGAATATGCTTCTTCAATATTGCTAGATCCAGAATATGGTTTACCAGCTTCTAAAGTACGTAATAGTGAATCAGGATTATTATTAGCTTATGAAAAAACAGGCTATGATGTGAACACTAAAGGGCGATTGCCAGATTGTTTAGAAGATTGGTCAGTTAAAAGGATTAAAGAGCAAGGTGCAGATGCTGTTAAATTCCTTCTATATTATGACATTGATGATTCTGAAAGTATCAATATTAAGAAAAAGGCATATATAGAAAGGATTGGTTCTGAGTGTGTAGCTGAAAATATTCCATTTTTCTTAGAAGTATTAACTTATGACGATAATATTCCTGATAACGGAAGTGTTGAATTCGCTAAAGTTAAACCTAGAAAGGTTAATGGCACTATGAAAGTATTCTCAGAAGAGAGATTTAATGTGGATGTATTAAAAGTAGAAGTTCCTGTAAACATGAATTACGTTGAAGGATTTGGAGAAAGTGAAATTGTATATACGAAAGAAGAAGCTATGCAATATTTCAGAGAGCAAGAGGATGCCACACACCTTCCATACATTTACTTAAGTGCAGGTGTATCTGCAAAATTATTCCAAGAAACATTGAAATTTGCACAAGCATCAGGTGCTAAATTCAATGGTGTACTTTGTGGACGAGCAACTTGGGCAGGAGTCGTACCTATTTACATAGAAAAAGGGGAAGAAGCGGCTAGAAAATGGTTGCAAACAGAAGGCTTTAATAATATTAATGCATTGAATAATGTGATTAAACAAACAGCTGTTTCAGTTAAGGAGAAATTATAAGAACGAATTAAAGGAGTGTTAACCATGAATCGTGAAGAAACAACAATGTTAGGTTTTGAAATAGTCGCTTATGCAGGAGACGCTAGATCAAAATTACTAGAAGCATTAAACGCTGCACAACAAGGGGATTTCAATGAAGCAGAACAATTAATAGAAGGAGCTAATCAATGTATTGTAAGTGCTCATAATGCACAAACTGATTTGCTAGCTAAAGAAGCATCTGGCGAAGACATTGCATATAGTGTAACGATGATGCATGGTCAAGACCACCTTATGACTACTCTGCTTCTGAAAGACATGATGAAGCATATCGTTGAACTATATAAAAGAGGGAGCTGATAATTATGGAAGCACTTATCGCACAAATTGAAAAAGCTAAGCCACTTTTTGAAAAAATTTCTCGAAATATTTATTTAAGAGCTATCCGTGATGGTTTTATTTCAGCAATGCCTGTAATTTTATTTTCAAGTATTTTCTTATTAATAGCTTATGTACCAAACGTATTTGGTTTTACATGGAGCAAGAGTATTGAAGCGGCACTTATGAAGCCTTATCAATACACGATGGGTATTGTAGCATTGTTAGTTGCGGGTACTACTGCTAAATCTTTAACCGATTCGTATAACCGAAGATTAGAAAATACAAAGCAAATTAACTTTATATCTACTATGTTAGCATCGATTTGTGGCTTTTTATTTTTAGCTTCTGATTCGATAAAAGAGGGCGGATTTGCGAGTGAATTTCTAGGTACTAAAGGTTTATTAACAGCATTTTTATCTGCATTCGTTACAGTTATAATATATAACATTTGTGTTAAGAAAAACGTCACGATAAAAATGCCCGAAGAAGTTCCACCAAATATTTCACAAGTATTTAAAGATATTATCCCATTCGCTTTAGTTATTTTAGTGTTATATGGTTTTGATTTACTAAGTAGAGCAGCATTAGGATCAAATGTTGCTCACGCTATCATCAAGTTCTTCGCACCATTATTTACGGCAGCAGACGGCTATGTCGGTATTACTATTATATTTGGAGCTTTTGCATTATTTTGGTTCGTTGGAATTCATGGTCCTTCAATAGTGGAACCGGCAATAGCTGCTATAACTTATGCTAATATTGAAACGAACTATCAATTATTAAGTTCCGGTGCTCATGCAGACAAAATCATAACTTCTGGAACACAAATGTTTATTGCAACTATGGGTGGAACAGGTGCTACTTTAGTCGTGCCATTCATGTTTATGTGGCTAGCTAAATCTAAGCGTAATAAAGCGATTGGAAGAGCATCTGTAGTACCTACATTCTTTGGAGTGAATGAGCCTATTCTCTTTGGTGCGCCATTAGTGTTGAACCCTGTGTTCTTCATACCATTCATATTAGCGCCAATTGCAAACGTATGGATTTTTAAAATATTTGTTGATTTAGTTGGTATGCATAGTTTTAGTGTTAACCTTCCATGGACAACGCCAGCGCCTCTCGGAATTGTGATGGGAACAGGATTGGGAGTATGGTCCTTTATTTTAGCGATTACTTTAGTGATAGTAGATATTATTATTTATTACCCATTCCTTAGAGTGTACGATAGACAAATTGTTGAAGAAGAAATTTCTGGACTCAATCAATCTGAGCATCTACAAGATAAAGTTAAGGAAAATTTTGATACAAGTAAAGCTGATAGTATTATAAGTAGTTCTAATAATAATGAAACTCAAGAATATGATGAAGAACAAAGTAATAATGACTTAAGCAACGATGAAGCCAAAAACGTATTAGTATTATGCGCAGGTGGCGGTACGAGTGGATTACTTGCTAACGCTTTAAACAAAGCAGCTAAAGAATTTGGAGCACACGTTACGGCAGCAGCTGGAAGTTATGGTGCTCATATGGACATTATGAAAGACTATGATTTAATCGTTCTTGCACCACAAGTAGCTTCAAACTACGAAGATATTAAACAGGACGTTGATAGATTAGGTCTTAAATTAGCAAAAACAGAAGGTGCAGAATACATTAAATTAACGCGTGATGGTAAAGGCGCATTAGAGTTTGTAAAAAATCAATTCAATAATTAGAAGGGAATAGATATATATATGAAAAAATTACCTGAGGATTTTATTTTTGGTGGCGCAACTGCAGCATATCAAGCTGAAGGAGCAACTCAAACAGATGGAAAAGGAAGAGTAGCTTGGGACACTTATTTAGAAGAGAATTATTGGTATACGGCAGAGCCAGCAAGTGATTTTTATAATCGTTATCCAGTAGATTTAGAGCTTAGTGAAAAATTTGGAGTTAATGGAATTAGAATTTCGATAGCATGGTCAAGAATTTTTCCAGATGGATACGGTGAAGTGAATTCTAAAGGTGTTGAATATTATCATAATTTATTTAAAGAATGTCAAAAAAGAAATGTAGAACCGTTTGTAACGCTTCATCACTTTGATACACCTGAAACGTTACATTCTGACGGAGACTTTTTAAACCGTCAAAATATTGATTATTTCGTTGAATATGCAGATTTTTGCTTTAATGAATTTGAAGAAGTGAATTATTGGACTACATTTAATGAAATTGGACCTATAGGAGATGGTCAATACTTAGTAGGTAAATTCCCTCCAGGTATTAAATATGATTTCGAAAAAGTATTTCAATCTCATCACAATATGATGATAGCGCACGCAAGAGCAATTAAAATATTTAAAGAAAAAGGGTATAAAGGAGAAATTGGTATTGTTCATGCTCTTCCTACTAAATATCCATATGATCCAAGTAACCCTGAAGATGTGAGAGCAGCGGAACTTGAAGATATTATCCATAATAAATTTATTTTAGATGCAACATACTTGGGCGAGTACTCAGACAAAACAATGCAAGGTGTTCAGCACATTCTTGAAGTCAATGGAGGAGAACTTGATATTCGCGATGAAGATTTAAAAATATTAAATGATTCAAAAGACTTAAATGACTTCTTAGGCATCAATTATTATATGAGTGATTGGATGAAAGCATTTGACGGTGAATCTGAAATTACACATAATTCGAAAGGCAATAAAGGTGGATCTAAATATCAACTTAAAGGTATAGGGCAACGTGAGTTTGATGTAGATGTACCACGCACGGATTGGGATTGGATGATATACCCTAAAGGACTTTATGATCAAATTATGAGAGTGAAAGCAGATTACCCAAACTATAAGAAAATTTATATTACTGAAAATGGTCTAGGGTATAAAGATAAATTTGAAGATAATACAGTTTATGATGATGCTCGTATTGATTATGTTAAGAAACATTTAGAAGTAATATCAGACGCTATAGCAGATGGTGCAAATGTTAAAGGGTATTTTATCTGGTCATTAATGGATGTGTTCTCTTGGTCAAACGGTTATGAAAAAAGATATGGATTATTCTACGTAGACTTTGATACACAAGAAAGATATCCAAAGAAAAGCGCATATTGGTATAAGAAGCTATCAGAAACAAAAACAATTGAATAAAACAGTAAAAAGCTTATCTTATTGGTTACGACCAAAAGATAAGCTTTTTATATGAGTGATAAAGTGTAAAAATTCCTTTTAATATCATTTATTATTTAGAATTTTTTTCCAACCTTCTGTTAAGGTCTCATTTTTTACTTCTTTGAAAATGAAGTTAGGTTTTAAGTTTGGATCTTTGTCATTATGATCTTTTGCTGCGAACCCTGTTGAAAGAGTAATGTCATCTTCTGAATTAAATGTGTGTGCATAAACTTTACCATTATCAGCAAACAAATATTTTGTAATAGGCTTATTCATATTTGCTACATTTTGATAGCCTTCAATATTAGATAAATTTTCTGCTGCTTTATCAAACCCAGTTGTGCCATTACTTGAATGATATGAGACAGCCCCAACAACATTGTGTATATCAAATGCTTTTTTGCCTGGTTTGCCTTTATCACTAACTTGAATTTCACCATCATCTGTAAGTGTATATGCATCACCAGTAGCATAATCACCGAAGCTCAAATAACGATTAGAGATTGCTAAAGATTGTTCTTGAGCATATTTATCTAATGATTTCATGATAGATTTTTTAATTTTTTTCTTATCTGATGAATTAATATCTGTTTTTTGGGCTTGAGTTGTATGTGCTGATTTAACGTGTTGTTGAGATTGGCTTTGGCTACTACAACCGACGGTAAAAACGACGATGCTAATTGTAAGAAAAATGTATTTGAATATTGCTTTCATAAATAAACTCCTTTATGTATAAGGGGGTGGGACTACGAAATCTTTTTATCAAAATAAGATTTCTGTCCCACTCCCAATTCATTCATAACTATTTATTTTGCTTATTTTTCAAAATACCAAATTCGTCGACTAATTTTACTTCACGTTGTTCTCCTTTGCTAATATCTCCGTATAGTTGATAAATTTTCACTTTAAGTTTGTTTCCTGATACTTCGTAAACTGAGAAGTTTTGCTCGGATGAATCGCGATTATTTTCATGACTAGTATCAAAAGCTTTAGATTTATGTGGTTGATTGCCAAGTGCGAACAAGCTGTTGTAATGATCTAATTGTTGTTGTGTTAAATCTCCTAATTCAGGACGTACTTTTTTGATGTGTTCTAATGAACGATCATAAATAGCATCATAAGCTTTTGTACCACCTGTGTTTGGCAACACATAGACTGAACCATTTGGATTATCATAATATTCTACATGGTCTTTTCCTAAAACTTGTGGTGCATCTTCAGGTTTTGCGTTTACAAAGCTATTTTTAGTAGAAGTATGCTCCAATGGTTTAGTTCGTGATAAAACATGATCGTGACCTTGTAACACTAAATCCACATCTAATTCATCAATCTCTTTTGTCAGTTCATTTCTAATTTTATTAACATCTTCATCGGATAGTGCATGATAAGATTTTGAATACATCGGTTTATGCAGGTTTAAAATAATCCATTTTGCACCGTTTTGTTTTGCTTGCTTAATATCTTTTTTAATCCAATCCATTTGTTCTTTGCCGATTGCTTTTTCATCAGGATTATCTTTAGATTTTTTGTTGTCATTTGTATTTGCTACAACCATGTGTGCACCGTTGTAATCAAATGAGTAATAAGAACCACCATTTACTGCATTATTTTCTTTTGGCACGTTCATGTGTTTGTTAAATTGACCTAATAATTTGTCATCGTCTTCACTTAAAGCATATTCATCGTGGTTTCCTGGAGCAGAAGCGACTGGAACAGATAAAAATGAAGGTCTTGAGCGCTCGTATAAATCTACCCATTCATCTTCAACTTCAGCAGTTTCAACAAAATCACCTGTGTGTAATGCAAAATTTGGATCTCCTGCTGTTTGAATTGCTTGTTGAATTGTATCAGCACCGAATTGAGCTTCGTTTCTTACATGTTCATTCCAGTAAGCATTTTGTGTATCAGTATACTGTACGAATTTAAATTCATCACCACTGTTACCAGATGTTTTGAATTGACCAACTTCACTTTGTGGACCACTCGCACTACCAACTTTATAATAGTATTTTGTATTCGGCTTTAAATTTTGAGCTTTAGCTTTATATGTATACTCTGGAACGGTAGTTAATTCAGACTTACCGTGTTTATCACCGCTAGTCCATTCCGCACCGCTAGCATTCTCATCAGTATAATAGCCATTAATTTTTTCTTTACCATTACTATCTTTAATAATTTCGCCTTCATCGTCTTTCTCTACATCAGCAAAAATGAAATTCCCGTTTTTATCTCGTTCGACATATTTAGAATTTACTTTTTTAGGCTTTGAATTAACTACTTGCGCGTCACTAAAATCTCCCGTTTCTGATATCCATACTTTTGCATCATTAAACTTATTTGTCGTGTACCAACTAAAACCCATTTGTGTTCTTGTATCACCATTAAAATTAGCGATTATACGATTTGGGTTGTTATTTGTAGGCACGGGCGCTACTTGAGGTTTTTCTTGCATAATCTTGATAGATTGATTACTTTGGGCTTGGGAACTGTTTTGCTCAGGTGCTTTTCCCGCTCCACTTGCATCTGCATATTGTGAACCAGGTAAGAGTAACATAACACTTGCTGTACTTGCTGTGACAAACTTTAACAAATTTCCACTTTTCATCTTTTAAGAACCTCCTATGTATGATTACTTCGAATTATAGCAATGGGATGTTAAATTAATATTAAGATGTTGTTAAAATACATAACTTGCTTTAAACCGCTAATAAACTAATAGAATGACCTTTACAAGAGACTCATATTTCTTGTGTTGGACGTTCTTTATATCTAAAATACAAAAAAAGAGGGTAGTAGATTAATAGAACCTTCAATATAGTTAAGGAGTGAAGATATGCTTACCGTTTATGGACATAGAGGGCTGCCTAGTAAAGCTCCAGAAAATACGATTGCATCTTTCAAAGCAGCATCCGAAATTGAGGATGTAAAATGGTTGGAACTTGATGTAGCCATTACGAAAGATGAACAATTAATTATTATTCATGATGATTATTTAGATCGTACGACAAATATGACCGGGGAAATAACTCAATATAATTATAGTGACATTAAATCTGCATCTGCCGGATCTTGGTATAGTTCGAAATTCAAAGATGAAGTTTTGCCAACATTTGACGATGTGATTGAAATAGCAAATGAATATAATATGAATTTGAATGTAGAATTAAAAGGTGTAACTGGACCAAATGGAACTGCACTTTCCAATAGTATGGTTAAACAAGTTAAGGAAAAGTTAGCTCAGTTAAACTCTAATCTTGAAGTTCTTATTTCAAGTTTTAATTTTGTATTAATCAAGTTATCGCATGAAATAATGCCGGAATATAAACGAGCTTGTTTATTCTGGACAACATCTTTCAGAGAAGACTGGAGAACAATTTTAGATTATTGTCATTCTAAAACTGTTAATGTTCAAGATTCATCTCAGTTAACGCAATCTAAAATAAGTGTGATTAAAGAAGCAGGATATGAAATTAACGTTTGGACTGTTAATAAAGCATCCCGTGCGAATCAACTCGCAAATTGGGGAATAGATGGTATCTTCACAGATAACGCTGATAAATTAATTCATTTATCAAATTCATAAAAAGCCTTAGCTATAAACCTACTAATGTAATTAGGTTTTAAGCTAAGGCTTTTTTAATATTTCTGTTTCACGTGAGACAATTTTAATATTTATAGACGAATTTACATGGAGGGAGTCTAAGGGTTGTCTGACCGTACTGATACGGGTAGTCTTATTTCTCTTGATTTTTATCCGTGTTATAGACTGTTTGATCTTTATTGTCTTGTTTTTTTTCTTGTTGCTCTGCTTTGTCTTCTTCTTCGACTTCAGCTTCTTGTTGTTCTTTTTCTTCTCGTAATTCTTTGATGCGTTTGTAACGCATTTTTTGTCTATAGCCATAAGTACTTTCGAGTATTAATTCTTCATTATTTAAGCCTGCGCCAATTGCTCCGGCAACAGTAGAAATTGATGCTGCGAACCATGCAAGGTTAAAGAAAGTTATGAAGTCTGCTGATCTGCCCATCTTCAATGTTTGACCGAGATAATCAGGCGGTAAAATCACAAGGGCGGCTACTAAGAATAAAATCAATAATGTCACATAATAAATAATCAATGAAATTGCTAAAGTAGAAACCGTTGTAAAATTATACAATCTCGTAATGCGACGATCTTCACTTTGTTTAATAGGCTCCCACAAACGATGTGCTACAATTGTCCAAATCATCATACCTAAAACTGCAACAATCGTCATACAAAATAATCGCCACTCTGTATAAACATAACTTAAATTCCACATTGTTGTAAAAACGATACCGAATGCTCCAGTTGTAAAAGCTATTGCCACAACACTACTTAAACTAGACATCATATTGAGCGGGTTGTTCGCAAAAGTCATACCACTTATTAATCTAAATGCCCCAAATGTTTTATTGGATACTAAATATTGAACGTGTTCTGATTTAGTATTTTCTATATAGTGTGATGTACGTTTAAGAGATGATAAAGGAAATTGGCTATTCATCAATTCATGGCTTGTTTCTGATTCTTTATTTTTATTTTTATGTTTGTACTCATTTACTTCTTTAATAATGCCAACGATAGTATGTTTCGCTCTTTTTTTCATTGGTCTCCAACCGTATGAAGGGAGAGAAATAAGACTTGTACCAGTGTCTTTATTAATATCGACAGCTACAACATATTTTTCTTGAAAGACTGGTAAATCGGTTATACATATCGTATAAGCCCATTCATTAGAATGATTGTAGTCATTTGTTTTTTCATAGATTCGTTCAACAGATTCTGCTGAACCCGTTAAAGGATCGATTGTTAAACTAATTTTCCATTCAACATCTGAATTTATATATTTAGATAAAGTTTCAGGTAGTTCATTTTCAAGTTGATAAGCTAAATTTTCAGGGAGGCCAGGGGCTGCAACTATACCTACGACTATTTTATTTTTAGTCATCTTATTTCTCCTCCTTTCTATGCGATTGTTTTTCACCTTCATATTGTTCTTCATTTTCTTTATCATCTTCACTTTGACTTTGAGAAATGTATTCGTAACGATAGTATTGTCTGTAAGAATACGTTACGCGACGAATTTTTTCAGCATTCTCAACTGTTGAACCTAAAGCTCCTGCTAAAAAGCCTAGTGAAGTAATGAACCAAATTAAATTAACATAGTCTATGAAAGTTGGGTGTATGCTATTTAAAGAAGTCCATGATGTAAATAACTCAGGTGGCACGAAAAGTAACGCACTTATTCCGAGTAACACAAAAAGTAAAAGGTAGTGAAATATAGTAATCGAGCCTACCGTCATAAATGTTGTTAAATTATAAGCATTTCGATAAATCCTTTGTGTTTTTGTAGAAGGATGCTCCCAAAGCTTATAAGAATAAATTAACCATGCAGTCATCCCTATTAAAGATAAAAGCGTTAATAAAATAAAACGCCAATAATCATATGAAATACTTAAATCCCAAGGCGTTGAAAAAATAGACACATACGTACCTGTCGCAAATGAAACAGATATAATCTTTTTGAAATCACCTATTGCTGACCATGGTTCATTAGCATAAGTCATCCCAGCAATAATATGAATCCAACCTATAGCAGCAGATTCTATTATAATTCGTACAGTTTGGGTTGAATTGTCCTCATTAGGTGTTACTTTAGATATTTTGGCAAATTTAAATCCTTTATTTTTTAATAAATCAACATCGTCTTCTTTGCGATACATGTAATTAAGCACAAAAGCTAGAAAGCTTTTCAATTTCTTCTTTAAATTAATTACACCAAGAGCTGGTAAAGAAAGAAATGCTGAATGTGTGTCTGTTTTTATATCACATACGACTGCTTTTTTACCAGAAATACTCGGTAAATCAGTGACACAAATAACATAATCCCAATTGTTTTGATCTTTTTTATCTTTTATTAAATCGAGTGTTTCATCCATATGCTCAGATGTGCCAATCATAGGAGCTACTTCCTGTTCAAAGTGCCAATCCACGTTTGAATCTATATTAGATTTGAAAGTTTCCTCTAGTTGATTGATTACTTTATCAATTAATTTATTTGGCATATCTGGAGAAGGAATCAATCCAACTGTTATAGCCTTCATAAGGTGACCTCCTTAAACTTATATGACCATTTATTAATTCCCGTATTATCCTGATTTAATCATATTCAGAGCAAAAGAAAAAACCAAATAACATACTTTATACACAAAAAATATATAATATGACCATTTATTAATTTAAAATCTAGGAGTATAGTTGTTTATAGTACGATAATAAAAAAAAGTAGTTCACATCATTTAATGAATAACAAAAGTATTATTTTAAAAAGAAAATAAGAATTCTATCAAGATGAGGTGGGGAAAAGATGACTCATGCAAAAATTACAGCTGTTGGCTCATATAAGCCATCAAAAGTATTAACAAACGAAGATATGGAACAACTAGTTGAAACAAGTGACGATTGGATTATTTCACGTACAGGTATTAAAGAACGACGTATAGCAGCAGATGACGAATTTACATCTGATTTATGTTATGAAGCTATTAAAAATTTAGAAAAGAAATATAATAAAGACATTAGCGATGTGGATTTAATAATTGTCTCAACTTTAACACCGGACTATAGAACGCCAAGTGTAGCTTCATATGTACAAGGTAGACTAGGTCTTGAAAATGCTGCTGCAATAGATGTTAATGCAGCGTGCGCAGGATTTGTATATGGTATTAATATGGCAAATGCATATATATCATCAGGTATGTACAATAAAATTATTGTCGTTGCAGGTGAAGTTTTATCTAAAATCACTGATTATTCTGACCGTAATACGTGTGTTTTATTTGGTGATGGCGCGGGTGCATTTTTAATAGAAAATGATGAAGAATCAAGTTTTATCACCTCCACAAGTGGCTCAGAAGGAAAATTAGCTGAAAGTTTATACTGTACAGATGTAAGTAAAACGATGTTCGGAAAAGATTTAGAACAAATCGGTTTTGTAAATCAAAATGGTAAAGAAGTGTATAAATGGGCAATTAAAATGGTACCAAGAGAAATAGAAAAAGTAGCTGAAAAAGCAAATGTAGAATTGAAAGATGTAGATTGGTTTGTACCACACAGTGCAAACTTGAAAATGATACAGAACATCTGTAAGAGAAGTGAATATCCATTTGAACAAACGCTACATAGTCTAGTTTATTACGGCAATACATCTTCAGCTACGATACCACTTGCTATAGATGATGCAGTAGACAGAGGAGATATTAAAAAAGGCGAAACAATACTGTTATTTGGCTTTGGCGGTGGTTTGACATATTCAAGTTCATTAATAAAATGGGGAATATAAGAGGGCAAGAAACTCTATTTTTCAAAAAAGCTCCTAATTCGTTAAACTTTATTTAACGGGTTAGGAGCTTTTGTTAAGGAAATTTAGTCATCATAATTCTTTTCTAATTTTCGTAATTCGTCTCGTGCTTTCTTTTCTAGACCTTCCCCATAATCCATCATGCGTACGATGTCTTTAAAAGCTGCTTTTGGAATTGCTAATGATACAAGTTCTTCTGATGTTACATTTAAATTAATTTCTTCGAGTCTGCCTTCTTTTAATTTATGAACAAAATCAGGTTCTGTAACGAAAGGTGAAGACATTCCGACCATATCTGCATTTTGGAGTGCATCTAAAGCTGTTTCTGGAGAATTGATACCTCCACTAACGATAAGTGGTATTCTTCCATTTAAATGTTCATATACGACTTGATTTACTCTTTTGCCAAAATATTTACCAGGTGTGCGCGTTGTATTTTGGTAAATATGACGCCCCCAACTAGCGATAGCTAAATAATGAATGTTTGCAACTTCTAATACCCAGTCTAAATGTTGGTTAAATTCATCGATTGTATAACCAAGTTTATCTCCTCGTGTTTCTTCAGGAGTCGCTCTATAACCGAAAATAAAATCATCAGGTGCTTCTTTATCGATTACTTTTTGGACAGCTTCCATGACTTCCAATCCGAATCTTGCTCTGTTTTCTAATGTGTTTCTTCCATATTGATCTGTTCGTTCATTTGAGAATGTAGAAAAGAATGTCTGTATAAGTAAACGTTGTGCTATAGATATTTCGACACCATCAAATCCTGCTTGAATAGCACGCGAAGTTGCGTCAGCATATTGTTGTATTACTTCATTTATTTTAGAAACTGACATTTCTAGTACTTCATGTTTAATAGGTGAATTTAATGACATTGGGCTTGGGCCATAAACTTGTCCATATTTTAAAATAGCATGATTAGAAAAACGACCTGCGTGTGCAAGTTGTAAAATAGCTTTATTGCCCGAACCTTTCATTGCTTTAGCAACTTTAGTTAACCCCGGTATACAAGCATCGTCAGAAATATTAAATCCATATTCAAATAATTGTCCGTAAGGTTCTATGTATGCTGCGCCAGTTACTTGCAAAGGTGCTGAATCTGCACGTCTTTTGGCGTAATTTAAATCTTCTTCTGTAATATGACCTTCTTTAGTAGATGAATTTGTTGTCATCGGTGAAAGTACAAAACGGTTTGATAATACAACGCCATTAGGCAATTGAAGTGATTCTAATAAAGGTGAGTATTTATTCATGTTATAACATCCTCTTTCGCGCTTTTCATTACTTTCAAATTAACATTGAAAAATTTAATAATCAATAAACAAATAGCTAAATGAATATTTATATGCTGGAAATTTAATGATTGCATAAATGGTTAACAAAATACTGATAAAAAAGTTATAATATATATTGGACAAAAAGGGATTAAGCAATAAATGTGATATTTCATACATCATCATGCATAATATAGTCGAACATGATTTTAGCAGTGATGTAAGTAATCTTGGAGATGATGGTTTGGTTGAATTAAGTGTATTGGATTACGCTGTGATAGATGAAGGGAAAAGCGCTGAAGAAGCTTTGCAAGATACTGTGAAACTGGCTAAGTTAGCAGACAAGCTTAACTTTAAGAGATTTTGGTTAACAGAGCATCACGATGTGCCAGCGTTTGCCTGCAGTAGTCCTGAATTAATGATGATGCATTTATTATCAGAAACAAAGCGAATTAAATTAGGCTCTGGTGGAGTTATGTTACCACATTATAGCCCGTATAAAATAGCAGAGAACTTTAGATTGTTAGAAGGTTTGTTTCCAAATAGAACGGATTTAGGCATTGGTAGCAATTTAGGAACTGCGATTGTTAAACGTGCTTTGAATGAAGGTAAAACAGACTTCCTAGATTATGAGCAAAGCATCAAAGATATATGTCATTATATTACGAATCAAGATGAAAGTCAGCGCTATAAAGGATTAATTGCTCAACCTCATTTATCTCATCATTCGGATATGTGGCTACTTTGTACAAGTGCTGAATCAGCTCAGATTGCAGCTGAGCAAGGAATAGGCTTGACGTTAGGTACGTTTTTATTACCTAATCAAGCTCAAATTGATAGTGCAAAAGAAAGTGTCGATACTTATCGCAAAGCTTTTAATCGCACATCATTAAATATGAGCCCCACTGTTATGATAACAACATTTGTTATTGTTACAGATACTGAACAAGAAGCTGAAGACTTGTTACAATCATTAGATGTATGGTTACTAGGCAAAAAACAGTTTGCTGAATTCAGTCGATTTCCATCTATTGAAACTGCTAAATCATATAAATTAAGTGAACGAGATCAACGTTTGATTGAACAACATCGTGCACGTGTTATTGTAGGGACGAAAGAACAAGTTAAACTTAAAGTAGATCGACTTGTCGAAGATTTCCAAGCAAATGAAGTCTTATTAGTACCATTACATCCAGGAATTAAACAGAGATGTAGAACTTTAGAGCTATTATCAGAAATATATTTATAAATGAAAGGAAGATTTTTAATGAAAAAATTAGCGAATTACTTATGGGTAGAGAAAGTAAATAATCAATATGTTTTTAGAATGACACCGGAGTTACAAGATGATATTGGAACTGTAGGTTATGTAGAATTTATGGGACCAGACGACATAAATGTAGACGATGAAATTGTAAGTATTGAAGCATCTAAAACAGTGTTAGATGTACAATCTCCATTAGCAGGTACAATCGTGGAACGTAATAAAAAAGCTGAAGATGAGCCAACAATTTTAAACTCTGAAAAACCTGAAGAAAATTGGTTAGTTAAATTAGAAAATGTAGACGAAACTGCATTTAACGCATTACCTGAGGCATAAATGAAACAAACACAAGATGAGAGACTCGCTTATCTCACAGCTTATTTATGGAATGAAGCACATGGAGACAACCCTATTGTTGATGAGGGACGAAGTAAGTGGGAGCTGTATCGCGGACTCCAAAATGTTCGTCCCCCTAAACCAATAGACGATGCTTTTATCCAAGTACAAGATGCTTATTTATCAGAAATTAACCAAAAGCATGTAACATATATTGAAGATTTGGAGCCAGAATTAAACCAAAATATTTATTTATGGCAAGGTGATATCACTACATTAGCAGTAGATGGTATTGTGAATGCTGCTAATAGTAAGTTCTTAGGTTGTATGCAGGCTAACCATAATTGTATTGATAATATTATTCATACAAAAGCTGGCGTACAGCTTCGTTTAGCATGCGATGAAATTATTAAAAAACAAGGTAAAAAAGAAGGCGTAGGTAAAGCTAAAATTACGTCATCATATAATTTACCGTCCCAATATGTGATTCATACAGTAGGACCACAAGTTCAAAGAAAACCTGTCTCACAAATGAATAAAGACTTGCTTGCGAAATCATATCGAAGTTGTTTAAAACTGGCTGATGAAAATGGATTGAAGCATTTAGCATTCTGCTGTATTTCAACTGGTGTATTTGGATTTCCACAAGAAGAGGCGGCAAAAATTGCAATAGAAACAACGTTAAATTATTTAAACGAAACAAATTCACCTATAAAAGTTATTTTTAATGTTTTTAAAGATAAAAATTTCCAATTATACAAGGAGGCACTCAGTCAACATGAATAAAGAAACATGGGATGCATTAACATTGAACCAAACCGACAATACCCAAGCTGAAGTAATTGCTCAAGCTTTTAAAGAAGCGGATGCGGTCGTAGTTGGTATTGGTGCTGGTATGTCAGCTTCTGATGGCTTCACGTATATTGGCGATCGTTTTACAAAGAACTTTCCAGACTTTATCGAAAAGTATGGATTTTTTGATATGTTACAAGCGAGTTTACATCCTTTTGAAAGCTGGCAAGAATATTGGGCTTTTGAAAGTCGATTTGTAAAATTAAATTATATAGATCAACCTGTAGGTAAGTCATATATTGCATTAAAAGAAATGCTTAAAGGTAAAGAACACCATATTATAACAACTAATGCGGATAATGCTTTTGATATAGCTGAATATGATATGGGTAAAGTGTTCCACATCCAAGGTAAATATATTTTATGGCAATGTAGTCAACACTGTCATGCTCAAACGTATCGAGATGATGATGCAATTAGACAAATGGTAGAACAACAAGAAGATATGAAAATCCCTTGGGACCTCATTCCACATTGTCCGAAATGTGATGCACCTATGGAAATAAATAAACGTAAAGCACAAGTAGGTATGGTAGAAGATGCTGACTTTCATGCACAGTTAGATCGGTATAATGCATTTTTAGAAAAACATCAAGATGACAAAGTTCTTTATATAGAAATTGGCATTGGTTACACAACACCTCAATTTGTGAAACATCCTTTCCAACGTATGACACGTCATAACGAAAATGCAGTTTATATGACTTTAAACAAAAAAGCGTATCGCATTCCTAAAAATATAGAAGATAGAACGATACATTTAACAGAAGACATTTCTACTTTAATAACAGATGCACAACAAATCTTACAAAATTAGGAGTGGTGATATGTATTTAATTGAACCTATTCGTAATGGAGAATATATTGCAGACGGCGCAATAGCCTTAGCAATGCAAGTTTATGTAAGTCAGAATATTTTCTTGGATGATGATATTTTGTTTCCATATTACTGTGACCCGAAAGTCGAGATTGGCCGTTTCCAAAATACAGCTATAGAAATTAATCAAGATTATGTAGACGAACATGATATACAAGTTGTCCGCCGAGATACAGGGGGAGGCGCAGTATATGTTGATCGTGGTGCTGTAAATATGTGCTGTATTCTTGAAAAAGATACTTCTATTTATGGAGATTTTCAGAGGTTTTACGAGCCAGCAATCGATGCCCTACATAATTTAGGAGCTACAGAAGTGATTCAAAGCGGTCGTAATGATTTAGCAATTCATGATAAAAAAGTATCAGGAGCAGCTATGACGCTTATTAACAATCGTATATATGGCGGCTATTCTTTATTATTAGATGTCGATTATGAGCCAATGGTAAATGTACTTAAACCAAATCGTAAAAAAATTGAATCTAAAGGTATAAAATCCGTACGTGCTCGCGTTGGCAATATTCGTGATTACTTAGATGAAAAATATCAAAATGTTACGATAGACGAATTTAAAAATTTAATGGTCGAACAGATTATGGGTATTGATGATATTAAAGAAGCGAAACGATATGAATTAAGCGCAGAAGATTGGGATGCAATTGATGAACTTGCAGCGAAAAAATATAAAAACTGGGATTGGAACTACGGACGTTCACCTAAATATGAATATAATCGCAGTGACCGATTCAATTGTGGCACAGTCGACATAACATTATCCATAGAACAAAATCGAATTGCCAAATGTCGAATTTACGGAGATTTCTTTGGACAAGGAGATATTACAGAAGTAGAAGAAGCATTAATAGGCACAAAAGTAGTCAAAGCAGAACTTATTAAAGCGTTAGATGAAATAAACTTAAAATATTACTTTGGTAATATTACGTCAGCAGAGCTTACTCAATTAATTTTAAGTTAAAATAAATAAGAAAGAAAAAGAGGAAATCATCAACCCAACTGATGATTTCCTCTTTTTTATAATGTTAAAAGAAAAGCTAGTTATTAAGCGAATTTGTTAATGATAGTTTTAATAATATCTACAATTCCACCTACGATTTCAGCGATACCCATTTGAAGGACCTCCTTTTCTTTTTGAATTAACTTTAGTATAAACGTAAAAATTGAAAATTTGTCATATTTTCCCTAATTGAGCAAAAAACATGCCTAACTGTAATTATTTTCCTATTGTTGTACAAATAGGCAGCGAGAGCGTTGAGATGGTTGTTTAATGCAAATATTTAAAAGAAAATAAAAAGAAAAATTTATAATTCAACTCATATAATAATGGGGTTAACACCACCTATTTATACAATTAATTGAAAAAATATTCAGAAATATGTTGAAAAATGTAACTCCGAAATATAAACTTGTAATACAAGTGAAAGCGCTTTATTTATAATTAGGGGGGATATAGTATGAAGTTTCGCTTGATCAGTTTACTAGTATGTTTAGTTGTTATATTGGCAGGTTGTAATTTTGAGAAAAAGAAAACATATAACATTGCGACAGCGTCAACAGGGGGTACCTATTATCCTATAGGTGTTGGCATGGGACAGTTATGGACTAAGCATTATCGAAGTCAAAATACTAAATTTAATGGTCAATCTTCTGCAGGTTCTGTAGAAAATATTGATTTAATGAAAAAGAATGAAGCTGACTTTTCAATTTTACAAGGTTTGATTTCTACTCAAGCATCTCAAGGAACAGGAATTTATAAAGGAGAAAAGTATGATTCCTTACGTTCAATGAGCATGATTTGGCCTAATGTTGAACATTTTGTATTAAAAAATAGCGAAGTGGAAACTGGCACAATTGCTGATATTAAAGGAAGTTCTTTCTCAGTAGGTCCTAGAGCCAGTGGTACTGAACAATCAACTTTAATGATGATGAAAGGTATTGGCCAATCAAAAAAAGATATATCTCCTGAATATTTGGGATATGAAGAAACGATTTCTTCTATGAGAGATGGCAGGCTTGATGGAGGTTCGTTACCTGCAGGTGTACCTGTATCATCGATTACTGATATGTATGCTTCAGGGGTAAATGCTACTATTTTAGAAGTGACAGATAAGCAAATGAAACAAATTAACAGTCAAGTGGATACTTGGTATCGCTATACAATTAAAAAAGGAACATATCCTAAGCAAAAGAAGGATATTCAAACAATTGCACAACCTAATATTTTAGTTACGACTAAAGAAATGGACGCAGACATGGTTTATAATTTAACTAAAATGTTGCACGAAAATCGAGATTTTATGATTGATGTACATAACTCTGCGAAAGAAATGAAGTTGGAAACTGCACTAAATGGTTTAAATACTCCATTGCATGAAGGTGCATACCGTTATTATAAAGAAAAAGGTCTCAAAATTGATGACCGATTAATCCCTGAAGAAGTTAAAGAAAAAGAAAGCAAAGGGGGTCATCAAGATGAAAAATAAACCAGAAAAAGAAATCGTAGATTCTGTTAGAGAATTAAAAGGTGGCAGTAAATACATTCTAAATGGTTTGGCTATAATTTTATCTTTATTTGTGTTAGCAGCTTCAAGTTTCTTAAATCTGCAAACATTTCATCAAAATTCAATATTTTTATTATTGATAGTGTTATTAGGTTTTTTATTATATCCGTTGAATAAAAGAGGTATTGATAAACATCATCCTTCTATTATAGATATTGGATTTATAATTTTAGCGTTACTTGGAATTGGACATATCATTCTAAATTATAATACGTTACATGTTGACCGAGCATCACATGCAAATACAACAGATTATATTTTTGCAGTTATAGCTATTATCGTATTATTCGAAATAACAAGAAGAACAATAGGTATTTTTATTCCTTTATTAAGTATATTTGCAATAATTTATGCTTTGTATGGTAATTATTTTCCTATTGATTTTGCACATTCTGGCTTTAGTTTAAATCGACTTTTATATCGATTTTATATGACAACTGAAGGTATATTTGGTAGTACTTTATCCATTGCTGCTACATATATTATGTTATTCATCTTATTTGGAGCATTTTTGGGTGTTAGTGGCGCAAGCAAGTTATTTAATGATTTGGCTTTAGCTATTGCAGGTCAACGCCGTGGAGGACCTGCACAAGTTGCGGTCATATCTAGTGCCTTAACTGGATCATTAAACGGTAGTGCCGTTGCCAACGTGGCAACAACTGGATCGTTTACAATTCCATTAATGAAAAATATAGGCCTTACTCCTCGATTCGCTGGTGGAGTTGAAGCGGCAGCTTCAACTGGAGGTATGATTATGCCACCAATTATGGGAGCAGCTGCATTTATAATGGCCGGATTTTTAGGTGTTCCTTATACAACGATTGTATTAGCTGGTATTATCCCTGCTGTATTCTATTATATTGCTTTAATATGGGCAATTGATACAGAAGCTAAAAAGAAAGGTTTAAAAGGAGTTAGTAAAGAAAATATCCCTTTAGTACGTAAAGTATTAAAAGAAAGAGGCGCATTATTATTACCTGTTATTGTAGTTATTGTAGCTCTGTTAATCGGTAAGACAGCTATATTTGCAGGATTCGCCGGAATAATTTCTTCGATTATCGCTTCTTACTGTACAACAGATAAGACAAATCGGGTAACGCCAAAAAGTTTCTTAGAGGCTCTAATAGACGGAGCCAAAGGTTCTATTCAAGTTGCTTTAGCTTGTGCTTCTGTAGGAATAGTGATTGCAACAGTTGGTATGACTGGTGTTGGCTCTATGCTGGCTTACAATGTTATTGATATAGCAGGCGGTCATTTAATAGTTATATTAATTATGGTAATGGTAACTTGTATAGTCTTGAGTTTTGGTTTACCTTCAACAGCTCTTTATATTGTCGTGGCTGTTACAGTAGCTCCGTCATTAGTACAAGCAGGTGTAGAACCTCTAGCAGCACACTTCTTTGTATTTTATTTTGGAGCGATGTCAAACGTAACACCACCTGTAGCACTTGCTGCTTATACTGGAGCTGGTATTGCAAAAGCAGATCCTGTAAAAACATCTTGGACTGCATTAAGATTAGCGTTACCAGGATTTATAATTCCATTTTTACTTGTATATCACCCAGAGTTGTTACTAAATGATGCAACTACAGGCGGTTTAAATTATGGCCAATTAATAGTGACAATTTTAATTTCATTAGTAGGTATTTATGCGTTAGTTACTGGTATGGGAAATTATTTATTTACGAAGTTGAATATATTAGAAAGAATTTTATTTATTGTATTTGCAGTAATGTTAATATTCCCTGAAATTATAACAAGTATTGTAGGGATTATTGGAGTTATATTATTGATGAGTGTTCATTATATTAAATTCAGGAAAGTAGGCGTAACATAAATGAAAAATGCTAGCTCAAAACGTTTATCAGAAGTCATCTTTAATAAATTAGTAGAAAGAATTAAAAATGACAAATATAAAGTTGGTGATAAATTACCTTCAGAGTCAGTATTAGCTAAAGAATTTGAAGTGAGTAGATATCCTATAAGAGAAGCACTGAGTAAACTAGCTTCAGCCGGATATATTGAATCATTTCAAGGCAAAGGTAGCTTTGTTATTAATCATGACGTTTCTGATACGTTTAGGCAGCATGCTTATGGTAGATTCTCAGAGAAAGATTTGCTTGATATTTTAGAAATGAGAACAATTATAGAAGTTGAAGCAGCAGGTATTTGTGCACTTAGAAGAACTGAAGAAGATATGCAATTAATAGAAGATGCTTTTCATGAATATATAGAAACACATCAAGATGAATATGCTTTAGGCATAGATCCTGATTATAATTTCCATAAATGTATTGTTCAAAGTACTAAGAATCAATATATAATCAAAACATTTGAAAATTTACAGGATATTCATGTAAATGCTTTATCATATTCATTAAAGTTAAATATAGGTATGCTTGAAAAAAGAGAGAGTGTAATTCATGAACATGAAATGATATATCAGGCTATAAAAAATCAAGACGAATACAATGCAAAAAAGGCTATGAAAGAACATTTAGTTACAATGCGCAAAAAATTGGGAGATAAAAGGTGTAGGTGATAAATGTGAAAAGCAAGGAGATTGAACAGAGATTAAGAGAAATTTTCGCGGACAGATTACTTATGGATGTTTCAGATCTTGTTTCTTATGGTTTTGATGCATCGTTCGGTCAATATATGCCGGATTATGTAGTTCAAGTGTTATCTACGGAAGATGTCCAAAATGTAGTGAAATTAGCAGATGAATATATCATTCCTATTTATGCTAGAGGTGCAAGCACAAGTTTGTCAGGGGGAGCTTTGCCAGTTAAAGGTGGTATAGTAGTTGATTTTTCTCAGTGGAATGATGAATTTGAAATATATCCTGATGATTTAATCATAAAGACAAGGCCTGGTGTGATTACAGGAAAAATACATGCTTTAGCAGAAAAGCATAATTTAATGTATCCACCAGATCCTTCTTCTTCAGTGGTATGCACAATTGGTGGTAATTTAGCTGAGAATGCTGGAGGTCCACGTGGTATAAAATATGGTGTAACAAAAGATTATGTTATTGGATTAGAAGTTGTTATGCCAGATGGAGAAGTTATACGCACTGGTGGCCAAACGATTAAAAATGTCACAGGATATGATTTAACAAAATTGTTAATAGGTTCAGAAGGTACACTAGGTATTATTACTGAAGCTACGTTACGCTTAATACCTAAGCCTTTAGCTACAAAAACAGCGATGGTTATATTTGATGATTTATACACAGCAGGAAAGTCTATATCCAAAATATTAACATCAGGTGTCAGACCTTCGAAAATGGAAATTTTAGATCATAATGCATTAAATAAAGTTGAAGACTATGCAGGATTAGATTTGCCTAGAGATGCAGCAGCTATATTATTAATTGAAGTCGATGGTAATCCAGAGAATTTAGGTGATGAATTGGATACTATCAAAAAAGCATTAAAAGAAATAGATGTTGAAAATGTTGAAATTGCTGAATCTAAAGAAGCAGAAGATAAATTATGGCAAGTTAGAAAACTTGTCTCACCTGCAGTAGTTGAAAGTGGTTATACGAAAATTTCAGAAGATGCAACAGTACCATTAAGTAAAATTCCGGAAATGTTTAAGAAAATCGATGAGATTAAAACTAAATATGATTTAAATATCGTTGTATTTGGACATGCAGGTGATGGTAATTTACATCCGACAATTAATACAAATATGCGAGATGAAAATGAAGTACGTAAGACAGAAGATGCTGTGGAAGAAATTTTTAATTATGCGATTGAATTAGGTGGGACGCTCTCGGGGGAACATGGTATTGGCGTCATGAAAAAAGCGTTTATCAAAAAAGAAATGGGTGAAGCGGGGGTACGTTATCAACAAATGATTAAAAAAGCATTAGACCCTAAGAATATTCTTAACCCTGGAAAGATATTTCCTGAAAAGGGAGAAGAAAGGTTAGTGTTGCGAAATGAATAATACATTAGTGGACAAATTAGATTATCAAGCAACGTTTGACTGTGTTCAATGTGGATATTGCTTACCAGTATGTCCAACTTATATAGCTTTTGAAAAGGAGAAACATTCTCCGCGTGGACGTATTAATCTGGTGAAAATGGCTGCTGAAGGTAAGGTCTCAATCGGAGATATGAGTGAAGGTATTGATCTATGCTTAGGTTGTCGAGCATGTGAAACAGTATGTCCAACAAATGTTCAATACGGAGATATATTAATGTCAGCAGTTGAAGTCATAAAAGAAGATAAAAAGATGGGCTTAAGTGAAAAGTTAGCTCGAAATGTAACGTTCAAACATATTTTACCTAAAAAAGGTGTCATTCGAAAAATAAATTATGCATTATATTACTATGAGAAGCTAGGTGCTAAAAACTTAATAAACAAAAATCATCTTTTAGGAAAAGAAACAAAGTATGGTAAGTTAAATTTAGCTTTACCCGATGTGAAAAAAACACGTAAAATCCATGATAATGAAAAAGTAAATAAAACTAAGACACAAACAAAAACACAAGTTGCCTTTTTCCAAGGGTGTATTATGGATGCCTTTTTCTCTAGAATCAATAACTTAGCAATTAAAATTATGAAACAACATGATATAGAAGTTCATGAAGTACCAAATCAAACTTGTTGTGGTGCTTTACAACATCATGCAGGTGAAACAAATGATACTATCGAATTGGCTAAAAAGAATATAGCAGCATATGCCGATACCGATATAGATTATATCGTTAATACGATTGGAGGCTGTGGTGCATCGCTTAAAGAATATGACAAGTTATTTAAAAAAGGCAGCTATTGGCATCAAAGAGCAGTGAAATTTGTTAAAAAAGTAAGGGATATTTCAGAAATAATGGATGATTTATCATTAGAATTTAATTATAAAATGCCATACAAAGCTGTATATCAACCATCTTGTCATTTAGAAAATGTACAAAAAGTATTTAAATCACCAAAAAGCGTCTTAGGTAAGGTACCTGACCTTGATATGGTAGATATGGAAGGACAATCATTATGCTGTGGTTCGGCTGGTATTTATAATATTATACATTTTGATGAATCTATGAAAATTTTGGATGATAAAATGGAATATGTTCAACAAGCAAAGCCTAATATGATTATCACTTCAAATCCCGGTTGTCATATGCAAATGCAATTAGGAGTAGAAAGAGAAGGGTTAAGCAATCAAGTAACTGTCAAACATATAGTTGAAGTCGTAGCAGAAGCATGCGGTATACGTGATTAGGAGGAATTATATGCAAAGGGATGTAATAATTATAGGTGGCGGTATTATAGGTTTTAGTACAGCTTATCATTTGAAACTTCAAAATCCTGACTTGGATGTTCTTTTACTAGAGAAAGAAAATAATCTTGCTGAACATCAAACAGGTCACAATAGTGGCGTTATCCATTCCGGCATTTATTATAAGCCTGGTTCTCATAAAGCAGAATTTAGTAAAAAGGGTTCACAATCTATGATTCATTTCTGCAGAGAATACAATATTCCTTACAATCAATGTGGCAAAGTAATTGTTGCAACTGATGAAAATGAGTTAGATAGACTAAGAGCGCTTTATGAAAGAGGATTACAAAATGGACTTCAAGTGACGTTATTAAATGCTGAAGAAGTAAACCAAATAGAACCTTATGTTCAAACAGTTGGGGGTATAAAAGTTCAAGAAACCGCGATAGTAAACTATAAAAAGGTGACTGAACAATTCAAATTATTATTTGAAGAATTAGGCGGCGAAATCAATTTTAATACTCCAGTTACATCGATAAAAACATCTGAGGATAAAATTGTACTTAATAGTTATGAGCAACAATTCAAATCAAAAAGCATTATAAATTGTGCTGGATTATATAGTGATAAAATTGCTAGGATGAGTGGCGTAAATACAGATATTCAAATTATTCCGTTTAGAGGAGAGTATTATCAACTTAATGAATCTAAAGAGAAGTATGTTCAAACATTAATATATCCTGTTCCAAATCCTGAGTTACCATTTTTAGGCGTGCATTTTACAAATATGATAGATGGCGGGGTAGATGTCGGACCTAATGCTGTATTAGGTCTTAGAAAAGAAGCTTATAAAAAAATTGGATTAGATAAATCAGAAACATTAGAGATTTTAAAATTTCCTGGGTTATATAAGATGGGTATAAAAAATATTAAAGAAGCACTTGGAGAATATTATCGATCATTTAATAAACGTGCTTTCGTTAACAATGCACAAAAACTTATTCCATCGTTAAGAAAGGAAGATATTGAACCGATTGAAGCGGGCGTAAGAGCCCAAGCTATGTTAAGCGATGGAACGTTGCTAGATGATTTTGTGTTTGAGAAAGGTAAGCATTCATTACATGTATTAAATGCACCATCACCAGCAGCAACATGCTCGATTGAAATAGGAAAAGCTATTTCAAAAGAATTTGAACAATTATCGATTTTGAAATAGTTGTTATATAAAAAGCTCTTCACTAGTCTGTATACTAATGAAGAGCTTTTCTTATTATTATCTATCTTGTTTTCTTTCGTTTTTAATTAAGTTTAATAGTTCTTGATCTGAGAGGTTTGCTAGTTTTTGACTTTCTCGGGTTCTTTTTGGCGTTAATGTAAGACCGAGGAATTTACGTTCTCTGTTTGCGTCTTTATAGAAACTAATCATCATAAATATAATAATAACCGAGAACGGCAATGCGGTTATTATGGCGGTGTTCTGTAATGCGTTTAGTCCGTTATCTCCGCCAGTGAATAATAGTATAAACGCGATTAGTGATTGTGCGACACCCCAAACGATTTTTATAAATGAGCTTGGGTTTAATGAACCTCGTGTCGTTAACATTCCTAATACGAATGTTGCAGAGTCTGCTGATGTAATAAAGAATGTTGCGATTAATGCTAGTGTAATAATAGATAGTATTAATCCTAATGGCATTTCATTAAATACACCAAACAATGCTGTTTCTGGTGGCATATCGAAAATTGCTGGATGTTTCTTAGCAGTTTCAATACCTAATACACCAAATACACTGAACCATATGAAACTGATAAGAACAGGTACAAGCATAACGCCACCGATGAATTCACGTACTGTACGTCCTCTTGATACACGTGCTATAAACACCCCAACGAATGGACTCCAACTTATCCACCAAGCTAATTGGAAGAATGTCCAATCAGACATCCAATCTGCTTTTTGTGAATTAAACATACCTGTGTCGAAACTGTTTTGTAGGAATGTTTGTAAGAAGTTACCTGTTGTAGTTGTAAATGCATTTAACATAAGTATTGATGGTCCGATAATAAGTACAGCGATTAATAATAAACCTGCAATACTAATGTTTACGTTACTTAAAATTTGAATTCCTTTATTTAATCCTGACCAAGCACTTGTTAAGAATAAAATCGTTACAATAATAATGATAATAGATTGTACGGCAATATTATTTGGTACGCCGAATAAATAATTTAAACCACCGTTAATTTGTAACGCACCCATACCAAGTGATACGGCTACACCACCGATAGTAGCGATAACAGATAATACGTCAATCACAATACCTAGTGGTCCATCTACATATCTTCCAAATACAGGACGTAATGTTTTTGAAATTAATCCCGGTTCGTCTTTTCTAAATTGGAAATATGCTAATGCTAGAGCTACTACACCATAAACGCCCCATGCATGGAAGCCCCAATCGAAGAATACTGATTGTAACGCTTCTGCATAAGCTGCAGTAGTTTTAGGGTCTGCTTTTGGAGGTGCAGCGAAGTGAGCAATAGGTTCAGCTGCTCCCCAGAATACTAACCCGATCCCCATACCAGCACTGAATAGCATAGCGAACCATGAAACAGTATTAAATTCTGGTTTTTCATGAGGTTTCCCTAATTTTAATTTCCCTATTGGACTTAGCATTAAGAAAATACAAAAGAAAATCATGGCTATTACAACAATCATGTAATACCAGCCAAGTGTTTCAGTTATCCAGGCAGTGGCTTTATCACCAATGTCATTAAATTTAACTGGAAAAACTGCGCCTAGTAAAACGATTATAGCAACGATTACGGAACTGATTGTAAATACTAGTGAATAACCTTTTTTAGGCTTATTTTCGTTCAATTGAGATTCCATAAGTAAAATAAACCTCCTCGTTTATTAGTATTAAAAACAACGCCTTATACTTTAACAAAGATGATTAGAATTTTCAAATTGTATTTTAATAAAATATAAATTAGTAAATATTTACAAAACAAAACAAACGTGTTACTGTTTGGGTATCTACTCAAAGTAGGATTACAAACTCATAAAACTAGGTATTAGAGTACCTATTCCCAAAGATAAGCTGAGGCATTTATAAATGTCTCAGCTTCTTTTTTTATCATCGATTCTCCTAAAACATATCTTTAATAATTTTTAAATATTATGATTTATACATTTCACAACCATTATCTTTGTTACAATAGATGTGAATATTTTCTAATAATTAAAAAAGGGGATGCCTTTTATGAAAAAATATTTTATTTTGGAATTGTATTAGTGTCATCAGTAACAATTGCAGGTTGTAGTATTAGTATAGGTAATGAACCTGAGAATAAAGACTCAAGTAACAATGAACAAAAAAGCGAACAAAAGAATCAAAATGCACAAGATAGTAACAGCAATAATGAAACTTCTAAATCGAATTCAGATAAAGAAGTAACTAACATTTCAGAAACACAAAGTGTTGCGATGACTTTGTTAGAACCTGAAATAGATTCTGAAGTCATAACTGCAGATGAATTATTATCTGGCAGCTATACACAAAAAACTGGATCTGGTGAAGAAATAAAACATTCTGTAGATAAAGTAGGATTATCGGAAAGTCCAGAATTAGGAAAAATGGCGAATAAACCTGATGGTATGAAGTTCTATGGAATGTCACCTTCTAAAGGTAGTTACGCAACAATAGTAGGTATAAATAAAGACCAAGTTGTTTACATATATACCCAATCTCCTATTTCAGATTATAATGATGTGAAAGATAGTGAGGCATTCGCAAGTTTTAATATTGCGGATTTATATAATAATCATAAAGATAACAGTAAAATTTCAGAGCTAGAAAATAAAATTAAATATGGAGAAAGCTTGGAGACAAAGAATGACAGTAGTACATCTCAAGAAGATACGAATAGTGATGAATATTATGCCCAAGTATGGCTGACAGCTTTACCAAGCTATAGAGATTCAGACAATTCTAGCGGCATGAAACCAGAACTAAGCCATGATTCAATAGAAGGCGAATATTTAAATCCATATAACAAAGAGCATACTATCAAATATCCTAAAGGGGTACAACGATTGGCAGGTACGCCTACAGCTGCTGGGCAAGTAGTTTATAAAAATAATAATGATGGTACTATTTCAATTTATGATGTGCCATCACACTTCCATGATAAAAAATGGTTGGAAGATGATGATTGGTCACAAAAAGAATCTGAAAGCATTATAAACAACCCGAAAGTTGTGAAATTATATGATGCATCAGATGAAGAAATAGAAAGAGTAGTAGAAATGTTTGATGGTACAACTAAAGAAGAAAATAAATCCAATGATATGGATGAAGACGATGAAAATGAAGAAGTTACGCGTGACAATGTGATAGATAAAGTAGAATCTTATGAAGGAGAAGAGTTAGATACCGACAAATATACATTTAAAGAACCAGAAAAAAATGATGACGGAGAATGGGGCTTTTCATTCTTAGATAAAGACGGTAACTTAGTAGGTTCTTATATTATTAACGAAGACGGTGTCGTTACAGAATACGATGAAGATGGCGAAGAAGTAGGTTCAGGAGAATAAATTAAAAACACCTTCGTACAATTCATATTAAAATGAATTGTGCAAAGGTGTTTTTCTATGAGAATATTTCTTCAGTAAACTTACTTTATTTTTATGTGCTTTAAGATCCATTGTTCAATATCATCTTCTTGTAGATCATGTGTTGCTATCATAACAGTAAAATCTATAGCTTCTTTTGTATTAACTTCTAACTCATAACCATTTAAGTTTAAAAAGATATTTAAACATATAAATGCGGTTCTTTTATTTCCATTATAAAACACGTGTTTTTTCACGAGATTTCTAAATAAGTTGCTCGCTTTCAACGCAAGTGTTGGATATTGTTCTATACCAAATACATATTGTTTCGGTGCATTTACTAACATATTTAGAGCAGTTGCATCGACTACGCCTATAGGTTCTTTAGGACTATACTTTTGAATAACATAGATATTAAATGTAATAATTTCTTTCTCGGTTAAATATCTAATCATCTATCAACTAACCCTTTGAAGACATCATCATACTTATTGCTAATTTCATCTGCTAATTTCAATATATCATCGTGTTCATTGATTGATTTACTTGGTTTTAACCAAATTTTATTATCTTCTTCAATAAATTCAACTGCATCTCCTTCATGAATGTTAATAGCTTCCATAACATTTTTAGGAATGGTAATTACGCTACTATTCCCTACTTTTCTTATTTTTTTTACATTCAATATCTCCATAATATTCACTCCCAACATAAAAGTATATACATGTATATACTTTTATGTTACCAGTTTTCTTGAACTTTTCAATTATGTCGTATTAATTATTTTTTTAACTTATCTTTTTCTAATGTTTATTTGTGTTTCACTTCGGATATCGACTAAACTAATGGCTCCATTTTATTCTTTTAATTATAGAAGAAGACATTCTTGAGGTTATAAAAGAGTGTCTTCTGTTTTTTAATATACTGCTATAATGAATTACAATTGTTCTTTCTGAAAACATGTTGTACACTTATATGTAAGCGCTTACTATAAGAATTATATTTTGTATTACTAAGGAGAGTATATATGAAAGATAAAGTGATTATTGTAACAGGTGGCAGTAGTGGAATGGGAAAAGGGATGGCGAAAAGATTCGCTGAAGAAGGTGCAAAAGTCGTTATTACAGGCCGTAAATTAGAAAATCTCGAGAAGACAAAGCAAGAGATTGAGCAGTATGAAGGCCAAATCCTTTGTATAGATATGGATGTTAGAGACCCAGAAAGAGTTCAATATACAGTATATGAAACAGTTAAGACTTTTGGGAAAATAGATGGACTAGTTAATAACGCAGCTGGAAACTTTTTATGTGCAGCTGAAGATTTGTCGATTAATGGGTGGAATTCCGTTATAGATATTGTGCTAAATGGCACATGGTATTGTTCTCAAGCTGTAGGCAAAGAATGGATTAAAACTGGGCATAAAGGCCGCATCATCAATATGGTTGCAACATATTCATGGGGTGCAGGTGCTGGTGTTATCCATTCGGCCAGCGCAAAAGCAGGTGTGCTCGCTATGACAAGAACACTTGCAGTGGAATGGGGAACTAAATATGGCATCACAGTAAATGCAATTGCACCGGGTCCTATTGAAAATACAGGTGGCTCTAAAAAGTTATCACTTTCAGAAGAAGCACGACAACAATCACTGAATAGTGTACCTTTAAAAAGATTTGGGCAAACTGAAGAAATTGCTGGATTAGCACGTTATATTTTTTCTGATGAAGCGGGTTATATAAATGGAGCTTGTATGACGATGGATGGCGGACAGTGGCTAAATAAAAATCCATTTTAATATGGTTCTATTTATGACACTACGTTTAAATTCTTTAAAATAGAGAATATTAGTAGTGTAATCAAAATGTTTCATATAAAAAGAGAAAGGTGATAAAGATGGATGCAAGGTTTCCAATAGGTGAACTACAGTTTCCAGAACATGTAACATTTGATCATATCCAACAATGGCTGGATGAAATCGGGAATTATTCAAATCGCTTAAGAGAAACGGTAGACGAATTAGACCCTTCAGAATTGAACAAGAAATACAGAGAAGGCAGTTGGACAGTAAGACAACTTGTGCATCATATAGCAGATTCACAGTTGAATATGTATCAACGTTTAAAACTCGCATTAACAGATGATAGAAAGCCAACTGTACCAGCGTTTGACCAACAAAAATGGATAGAAACGCCAGACAATGAATTACCAGTCGAATGTTCAATTAGAATGCTTGAAGGAATGAATGAACGTATTGTAGCAATTGGTAGAAACTTAAGTGAAGAACAATTGAAACGTAAATTTACGCATGAAGATGACGGAGAAACTTCAGTAGCATTTAAAGTAGCGAAATTATCATGGCATGAAGAACACCATTTAGCGCATATTAAATTAGCGTTATCACAATAAATGAAGAAATATAGCAGGCTGGTACAGTTATGTCCTGGCCTGTTCAATAGAAGCTTCAGAATTATTTCAGTGGAAATCATCAGAAGAAGTTATTGAAAATAATATAAATAAAACTAGTCACAGACGGTCTATTTAACCTATGTGGCTAGTTTTTTTATTTAGAATTTTCCGAAAATTCTTTTTATTAAGTATTATTTGTGTTATATTGTTCTGAATTACACTAATACTGTAAAAGGGAGGTTATTTTTATGGAAGAAATCGGGAGTATGATTAAGTATTTTAGAATGAAAGAGGAATTAACACTTAAACAAATGAGTAGTCAAACCGGCTTATCTACAAGTTTTTTATCACAAGTAGAGCGAGGGGAGTCTTCTATAGCGATTACTTCTTTGAATAAAATAGCGGATGCTTTGAATGTTGATATTACTTCATTTTTTAAACCTAAAATTGAAACGAATTTTCATGTTATTCCAGATGAAATTGATTCATTTAAGATAAATAGATCTCATCAAAATTTCAAACGTGTTTCTAGTGATTTTGAAAATAGAAAATTAGAGAATTTTATTATTACTATTTATCCAGATGATTGTAGTGAAGTTTCTAGACATGATGGTGAAGAAATGTATTACATTATCGAGGGTGAATTAACGTTTTATCTTGATGATGTTAAGCATATTGTACATGAGGGTGAGATTATTCATTATCCTTCCAGTTTGAATCATTATTATATTAATGAATCTCAAAATCCTGCAGTTATATTAAGTGTAGTTACACCTAAAATATTTTAAATTTGAAAGGAGAATGGAAATGAGAGTTGCAACAGATATTGGCGGTACTTTTACAGATTTGGTTGCATTAGATAACGATGGAAATATTATCGTAGGTAAAGCAGATACAACTCCTAAAAATTTTGAGGCTGGGATATTCAATGTGCTTGAACAAGCTAAAATTAATTTAAAAGACATTGACATGTTTATTCATGGAACAACTATTGTTATTAATGCTTTAACTGAAAAGAAAGGTGTTAAAACTGGTCTTATAACGACTAAAGGTTTTAGAGATGTGTTAGAAATTGCACGTGGTAATAGACCAGATTTATTTAATGTTAGATATAAAAAACCAACTCCAATTGTTGAAAGGCATCTTCGCCGTGAAGTTACGGAACGTCTGAATTATAAAGGTGAAGTTATACAAGAGTTGAATGTTGAGGAAATTGATGAAATTATTCATTATTTTAAGGAAGAAAATGTTGAAGTTATAGCTATTTCATTATTACATAGTTATCTAAATAATGAACATGAAAAGAAAATAGCTCAGTATATTAATAAAAAATACCCTGAATTTTTAACTACTTATTCTACTGAATTGAATAATGAATGGAGAGAATACGAACGTGCCTCTACAGCGGTGTTGAATGCTTATGTTAAACCAATTGCTAATGAGTATTTATCTAATTTAGAGAAAAATATTATAGAGAATAGTTCAAGTAGCAGAAATTATGTAATGCAATCAAACGGTGGAACAAGCACTTTTGATCACGCTAAAATAGCGCCTATAAATATGGTAGAGTCTGGTCCAGTTTCAGGTATATTTGGTGCCGCTGTGTTAGGAGAAATGATTGGAGAGAATAATTTAATTGTTTTAGATATAGGTGGTACAACAGCGAAATGTTCATTGATTGAAAACAGTAACGTTAAAGTTACAACTGATTATCATTTGGAAAGAACGAATAATTATGCTGGTTACCCTATGAAAGTACCTGTAGTAGATATTGTTGAAATTGGAAATGGTGGAGGATCTATAGCTTGGTTTGATGAAGGTGGATCTATTAAAGTTGGCCCGAAATCTGCTGGAGCTGAACCTGGACCGATAGCATATGGAAAAGGTGGAATAGAACCAACTACTACTGATGCAAACTTGTTATTAGGAAGGTTAAATATTTCTAATTTTGATACAGATACTAAAATTGAAGAGGTCAAAAAACAATTTCACGAATCAATTACTGATCATTTGGATGTAGAACTAGATGAAGCAGCTATGGGAATTGTTAAAATAGCGAATTCAAACATGCTAAATGCATTAAAGTTAATATCTGTTAGAAAGGGTTATGATCCACGTGATTTCACGATGGTTGCTATAGGTGGAGGAGGACCTATGCATTCTCAAGACTTAGCTCGTGAATTAGGCGTGAAGAAAGTAATAGTTCCCTCTACTTCAAGTGTGTTTGCTTCATGGGGGATGTTAATGTCTGATTTAAGACATGATTATGCTCAAACACATCTTACTAATACTAAAGATTTAAATTACAAAGAAATTAACAATAAATTTGTGGAATTAGTTGATGAAGCAGTTAGTACTTTGAAAAATGAAGATGTAAATAATCAACAAATAGTAGTTACAAAGTTAATGGACTTGAGATATGAAGGGCAAGACCATCCTGTAGAAGTAACAGTGCCATTTGATAAAGTGGATGAAAATAATCTTAATGATATAATCCAAGCATTTCATAAAAAGCACGAACAATTATATACTTATGCACTTGAGGAAAATGGAACTGAAATAGTGAATTTAAAAGTTAGTGTAATAGGTAAAATTGAAAAACCAACAATTAAAGAGATTACTGTACCCAAAGGAGATTCAGTGAAAGAGGAGCGTCAAGTCTATTTTGAGAATGAGGGATGGAAAAAGGTAAAAGTTTATGATAGAGATTATTTAGCAATCGGAGAAAAAATTGAAGGTCCAGCAATTATTGAAGAAAAGTCTACAACAATACCGATTAACTCTAAAGATGCAGTCACTAAAGATTCATATGGAAACTTGATTATTCATATTGGAGGAGATAATTATGAGTTATAAAACTGATCCATTCACATATGAAGTGATAAAAGATTCTTTAATTTCTACTGGTGAAGAAATGTTCATAGCTTTAGCAAGAACTTCAATGAGTCCAATTATATACGAGGTGTTAGATTACGCATGTGGTTTAACTAATAAAAAAGGAGAGCTTGTAACACTTGGTAATGGCGTTACAGGTTTTATAGGTATGTTATCTTTCATGGTAAAAGAAACCTTGAAAACGTATGGAGATGACATTAATGAAGGAGATGTATTTTTAATTAATGATCCATACGAAGGCGGAGGTTCACATTTGTGTGATGTAGGACTTGTTTTACCAATTTTCCAAGATGGTGAACTGGTTGCATTTGTTGCTAATAAAGCACATTGGACAGAAGTAGGTGGAAAAGATACAGGTTCAATGTCTACTAATTCTACTGATGTATATCAAGAGGGACTTCAATTTCCATGCGTGAAATTATATGACAAAGGTGCAGAAAACAAGGCGTTAGTTAAAGTGATTGAATCAAATGTTCGTTTTCCTGAGTTATCAATTGGTGACATGAGAGCGCAAATTGCTTCGCTTAAAACAGGTGAAAAACGTATTCAAGGTTTATGTAAAAAATATACAACGCAATCTATTCTTGAAAGTATGGAGCGATTTTTGGATCAAGGTGAAAAATCTACATTAAATGAAATATCAAAATTACCTCAAGGAATTTATGAAATTGATGAATTAATTGATGATGATGGTATTTCAGATGAACAAATACCAATTAAATTAAAATTAACTATCACAAAAGATGAATTTATTTGTGATTTTAGAGGGTCCTCTAAACAAGTACAAGGTCCAATTAATAGTTCTTATACAGGACTAGTATCGGCAGTTAGGACAATCTTTTTAGCAATTACAAATCCATCCCAAGAAGTAAATGATGGAGCTTTTAGACCATTAAAAATTATTACAGATAAAGGTTCAATCATTTCAGCTCAACGTCCTGCACCAGTTTCTATGTATTGGGAGTCTATGCTATATGGCTCAGAAACAATTTGGAAAGCATTAGCACCAGTTATTCCTGACAGATTAACGGCGGGTCATTTACTGTCTGTATGTGTTGTAATAATGGGAGGAAAACATCCAGATAAGGATGGAAACTTCCTCATTGTTGAACCATCCGTAGGGGGATGGGGTGCTTCTAATAGTTTTGATGGAGATACTGGTCAATTTTGTGTGTCAGATGGAGAAACATTCAATGTACCTGTTGAAATTGCAGAAATTACTTATGGCGTCCAAGTGGAAGAATATAGTATGAGAACAGATGGTAGAGGTGCAGGTGAGTATCGAGGAGGTCCTGGTGTTATTCGAACTTATAAAGCATTAACTGATGGACAATTCTTTACAGGTAGTTTTGGGCATCATAAACAAAACACTTGGGGAGCTGATGGTGGACATGAAGGATCAAATAATGAATTTTTAATAGAGAAATCAAATGGTGAATTAGATGGGCCATTTGGTAAGTATAATCAGTATCCATTAAATAAAGGAGATAAAGTAATATTAAGAACAGCAACCGGTGGAGGGTTTGGCGATCCACATAAAAGAGCTAAAAAGTTGATAGAAAAAGATATCAAAAATGAATATATAACTCTGCAGCAAGCAAAAGAAATTTACAATTATAAATAAGTCATTAATGGAGGGAATCTATGAGTGAAAATAATAGTTTTTCTAAAGCGGATAATCCTTTAGAAAGTGTTCCAAAGTCTCAACGACAACATTGGTCCACTCCTGCAGTCATTTTTGGAGGTTTAGAGTTTACAATACCTGTTCTTATGGTAGGAGCTTCATTAGCGGGATCGTTTAAATTGATTCATGTTGTATGGATTACACTGTTGGCAATGGTTGTATTTCAGTGGATAGGAAATACCATTAGCGGATATATAGGTGCTAAAACAGGAAGACCATCGTCAGTCATAGCAAAGAATAGTTTTGGTGATGTACAAGCAAGGTTAATAGCAGGTGGAACTATATTTATAGTCTCTTTAGGGTGGTGGGCTTTACAAACAGCAGTAGCTGGTAACGCTATATCAGCAATGTTTGGTGTCAATTACCAAAAAGATTGGTTTCTTTGGGCAATTATTACGATTATAGCAGGCCTATTATTTGCCATCCCTTCAATTATTGGCTATCAATCAATGAAGTGGACGGATTACATTGCTGTACCTGCAGGTTTATTATTAGTTATAGGAGGTATATACTTTGCACTAAGCAATACAGGGTTACATAATCTATTAAGCTGGCAACCAAAGCCTCAAATGACAGTGATGGCTGCAATTAGTTTAATAATTGGTGTAAACGTATCGCAATGGGTCATAGCAGCAGACTATACAAGGTACGCAAAGCCTACTTGGAAAGATAATATTTTAATACCATTAGGTATAGTAGCTGTCGGTGTCCCCTTGTTTATAGTTGGGGCGGTAATGTCAGTAGGTGTTGGTGACCCTGATATAGTACAAGTAATGATGGGGTTAGGTTTTCCTGTTTGGGGATTTTTAATCTTATGGTTCGCTACATGGACAAGTCAACTTGTGAATAATTACAGTATGGGATTGGCGTTTGCAAATTTACTTAATGTTAGCTCACATAAAGGTAGACAATTATTAACTTTATTAGGTACATTAATAGCTATAGCAATTGCAATAGCAGGAATTTTGCAATATTTCACGGACTTTTTAAATTTCACAGCTATTGTTTATCCTGCTATCGCTGGAGTTATGTTTATTGATTTTTTTGCTATTCGTAATCGAGAATGGGAAAGTATTAATGGCTGGAATATCATAGCTACAATAGCCATGATAATAGGTATGCTTGTTGGTTATTACACTCAATATATCCATCAAATGGGTTTACCGGCAATTCAATCTTTAGTCGTTACGATGATTGCATATTACATTTTAATGCGTATAAAAGCTTCAGTTAAACCGGATGCTTTTACACCTGAAAAGTGGAAGAAGTCTTAAAAATATATTGATATATTAATTAAAATAAATGCTTATATACTCATGTATTTACAGTCCAATATGGATTTGCTAATGCAGGTATATACTTGACGATCCAAGCAATTGCTGTTGTGTTATCAAGATTTTATTTAAGAAAATTTATACAATCTGATGGATTGTGGCATCCAAAGTTTATGTTAAAAGTATTAGGTATTCTAATGTTAGCAGCTATCATTGTTGCTTTTGGACTATACATATACATAGGAGTATTTTATGGTAGTGCAATCTTAATCGGTATTGCCCAGGCAATGATTTATCCAACTTTAACATCATACTTAAGTTTCGTCTTACCACGAGCAGGTAGAAATATGTTGTTAGGCTTATTTATCGCTTGTGCCGACTTAGGTGTGTCGTTAGGTGGTGCTATGATGGGTCCAATATCTGATTTAGTAGGCTTTAAATGGATGTATTTAATATGTGGCATGCTCGTCTTAATAATAATGGTTTATAGTAGTAGGAATAGAAAAGCAGCATATTAAATGATAATAAAACGGAACAGCCCGAGACAATGATTGACGTCCCGGACTGTTTTGTTTGTGTTAATAAAGTAGCAAATCTTGCAAAACGAGGTGCACGAGCAACATAACAATCTCCTTATTGACACGTTTAGTAAGAAAAGGCAACAAGACCATCGTTATTGACAGAAGAACGTACAACATAAGTCTCCAGTCTATTACTGCCAATACAAAGAAAGAGTTCGAGACATTAACCAATGTCCCGAACTCTTTATCATTATATTTTAAACTAGTTCTTTAAAGTTTTCTAAGCGCTTTTCTTTTTCTTCGTCGCTAATGTTATGTGCTTTAACATAGCGGTTGTTTTCTTTGCTTGCACATTCGTGTGAGCATGCGCCAAGATATTTCGCTTCATTTTCTTCTGTAACTAAGAATTGTCTGTTACATTCTGGATTGCTACAGTTGATGTATCTTTCGCAAGGTGTACCATCGAACCATTCTTTTCCGACTACTGTTTTTTCTACTTGGTTTACGTCTACGCTAATACGCTCATCGAATACGTACATTTTTCCGTCCCAATATTCGCCTTTAGTTTCTGGATCTTTACCGTAAGTAGCGATGCCACCCTCTAATTGTGCAACATCTTCAAATCCTTCTTTTAATAGGAAACCTGAGAATTTTTCACAACGAATACCGCCTGTACAGTACGTGACAATTTTTTTGTCCATGAATTTTTCTTTATTCTCTTTAATCCAGTCTGGTAAGTCTCTGAATCTTGTGATGTTAGGACGAATTGCGCCACGGAAATGACCTAAGTCATATTCATAGTCATTTCTTGCATCAATTACTATTGTGTCGTCAGATAATAAAGCTTCTTTAAATTCTTTTGGTGATAAATATTCACCAGTTAATTGTTTAGGGTTAACGTCTTCTTCTAAGTCTAATGCAACAATTTCTGGTCTGGGACGAACGTGCATTTTTTTGAAAGTATGCCCTTCAGCTTCATCTATTTTAAATACGATATCTTTGAAGCGTTCATCAGCTTTCATATGTTCCATGTATTGATCAGTTGCTTCTTTAGTACCTGATAAAGTCCCGTTAATACCTTCGTTTGCAACTAAAATACGGCCTTTCAATTCTAAGTCTTTACAAAAATCTAAATGCTCTGCTGAAAAAGTTTCAGGGTCATCGATTGTTGTGTATTTATAAAATAATAATACTCTGTAATCCATTTTCATTCTCCTCTTATATTTTAAATAGTATTATGTGTAAAATTTTTAAGTGTTTATAATTTGTAGTTGTCCCTTTTAAATGAGGGCATATTTTATCCTCATTATATTGTATCAAAAAAGTTGCATATTTCAATTGTTTAATTTTGTAAAATGTTATGAAAGGAGTTTTATTGTAATGATTTATAAGTTGTTCTACAATAATTTTGTGTACTTATGTGTAAATTAACAAATAAAATCACTTATAAAAGGAGGGATACAGTGAGAGATTTAGTTCATAAGATAAGTAAGTATTTTTCCAGTTTGATGACATTACATACTGAACGATTGAATTTGAAAAAAGGTATTAGACAAGGTTTGTTAATTGCTGTTCCCATCTTGATTGGTTATTTATTAGGTAGAACAGATTTAGGATTACTTGTAGCAACAGGAACATTAGCTCATATATATGCGATTAAAGGGACGTTCAAGTCGAAAGTACAAACTGTACTCGTATCTGCAATATTGCTATCTATTTGTATGTTTTTAGGTACTTTGACAGTTTGTAACCAACTTCTATTTGGTATATTGCTCGTCCTGATTTCGACTTTGGTCTTTTATGTTTTTGTTTCTTTAAAAATACCAGGACCAGCTTCTACATTTTATATTGTGCTATTTGCATAACCTATGAATTTACCGATAGAGCCAAGTGATGCATTAGCCATATTAGAATGTCCAGTTGTAGAAATTCATATGTCTAATATTCATTCACGTGAATCATTTAGACATCATTCAGTCTTTGCAGATATCGTTACAGGTCAAATGACTGGATTCGGAGTGGAAAGTTATTTACTTGGTTTAAGAGCTGCTTATTCAGCTATAAAATAATATGTAAGTTGAAGAGGTTAAGGTGCCCATGTTGTTGATATTATTTCACACATGTGAGGTTCTTTAACCTCTTTTTTCTATATTTTAATGGTGTTTAACCAAATGTTTAGGTATTTATAGTAAAATAAAAATAAGATATACAAAACATTGGAATGGAAAATGATAATCAAGGAGTTTTTGCAATATGGAGAATCGACAAGTACAGAGCATATATGTCAATCTTATAAAAGCTTCTCAAAACGTCCAAAAGGGGCTTTTTGAAATATGTAGAGAAGAAAATATTAAAGTTAATGATTTTTTAGTATTAGGAGCTTTATATCAATGGGGCGCACAATCTATCTTATCAATTAGTAAAAACGTATTAATTAAAAGTGGCAGTATGACCTATATTATTGATAAGCTTGAGAAGAAAGAATTGATTTATCGAACGCCGTCTAAAGAAGATAGACGTGTTATTTTAATTGATTTAACAGAAGAAGGCTATAAACAAGCAGAAAAATTGTATAACGCTGAATTAGAAATGTTCGCTCGTATGTTTGAAAAAGCGAGTAAAAAGACTTTAGATAATGCACCTAGCGAATTGAGAGAATTAAGAGATGTTTCAGATGCGTTCGTTGAGGAAAATGGATTTAAATACTAATTTTTAATTAAGAAAGGATTAGTTATGGAAACTGTATATATAGCAGGTGGTTGTCTATGGGGCGTAGAAGCTTTCTTTAAAACTTTGCCAGGTGTCATAGATACAGAAGCTGGTAGAGCGAATGGAGAGAGTCATACATTAGAGGGTCCGTATGATGGTTATGCTGAATGTGTGAAAGTTATTTATAATCCTGAAATTGTATCTATTAATGATTTAATGCATTATTTATTTGAAATTATTGATCCATATAGTGTTAATAAACAAGGGCAAGATGAAGGATTAAAGTATAGAACAGGTCTATATAGTACTGAACAAGCACATCTAGAAGAAGCTAGAGCGTTTATAAGTAGTCGAGATGATGCCAGTCAAATAGCTGTAGAAATTAAGTTATTAACTAACTACATAAAAAGCGCTCCAGAACATCAAGATAGATTAACTAAATACCCAAACGACTACTGTCATATACCTAAGGCATTGTTAAAAAAGTATCAAAATTAATATAAAACGCCACATAAAAAATGAATTTATTTCATTTTTTATGTGGCGTTTTTAGTTTTAAAAACTTTAGTTATTGTCCGTGATATATATTAAATAATAACGGTTTGATACAATTTTTTGTCCATTCGTCGCATATTTTTTGTTTGTTAATATTATTTTCTACTATTGTAATACCGCAATCTCCACCGCCAGCGCCAGACGTTTTACTTGCGCCACCAAATTTCTCACCAATATCACATAGTTTCTTAAGGTGTGTTGTTTCTATATCAATTGTAGCAAGTGAATCTAATTTTTGGATGATTTTTCGATTTTGTCGAATCATCTCCTGCACGCCTTGTATATAATTTGTCTTAAATGAATGGATGAGCTGTTCTACATACATTTGAGATTTTTCTAAAAATTGACTGTAGAATATAGGATCTGCTTTTAAACGTTTCACTTCACTTACTAAGTGGTGTGAAGAAGCGGGCGACCCAGTCCAACCGATTAATACTTCCATACGTTCAGGGGCTTGTAACGGTTCTATATGAAGGCCAGGCCAATTTTTCTTAAGTACTTCATTGACTGATGTAGCTTCGATTTGTTCTTTTACCCATACATGATCAAAAGTACTATAAACTAACCAACCTGTGTATACACTGACGGCGATATCACCACAAGAACTTAAACTTTGTAATTTCATGTTTGCGATAACAGCGAGTTTATAAATGTATAGATTAGATAATTGTAAGTTATAAAATTCATTCAAAGCTTTGACTACAGAGACTAATACAGCAGCACTTGATCCAATTCCATATTTATGACCATTTGCATCGTCTAAATTACTATCAATTGTAATATTGAATGGTCTCATTGGTATATTGAAACTTTTCGCGTATTGTTCAAAGACTTCGATTGCTTGTGTAATATATTTTAATTGTTCAGCAGCATCAGTATCTGAAACAATAATATTATCTTCAGCTCTTATAAATGTTACAGGCTCATGATGCAAGGTTTTGGAATGTATTAACCCTGTATTTCCATTTGTATCTTCTATTGTGGCTGTAACAAAACGATCTACTGCTATTAGTACGGATTTGTATCCAGGTTCAGTCACTGCGTATTCTCCAGCAATGTATAATTTTCCTGGGGCTTTCACTTGAATCATTTTATCTCTTCCTTATTCTAAAATTTCAATTCCTGTGTGCGTGATATCACTCGCAATTATTTGTTCTTCTTTAAAATGTTGAAGTAATGCATTTAAAATGTATTGCTGATTTTTCTTCTCTGTTAGAATTTTCACATTCGGCCCCGCGTCCATTGTAAAGTAACAAGGGTATCCGGCTTCGCGACATTGGTGAACAATTTCCATCACGAGATAACTATCAGGTACTAAATATGTGAAAGGCGGCTGAGCACCTAAATTGGTAGCATGCATGCGTAAACCATTTTCTTCTATAACTTCACCTAAATGTTTAAAGTCTTTGTTGTTAATTGCTTCTTTTACAGATTGAATATCTTCATCAACATGATCTAACCAATATTGATAAAAGCGGGAAGTCTGTCTTGTATGAGACATACCAGAACGGCTAGAAACCTTCTTAGATTTATCATTAATTACGACAAAAACCATAGAGAGTTCATTTTCCCAGTCATTTGCATCGATAGCGTGAGCATAAGACGTTTCATCATCATGTCCCTTTTCCCATTCTGCAAATCCACCAAAAATACTTCTAGATGCTGAGCCTGAACCTCTACGAGCTAGTCTAGATAAATCTTTCTTAGACATGTTTAATTGTAAGGCTTCATTACATGCTGCCGATAATGCTGCATATGCACTTGCTGACGAAGCAAGTCCAGCGGCTGTTGGTACATAATTTATACTTTCGATATATGCATACATGGAGGTTTGGCTTCGTTCTCTAACGAGGTCCATAAAGCGGTAAATTTTCTTAGCTTCGTCATCACTCACTTCTTCTCCATTCAATATTAATGTATCTTTAGTATATTCTGGATTGAAAGTGACTTTCGTATCCGTGTAAAAACGGTCTAGTGTGACCGATAAACTATTATTCATTGGAAGAATTAAATCTTCGTCTGCTTTACCCCAATATTTTATTAAAGCAATATTAGTATGGGCACGCGCTTTACCACAGTTGTTCAATCTGATTAACCTCCTAAATATTCAATCCAAGTATGGTGTGCACCAAATTCAAGAGCACTGGCTGATATTTTTTCAGCAGTTCCAAGATCTTGAGCTAATACAATCATACTGCCTCCACGACCACCGCCAGTTAATTTCCCAGCAATAGCACCTTGATTTTGACTTAATTCAAGAAGTGCTTCTATTTGATCATGACTAACAGTAAGTTTGCGTAAGTTTTCTTGAGAAAGCTTAAAAATATGCGCTAATTGATTGAAGTCATTATTGTTGATTGCTTGATTCGCTTCGTGCACAAGCACGCCAATATGTTCTACATATTGCATATATTCTTGACTATTATCACATAAACGGTGAACATCTTCTACTGCCTTTTTAGTAGAACCTCTTACACCAGTATCAATTACAACCATATATCCTTCTATAGCTAAAGGTTTTAAAGTCGTTACTTCACCTTGTTGGAACCATACGGGCTTATTCGAAACAATGGTTTGTGTGTCTATACCACTAGGTTTACCATGTGCAATTTTTTCTGCCCAATTTGCTTCTTCAATGAGTTTTTCATCAGAAAGAGGCTTGTTTAAATAATTATAACTTGCTCTTATAAAAGCTATTGCCATCGCTGCACTAGAACCTAGACCTCTAGACGGCGGTAAGTTTGTTTCAAATGTAACATTAATAGGTTGGGGTATTTCATATTTATTAATGAAACGGGTTACAACTAATTTAATATGTTCAGGTGCTTCATCTAGAAACCCTTCGTATACATCACTATTAATAAAAGAACGTTCATTTTCTTTCAATGATGTTATCGTTGCTTTAACTACACCAGATTTAAAGGGAATAGCAATTGCAGGTTGTCCAAATGTTACAGCGTGTTCTCCTATTAAAATAACTTTCCCATTTGCTTCCCCGTATCCTGTTTGTGTCATACTTCAATCACCTTTAGCACTTTCAAATTTTTTTCATTTTTAATAACACTTTACCATTATAAAACTACTGTCAAATATATTCAAAGACCTTACCTTAAAATTTCCATTTATTCATTAATGAAATTGGTAACTATTATGACCTTTTGCAAATCCTTTTGCTGTAAACAACCAAGAATCTCCGCCACTTTCAATATCATTAGCACAAATGATTAATTGGTTTGTACCAGGAATAAAGGCAGGGTGGGTAGACCTTAACATGTGACCTTCGTCACGTCCGGGCATTAAAATTTGTCCAATTGGATAGCCTCGCTTATTAAATACAAGCACTCTACCTTGACCGTACATTGCTACGTAAAGATTGTCGTCACTATCAATACAGCATGAGTCCGGACCTTCGTGACCCGTAAAGTGATAAGGTATAGAAGCACCAAATGGCTCAATTGTTACACCATCTTCTTCTAATGAAATGCGATGTAATCTATTGGCATTCGTTTCAGTAACCCATAGTACACGCTCATCTGTACTTAAAGCTATACCATTAGCGACAGAAATATTTTGAATGATTGGTGTGATTGATTGATGATCGGGCGATACATAATATACGCCACCCAGAGGATTTGTTGAATAACCTCTAAAATCAGTGAAGTAAAATCCACCTTTACTATCAAATACTAAATCATCTACACAATATTCAGTGTCTATATCTGAAACTATACTTTGAGGGTTTTTGCCATCAGAGTCAACTGAAATAATGCCGCCGGAATCTTTAAAATTCCCTAAATAACATAAATATAAACGACCATCTTTATGAATTTTTACAGCAGCAGGGTTTGTTTTTTCAGATTGAAAGACTGTATTTACTTTCTTCTCGGGTAAATCAACGCGAAATATTTTTCCACCAAAAACTTCACACAAAAATAAATTATGGTCTCTGTCGAAACATAAACCTTCAAGTTGAAGTCCTTCGTCTGAAATTTTTAACCATGGTTCAGCTGTAACTGTTTGTAAATTTTGTTCACCTGAAAGGAGTGGTACTGCACTTTTAGAAGCTTCTGTATAGTAAAGAGTTGGAATTTCTTTATGAGTCATAACACATTCTCCTTTATCGTTATATTATTCATTTAAATC
>NZ_PPRS01000010.1 GCF_002902755.1 Mammaliicoccus lentus | reverse complement strand
ATCATACATTACAAATCGTCAGAAACTTCAAAATATATAGATATTTTATGATATAATATTTCTAATTTCTTATATTAAGGGGGCTATTATGAATCAGACAAAGAGAAAAGTTTCTATTATTAATAGATTCTTAAACTTCATAGAAAAAGCAGGAAACCGATTGCCAGATCCAAGTATATTATTTTTCCTTTTATGTGTAGGATTAATTCTACTATCTTGGTTTGTATCTTTGTTCAATATAAAAGTAGAAAACCCAGGTACAGGAAAAACAGTAGAAGTAACAAATCTAATTTCTAGAGAAGGTTTTTCTAAAATATTAAGTGAATCTATAACAAACTTTTCCGAATTCCCAGCATTAGGCCTTGTACTTGCAGTTATGCTCGGAATAGGTGTAGCAGAAAAAACAGGATATTTTGATAAATTAATGATAATGATAGTTAATAAAGCACCTAAGAAAATTATAGTACCCATTATTATATTTGTAGGTATTATTGGGAATGCTGCTGGAGATGCAGCTCCAGTAGTTTTACCACCTTTGACGGCATTAGTTTTTATTAAACTTGGTTATCATCCGATAGCTGGTTTAGCGATGGCATATGCTTCTGCCTTAGGGGCGTTTGCAGCTAATTTAACTTTAGGTATGAGTGATGCGCTTGTTTATGCATTTACCAAACCAGCAGCTGAAATTATTAGCAAAGATATTTCGTTGAACGTAGCTATGAACTGGTATTTTATAGCAGCATCTTCTATCATTTTATTACCAGCAATTTATTTTGTAAGTATGAAAATTGTTATACCACGTCTAGGTACATATAGAGAAGAAACAGATAGTTCAAGTGATGATAATGAAATAACATCTAAAGAAAACAAAGCATTAAAGTTTGCTAATTGGAGTTTCTTTGCGGTTATAGTTATTTTATTAGCTTTATCAATACCTGAAAATGGCTGGCTAAGAAACGCTAAAACTGGAAGCTTAATCGAAGAATCACCACTAATGGATGGTGTTGGTATAATCATTCTTGTTGTTTTCTTTGTTCCCGGTTTTGTTTATGGAATTATGTCAGGTAAACTTAAAAATACAAAAGATTTAGGGAAAATGTTAACTGATTCAATGGCGACAATGGGAAGTTTTATCGTAATTGTATTTTTTGCTTCACAATTATTAGCGTATTTAAATTGGAGCAACCTAGGTGTAGTTATATCAGTTAAAGGCGCAGAATTATTACAAGGTCAAAATGGTGTAGTGTTAATAATAGGATTAATATTATTAAGTTGTTTAATTAACTTGCTAATAGGTAGCGCATCCGCAAAATGGGCGATATTAGCACCAATATTTATACCTATGTTTATGTTATTAGGATATCATCCCGCGTTTACACAGATGGTTTATCGTATAGGAGATTCAATCACAAATCCAATAACACCGATGATGCCTTACTTACCACTATTACTATCATATGCTCAAAAATATGATAAGAATATGAAACTTGGAACATTAATTTCTAGTTTAATGCCATATTCGATTGTATTGGCGATTGTTTGGCCTATATTTATGATTATATGGTTCTTACTAGGTTTACCATTAGGACCTGGTGGAGATATATATTGGAGTAAATAATAAGTTAAAATGTAGTCTCATTCTTTCTAGGATGAGGCTATGAAGTCTTTTTAGAAAAATGAGATTTCCTTCCCACTGCCATTTCAGTATTTCATAAGTAAAGCACTATATGGTACAATCACGAAGGGTATATATTTAATTTAATTAATTGAACTTACATATATTTTTAACGACAAAAAAGAAAAGGATGATTAAATGTCTCCATTAGTATTGAAACCCGTATTTAAAGAGCGTATTTGGGGAGGACGTAATTTAGAAAAAATGGGCTACGACATTCCTGATGGTAATATTGGGGAATGTTGGGGTATATCAGCGCATCAAAATGGACCTAATGTTATTGCCAATGGAGCTTACGAAGGTCAAACATTGGATAAGGTTTGGGAAGAACATCCTGAATTATTTGGAAATCCTTCAGAAAAGAAATTTCCATTGCTTACGAAAATATTAGATGCAAACCAAAAATTATCTGTACAAGTTCATCCAGATGATGAATATGCACACGAACATGAAAATGGTGAGTTTGGTAAAACTGAGTGCTGGTATGTTCTTGACGCAAAAGAAGACGCAGAAATTATATATGGAACTTATGCAAATTCGAAAGAACAGCTTGAAGAATATATTCAAAATGAAGATTGGGATCATTTATTCAAGCGCGTTAAAGTTGAAAAGGGGGACTTTTTCTATGTGCCAAGTGGTACAGTGCATGCAATCGGAGAAGGTATTATGATACTAGAAACGCAACAAAACTCAGATACTACTTACAGAATTTATGATTACGATAGAATTGAGCAAGATGGTAAGAAACGTGAATTACATCTTGATAAAAGTATTGATGTTATCAATATAGGACCAACAAGCCCAAATGTAGCACCTGTGAGAATAGATTCTGATGAACAAAAAGGTCAAATGCTTGTAGAAAGCGACTTTTTCACTGTTACGAAATGGCAAATAGAAGGTACATTTAACTTCAGAAAACCTAGAGATTATTGCTTAGTGAGTATTATTTCTGGGGAAGGTGAAATCATAACAGACGGAAATGTATATGAAGTGTCAACGGGAAGTCACCTCATATTAACGGCTGATGATTTAGATAATCACATTAACGGGCAACTAGAAGTTATAGTAAGTTACGTCTAGATAGGAGTTATACTAATATGAAAAAATTCTTATATTTATCACTTGTTTGTGCCGTTATAGCTGGTCTAGGAATATTTTTTGAACAGCCAAAATATCCAAATCCAGTGATACCATTTATCATTGCTTTAATTGGGCTAATATTAGCTATTAGTACTTTTAAAGATAAAGAAATAACAATGGGGTTGAAAATCGGAGGCGTTCTAGTTAATTTAATGCCAACATTAGCCGGTTTATCGTTAATACTTCAATAAATAGATTATTAGTTTTGTAATATACATTTAAACTGTCGTAAAGTTAATAACTTTGACGACAGTTTTTTTGTGCAGATTTAAATTGTTATATTGTCATTTATTTCAATTTTACAGTGTATTCTCATCATATAAATAAAAAAATTAATTGTCTTTAAAAGAATTTTTCTATAATTCTATTAATATAAATGAAATAAAACTGTAATATAAAATTGCGCCATAACAGTGTATAATTAGGAAGAATTAATATCTTTATATAAAAATGTAAGATAATGGAGGTAACTAATTTTGAAGAAGAAGACATTAACGGCATTTGTAGGTGCTTCTGTAGCAGTAGCTTTAACATCACAAAGTGCTGAAGCTGCATCATATAAAGTTAAGAGCGGAGACTCACTTTGGTTAATTGCTGAAAAACATAATACAACTATCGCAAAAATTAAAAGCTTAAACAAATTAAGCTCTAATCTAATTTTTCCGAATCAAATCATTCAAGTACCTGGTTCTTCTAGTTCGTCTAATACGAATACAGGATCGACTTCAACGTCATCAACAACATACTATACGGTTAAATCAGGGGATTCGTTATCAGTAATTGCTGGTAAATATGGCACAACATATCAAAAAATAATGTCTTTAAACGGGTTGAATAATACAATTATTTATCCTGGCCAAAAATTAAAAGTAAAAGGGACTTCTAGTAGTTCAAGTTCAAATAATACGGGTTCATCAAACACATCTACTAGTACAACTACTTATACGGTTAAATCAGGAGATTCATTATCAGTAATTGCTGCTAGATATGGTACAACATATCAAAAAATAATGTCTTTAAATGGTTTATCAAATTTCATTATTTATCCGGGACAAAAATTAAAAGTAAGTGGTTCAGTGTCAACAGGTGGTGGACAATCAAGCTCTAATAACACTGGTAGCTATACACCTCCTATGTTCTACCACCAAAATTTATATGATTGGGGTCAATGTACTTGGCACGTATTTAATCGACGTAAAGCAATCGGTAAACCAATAAGCACATATTGGTGGAATGCGAACAACTGGGCTAGCGCTGCAGCTAAAGATGGATATAGAGTAAATCATAAACCTGCTGTAGGTTCGATTTTACAATCTTCTGCTGGTTATTACGGTCATGTTTCGTTTGTTGAACGCATTAATAATGACGGTAGTATCCAAGTATCAGAAATGAATTTTACATCTTCACCAGGTGTATTAACATACAGAACTGTACCAGCTTCACTCGTACCAAGTTATAATTTTATACATTAATCTTGAACTGAGGCATATATAATGTCTCAGTTTTTACTTGTGTAAACATAGACACGGATGCTAATGTCTTATACAATGTTAATATTAATGTCATGTAAAAAATATGATTAGTATAATAAACGTCATATTTACATAGTAAATCGTTTAAAATTGATAATTATTTATAACAAGGAGTATACATATGTCTGAAGAAACAAACTACTTTTGGTTAAATTGTGGATATAATAGGTGGAATCATACAGAACCTCTAGAAGGACAAGTTGCAGTATTTGAATCGGGTGCAAGTTTTAATCCTACTCAAGGTTACCATGCCTTTAAGACGGCAAAACCTGGTGATAAAGTAATTTATTATCAAGTCCAAAATCAAGTGGGATTATTAGGATATGGGGAAATTATTGATGTTCAGACAGGCGGCAACCAAAAAGTAAGCATTCATTTTAAATTTGAAACTTCTTTAACAATGCTTTCAGTTGAATACTTAAAGAGAAGTGAACATTTAGAATTGCGTATTAAGCAACTAACGGATCAATTATTCAATCGTATATCTAAAGAAGAATTTGAATTAATTATTGGCCTAGGACAAGGAGAAATTAAAATACCTAGATATTTCTTACTTTCAGAAGAAATACAGTTTGAAGAAGATGAAACATATACTATTTTCACACATACAGTGAATGGTATTAAAAGAAATGGTTATATTTATTATACACAACTTGAAATCGGGGATCAGCTTGTATTCTTAAATAAAAACGCGAATCATTCTATTATTGGTATTGGTGAAGTTACAGATAGTATACATAAACTTCCACCACAACCAGGACGAACTGATTCAACTTGCATAACTATTAGATATGAAAAGGATATTAATCCTATAAGTGTAGCAGAACTAAATAGACATCAAACATTAAAAAAATTATATTTCTTACAAGAAAATTCTAAGCAATCTATAGCTAATTTAACAAAAGCTCAATATGATGCAATGATGGATATGAGTAGAGGTGAGTTTTCTCAAAATAATTCACAACAATATCAAGTCTCGATTCCACAAGAACAAGAAGATAAAAAAGATAAGCCAATTATATTAATGTTATGTGATAGTAAAGAAGAAGGTATAAAAAAAGCAAAACATTACGTAGAGCGCGAGCTTGCTAAAGGTATTTATACAACAGGACATCCAGATTTTTCTGAAGAAATGTTATACGGAAGGTATTTACCTAACGAAAGTGGAGCTCTATATTATCGTGAAGGATTTATCACGGGGCATATCACAAATTCAGAAAGAGAATGGCTTGTAATCGATCAATTTGAGCGAATAGACCCTGAAATATTCCAACTATTCCTAAATGTTTTAGATGGTCATGAAATGACACTACCTAGATATAATCATGATGGAAAAATGGTAAAATGGAGTTTAGAAAAAGACTCATTCTACCGCCATAATCCAAAATGGAGAATGATAGGTTTATGTTATGGGACAGTTGAAGATATAAAAAAACAATATTCACATCAATTTTTAAAACATTGTCGTGTAATACACGTTGGATAAATAAAATAAATTTTCATTGAAAAACACTATTTGTTTAATATCAAATGGTGTTTTTAATTTATAAGTGAAAAATTATCTTTTAAATTGATAGAATTTTCTGTAATATGATATATATAATTAAAATTGCTCTTATCAATAAACAACAAAGGGGACGTGTTTATGGACAAAATAGTAGCATTTTCAGATTGGTTATGGGGATATCCACTCGTAACTCTATTATTAGTATCTAGTTTATTTTTAACAATTTATTTAGGGTTTATACAGTTTAGACATTTTGGCTATATGATGAAACAAACATTTGGCAGTATTAATAAAAAACCTAAAGGTGAAGGAACGATTACACCGAGGCAAGCATTAACTTCTGCTTTATCTTCTACTGTTGGTGCAGCAAATATCGTAGGGGTACCTACAGCAATCATGATGGGTGGACCTGGTGCTGTATTTTGGATGATGGTTATTGCATTTTTAGGGATGGCTCTAAAGTATAGTGAAAACGTACTTGGTATACATTATCGAGAAAAGAATAGTAAAGGCGAATTTGTAGGGGGACCTACATACTATATGAAAAAAGGAATGAAAAATAAAAAAGTTGGAATAGTATTCGCTTTTATTTTTGCATTCGCGCTTATGTTGGAACTCATTCCGAGTATTATGGTGCAAGGAAATTCAGCAGCAAGCACGGTAGAAGATACATTCAATATCGATATGGGTTATACAGGAATCATTTTAGCTGTGTTAGCTGCTTTAGTTGTGTTTGGAGGTATTAAAAGAATTGCAACATTCACTGAAATGATTGTGCCGGTTATGGTTGGATTATATTGTATTATGGGTTTTATTATCATTTTAATGAACATTCAACATTTACCGGGAGTCATAGCGTTAGTAGTTGAAAAAGCTTTTAATCCTGATGCAGCATTAGGAGGTAGTTTTGGAGCTGCTTTAGCTACAACGGTTAGATGGGGATTTGCTCGAGGCATCTATTCAAACGAAGCAGGTTTAGGTACTTCTCCAATTGCTCACGCTGCTGCTAAGACAGATCATCCAGTGAGACAAGCTTTTTGGAGTGTAAGTGAAATAGTTGTTGATACTTTAATTATATGTAGTACAACAGCGTTTGTTGTATTAGTTTCAGACGTTTGGAAAGCAGATGATGCAAAAGAACAATCAGCTGCACTGACAGCTAGAGCTTTTAATGATGCATTTGGTACATTTGGAAGCTGGATTGTTTCTATATCAATGGTATTCTTTGTATTCTCTACTATAATTGTAGTTATTTATTATGGTTCAAGAATGGCAGAATATTTATTTGGATTAACAGCTGGATTTATTATGAAAATAGTATATGTTTTATCTATAGCGCTCGGTGCGTTTGGGGCAGGTACACAATTGTGGAATTTATTAGATATAGCGTTAGCATGCATTCTTATTCCCAATATTATAGCTGTTATTATGTTATCACCTAAAGTTAAAGACTTGACACGAGAATTTTTCACAAGCAAAGAATTTTATTTGAAAGATAAAAATAATAAAAACTGAAATAGTTTATTCCTTTTAGATTATAACGTTATCGTTATAATCTTTTTTTGTATTTAAAAAAATTGTAGATGTCTTCAAAAATAAACCTCTTTTGTATGTAGTCATATAAATTATTCTAATTTACACAAAATGTCAAATATTTTATTAAATTCCATATTGATGTTATTTAATTTCATGGTAAGATAATTTAATTAACTAATTTTTAGGAGGTTACAACAATGAGCACTCAATCTTATTCAGAAGCAATTACTTCATGTTCTGAATTCTTTGATTACCAAAATAAAATTGACAATATCTTTGTAGTAATTGAACAAAAGTATGGCTTAAAGAAACATGAATTTTTCTTCTTAATGAAATTAAATGAAGTGAAAGAAGTACACCTTAAAGATGCAATTGAAAAAGGATACATAAAGCAAAACAAATCTGCTCGTGCCATTAAGAGACTATTCGAAAAGAAATATATATTAAAAAACCGCTTAAAAACAGATGAAAGAGCAGTTATATTACGCTTTAACGATGATTATAAAGATGATTTTGAAGTGATAATGCAAGAAGTATTGGATATGTTAAATATAGCTTAGATTATAAATCTTTTTAATATTAATGAAATGCATTGTAAAAGTTAGTCAAAGGCTAACTTTTACAATGCATTTTTGTATTTATAATCAAATTATATTTTAAAATTTAATTTGTAAATTATGGTGGAAAGTTATACAATTTTAAATGTAAGCGCTTTATTATAGGGGATTAGTCATTATGGTAAAAGAATCTACAACAAAGAATATAAGTTTTGTATGGGCTATTGTTCCGTTTCTATTTATGATAGTAAGCATGCTCTATACTGTTGTTGTTTTAGAATTAGCACCTCATATTCCTTTAATGATAGGGACAGCTATAGCAGCGATAGTTGCCTATTATCATGGGCATACGTGGAAAGATATAGAAGAAATGATGTATAAGGGGATAAAATTAGCACTACCTGCGATTGTTATTATTATACTAGTCGGTTTAATCATTGGGGCATGGATAGGTGGCGGTATAGTTGCCACGATGATTTATTACGGTTTAAAGCTTATTACGCCTTCATTATTTTTAGTGACCATTGCTATTATATGCGCCATTGTATCTTTAGCAATTGGTAGTAGTTGGTCTACGATGGCCACAGTAGGCGTAGCCGGAATGGGTATAGGACTGAGTATGGATATTCCAGCGGGAATGATTGCTGGTGCTATCATATCAGGTTCTTATTTTGGTGATAAAATGAGCCCTTTATCTGACACCACAAATATAGCAGCTGGTTTAACTGGTACAAATCTATTCGATCATATTAAGCATATGTTCTATACAACTGTACCTGCTATTGTAATTTCGTTAATTGCTTTCTTTATACTCGGTAGACAATTTTCCGCAGGTGACATTAATCAAGGTAAAATTGATGCAATTAATAATGAAATGATTGATAAATTTGTCATTTCACCTTGGTTACTATTAGTACCACTGATTGTTATTATTTTAGTAGCCTTAAAAGTACCTGCAATACCTGCATTGGTAGTTGGTATTATTTTAGGATTTTTATCACAAATTTTTGTTCAAGGTGGAAGTATTCATGATAGCGTTCAAGCTTTACAAACAGGATATGTGTTAGAAACAAAGAATGAACTCGTAAAAGAACTATTTAATAGGGGTGGTTTGGAGTCAATGTTTTATACCATTTCTATGACAATTGTTGCGATGACATTTGGTGGAATACTCGAATATTCAGGTATGTTGAAGGCAATTATTACACAAGTTTTGAAAGTAGCTAAAGGTACTGGTGGACTAATCGCTTCTGTTATTATTTCATGTATTGGTACAAACGCTTCATGCTCAGAACAATATATTTCAATTGTTGTACCATCAAGAATGTATATTAATACGTTTTTAGAAAAGAGGTTACACCCTAAAAATTTATCTAGAGCTCTAGAAGATGGTGGAACAGTGACTTCAGTATTTTTCTTATGGAATACTTGTGGTGTGTTTATAGCTCAGACCTTAAATGTAAACGTATTGGAGTATGGGATGTATGCAGTATTTAATTATACGGTCCCAATCATATCTATAATATTTGGATACATAGGATTTAAAATTATAACAATTAACGAACAAGAATATAAACAATTTAAAGAAGCTCAATAACAATAATAACAGTCCAGGACATATATAAATGTCTCGGACTGTTTCATTATATAGGGATGGTATTATGAAGTCTTTTTAGCAAAATGATATTTCTGGTTCACTCCCTTATTAATTTAATGTTTCTTATAATCGTGTTATCTTAAAACTAAAGAAAGGAATAAGGTGATATTTATGGCTATAGTATACTATGACGGTGATTGTGGTTATTGTAATAGAGTAGTAATGTGGTTGATTCATCATAATATTCCAACGAGATTCCAATTTGCGCAATTAGAAGGGCAATATGGAGAGAACTTAATTAAAGCTCAACCTGAATTGAAAAATATAGACACAATTGTTGTAGTTGATAAATCACAAGTATTTACTAAAACAGATGCTATTATTCACTTATTGAATCAAATTAAGAAATATAAAATTTTTGCATTCCTATTGAAAATAGTGCCTCGTTTTCTTAGAAATCTAGGTTACGATTCATTTGCAAAAATAAGACATCGCATCCAATTTAAGCAAGCATGTAAACTACCAACTAAAGAAGAACGCCAGTATTTTTTAGATTAGTATTGCAATAGTTTTAGAGTGGTGGTATCCTTTTATGTAAACGGTTACACAAAAGGAAGTTGAACGAATGGCTACGATTAAAGAAGTTGCTAAATACGCTGGTGTCTCAGTGGCGACAGTTTCAAGAGCTCTTAATAGAAGTGGGTATGTCAAAGAAGAAACAAGAAAGAAGATTAATAAAGCGATCAAAGATTTAAATTACAGACCGAATGAAACAGCTCGGACATTGTATAAACGTAAATCTAAAATGATAGGTTTATTATTACCTGATATTAGCAATCCATTTTTCACGGTTGTCGCTAGAGGTGTTGAAGATGAAGCGATGGCTAAGGGTTATCACATCATTTTAGGTAATGGTGATGGAAATGAAGAAAAAGAATTAGCGTATATAAACACATTCAATGTGCATAATTGTAGTGGGATTATTGCATCACAATTATCTACTCAAGAAACATTTGATTCTTTTAAATCATATAATATGCCATTTGTTTTATTAGACAGAGTGTATGCCGACCATGAATTTGTTGAAACAAATCATTATAAAGGTGGACAGTTACAAGCTCAAGCCGTCATAAAAGGTTCGACAAAATCTGTTTTAATCATGCAACAAAACTTACAATATAAATCATTTAACGAAAGACTATCCGGTGCTAAATCTATTTTTGATGAAAAGAACATCCCTTACATTACTGTAGATGAACGTTTTCTCATTGAAGAAGATTTAGTATCGATGATTCATAAGCACAATATTGATAGTATTATTTGTAGTAATGATGTGAGCGCATTTGCTGTTATGCGTACTTTGTTACGTCATAAATTTAAAGTACCTTCTGATGTTCAAGTTGTAGGTTATGATGATATACCATTATCTCGTATGTATACACCAAGTTTAACTACAATTCATCAACCAGCATATTTAATAGGCAAAAAGGCTTGTCAACAGCTTATCAATCAACTAGAAGGTAAAGAAAGAGAACATCATCAAATATTAGACGTTAGTTTAATAGAACGACAATCGACGAGGAGAGAATAAAATGAAAAAGATTATGGTTATAGGAAGTATGTCTATAGATTTAGTAGTTTCAGCTTCAAAAAGACCTGAAAAAGGTGAAACAATATTAGGAGATAGTTTTTTCACTACACCAGGTGGAAAAGGCGCTAATCAAGCTGTGGCAGCAGCAAGATTAGGGGAAGAAGTATATTTAGTAGGGCGCATAGGAGATGATGATTTCGGGAAAGAAATTTATCAAAATCTACAAAATAACTACGTTTTAGTAGATGGTGTGGAACCCGTTACACAAATGCCGTCAGGTACTGCTCACATAACATTAGCTGAACAAGATAATAGTATCATTTTTGTTCCATCTGCCAATAACGAAGTAACACCTGAATATGTTGAGAAACATTTAGCACACCTTAATAAAGGTGACATCGTTCTTCTTCAACAAGAAATACCTAGTGAAACAGTTGAACATGTAATTGATTACTGTAAGGAAAATGAAATTACATCTATATTAAATCCAGCTCCTTTTAGAGAAGTTAGTGATAATGTAATTGAAAAAGCTGATTACTTAACTCCTAATGAAACAGAAAGTGACGGAATGTTTAAAGGAAATATGGATGAAGCGTTAGCAAAATATCCGAATAAATTGATTGTTACTTTAGGAGATAAAGGTGCAGTCTATCACGATGGTAACAAAAAGGTAGAAGTACCAGGTTATAAACGAGAAGTTAAAGATACTACTGGCGCAGGTGATACATTTAACGGTGCATTTGCAGTAGCGTTACAGAAAGAATTCAATCTAGAAAAAGCGTTAGATTTTGCAAACTTAGCAGCAAGTTATTCAGTAACAGGTATGGGTGCACAAGGTGGTATGCCTAAACTTTCAGAAATAGAGGGAGAATGGCATGTATAAAACAGGGATTTTAAACAGTGAAATATCTAAAGTATTAAGTGATCTTGGTCATACAGACAGAATAGTAATAGCAGATTGTGGTCTACCAATTCCAAAAGAAGTGAAGAAGATTGATTTAGCACTGTCTTTTGGTGTACCAAATTTTGAAAGCGTTTACGAAGAAGTGATGAAGCATATGTCGGTTCAAAAAATGATCGTTGCGGAAGAAATAAAAGAAGATAATGTTTCGCTTTTTGAAAAGATTACTCAATCTAATATTGATACAGAATATGTATCACATGAACGATTTAAAGAATTAACAAATGATACAGTCGCGATTATTAGAACTGGAGAAGCAACACCATTTGCAAATGTCATATTGGAAAGTGATGTTTTATTCTAAAGGAGGGTTACCATGTTACAGATGAAGAATATACATAAAGCTTTTGGACAAAATAAAGTGTTAACTGGGGTAGATTTTATTTTAAAGGAAGCTTCTGTACATGCATTGATGGGAGAAAACGGGGCAGGTAAATCTACGTTAATGAAAATTTTAGTAGGTATACACGGCAAAGATGAGGGTCAGATAATATACAAAGATGAAAATATTGAATATAAAGATGCACAAATGGCTGAAGAAGCAGGCATAACTTTTATACACCAAGAATTAAATATTTGGTCAGAATTAACAGTGTTAGAAAATTTGTTTATTGGTAAAGAAATTAGAAATAAATTTGGAATCTTAAACGAGAGACAGATGAAGAAAGAAGCAATGAAAGTATTTGAAAAGTTAAACTTTAAAATACCACTTAAAAAAGTTGCAGGAAAATGTTCTATTGGTGAACAACAAATGATAGAAATTGCTAAAGCATTGATGACGAACGCTAAAATAATCGTTATGGATGAACCAACAGCTGCTTTAACGGATAAAGAAATTAATCAATTGTTTAAGCTTATTAAAAGCTTGCAAAAACAAGGCGTTGCATTTGTGTATATTTCACATAGAATGGCAGAAATCTTTGAGATATCTGATGAGATAACTGTAATGAGAGATGGTAAAACAGTGTTATATAAAGAAACGAATGATACTAATTATGATGAGATAGTTAAATCAATGGTAGGTAGAGATTTAACAGAACAATTTCCGAAAAGAACTGTTTCACCTGGTAATATCATCATGGACGTTAAATCGTTAAATAATGATGAACATCAAATTAAAGATATATCATTTTCATTAAGAAAAGGAGAAATTTTTGGTGTTAGTGGACTAATGGGGGCTGGCAGAACTGAAATAATGCGAAGTTTATTCGGCATAGATAAAGGCAGTAAAGACATTACGATTAACGGTAAAAAAGTTTCCATTAATTCACCAGAAGACGCTATGAAAAACGGAATTGGGTTTATTACTGAGAACAGAAAGGACGAAGGTCTGATATTAGATTTCTCTATTGAAGATAATATGGTTTTACCTTCTTTAGAAAGCTTTTCCAATAAAGGCTTTACGAAAGAAAAGTCTGTTCATATATTTGCTGATCAAATGAGTAAACGACTAAATATTAAAACAAATAGAAAAGCACTTGTTTCTTCACTTTCCGGTGGTAATCAACAGAAAGTAGTTTTAGCTAAATGGATTGGTACGGGTGCACAAGTTTTAATACTAGATGAACCGACTAGAGGTATTGATGTTGGAGCAAAGAGAGAAATTTATCAATTAATGAACGAATTAACTGAGCGCGGTGTTTCTATTATAATGATTTCTTCAGAATTACCAGAAGTTATCGGTATGAGTGATAGAGTCTTAGTTGTACAAGAAGGAGAAATAAAGGGACAAGTTGAAGCGGAACAAATTACAGAAGAAAATATTATGACATTGGCTACAGGAGGGGAATTAAATGCAACAGTTAACAGCTAAATCATCATTGTTAGAAAAAATTATACCATTTATAGGATTGATTCTTTTAGTGGTTGTTATAAGTGTTTTAAATACTGCATTTTTAGATTTATCGAATTTACTTAACTTATTGAGACAAGTATCTATTAACGGTTTAATTGCTTTTGGTATGACGTTTGTTATTTTGACAGGTGGTATAGATTTATCAGTAGGGTCTATATTAGCTTTATCAAGTGCATTTACAGCAATTTTAATTACGAGTGGTCTTGATCCAATTGTAGCTTTAATTGTTGGTGTATTAGGAGGATTTTTACTAGGGGTATTTAACGGTGTTTTGGTTACTTTCGGTAGCATGGCGCCATTTATTGCAACATTGGCAACTATGACAATTTTTAGAGGATTAACGTTAGTTATTACAGATGGTAATCCTATAACAGACTTAGGTGATAGTTATTTATTCCAATTGTTTGGTAAAGGTTATTTCTTTGGTATACCAGTACCGGCAATAACGATGATTATCGTATTTATTGTATTGGCAATTATTCTACAGAAGACAACTTTTGGTAGACATACATATGCCATCGGGGGAAATGAAGTAGCTTCTAAAATTTCAGGAATCAAAGTTAATAAAGTAAAAATCTTAATTTATGGTATATCTGGTTTAATGTCAGCTTTAGCTGGAGCAATATTAACATCACGTCTAAATTCAGCTCAACCGACTGCTGGTACTTCATATGAACTAGATGCCATAGCAGCAGTAGTGTTAGGTGGAACGTCTTTAACAGGTGGTAAAGGGCGTATCGTTGGTACACTAATTGGTGTACTTATTATCGGCGTGTTGAATAATGGATTGAACTTATTAGGTGTATCTTCATTCTATCAACAAGTAGTAAAAGGTATTGTTATATTAATTGCTGTTCTTATAGATCGTAAAAAATAATTAACAAAGTGAGGGATAAATGATGAAGAAATTTTTAATACTTTTTCTTTCGTTGGTAGTGTTTTTATCAGCATGTTCGTTAGAATCTCCATTAAAAAAAGACAATGGTAGTAAAACGAATAAAAAGAAATCAGATATTACAATAGGGGTAAGTGTTTCGACTTTAAATAATCCATTTTTTGTTTCAATTAAAGAAGGACTTCAAAAAGAGGCTAAAAAGCAAGGTATGAATGTTAAAGTAGTAGATGCGAGGGATGATTCTGCTAAACAAACAAATGATATAGAAGACTTAGTTCAACAACAGGTTGATTATTTAGTTGTGAATCCAACTGATTCAAGTGCCATTTCTAGTGCAGTTCAATCTGCTAACAATGAAGGTATTCCAGTTATTACTTTAGATAGATCAGTTGATAAAGGTGATGTCGCTACATTTATTGCTTCGGATAATATAGAAGGCGGTAAGATGGGTGGCAAATTTATCTTAGATGAATTAGGTGAAAATGCTAAAGTCGCTGAATTAGAAGGTGTACCTGGCGCAAGTGCTACTAGAGAAAGAGGAAAAGGATTCCATGAAGTAGCAGATAAATCATTAGATGTTATCGCAAAGCAAAGCGCTAAATTTGATCGTGCAGAAGGGCTCAATGTCACTCAAAACATATTACAAGCTCATCCAGGTGTTAAAGCAATATTCTCTCATAACGATGAGATGGCTTTAGGAGCAATAGAAGCGGTAGGCGATAAAGATATACTCGTTGTAGGATTTGACGGAAATGAAGATGCGATGCAATCTATTAAAGAAGGTAAGTTAGATGCAACAATCGCTCAGCAACCTGAAAAAATGGGACAAGAATCAGTAAATTCAGTATTGAAACTGATGGAAGGTAAAAAAGTAGATAAAGAAATTAAAGTACCACTTAAACTCGAAAAATCTAAATAAATGTTTATTTTATGGTGAATAAGGTAAAAGACTAATGTAGTCTTTTACCTTAATTTATTTGAGAAAAAAACTTTTAGAATTTGCAACTTATTTATAATGATTCTAAATAAGTGTGTAAATAGCGTTGACAGATTAGAATGATTATAATATAATAGTTATTGTAATCAAAAGAGACCAAATAACAAACAAATCTTAGAGGAGTGTAATAAATGAATAACAATAAAGAAGTAATTGAAGTATTAAACAAACAAGTAGCAGAATGGACAGTACTTTTCACTAAACTACACAATTATCATTGGTATGTAAAAGGACCAAACTTCTTCTCACTACACGAAAAATTTGAAGAATTATACAATGAAGCAAGTGTATATATCGACGACATTGCTGAACGTATTTTAGCAATCGATGGTAACCCAATCGCTACTTTACAAGAAGCTTTAGAATGGTCAGAAGTTAAAGAAGCAGAGAAAAATCTATCAGCTAACCAAATGGTAGAACAATTATCAAAAGACTTCACAACTGTAATTGGACAATTAGAAGAAGGTATTCAATTAGCGGAAAAATTAGATGACGAAATGACAGGAGACATGTTATTAGGTATGGTAACAAGTCTTGAAAAACACAACTGGATGCTTAAATCATTCTTAGGATAATAAAATATAAATGAGGTAGTTTAATTAAATCTATCTCATTATCAAGCACCGGCTTATTGAGAATTCTCAATAAGCCGGTGCTTTTTTATTATTAAAGAATGTAGAATATTTGATGTATATAGTTTTGCTTGTTGACACGTTTGGTAAGAAGTGACAATAAAGGCACTGTTGTTGACACGTTTGGTAAGAAGTGACAATAAAGGCACTGTTGTTGACACGTTTGATGAGAAGTGACAATAAAGGCACTGTTGTTGACACGTTTGATGAGAAATGACAATAAAGGTACTGTTATTGACACGTTTGGTAAGAAATGACAATAAGGGACCTGAATATTGCAAGACGAGGTTCACGTGTAACATAGCGACCTTGAATGTAACAACGTTATAAAAAAGAACCTGGGACATAACTAATTGTCCCAGGCTCTCTTTTTGTATTGGCAGTAGCTGACTGGTACGAAAATGCGCTTATATCAAGCTTTTTTCATACCTAGTCATCTTTGCCGGGGTGGACTACGAAATCTTTTTAATAAAATGAGATTTCTGTCCCACTCCCTACTAATATATTCTCTTTATTATTCAGCGATTTCTAAAGCAATTTCCATCATTTGAGTAAATGAATTTTGTCTTTCTTCTGCTGTTGTTGCTTCGTCTCTTAATAAGTGGTCACTAACTGTAAAGATACCTAGTGCTTTTTTACCGGCATCAGCAGCATTTATGTATAAACCTGCTGATTCCATTTCAACACCTAAAATACCTAATCTTGCCCATTTACTTGTTACTTCTGTGTCTGCATTATAGAAAATATCACTTGAGAAGATATTACCTACATGAGTAGTTGCTCCAATTTCGTCTGCTTTATTTTTAGCGCTTGATACTAAACCGAAGTCAGCAATTGGTGCGAAGTAACCTGGTACGTTGAATTGGTCAACATAGCGAGAATTAGTAGATGCACCTTGTGCAATAATAATATCATATAAATTGATATTCTCTTGCATAGCACCGCATGATCCAATTCGGATAATCGTTTCTACATCAAAGAAATTATATAGTTCATAAGAATAAATACCGATTGAAGCGATACCCATACCTGAGCCCATAACCGATACTTCTTTTCCTTTATATGTACCTGTGTATCCTAACATATTTCTTACATCGTTGAATTGTTCAACATTTTCTAAAAAGTTTTCAGCAATAAATTTAGCACGTAATGGATCCCCAGGCATTAGTACAGTTTTTGCAATTTTTACACCATTTGGTTGAATATGCGGTGTCCCTTGTGTCATAACTATCTTCTCCTTTAAAAATAAAAGTTTTTTCAATTTAAAGATAACATTTGTTTCAATTTTTTGCGAATTTTTGTACGATTAAGTTGAAAGAAAGTGGTGAATGGAGATGGATTTACAAAAAAATAAAGACAGCATACGCGTAGCAAAACTATATTATGAAGATAGTTTAAGTCAAGAAGCAATAGCTCAAAAGCTTAATATCTCTAGACCAACTGTATCGAGATTATTGAATCACGCGAAAGAACATGGGTTTGTCAAAGTAACAATTGAAGATCCATATCAAGATGCTGAAAGTTTAGCTTCACTATTAAAAGCTAAATACCAATTGAAAGATTGTATTGTTGAACATGCATCGCATAATGATTATTTAAACGTACAAAGTGCTATTGGAAAGCGTACCGCGGAATATTTAAATACTATTGTTAAAGATGGAGATAATATTGGCATTAGTTGGGGTAAAACAATGTATCAAGTGTCTCAATTTTTACAGTCTACACATTTAAAGGATATTGGTGTAATACAACTTAAAGGTGGTATTAGTTTTTCTCATATAGACACAAGAAGCCATCAAATCCTTGAAAGGTTTGCACAAGCTTATAATGCGACACCCAGAGATTTGCCTCTACCAGTTATATTTGATGTGAAAGAAGTTAAGCAAATGGTAGAAAAAGATAGACACATCCAATCTATTTTAGAACAAGGAAGACAAGTTAATATCGCTTTGTTTACAGTAGGAACAGTTAGAGATTCTTCTTTATTATTTAAATTAGGATTTTTTAACGATGAAGAAAAAGAGAGAATTAAACACTCAGCTGTGGGAGATATTTGCTCACGCTTTTATAACGAGCAAGGGGAAGTTGCAGATCAAGCTATAAATGACCGAACGATAGGTATTGAATTAGATGCTCTAAAAGAAATTGAAAATTCTATTTTAGTAGCTGGAGGAGACCACAAAATTTCTGCTATACGTGGTGCTTTAGAAGGTCGTTTAAGTAATATATTGATCACTGATCAATATACAGCACAAGCATTATTAGATTTATGAACAAAATTTCTTATATCATTTTACATTTGTTCAAAGCTTGTTTATAATATAGTTAAAGATAGAATATACGAGGAGGATTCACTATGACATTAGCAAAATATATCGATCACACAGCTTTAAAACCAGACACAACACTGGAACAAATTGATGCTTTATTAGAAGAAGCGAAAGAATATGGATTTAAATCTGTATGTATTAATCCAACACATGTTGCACATGCACGAAAAGCATTAGAAAGTACAGATGTATTAGTTTGTACAGTAATTGGGTTCCCTTTAGGGGCAACAACAAGTGAAGTGAAGGCTTTTGAAACAGAAGACGCTATTAAAAAAGGTGCACAAGAAGTAGACATGGTCATCAATATTGGTGCGCTTAAAGACGGTCGTGATGAAGAAGTTAAACGTGATATTGAAAGTGTTGTAGCAGCAGCAAATGGTGTAACAACTAAAGTAATTATTGAAACTTGTTTATTAACAGAAGATGAGAAAGTTAGAGCATGTGAATTAGCTCTTGCTGCAGGTGCAGATTTCGTTAAAACATCAACTGGATTCTCATCAGGTGGCGCAACTGCAGAAGATATCAAATTAATGAGAGAAACAGTTGGTCCTGATTTAGGCGTTAAAGCTTCAGGTGGTATCCGTTCATACGAAGATGTTAAGACGATGATTGATAATGGTGCAACTCGTATTGGTGCTTCAGCAGGTGTGAAAATATTAAAAGGTGAATCATCTGATTCAGATTATTAAAATTAAAGGTACGTTTATGTACCTTTAATCTTTTGAAATACAAGTAAGCGTATTCATAAACAGGAGGGTTTCATTATGAGAATGGTAGATGTTATAGCTAAGAAACGAGACGGGAAAGAATTAACGAAAGAAGAAATTGAATTTTTCATTAAAGGGTATACTGATGGAGAAATACCTGATTATCAAGCTTCAAGTTTTGCAATGGCGACATATTTCCAAGATATGACTGATAACGAGCGTGCATATTTAACGATGGCAATGGTTGAATCAGGCGATCAAATTGATTTATCTGAAATTGAAGGTATTAAAGTGGATAAACATTCAACAGGTGGAGTGGGAGATACAACTACTTTAGTATTGGCTCCTTTAGTAGCTGCATTAGATATACCTGTAGCAAAAATGAGTGGCCGAGGATTAGGTCACACTGGCGGTACAATAGATAAATTAGAAGCGGTTGAAGGTTTCCATGTAGAAATATCAGAACAAGAATTTATTGATTTAGTAAATAGAGATAAAGTAGCTGTTATTGGTCAAACTGGAAACTTAACACCAGCAGATAAAAAGCTTTATGGTCTACGTGATGTTACTGGAACAGTTAACTCTATCCCACTTATTGCGTCATCTATAATGAGTAAGAAAATTGCAGCTGGAGCAGATGCGATTGTTTTAGATGTGAAGACGGGTGCTGGTGCGTTTATGAAAACGCTAGAAGACTCAGAATTATTAGCGCATGCAATGGTGAAAATAGGGAATAATGTAGGGCGAAATACTATGGCTATTATTTCTGATATGAGTCAACCATTAGGAAGAGCAATTGGCAATGGACTTGAAGTGAAAGAAGCAATAGAAACGTTAAGAGGTGAAGGACCTGAAGATTTAACAGAACTTGTATTAACTTTAGGATCTCAAATGGTTGTTTTAGCTAAAAAAGCTGAGAATTTAGATGAGGCACGAGAAAAATTACAAGAAGTTATCCAAAACGGTAAAGCACTTGAGAAGTTTAAAGTATTCCTTGAAAACCAAGGCGGAGATGGTTCGGTAGTTGATGATGTTTCTAAATTACCTCAAGCTCAACATACATTTGAAGTAAAGGCGAAAAAATCTGGATATGTATCTAACATTGTAGCTGATGAGATTGGTGTTGCTTCAATGCTTTTAGGGGCAGGAAGAGCTACAAAAGATGATATAATTGACTTAGCCGTTGGTTTAGTATTAAATAAAAAAGTTGGAGATAAAGTTGAAGAAGGAGAATCACTTGTAACAATCTATGCAAATCAAGAAGATATTAAAGATGTTGAAGAGAAAATTTTAAATAACATTGATATTTCTGATGAACAAGTGAAACCGACTTTAATCCATAAAGTGATTACAGATTAGGAGTGTGTCAAATGACAAACCGATTTAAACGTATTCATTTAATTGTAATGGATTCAGTAGGAATAGGCGAAGCACCAGACGCTAAAGATTTTGGTGACGAAGGTTCACATACATTAAAGCATACGCTAGAAGGTTTCAAAGAATCCTTACCAAACCTAGAAAAATTAGGACTTGGAAATATAGAATCTTTACCAGTTATCAATAATGTAGAAAAACCTGAAGCATTTTATACAAAATTAAGTGAAGCGTCTGTAGGAAAAGATACAATGACAGGACATTGGGAAATCATGGGATTAAATATTGATAAACCATTCAAAGTATATCCTGAAGGTTTCCCTGAAGAACTTGTTAAAGAAATAGAAGATTTAACAGGTAGAAAAGTTGTGGCAAATAAACCAGCATCAGGTACTGAAATTATAGAAGAATACGGTAAACATCAAATGGAAACAGGCGATTTAATCGTTTATACGTCAGCAGACCCAGTATTACAGATTGCTGCACACGAAGATATCATTCCATTAGAGGAATTATATGATATTTGTGAAAAAGTTAGAGAACTAACTAAAGACCCTAAATATTTAATCGGGCGTATTATTGCACGACCTTATCTAGGAGAACCAGGTAATTTCACAAGAACATCTAATAGACACGATTATGCATTGAAACCATTTGGTAAAACTGTCATGAACACGCTAAAAGATGCAGATTACGATGTAATTGCAATTGGTAAAATTAATGATATTTATGACGGAGAAGGTGTAACAAAAGCAATACGTACGAAAGATAATATGGACGGCATGGACCAACTTCTTAAAGTTGTAGATACAGACTTTACAGGAATTAGTTTCTTAAATTTAGTTGATTTTGATGCGTTATATGGCCATAGAAGAGATAAAGAAGGTTACGCTCAAGCAATTAAAGATTTCGATAATCGTTTAGGTGAATTGTTAGAAAATGTTCGCGAAGATGATTTAGTTATTATTACAGCAGATCACGGTAATGATCCAACAGCTGATGGTACTGACCATACTCGTGAATATGTTCCATTATTAATGTTTAGCCCAAGCATTACGGAATACCACGAACTTTCAGGGGATACAACGTTTAGTTCAATTGGTGCAACAATTGCAGATAACTTTAATGTAGAATTACCGCAGTTCGGTAAGAGCTATTTAAGTGAAATGGGGATTAAATAATGAACGCAGTAAGACGTATTTTTGGTCTTGCATTTAGTTTTGCAGGCCTTATGCATTTTATGAGATCAGAAGGTTTTGAAGCTATTGTACCTAATTTCTTACCCTTTAAAAAAGGAATTGTATGGATTTCAGGCGTGATGGAAATTATTTTCGGTATTTTATTACTCGTTAGAAAACCAAGTAGTATGACTAAGAAATTAATTGAATGGTTCTTAGTTGCTGTATTTCCAGCAAACGTATATATGGCACAAAAAAATATACCGTTAAATGGGAAACAATTACCTACATGGGCTTTATGGGGTAGATTACCATTACAATATGTACTTATTAAAATCGTTAGAAAAATGTAATTAAAAAGGAGTGAAACAGAGATTTTTTGAAAAATTAAATCTCCGTTTCACTCCTTTTTTCTATTTTAAACATAATAGTGTATTTTATTAATCTTCTTTAAATATTACATTCCATCCATCTTTTTTCGATAAGAATTCAGTTGCAAGTCGTTGAGCACCTTCTAATGAGTGGCTTGCTGCCCAACCACATTGTACTTCATTACATGCTGGAACTTCTGTAGCTTGCTCAACATCTTTTAACGTTTTTTCTATAATATTTAAGACATCATCATAATCGTCATGATTTATAAATGAAGCGTAAAAGCCTGTTTGACAACCCATTGGGCTTACATCTACAACATTATCAGTATGGTTTCTAATGTTTTCAGCCATTAAATGTTCTAAAGAGTGTAAAGCGGGCATTTCCATATGTTCTTTATTTGGTTGTTTAAAACGAATATCATATTTGTGAATAACATCTCCATTTAAACCTTCTTTAATTCCCGCAAGTCTTACAAATGGTGCATCTACTTTAGTGTGATCTAAATTAAAACTTTCTACATTCATCTTTGTCATGAAGATTCCTCCTTTGATTTCGGCATCATTATATCAAGTAAATTTTGAAAAAACAATAAATTCAGATTTCAATTACTTTCTTTATGTGTTACTTTATAAGATAATAAAATAAATTATTCTGAAAATGGAGTGATGTGTATGGAGAGATTAAGAGTCGTCCCATACGATAGTATATGGCAACATCTTTTTTTAGAAGAAAAGAAATATTTACAATCGTTATTAAAAGAACATAGCATAAATATAGAACACATTGGATCTACAGCTATCCCAGGGTTATCAGCTAAACCTATCATTGATATTTTAATGGTGGTAAAAGATAGTGAAACGATAGATGATTATACAAAGGAATTATCTGCACTAGGTTACGAGTCTAAAGGTGAACGAGGCGTTATTGGAAATCGTTATTTTAAAAAATATAATCATAACGGTGATGTCTCTCATCATTTACATATCTATGATGAAGACAGCCCGCACATATTGAGACTTATTTCTTTTAGAGATTATTTGAGAACATTTAACGGCGAGAGAGAACGATATAGTCGCCTTAAACATGACTTATCTATAGATTTTCCAGCGGATAGTGTAGAGTATTATCAAGGTAAAGATAGTATGATTAAAGAATTTGAGAAAAAGGCTGAAAAATGGTACTTAAACTCAAATGATGCGCTCGCAAAACATTGACATATCCGAGTATTAAAGTTAGAATTAAAACAATTTCATACGTATTATCAAGAGTGACTGAGGGAAAGGCCCTTTGACGTCCAGCAACCTCCCTACATGGAAAGGTGCCAAATCCTGCAGTGTTCAACTGAGAGATAAAATTTCGATTGGCGCATTTCCTAACTAAGGAGTGCGCTTTTATATTGGAAAGGTTGTATAGTGAATGAGCAATTTATCGCAAAATATTTTAAATTATATTGAACAAAATAAACACTTATATTTGTCTATGAGCCATCAAATACACGAACGTCCAGAACTAGGTAATGAAGAAGTTTTTGCTTCAAGATTGTTAAGTGATCAACTGAAAAATCATCATTTTAAGATAGAGAAAAATATAGCAAAGCATCCGACTGGATTTATAGCTACATATGACACGAAAATAGAAGGTCCAACGATATGTTTTTTAGCGGAATATGATGCATTGCCAGGCTTAGGGCATGCATGTGGACATAATATAATCGGTACTTCTAGCGTTTTAGCAGGTATTAGTTTATCAAAAGTTATTGACCAAGTGGGCGGTAAAATAGTCGTGCTTGGTTGTCCAGCAGAAGAAGGCGGGGTTAATGGTAGTGCTAAAGCTAGTTATGTTAAAGCGGGTATTATAGACGATTTAGACATTGCACTTATGGTACACCCTGGCCATGAGACGTATGTCACAGTGCCATCATTAGCAGTAGATGTATTCGACGTAAAGTTTTATGGAAGGAGTGCTCACGCGTCTGAGAATGCTTTTGAAGCGATTAATGCTTTAGACGCTATGTTGTCCTTCTTTAACGGTGTAAGTATGTTGAGACAACAAATTAAGAAAACAGATAAAGTGCACGGTGTAATATTAAATGGAGGTGAAGCGGCAAATATTATTCCTGATTTTACACATGCAAGATTTTATACTAGAGCAACCTCACGTAAACATTTAGATGAACTAACTGATAGAGTTCGAAAAATCGCTGAAGGAGCTGCATTGCAAACTGGTTGTAAGTCAGAAGTAAGACCAATACAAAACGGTGTAAATGAATTTGTTATTAATAAACCTTTAGATGAATTGTTTAGAAAACATGCAGAATCTTTAGGAGAAGATGTTATAGAAGATGATTTTGGTTTTGGATCAACAGATACGGGGAATGTAAGTCATATCATACCTACTATACATCCACATATTAAAATCGGACCATCTAATTTAGTTGGTCATACGAAAGAATTTTGCCAAGCTGCAGCAAGTACAATGGGAGATAAAGCATTGATAAGCGGTGCTAAAATATTAGCATCGATGGGATTAGAATTAATAGAGAACGTACCCCTTAGAAATGAGATTATCGAGCATCATCAAACATTAAGGGAGAACTTATTATGACAAAAGCCTATCATAAACCTTTATTATTAACACTTAAAGATTTATATGAAGATAATATTATCTATAATTCGAGGCCATCCTATGAAGATAATCCTTGGTTAAAAGCCGAAGAAGATCAATCTAATTTTTTAACAGCTAGAGAATTGGTTATTAGTAAAATGCCAATGATTATTCATGAAGCATGTTTAACAAAAAGGATAGAAGATTTGTTAAATCTAGTTGGAGAAAAAGTGCCAGACAATATACATCGTTTTAAAGATAAAGAAAGTTACGAACAATTGATACAGCAATTAACAAATAAACGTAATAAAATATTCTTTCAATATATTCATGGAGAACATTTATGTGATAAGGACGATTATGCTATATATAAACCAAAGTTTATAGACTTAAATAATAAATCGAAATTATCACAGTGGACTAAAGGAAAGTATTTACCTAGACGTGAATGTGTTAGTGTTAAAGAATATGAAGAAGAAATTAAAAATTGGGAACTACCTCTTGTATTAAAGCCGGGAGATGAATTACCGACAGCAGGTGGGTATGGGGTTATGATATGTTATACTGAAGATGATCTAAAGAAAGCAAATCAAAGAATTAAAGAAGCTACTGAAACAGAACATATTATTATAGAACAATTTATCGAAGAGGTAGACAATTATTGTGTACAATATGTATATAGTGAAGATACTGGTATCCAATATATAGGGGCAGTTAAACAATTAACAGATGACTACGGATTTTATAATGGTAATGTTAATTCAGACGAAGTACCACAAAGCGTTATAGATGCAGGATATGAAATTATGCAAAATGGTGTTGATTATGGTTATAAAGGTGTTTCAGGCTTTGATTTACTGATAGATAAAGAAGGAAAAATATATGCCATAGATTTAAACTTTAGACAAAATGGTTCAACGAGTATGCTTTTACTTAAAAATAGATTAAAAGATGGTTTTCATAAATTTTTAAGTTACCATGCAAAAGGAGATAACGAACACTTTTATAAAGTGATTGAAAAATATGTTGAAGATGGCCATCTTTATCCACTCTCATTCTTCGATGGGGATTGGTTTGGAAAGAATAAAGTAAATGCAAGATTTGCTGGCATATGGCATGCTGAAACAGAATCTAAAGCACTTCAATTAGAACAAAAATTCCTTTCTGAACTCTACGATGAATAGCGTTTAAAATAATTATGGAAATTAAAGCGAATTTTCATTGACTTATAGCTTTTAAATATACTATATTTTATTGGTATTAAATATAAAGAAGAGGGTGGTATAACAATGGCTATCCAGGATATGTCTATGTTCAAACAAATATTAACGAAAGAAAAATTTTACGTTGTTCTAACAGATAAAAGAATTTTAAGAGATGCAGATACAAATACTCGTTTAATTTGGTCAAAACAAGAATACGCAGAAAAGTATTTAAAAGAAACTAACATTACAACATACGAAAAAGTGATGGAATTAGATCTAGACCGCTTTGTAACTTATGAAATGGACGATATATTAGACGAAGGTGACCGATTCATAGTAGACCGTTATGAAGAATTTTCAGGTACAGAAGTCGAAGCGATAAGATTTATCGAACAAATCATGAGTGAGTTAGATGATATTCGTATTGAAGAATTTGCTGAAGATATTTGCAATGAAGACTACGTATACGGGTTAACAGTAAAAGGGCAAAAGCAATTTATTATCGTTTCAGAAGAAGACAGCAGCCTACCAAATATGATGACAGTGTGGAGTACAAGAAAACTTGTAGAAAAAGTACACCGCAATGATTTTGAGGAATATGACATCATCGAAGTAGAAACTGAAGTATTTGAAGAATGGCTAGAAGATTTAAAACAAGATAATATTGCATTAGGTGTGAACTTAAAACCGGGAATGATTGGTACAGTTACAGATCCTAAAGTAGTATTAAACGCGATGCCTTGTTAAGGGAATAAAATATTAATTTTAGACTTTTGCTAAATAGCAAAAGTCTTTTTTTATGCCTTGAATAAGTTGGTAATAATTAAATTAAATAAATTAAAGCATTGTTGTAAAAGAACTTTAATTAGATTAAAATGTAAAATAATGTAAAAAAAGTTCAAGATTTAAATAGTAGAAAATTATGCCACTAAAGAGCTTCTACATAAAGGTGATAATAATGTTTAAATATAGGAAATTACGCATATTAAGGTTACAACTATTTATAGCATTTATCCTTTTAACGATAATTGCTCTATTGCATTTATACAATGCTTATCAAACTTATGGTATCTATGTAGTATTAGAAAACACACCATATACACGATCTTTATTATTTGATGGGTTTAGTGCTTTACAAACGGTTTATCTATTGATTATGCCTTTAGCTGTATCCATAGGTGTAAGTGATATTTTTATACAAGATCGTAAGCAACATTTATTACATCATGCTTATATGTATCATGTGAATAAATCAGTAGATATAAAGGTGATTTTATACTCAAGTATTATTGCTTCGCTTCTTGTAATAATTCCTTTATTAATGAATCTTATAGGTGAATTTTTAATATTACCTAATATATCGCCAGAAAGATATACTAATAATCTAATAGGAATTCATAGCTCAAATACATTAAGTGTACCTTTATACTATACAATGCCATTATTATATATCTTATTATATATTTTATTGGCTGGTATTTGGGGGGCAATAATGAATATATTTGGGATAACTCTTTCTATATATACGAATAATAGAATTTTGGCAATGATTGGTCCATTTATTTTTCAAATTTTATTGATTATATTAACAAATTTATCATATAAACCATATGTAGTTCCTCCAATATATTTCTTAACGGGACGAACGGAATTCATGTATTTCGAATTTTTACCGATTGTCTTGACTTTCATATTGTTTATCAGTTTATCAATTTATTTCTATATAAGAGGTATGCGCAAATATGAACTTGATTAAATATCGATTTACATCATTGATTAATACAAAATTTCTAGCGTGGCATATTTTATTCTTTGGATTAATGATTTTCTATCAGAAGGGAAACGTCGGGTATTTTCCTTCTGATGATTTTCAATTTACAAATTTATTATTAAGAAAGTTTACGCTTACTTATGTTGTTCTACCAATATTAACCATTATGACGATTGTGTTTTACCGAAATGAACTTGTTCATAAAGTGTTTATTGGATATAGAAATTATTTAAAGATAGATGTATTGTTATATGTCGGTTTTATATCTTTGCTAATAAGTATCGAAATGATGTTGGCAAGTATGGTTGCTATGAACTTTCAACTTCAATTTAATATAGTGTTTATTGTAACAGCTTGCTTGATGATAGTAGGGAATTTTACGATTTCATTATTGTCACTTACTTTATATTTAAGGTTTTTTAATCGTGCAATATCATTATTACTTGTAAATGTGCTTGTGCTTTTAGATTTTGTCATAATGCAAAGTGGAAAATGGAATTGGTTAATTCTTGATTCAAAGAAATTATTTTCAATTTCTTGGTCGTGGATGATATATCAATTGTTATTTATAGTGTTTGTCTATTTAATTGTTGAATGGACTATTATGAAAAAGGAAATAATGTGATGAATATTCTAAAATTTACTGTTGGTATTATACAAAGTTTATGGAAAACGTTCATGATTATAAACGGAATATTTATTTTGGTACTAATGCTATTCAGACCATATTTAAGAGATGGTTTATGGAATTTTATTTTTCGTGGTAATAATGAAGCTGAGTTAAGTGTGCATTTATATAGGATACCTGGGTTGTACATAATGATTATGTTTCTTGCCATATTTTTCATTTATCGCTTTATACATGTTCTTTATCAATATTACATTGTAGAGTGGCAAATGCTATTAAATATTAAGGGAAGATGGATGGTTCTTATCATCATATCATTCATTATGAGTTTAATTTATATTCTAGGTATATGGTTTACCATTTCTGCTATTGACGGAGAATTTTCGCATAATGTAACTCACTTATTGAACTTAATAATAAGTGTTTATTTCTTAATGATTGTATTTATTTGGAGTTACATTGCTTATAAATTTTATATAAGCTTTTTAATATCGTTGATGTGGATTATCGCCACAACAAGATTTGATTTAGATTTTAACATTTTAAATACATCTTTATTTTCAAGAATACAAGGCGTTTCTTACATAAATTTTATATGTTGTGTGCTATCTATTGTTATGGTGAATATGTTATTGGTTTTTGAATTAGGACGTGATCATCACATGAAATTTCAAAGAGGTGATGATGAAGTATGATTAAATTAATAGATGTATCAAAAGAACACCAACGCAATCAATTGCTTAAAAATATTAATTTAGAAATTGAGCGTGGAAAAGTTTATGGATTTAAAGGACGTAATGGTTCTGGCAAGACAATGCTTTTAAGGGCGATATTAGGATTGATTAAAGTTGATGGGCAAGTAATGATTAATAATGAACCGCTTAAATTTGGCTCAAAATACCCTCTTAAAGTCGGTGTATTTATAGAAAAACCAAGCATTATAACTGAATTTACGGCTTTAAAAAATCTTAAATTAGTAGCTGCATTAAAAGGAATAACAGATATCAATGAAATGACTAAATATTTAGTAGAACTTGGATTAGATTATAAAGATAAAAGAAAAGTTAGAAAATATTCACTAGGTATGAAACAAAAAGTAGGTATCGCTCAAATGCTAATGGGGGAACCAGAGTTAATTGTTTTAGATGAACCTACCAATGCTTTGGATAGAAAGAGTATTGAGAAACTTGTTCAAATCTTTGAAAAATTAAAACAGCAAGGATGTACAATACTGATTGCTTCACATCAATTTGAAGACATAGAAAGTGTTGTAGATGAGGTTGTTCATATAGAAGCAGGTGCATTAGAATGAAAAATAAAGTAATTCTATTATCTTCTTTAATTGTATTTGTAGTTCTCGTTATATTAGGATTCATTCAGTATCGTAAAGTAAACGCAGAATTTCAAGATTATGAATTTAAGGAAGAGAAAATTAAACTTAATCAAACGCATAATATAACTTTTGGAACAATGAAATTTAGTAATTTGAGTTATAAAGTTAAAGATAAAGAGATATTTTTAAGTGCTGATATCAAAGTAGTTAAAAAGGATGCCTATCCAGATAAATATTATAATAATATTTATGCAAGTTTATTTTTACGTGTTAATGATGAAATCTTACAACAGTCTGATGAATTTAAAACGAAAAAAGGTAAAAGACTTGTGCCGGATAGACCATACTTTGATAAGCATAATGTTTATGAGGGACACGTTACATTTAGATATACACCAATAGATCCTGATGGAGAAAATGATTTAGAACTAGCTTACCTCGACCGTAATGGTCATAAGTTAAAGAAATTATATTTACCGATTCGTGTTGACGGTGGGAAGATAGTTTGATACATTATTACTAACTACTTAGGTAGTTACTACATCCCGACGTAGTAAAATAATTTTTCCATTAAAATACCCCTTAAGAGAAAAATCTTTTTCTCTTAAGGGGTATTTCGTCTTCTATATTTTCTTCGAACTTGCTTATATATAAATTCACAAGAACGTCGTGCCAAATGTAATCTTTCATCATTTTAATTTGCGTACTATCTCGACTGATATACGCACGCATATCATCATCTGGTGTTTGACCGTAAATCATATATTGATTATCGATGATTACGATAAATGGTTTAAGGGTCAATGAGCTTTGAACATAATTGGTATATCTGTGATTGATTAAATCGTGTCCTGGTTTATCTACTTGAAAAGTCATTCCTTGGATATGAATATCTTTATGCGCATTTTTGTCTATGACTTCATATATATCTGGCCAAATAGAAACAGTTATTTGCTTTTTTGCAGTTTTAACCGTTTCTGAAATATTACTATATATGTTTGATGCGTTTGTTAAAACTTCTATTTGTATTGCGTCATTTTGATTTGCGATATTTAATTTATCCATTTCTTCTTCTAATTGAATCAATGCATTATTTTGTTTCTTCTCAAATAATTCTACTGTTTGTTTAGGTGAAATAGCATAATAAAACTTTTTTTGATTTTGTAAATTATAGTATACAAGTCCTTGTTCTTCTAATTTATTTAATGATTCATAAATTTTTGAATTGGGTACGCTTGATAGTTCGCTTAATTTGTATGCAGTAATACCTGGGTTTTGTACTAAATAAATATAAGCTTTTGATCCATATTCACTTAAACCAAATTGTTTTAATAAATCTATCATTTTATTCATGCTGATCATCCTTTAACTTTAAGTTACCTTGACTCCAAATAAAGGGAGTATGTCATAGGCTTGGTATTCCGAAACAGTAGCGCCCTTTAAATCTGTAGGCTGTATTACAAGTTCTTCTATTTCATTTGATGATAAATCAACGCCATTTAAAGATGTTTCTACTACTTCTAATGAAGTTAAACTACAATCTTTAATTTCAAGAGCTTTTTGCTTACAGAATGATATGTAAGTTTCAGACATTTGATTATCATTAAATAAAACGTGGTTAAATTGGCAATTAACAAATTGGCTCATCTTTAACTGACAATTTGAAAATTGGACATGTTTAAGTGTTAAGTCAGTAAATGTCGCACCAATCATACGGCAATCTTTAAATTGTATTCTATTTAATGAAGCGTCTTCAAACTGGCAATTTGATAAGTCGCAGCCATGAAACACAAGGTCAAGCCCATGTATTTTTGTAAAATCAATAGATTCAAACGTACATTGGTTAAAATATAGTGTATCCATTTGCGTTGTGTCTTCATCGAATTCAATATGCGCTTTGTTAAAATATAAATCATAAGAAGATTGTAATAGTGTATAGTGTTCTTCAGGTTCATATTCAAATTCTTTCTTTATTTTTGGTTGAATAATTTTCATGAATGTACTCCTTATTATAATATGCGTTTGTACCTTAATAATATAACGACATAAATTATTATTCATTATACTATAAATATAATGATAAGAAAGTTAAGTATAAATTAAAACACTTTCACATAGAAATTCAAATTTTCTATGTGAAAGTGTATATATTTTTTATTTTTTATTTTCTTCGTCTTCACGTTCTTCTAATGATTTAGAAAAATCTGTGTCGTCATCGATATAAGTCATTTTGAAATGCTTAGTAGGCTCTCTTCGTAATGCTTTCATGATAGAGAATATCATCATAAAGAGTATGAATGCGAATGGAAGACCGGCGACGATGGAAGCAGTTTGTAAGCTTTCTAAACCACCTGCTAACGTCATTGCGACTGATATAGCTCCAATCAGTATACCCCAAACTAATTTGTATTTGAATGGTGGTGTAATTGAGCCTCTGTCCGACATACTTGAAAGAATAAATGTAGTTGAATCAGCGCTCGTAACTAAGAATAAGAAAATTAAAATAATCGCTAGTATACTTGTGAACTCGTATAGAGGGAAGTGTGATAATAATGAGAAGAGTGCTACTGTGTAATCACCTTTAACATCTTCTGCTATACTTGCACCTTTATTGATAACAAGATACATTGCTGTTCCACCGAATGTCGCAATCCAACTCATTGAGATAAGTGGTGGTATAATTAGAACACCGATTACAAATTCACGTATTGTTCTACCACGAGAAACACGAGCTACAAATCCACCTATAAATGGAGACCATGCAATCACCCATGCCCAATAGAACACTGTCCATTGTTGTATCCAAGAATTATCTCCTTCATATGGATTTAATCTTAAACTATATTGAACAAAATTCGTGATATAATCGCCAATTGCAACTGTGAATGTTTCAAATATAAATTGTGTTGGTCCTAAAATTAGAATGAATACTAGTAATGCAAAACATATAAAAATGTTTGAATTACTTAACCATTTTACGCCTTTGTTCAAGCCTGAAGCGGCAGATCCTAGGAATATTAATGTCATAATGATAGTAATAATAATTTTAGTCCAATTATTGTTGGGTATATCAAATACATGATTAAGCCCTCCACCGATTTGCATAATACCTAAACCGATTGAAGTAGCAATACCCATAACAGTAGCTACAATCGCTAACACATCAATGACATTTCTATATGGCTTTTTATAAGCTTCACCAAATACTGGTTCCATAGCAGTAGAAATTAGGCCATTTCTTCTTTTTCTAAATTGGAAGAATGCTACGATTAGCCCAGCCATAGCAAAGATTGACCATTGAGATATACCCCAATGGAAAAATGTATATCCCATTGCTAATCTTGCTGATTCTAATGTACTACCGTCTACTTCATTAGGAAGAGGTGATTTTAAATAATGTGTCATCGGTTCGGCAACGCCCCAAAAGACGATACCTACACCTAAGCCTGCAGAAAACAGCATACCAACCCATGATATGAATGAGAATTCTGGCTCTTCGTCATCTCTACCTAACTTAAAACGTCCAAATCTAGTTATAGCTAACCCTATTAAAAATATATCTAAAACAAATACAATAATAAGGAATAACCATCCCGTACTATTGGATATCCATCCATATAAAATATTGGCGTACTTTCCAAAGCCTGAAGGAAATACTCCGGCTAATAAAGTGATTAATATGATTATAGACATGGATACCCAGAACACTAACGTTGTTTTGTTACTCTGATTATCTGGTTGTTCATTCGACTGACTCATTGTTTTCCCCCTTTTTAAACTTTAACAGTCTATATTCAAGTACCCTAAAAATTATAGAGATAACATACATATTTTATAAATAAAAGGTTCTTAATTGCGGAAGTAACTTATAATTGGTTATGATATATTTAAATCAACGGGGGGATCGTAAATGATTAAAGAAAAACAGTTCGGTGATATTTTTATTAAACCATTTGAAGAAAGTATGAGAACAGCACTATCTGAATTTCAATTAAATGAGCGTCAACAAGTATATTCTTCACTACCTAAAGAAGTTCTAGATGAAGCGATACAAGATTCTGATAGAAGACCAAATGTCGTAGTTAATCGAGACAATGAAATAGTTGGTTTCTTCGTTTTACATAAATATTATCAGCATGAAGGTTATGAAACACCAGAAAATGTTGTGTATATTCGTTCACTTTCAATCAATGAAAAATATCAAGGTAATGGTTATGGTACGACAATCATGATGAATTTGCCTGAATATGTACAATTAGTGTTTCCTGATTTTGATCATTTATTTTTAGTAGTAGATGCTGAAAATGAGGCAGCATGGAACTTGTATGAAAGAGCAGGCTTCATGCATACCGCAACTAAAGAAGAAGGACCACTTGGCAAAGAACGATTGTATTATTTAGATTTAGATTCTAAGTATGTATCTTCGTTAAAACTAGAATTACATGATGACGACTACGATAATGAATTTATAAACATACATTTAATGAAAGATAATAAAAAAGTGGGCATTATTGTTTTAGAACATAAAAGTGATAACTTTGATATTCGAAGTATAGAAGTTGAAGAGAGCGAAAGAAAAGAAGGTATAGCTGAAAGTGCATTAAGACAACTTAGTACTTTCGTAAGAAGGAAGTTCCCAGACAAGAAAGAGTTGCACATATCTCTGTTTGGTTCAAACAATAAATTAAAAGCATTATGTTACAAAGCGAACTTTGTTGAAATACAAAAAGCTGACGATTATATTAAGTTGATGAAATATATTAACTATTAACAAACATTTGCTAAAAATCAGCTTGTCAATTATAATCGTAAACTGTTATGATTATAAATATTAATGCGCGACAATAGTACGATTGTTGAAAGGAAGAGTAAAGCATGAAATTAAAAGATTTTACTAAAGAAATGGTCGATGAACATTCATTTATAGAAATGGCTTATATTTACTTAAGTGAGAATAGCAAAGAAACAAATTTATATGACATGGTTGATGAGTTTAAACGTATCGGTAATTATAAAGATTCTGAAATTGAAAACCGTATCCTACAATTTTATACAGATTTAAATACAGATGGACGCTTTTTAAGTGTAGGCGAGAATATTTGGGGTCTTCGTGACTGGTATTCAGTTGAAGATATCGAAGAGAAGATAGCACCAACTATTCAAAAATTCAACGTGTTAGATGAAGATGATGAAGAAGATACAGGCATCACATTATTAGGTGAAGAAGATAAAACTAAAGATGTTGATATAACAATCGCTCAAGATGATGAAGAAGGATTAAATGATCCTGCAGATCCAGAAGATGAAGAAGTTGAAGATGAATTAGATGAAGCTGGGTTAGTCGTTGACGAAGAAGAGGAAGAAGACGACGACGAGGAAGAAGAGGAAGAAGAAGAATTATAATTGACTTTTCATTAAAAGATGGTAATATTTTATTTGGGCTCCTTTAAATAGGACAAACGTATAAACTATAGCTCCCATCTTACATTTTAATTAATGTAAGTGGGAGCTTTTTTATTTTTTAATTATCAAATGGAGGTAAGGACATGACAAAGTTCATATTTGTTACAGGTGGCGTAGTTTCGTCTCTTGGTAAAGGTATTACAGCAGCATCACTAGGAAGATTACTTAAAAATAGAGGACTTAATGTAACGATACAAAAATTCGATCCATATTTAAATGTCGATCCAGGGACAATGAGTCCTTATCAACATGGTGAAGTTTTCGTAACAGAAGATGGCGCTGAAACAGATTTAGACTTAGGACATTATGAAAGATTTATAGATATTAATCTAAATAAATATTCAAACGTAACAGCTGGGAAAGTATATTCACACGTACTTAAAAAAGAAAGACGTGGGGATTTCTTAGGTGGTACTGTTCAAGTTATACCGCATATTACAAATGAAATTAAATCAAGATTGTTAATGGCGGGTGAAAGTACAAATGCTGATGTTGTTATTACAGAAATTGGTGGTACAACAGGTGACATAGAGTCATTACCATTCTTAGAAGCAATTAGACAAATTAAAAGTGATCTTGGAAGAGAAAACGTTATGTATATTCACTGTACTTTACTTCCATACATTAAAGCTGCTGGTGAAATGAAGACAAAACCAACTCAACATAGTGTTAAAGAACTAAGAGGCTTAGGAATACAGCCAGATCTAATTGTTGTTCGTACTGAGTATGAAATGACGGAAGATTTAAGAGATAAAATTGCATTGTTCTGTGATATTAAGAAACAATCAGTAATAGAATGTAGAGATGCAGATACACTTTATCAAATCCCACTTGCATTACAAGAACAACATATGGATGATATCGTTATTAATCGTTTATCATTAGATGCAGCACCAGAAGCAGAATTAACTGAATGGAATCAATTACTAGAAACAGTACGTAATCTAGATGGTTCTGTAAAAATAGGATTAGTTGGTAAATATGTTAGTTTACAAGACGCTTATTTATCAGTAGCTGAGTCTTTAAAACATGCAGGTTATGACTTTAAAAAAGATATTGAAATTAAATGGATTAACTCTGAAAATTTAGATTCAACTAATTATAAAGAAGAATTAGCAGATGTTGATGGTATTTTAGTACCTGGTGGTTTTGGAGATAGAGGTGTTGAAGGAAAGATTTTAGCAATTCAATATGCTCGTGAAAACAATGTACCTTATTTAGGTATTTGTTTAGGTATGCAATTAGCAACAGTTGAATTTGCAAGGAACGTAGTAGGTTTACAAGATGCACATTCAGCAGAATTAAATCCAAATACACCTTATCCAATCATCGACTTATTACCAGAACAAAAAGACATTGAAGATTTAGGTGGTACTTTAAGATTAGGCATTTATCCATGTAAAATCGAAGAAGGGACAATTGCACATAAAGTATATGGCGAAACAGAAGTAGAAGAGAGACACCGTCATCGTTATGAGTTCAATAACGATTACCGTGAAAAATTAGAAGCAAACGGTATGAGATTCTCTGGTACAAGCCCAGATGGAAGATTAGTAGAAATTGTAGAATTAGAAAATCATCCATGGTTTGTAGCATGTCAATTCCACCCAGAATTTATATCTCGTCCTACACGTCCACAAAAATTATTCCATGGATTTGTAGAAGCAAGTATTAATCATCAACAATAATTATAGGTTTTAAATTAAAGAGAGTCTGGGACAATTATTTATGTCCCAGACTCTTCTTTTTTAAGGATTCTCAGTTTTAGGTTGTATCGGGCAAGTTATTGTCTTTTCTCACCAAACGTGTCAATAACGAGGGCCTTATTGACTTTTCTCGATAGTCTTGTCAATAAGGAGAATTTATGTTGCACGTGACGCTTGTCTAGCAACATTCTGACGTTCTATGTTGCACGTGGCGTTTGTCTTGCAACATTTGCTTATTATATTTCTTCATTTAAGTCTTGAGTAATCTCATACATTTCAGCATACATGATATAATGTATGTAATTTATTGCCATCATATGTGGTGTTATAATTTTGCTGTAATCAGCTGTAGGTACGATTGGTCGTGGTGTACATAAATCAATATAATGCATTAAAGTTTCGTGGGCCTTATTTTCTTTGTCTTTATTCGCTATAACAACAAAATCAACATCTTTATCAGTTAATTTCTCTATCCAAGTATTTAATTCATCAGTAAAGAATGGCGCAATTAATAAAGCGCGATCCGTTGTATCGATGGAATCTATATCTGTTAATGAAGACATTGTTTGAGATTGAGGCAAACTTTCTTTGCTATCTGTTATAAATGATGAAAGGTGATTAGCCTCATCAAAAGTTTTTATATGGATTTTACCTTCACCACCAGCAGCTTGCATAAGTAATTGTGAAGCAATTGCGATTTCTTCTTCTTGTGCATCTATTTTACTAAAAATGCCGTTCAGCTGTGTATTAAAAATTTTAAGCACTATTGCATTCTCCTTTAAATGATAATAAATTTATTTTATATAAAAAGCGAGGTATCTTCAATGGATGTACTTATTATAGATGATGAAAAAAATATAAGACAATTATTAAAGGAAATTTTTGAGTTAAATCAATATCATGTTGATACAGCTGAAAATGGCCAAGAAGGTATAAATAAATTTCTCGAAAATGAATATAAACTTATATTTATAGATAAAAGAATGCCGGGTATATCAGGAGAAAAAGTTTTATTTAAAATAAGAGAAACAAATCCAGATGTTCCAGTTTATATCATTTCGGCTTTCCAAACGTCTACAGATATAGAGACGCTCACTAAAGACAATATAACTGGTGTATTAATGAAGCCGTTTACAATTGAAGAAGTTATGAAAATTGTAAGAAAACATTTAGGATAGGGCTTTCAAAAGATGCAAATATGAAAATAATTTGGTATAATTAGTTTGTAAATATTCGTGCCTTGCACATATAGGAGGAAACTCAATGCCTTTAGTTTCAATGAAAGAAATGTTAATTAAAGCGAAAGAAAATAGTTATGCAGTTGGTCAATACAACTTAAATAACTTAGAATTCACACAAGCGATTCTTCAAGCTACTCAAGAAGAAAATGCACCAGTTATTTTAGGTGTTTCTGAAGGAGCTGCACGTTATATGGGCGGTTTCAAAACTGTCGTAAAAATGGTTGAAGGATTAATTGAAGATTATAGCATTACAGTACCTGTAGCTATTCATTTAGACCATGGTTCAAGTTTCGACAAATGTAAAGAAGCAATCGATGCTGGATTCACTTCAGTTATGATTGATGCTTCTCATCATTCATTTGAAGAAAATATTGAAATCACGTCAAAAGTTGTTGAATATGCTCACGCTAACGGTGTTTCTGTTGAAGCGGAATTAGGAACAGTTGGTGGACAAGAAGACGACGTAATCGCTGAAGGTGTTATCTATGCTGACCCTAAAGAATGTCAAGAACTAGTTGAAAGAACTGGTATCGACACATTAGCTCCAGCACTAGGTTCAGTTCATGGACCTTACAAAGGTGAACCAAACTTAGGATTTAAAGAAATGGAAGAAATCGGTGCTTCAACTGGTTTACCATTAGTATTACACGGTGGTACTGGTATCCCAACACACGATATCAAAAAAGCTATCTCATACGGTACAGCTAAAATCAACGTTAACACTGAGAACCAAATAGCTTCGGCTAAAGCAGTTCGCGAAGTGTTAAACAACGACAGTGAAGTTTACGATCCACGTAAATATTTAGGACCTGCTCGTGAAGCGATTAAAGCAACTGTACAAGGTAAAATCCAAGAATTTGGTACTTCAAACCAAGCTTAATTTATTTAAAAAAAGACCTTTTTCAAGGTCTTTTTTTTATGAATTTATTTCTTACTATTTACTTTTTACGTTTTTGCGTTTATGTTATTGAATAGTATATAATGGAATTAATTATCATATTATTCATGTTGAGAGAGTATGCATTCTCTAAGACGATGAAGTAAAGGAGTAAACATATGTCTCAAGAAGTAATAAAAATCAAAGGCGGAAAAAAACTAAATGGCAAAGTCCAAATTAGTGGTGCCAAAAATAGTGCGGTTGCATTAATACCTGCTAGTTTAATGGCCAATGATGTTGTAACTCTAGACGGCTTGCCAGATATCTCAGATGTTAAGACATTAATGAGCCTGCTTGGAGATTTAAATATAAAAACTGAATTAAATGGTGATCAAATCGTTGTTGATTCAAGTGATGCGGTTAATCTACCATTACCTAATAATAAAGTTCAATCATTAAGAGCTTCTTATTATATGATGGGTGCAATGCTTGGGCGTTTTAAAAAGTGTGTAATTGGTTTGCCAGGAGGTTGTCCGCTTGGTCCGAGACCAATCGATCAACATATTAAAGGGTTTGAAGCTTTAGGTGCTAAGGTAACGAATGAACAAGGTGCTATGTATTTAATTGCTGAAGAATTAACTGGGGCAAAAATTTTCATGGACGTTGTAAGTGTTGGAGCAACTATTAATATCATGTTAGCTGCATGCTTAGCTAAAGGTAAAACAGTTATAGAAAATGCTGCTAAAGAACCTGAAATAGTAGATGTTGCTACGTTGTTAAACAATATGGGTGCAAAAATTAGAGGCGCAGGTACTGATACTTTAAAAATTGAAGGTGTCGAGAATTTACATGGAACTAATCACTCAATTATTCCTGATAGAATAGAAGCTGGAACATATATGTGTGCAGCAGCTGCTATGGGAGAAGAAGTATTGATTGAAAACATCATCCCTCTACATTTAGAACCTCTGATTGCGAAATTAAAAGAAATGGGCACTGAGATTGAATTAGGAGAAGACTCTATCATTATTAGAGGTAGGGATGAATATAAACCTGTAGACATTCAAACATCAGTTTACCCAGGTTTTGCTACTGATTTACAACAACCATTCACACCGCTTTTATTAAAAGCAAAAGGACAAAGTAAAGTAGTAGAAACAATTTACCCAGCAAGGTTTAAACATGTTGATGAATTATTGCGAATGGGAGCAAAAGTTAATTTAGAAAACGGAACAGCTATATATTATCCATCAAAGCTTACAGGTGCCAGTGTGGCTGCTAGTGATTTGAGAGCGGGTGCATCATTATTAATTGCGGGATTAATTGCTGAAGACGTTACAACTGTATATAATGTTAACCATATTTATAGAGGTTATAGTGGTATAGTAGACAAATTAAAACATTTAGGGGCAGATATTTGGACTGAAGAAGTTTGAGTATAAAATATATACTTTATATATAAAATGTAGTAATATAGGAGTATGAAGTAAAAGAGGTGAGTAACATGGAAATGTGTCCATACTTAGAAGAAACTTTTAAAGTTATCGGGCGTAGTTGGAATGGTTTAATACTCAATTATTTATCTCGTTGTAATGACAAAGCAGCTCATTTTTCTGATATGAAGAGAGATTTGAAACGTATTACACCAAGAGCTTTATCCCTCAAACTAACTGAATTAAGTGAATGGGGATTAGTAGAAAAGAAAGTTGTGACAACAACACCTCTATCAGTTGAATATCATCTTACTAACAAAGGTTACGAATTAGCGCAAGCACTTGTCCCATTAGAAGAGTGGGCGCAACGCAATGTAGAACTAGAGGAAAACCATTCATAAAACAGTGTTTTGTTTTATAAACTTATCTAAAAATTATTTAAGTTTAAGATACGAAAATAGGAGTAGGACAGGAATCTGATTGGAAAATTAGAATTCTGTCCTACTTCTTTTTTATTTCTATAAACACATTATTTTAAAAAAGTGGGTATAACATACTATAATAAATAATGTAATGACTATAAAGGAGAAGATAATATATGAGACAAGATGTAAAGCAATATATTAATGGCGAATGGGTAGATAGTCATAGTGGTCAAACTCTTGACGTAATCAATCCAGCAACTGAAGAAGTTGCAGGTAAGATTGCTGCAGGTAACAAAGAAGATGTTGACGATGCTGTAGCAGCAGCAAAAAGTGTATATGTAAAATTTAGAAACACATCAGTAGAAGAAAGAAAAGCATTATTAGAAAGAATTGCTGATGAGTATGAAAATAGAAAAGAAGATTTAATAGATGCAATGACAGATGAACTTGGTTCACCGATAGAAAAATCAGAATCAGTTCATTATCAAATGGGATTAAATCATTTTAGAGAAGCAAGTAAAGCGATAGATAGAATAGAATTTGAAGAACGTCGTGGTGATGACTTAGTTGTTAAAGAAGGTATTGGTGTTGCAGGTTTAGTTACACCATGGAACTTCCCAACTAACCAAACATCATTAAAATTAGCTGGTGCTTTTGCAGCAGGTTCACCTGTAGTGTTAAAACCATCAGAAGAAACGCCGTTTGCAGCTATCATTTTAGCTGAAATATTTGAAAAAGCTGGAGTACCAAAAGGTGTATTCAACTTAGTAAATGGCGATGGTGAAGGTGTAGGTAATCCATTAAGTGAGCATCCAGATGTTCGCATGATGTCATTTACAGGTTCAGGCCCAACTGGTAGAAAAATTATGGAAAAAGCTGCACAAGACTTCAAGAAAGTTTCATTAGAATTAGGTGGTAAATCACCATTAGTTATTTTAGATGATGTTGATGTCGAAAAAGCAGCTAAAGGAGCAGTAGCTAAATTTGTTTTAAATACTGGTCAAGTTTGTACAGCAGCAACTCGTACAATTATACCTGAAAGTATTAAAGATGAATTTATAGAAGCTGCAACAAAAGCTATAAACAATGTAAAAGTTGGTAAACCTAGAGAAAAAGGACAAGATATTGGTCCAGTTATTTCTAAAAAACAATTTGATACAGTACAAAGTTATATTCAAAAAGGTATCGATGAAGGCGCAACACTAGCAGCAGGTGGAGTAGGCAAACCTGAAGGACTAGAAAAAGGTTATTTCATAAAACCGACATTGTTTACAGATGTTAAAAACGATATGACAATTGCTCAAGAAGAAATATTCGGTCCGGTAGGTACAATCATTACCTATAAAGATTTAGATGAAGCAATTGAAATTGCTAATGATACAGTATACGGATTAGCAGCTTATGTTTATGGTAATGATACAGATCAAGTTAGAAAAGTAGCTAAATCAATCGAAGCAGGAACTGTCGAGTTAAATGACGCAGGTAGAAAACCTGACTTACCATTCGGTGGTTATAAACAATCAGGTATTGGTAGAGAATGGGGAGACTATGGTATAGAAGAATTCCTAGAAGTCAAAGCAATACCAGGCTACTTTAAATAAGTATTATAAAAATGATACAGGATAAATTATTCCTGTGAATATTAAAACCAGCAACTTTCTTAATCAAAATAGAAAGTTGCTGGTTTTTTAATAAATAGTAATTAGGATTTGGAAATTAACAGCTACTAACGTTCAAAATTGAGTAAATTCACATTGTATAATTAAGTTATAATTACAAAAATAATGTATTATTTCTTGATGTTTTAAGCTATTTTCACGATTGAAGTAACAAATTTTAGTATAATTTTACTATAAAAAGAGATAAAAATAGATGTTTAGGTATATTTTACCATATAAAAGTATTTTTTAATTAAAGTTCACAACATATTTTGTTTTAAACGTAAAAAAATGCTATAGTTTAATGGCAGATTGTAAATCTGGGTAAAAGTAATAAATAGATTTTAAGAAATGGGTGTCAATATCATGGCAGAAAGAGTCAGAACAAGTCCTCAGTATGAATCGTTTCACGAATTATACAAGAATTATACAACTAAAGAATTAACAACTAAGGCTAAAGAACTCAAAATCAGTAGCTATAGTAAATTAAATAAAAAAGAACTTGTCTTAGCCATTATGGAAGCACAAATGGAGAAAGACGGAAACTATTATATGGAAGGCATTTTAGATGATATACAACCTGATGGATATGGTTTCCTAAGAACAGTTAACTACTCTAAAGGTGAGAAAGATATTTACATCTCAGCTAGCCAAATAAGACGTTTTGAAATAAAAAAAGGTGATAAAGTAACTGGTAAAGTTAGAAAACCTAAGGAAAATGAAAAGTATTACGGTCTATTACAAGTAGATTTTGTGAATGATCAAAATGCAGAAGAAGTTAAAAAAAGACCACACTTTCAAGCGTTAACCCCTTTATACCCACAAGAACGTATCCAATTAGAAACAACAGAAAAAAATTATTCAACAAGAATTATGGATTTAATTACACCAATTGGTCTTGGACAACGTGGAATGATAGTTGCCCCTCCTAAAGCAGGTAAAACATCATTATTAAAAGAAATCGCTAATGCTATTGCAATAAATCAACCTAATGCGAAATTATTTGTATTATTAATTGGAGAACGACCTGAAGAGGTTACAGATATTGAGAGATCTGTAGAACAAGCAGAAGTAGTGAATTCTACTTTTGATGAGCCACCAGAACACCATGTCAAAGTAGCTGAGTTGTTATTAGAACGCGCTAAGCGACTTGTTGAAATTGGTGAAGACGTAATCATTTTAATGGATTCATTAACGAGATTAGCACGTGCATATAACTTAGTTATTCCACCAAGTGGTAGAACTTTATCCGGTGGTTTAGATCCAGCATCTTTACACAGACCTAAACATTTCTTCGGCGCTGCAAGAAATATTGAAGCGGGTGGTAGTTTAACAATTTTAGCAACTGCACTTGTTGAAACTGGTTCACGCATGGATGATATGATTTATGAAGAATTTAAAGGTACAGGTAACATGGAACTTCATTTAGATCGTAAATTATCAGAGAAACGAGTATTCCCTGCAATTGACATAAGAAGAAGTTCAACACGTAAAGAAGAATTGTTACTTGATCCAAAAGAATTAGAAATGGTATGGCAGTTAAGAAACCTATTTACGGACCAAAATGATTTTGCAGAACGTTTTATAAGAAAATTAAAACGCACAAAAACTAATGAAGAGTTCTTTGAAGTTTTAAGAAAATCTATGTTAGAAAGTGCTAAAACTGGCAAGTCCATCATATAAAATTTAAGGTTGCAATTTAATTACTCAACATATATAATATGTAAGTATTGAGTGAATAAGTCACAAATAAACTCTGTTCCAGATGGTTCAGGGCAAAGGAGCTGAAAGAAATGAAACAAGGAATTCATCCAGAGTATCATAAAGTAATCTTTTTAGATACGACTACAGACTTCAAATTTTTAAGTGGTTCTACTCGTACTTCTAGTGAAACAATGGAATGGGAAGATGGCAACGAATACCCAGTTATCCGTTTAGATATCTCTTCTGATTCACATCCATTCTATACTGGACGTCAAAAATTCGCATCTGCGGATGGTCGTGTGGAACGCTTCAACAAAAAATTTGGTTTCAAATCAAACAACTAATCATGAAGCGCATCAAGCATCCTTTTTAAAGGGTGCTTTTTTTGTAAAAATTAAGAACAGAAATTTATAATATGATATAATTAAGCGATTATGTTGAAAAAGGTGGACAAGTAATATGTACGAAAATTACCATTCCGGTTGGATAGAATGTATTTGCGGAAGTATGTTTAGTGGTAAATCTGAAGAACTAATTAGACGGCTCAGAAGAGGTTTGTATGCTAAACAAGATGTTAAAGTATTTAAACCGGCTATCGACAATCGTTATAGTGAACAAGCAGTCGTGTCTCATAACGGTAATCAATTAGATGCTATAAGCATTGAACATTCAAGTGAAATTTTAAAGCACGATTTACAAGGTATTGATATAATTGGTATTGACGAAGTTCAATTTTTTGACAATGAAATCGTTGCAGTTGCACAAAAATTAGCCGAAGAAGGCTATCGTGTAGTTGTAGCAGGACTGGATATGGATTTCAAAGGTGTGCCCTTTGAACCTATGCCTGAAATGATGGCAGTCGCTGAAATCGTAACTAAATTACAGGCTGTTTGTGCTGTTTGTGGATCACCTTCCAGTCGCACACAAAGGCTTATTAACGGGGAACCCGCTCATATTAATGATCCTATTATTTTAGTAGGGGCAGATGAAAGTTATGAACCGAGATGTAGAGATCATCATATTATAAGAACAGAAACAAGGAGTGATATAAATGTTTGATCAATTAGAAATCGTAGAAAATAGATATGAACAACTTAACGAACTATTGAGTGATCCTGATGTTGTATCTGATACGGATAAGCTTAGGGAGTATTCTAAAGAACAATCTGATTTACAAAAAACAGTAGACGTTTATCGAACATATAAATCAGTGAAAACTGATATCGAAGACGCGAAAGTAATGCTAGAAGAAACAGATGACAAAGACGATCAAGAAATGTTAAAAGATGAAATTAACAGTTTAACTGATCGCATCCCAGAATTAGAGTCAGAGTTGAAGTTCTTACTTATTCCGAAAGATCCAAATGATGAGAAAAACGTAATCGTTGAGATACGTGGTGCAGCAGGTGGAGATGAAGCTGCAATATTTGCTGGAGATTTATTTAGAATGTATTCTCGTTTTGCTGAAATGGAAGGATACAAAATAGACGTAGTAGAAGAAAACCCAAGCGATCATGGTGGTTATAAGGAAATCAGTTTTTCTGTTCAAGGGACAGGTGCGTTTAGTAAATTAAAATATGAAAATGGTGCTCACCGTGTGCAACGTGTTCCAGAAACTGAATCGGGTGGTAGAGTTCATACTTCAACTGCGACTGTTGCTATATTACCAGAGGCTGAAGACGTGGAAGTTGATATTCGTAGTGAAGATTTGAAAATTGAAACTTATCGTTCAAGTGGTGCAGGTGGTCAGCACGTTAACACGACTGACTCAGCTGTGCGAATTACACACGTACCTACAGGTATTATTGCAACATCTTCTGAAAAATCACAAATTAAAAACCGTGAAAAAGCACTAAAAGTATTAAAAGCAAGAGTTTTTGATATGATGGTTCGTGAAGAACATGCCAAATATGCTGAAAAAAGGAAATCAGCTGTTGGGACAGGTGACCGTTCTGAACGTATTAGAACATATAATTACCCACAAAACAGAGTTACTGACCATCGCATAGGTTTAACAATTCAAAAATTAGATCAAATAATGGACGGTAAAATTGGTGAAATTATAGATGCGTTAACGATGCATGAACAAACAGAGAAATTGGAAGATTTAAACAATGGAGAATTATAATTTTTATACATTATTAACTGAAACATATAAAGCTTTATCAGCACGAGGGTTAGAAACTTCTCGTGCTGATTGGCTATTAGAAGACATATCTGGTTTGTCCAGAACACAAATCCTTTTAAAACAACAAGAGCCAGTACCAGATAATATACTTAAGAAATTTTTGACTTATAGAGAAAGAATGTATTTAGGGGAACCCGTACAGTACATCGTTGGATTTGCTGAGTTCTATGGACGAAAATTCATAGTAAATAATGATGTTCTAATCCCTAGACCTGAAACTGAGGAATTAGTTTTGCAAACATTAAATACTATAAATCAACACGAACAAACAGTTTGCGATATTGGAACAGGCACAGGGGCTATTGCAATTAGCTTAAAGAAGGAGCGTACTAATTTAAATGTTATTGCAACTGATATTAGCGATGATGCATTAAAAGTTGCGAAAGAAAATGCTCGATTAAATCAAGCAGAAATTGAGTTTCTTCAAGGCGATGCTTTGAAACCTCTGATTAATAATGGCATTAAAGTCGATGTACTTTTATCAAACCCACCTTATATAAGCTACGAAGAAAAAGTAGAAATGTCAGAAACCGTACTGGAATATGAACCACACCTTGCTTTATTCACACAAAACAATGGTTTAGCTATTTACAAACGCATACTAAATGATTTAGATAAAGTGATGAAAAAAGATGGACTAGTCATATTTGAAATCGGTCATTTACAAGGTGAAATTTTAAAATCATATATCCATGAACACTATAAAGTTAAAAATTTGGCAATTATCAAAGATATAAATCAAAAGAATCGTATGATACAATTTAATTGGATGGGTTGTTAATAAGTTATGCACAAAAGGGTTGAGTTATCCACGAAATGTGTATAACTTTTATTTGTATACAGTAAATACGATGAGGAAGGGAAGTATAGCCTTGGAAACATATGTTTGGGATGTGCGTAAGTTTGTTCATAACTTAGCTAGTTATCCACACATCAATCAGATTATAGATGGTTACCGTCAAAATCAACTTATAGCTTTGCCGACGGAAACAGTATATGGATTAGGAGCAAATGCAAAAGACGAAGAAGCGATTAAAAATATTTATAAAGCTAAGGGTCGTCCATCTGATAACCCACTTATCGTTCATATTCATAATAAAAATCAATTAAAAGATTTTACAGAAAATATCTCAGAAGAAACAGAATTGTTGATGGATGCTTTTTGGCCAGGTCCAATTTCATTTATCGTTCCATATAAGTCAGGATATTTAGATGATAGAGTAACGGGAGGGTTGAATTCAGTTGCTGTAAGAATGCCTAGTCATGCTATTGGAAGAGAGATTTTGCAATTAGTCAATTTACCAATTGCAGCTCCAAGTGCAAATTTAAGTGGGAGACCTTCGCCTACAAAATTTGAACATGTAAAACATGACTTAAATACGAGGATTTATGGAATTATACAAGCTGAAGATATAGATGAAGGAATAGAAAGTACAGTAATAGATTGTACGACTTTTCCTTTTAAAATAGCAAGACCAGGGTCTATAACTGCTGAAATGATTAATGAGGTTTTGCCGAATAGTATTATAGATAAAAAAATAGATATAAATAAACCAATTGCCCCAGGAATGAAATATCAGCACTATGCACCTTCTCAACCAGTAACGTTAATAGAGGGTGGTATAACAAAACCGCTCGACCTTAATTTATTAAATAGTAAAAAACTAGCTTTTATTGGTCCAAGAAGCATAGAGCATTTAGTTCCTGAAACCATTAAATTTATTCCTTTAGGAAAAAATAAAAATGATATTAAAGGTGCTCATCATGATTTGTACGATGCATTAAGAATCGCAGACCAATTAAATGATATTGAACATATATTGATAAATGGTTATGAACGAACAGATCAAACTGTTGCATTAATGAATAGAATAGATAAAGCAAGCGGACATAGATTTAAAGGGGAAGATGAATTGTGAAAATAATATTTGTATGTACAGGTAATACTTGTAGAAGTCCATTAGCAGAAGCTATAGCTAAAGATTTGATGCCTGATTACGAAATACATTCGAGAGGTATTTCAGCATTTAACGGTGCACCGATATCTCAACAATCAATGGATATTATATTGGAAAATAATTTACCGATTCCTGAATCAGCGCAACAATTTAGCGATGCAGATTTAGATGCAGATTTAATTTTGACTATGACAGAAAATCACAAATCGATATTGCAATCCATGTATGAACATAAAAATATTGATTCATTAAAACATTATACGAGTGGAAAAGCTGGAGACGTAGTAGATCCAATTGGACAGCAAATAGGTGTGTATAGAAATACTTATGAAGAAATTAAGAAATTGATAATCGAATTATTACAGAGTAATTAAGAATACAAATAATTTGTATAATAGCTATATCACGCATGAAAAATACGTTATAATATGAAAGTATAAACAAATTGGGAGGTGGGAAGATGAAAGTAGCTATTGCAGCAGACCATGGAGGCTTTGAATACAAAGAAGCAATTAAAAAATTATTAGAAGAAATGAACATTGAATATAAAGATTTTGGAACACATAAAGGTGAATCAGTGGATTATCCAGATTATGCTAAACCTGTTTCAGAAAATGTAGCAAATGGTAATTTCGATAAAGGTATTTTAATTTGTGGAACTGGCATTGGTATGTCGATTGCTTCTAATAAAGTAAAAGGGGTACGTTGTGCACTTGTGCATGATGTTTTTACTGCGGAAGTAACAAGGCAACACAATGATTCAAACGTATTAGCATTAGGCCAACGTGTCATCGGTGAAGGATTAGCACTTCTCATCGTCAAAACTTGGTTGACGAGCGAGTTCGAAGGCGGTAGACATCAAAAACGCATAGATAAAATTGAAGGCGATTGTTCATGAAAAATAATTTAATACAATTAATCAATGAACTTAAGTCTAAACAATTTTTTAATGAAAATGAACTATGTATTATAGGATGTTCTACTTCAGAGATTAGAGGGGCAAAAATAGGCTCGAATGGTTCAGCAGAGATTGCGAAAGAATTGTATGAAACGCTTGATTCAATACATAAAGAGACAGGTGTTCATTTTGCATTTCAAGGTTGTGAACATATAAATCGAGCTATTACAATCGAACGCGAACTGTTTGATCCCTACTTAATGACTGAGGTTTCTGTTGTTCCACAACGGAATGCTGGAGGCAGCTTATCAACCTATGCATATCAACATATGGATGATCCTGTATTAGTTGAACATATCAAATGCGATAAAGGTATTGATATTGGTCAAACATTAATTGGTATGCATATTAAGCATGTAGCAGTACCGATATCAGTTGAAACTAGACAAATCGGTGAAGCAGTAGTAACAGTAGCAACAAGCCGTCCAAAATTAATTGGCGGTGAAAGAGCAAAGTATTAAATTCTTAAAAGCGAGGGATTGTACATGTCATTTATTAAAAAGCAAGACGAAAAACTTTTCGAAGCAATGGAGAAAGAGTTCGACAGACAAAATAACAACATAGAATTAATCGCGTCTGAGAACTTTGTTTCTGAAGCGGTGATGGAAGCTCAAGGTTCTGTATTAACTAATAAATACGCAGAAGGTTACCCTGGTCGTCGTTATTATGGTGGTTGTGAGCATGTTGATATCGTAGAAGATATAGCGAGAGAACGCGCAAAAGAAATCTTCGGTGGAGACCATGTTAACGTACAACCACATTCTGGTTCACAAGCAAATATGGCTGTGTATTTTGTTGCTTTAGAACCAGGTGATACTGTACTTGGAATGAATTTAAGTCATGGTGGACATTTAACTCACGGAGCTAAAGTTAACTTTAGTGGTAAACTATATAACTTTGTGGAGTATGGCGTGTCTAAAGAAAATGAACAAATTGACTATGATGAAGTTTTAAGAGTAGCTAAAGAAACTCAACCAAAATTAATAGTTGCTGGTGCTTCTGCTTATCCAAGAGGAATTGATTTTAAACGTTTCAAAGAAATTGCAGATGAAGTAGGCGCTAAATTAATGGTAGATATGGCTCATATCGCTGGTTTAGTTGCTGCTGGATTACACCAAAACCCAGTAGAATATGCTGACTTTGTTACAACTACGACGCACAAGACACTTAGAGGACCTCGTGGTGGCATGATTTTCTGTAAAGAAGAATATGCTAAAGAAATCGATAAAATCATTTTCCCTGGTATCCAAGGTGGTCCATTAATGCATGTCATTGCAGGTAAAGCTGTATCATTTGGTGAAGCATTAGAACCAGAATTTAAAGATTACCAAAAACAAGTGATTAAGAATGCTCAAAAGTTAGCTGCTACACTAGAAGAAGAAGGTTTACGTATTGTATCTGGTGGAACAGATAACCATTTAATCTGTGTCGATGTTAAAGGTTCTCTTGGTATTACAGGGAAAGTTGCTGAAAATGCTTTAGATGAAGTAGGCATAACTTGTAATAAAAATACAATACCATTTGATCAAGAAAAGCCTTTCGTAACAAGTGGTATTCGATTAGGTACACCAGCTGTTACATCTCGTGGATTTGATGAAAGTGCAATGGAAGAAGTTGGTAGAATAATGGCGACAGTGCTAAAAAATCCTGAAGATGAAACTACATTAAAAGAAGCACATGAACGTGTATTATCATTAACTTCTAAGTTCCCACTTTACAACAAATAATAGTTATTGGAGGATTGCCTTATGGGTAAAGTACATGTTTTTAATCACCCGCTCATTCAACATAAATTGAGCTATATTCGTGATAAAAAAACTGGAACAAAGGAATTTAGAGAACTTGTTGACGAAGTAGGCATGCTTATGGCTTATGAAGTTACAAGAGATTTTGATTTAAAAGACGTAGAAATTGAAACACCTGTTACAAAAATGACAGCGCAAAGATTATCAGGTAAGAAATTAGCGCTCATTCCTATTTTACGTGCTGGTCTTGGTATGACAGACGGTATTATGAAACTTGTACCTGCTGCGAGAGTTGGCCACGTTGGTTTATATCGTGACCCAGAAACACTTGAAGCAATAGAGTATTTTGTTAAGTTACCTCAAGATATTGAAGAACGTGAAATTATTGTAGTAGATCCTATGCTTGCTACAGGTGCATCTGCGATTGAAGCTATTCAATCATTAAAAAATCGTGGCGCTACTAAAATCCGCTTTATGGGATTAGTTGCTGCACCTGAAGGGGTTAAGGCACTACAAGAAGCACATGAAGATGTAGATATATATATTGCCGCTTTAGATGAAAAATTAGACGAGCATGCATACATTACACCAGGACTTGGTGATGCAGGCGACCGTCTGTTTGGCACTAAATAATAATAGGAGGATTTTATTACAATGAAGAAAATTATGACGATATTTGGTACGCGACCTGAAGCTATTAAAATGGCACCTTTGGTTTCAGAACTGAAAAATGATCCGGAGTTACAACCAATTGTAGTTGTGACTGCACAACATAGAGAAATGCTGGACTCAGTTCTTGAAACATTTGATATCACACCAGATTATGATTTGAATATCATGAAACAAGGGCAAACACTTTCTGAAGTAACTTCTAGAGTGCTAGGTGGACTTGAAAGTGTTATTCAAGAAGCGAAACCAGATATGATATTGGTACATGGAGATACAACTACTACTTTTGCTGGTAGCTTAGCTGCTTTTTATAACGAAGTCGCAATTGGCCACGTTGAAGCAGGCTTAAGAACTTGGAATAAGTATTCTCCATTCCCAGAAGAAATGAATCGACAAATGACGGGGGTCCTTGCTGATTTACACTTCTCACCAACTGATCAGTCTAAACATAATTTACTTCAAGAAAATAAAAAAGACGAATCTATTGTTGTTACAGGTAATACAGCTATTGATGCATTATCAACAACGGTTAGTGAAAATTACGAAAGTGAAATCATTAACCGCCATAAAGATAAACGCATCGTGTTGTTAACAGCGCATAGACGTGAAAATATTGGTAAACCAATGGAAAATATCTTCAAAGCTGTTAGACGTATTGTTGAAGAGCATGAAGATGTTGTCGTTGTATACCCAATGCATAAAAATCCAAAGGTCAGAGATATAGCTGGACAATTATTAAGTGATCATAATCGTATCGAACTAATAGAGCCATTAGAAGTTATTGATTTTCATAACTTTGCGGCAAATTCTCATTTGATTCTTACTGATTCTGGCGGTGTACAAGAAGAAGCACCTTCACTTGGGAAGCCAGTCCTTGTATTGAGAGATACAACTGAGCGCCCAGAAGGGGTGGAAGCTGGTACGTTAAAACTAGTTGGCGTAGAAGAAGAGGATGTCTACAACGAAACGAAAAAACTATTAAATGATCAATCTTCATATGAAAGCATGAGCATTGCTCAAAATCCATATGGTGATGGCTTAGCATCTAAGAGAATATGTGAAAATATTAAGTATTATTTTGATATTTTGACTGAAGCACCTGCACCGTTCAAAACAAAATAAGTTAGAAGTGGTTTGTGTCAATTCTGTGACAAAAAAATGACAAAAATTTGTTTTCTATTTTTGACATAGCATTGACACTATAAGGCCACTATATTATCATGAAAATTGTGTGATGAAACGGTTTTCAAAGATATACAACTAATTAAAGGAGTTTCAGCTGTATGTTTGATTTCAAGGGCTTTTTCAAGTCTTATTTACAGTATTTTATTTTCTTCGTTATTTTTCTAGTTGTCGTTTATTTCTTCTTGAAACATGAGTTCATTTTAGGACTAATAATTGGAACAATAGCATCAGCTGTTAACTTGTTTTCATGGGAAGTTTACCTCAATCGAGCAAAAAATGCTGAATCATTACAATTATCAACTGGAAACTGGGTAAGGTACCTTGTAACTATTGTTGCATGTTGTTTCTGGCTTAAATATCCAATAATTGTTGATATTATCGGAATTTTAGTAGGGCTGATGATTGCATATGTGTTAATCATGTTTAGGTCACTCAAAAATCTCGATTAAATAATTAAAATTGTGAAAAGAGGTGAAAATATGGAACACGAATCACCTTTGTGGTCCATCAATTTTGGAGGGTTTGACTTAATATTCAATCTTTCAAGTGTCTTAATGATAGTAGTTTCAGCAATTATCGTTTTTGCGATAGCTGTAGCTTGTACTAGAAATTTAAAAGTAAGACCTTCTGGTGCTCAAAACTTTATTGAATGGATTTTTGACTTCGTTAAAGGCATCATTCAAAGTAATATGGCATGGAAAGAGGGAGGGAAATTCCATTTCCTTGCAGTAACATTAATATTATTTATTTTTGTTTCTAATATGTTAGGACTTCCATTCTCAATTGTTGTAGGACACACATTATGGTGGAAATCACCAACAGCAGATCCTACTGTGACATTAACATTAGCTACTTTAATGGTATTGCTCACACACTTCTACGGTGTGAAAATGCGTGGAACGAGTGGATATTTAAAATCGTTCGTTCAACCGGTAGCTTTAATGGTACCATTCAAAATTGTTGAAGAATTTGCTTCAACATTGACGCTTGGTCTACGTTTGTACGGTAATATATTTGCAGGTGAAGTATTATTAGGTTTACTAGGTACTTTAGCTGCTGGCGGCGCTTTAGGAGTTTTAGGCGCATTTTTACCTGCTATGGTATGGCAAGCATTCTCAATTTTTATAGGTTCAATTCAAGCGTACATATTTGTAATGTTATCAATGGTTTATATGTCCCACAAAGTGGCAGAAGATCATTAATATAAAATTTAAAAAACAATTAATATTTTTAATTCTAGGAGGAAAATTATAATGAGTTTAGGTGTATTAGCAGCGGCAATCGCAATCGGTTTAGCAGCATTAGGAGCAGGTATTGGTAACGGTCTTATCGTTTCAAGAACAGTTGAAGGTGTTGCACGTCAACCAGAAGCACGTGGTCCATTAATGACAATTATGTTTATCGGTGTTGGTTTAGTTGAAGCCCTACCTATCATTGCAGTTGTAGTAGCATTCATGGTAATGAACCGATAAGCTAACATATTTTTAGAACAGGCGGAGTCTATCTAAAAAGGATTTCGCCATTCATTTATGAGGTGTTAGAACCTTGACTTGCAATGAAAGGAGTGTAATTGGCAGTGGATCATAACGTATTGGTTTTAGGTGCAACAGGCAGTGGCGTTGAATGGGGAACAGCTTTATTCACATTAATCACGTTTTTAATCCTGTTAGCTTTATTAAAGAAATATGCTTGGGGACCATTGAAATCCATAATGGATGAACGTGAAGAAACTATCAATAAAGATATTGATGACGCTCAAGCAGCAAAGGTAAATGCAAAAAAATTAGAAGAAGAAAATAGAGACATCCTTAAAAAGACTCAAGAAGAAGTACAAACAATTCTTGATGATGCAAAACATCAAGCTAAAGTACAACAAGAGCAAATTATAAGTGATGCAAATGTTAAAGCAAATGGGTTAATTCAATCAGCACAAGCAGAGATTCAGCAAGAGAAACAAAGAGCAATTGCTGATATTAATAATCGTGTATCTGAACTTTCTGTATTAATAGCTTCTAAAGTAATTAATAAAGAGATTTCTGAACAAGATCAAAAAGAACTTGTTGAAAAATACATTAAAGAGGCAGGGGAAAAATAATGGCGAATATAAGTCAAAAATATGCCCAAGCTTTATATGATGTAGCAGAAGAACATAACATAGAAGACACAATATTAAACGAACTCGAAACGCTAGAAAATAGTGTGAAACCAAATCTAGATGAAATTAAGGCTATAGATTATAATCCAAAGTTAGCTCAAGAAGACAGACAAGCTTTAGTTGAAAATGTATTCAAAGGCATATCTAAACCTTTAATGAACACATTATTCTTATTAGCTAATAACAACAAATTGTCTTTAATTCCTAGTGTTTTTATAGATTATAGAAATATTTATAATCAAGTACATAGTCAAGATTTAATGAAAGTTGAATCTGTCTATCCGTTATCTAACGAAGAATTAGATGAAATAGGGAAAGTTTTTATTAAGCGTACAGGTTTAAAGAAATTAATTTTAGAAAATGAAATAAATGATTCTTTAATTGGCGGTGTTCGTGTAACGATAGGTACGAAAGTTTACGACGGCTCGATTCAGAATGATTTAAATCAATTAACAAAATCATTTCATCAAATGAAATAATTATTAAGGAGTGACATAGATGGCCATTAAAGCTGAAGAAATCAGTGCTTTATTACGCTCTCAAATTGAAAACTATGAGTCTGAAATGTCAGTTACCGATGTTGGTACAGTTATCCAAGTCGGGGATGGTATTGCATTAGCTCATGGCTTGAATGATGTTATGGCTGGTGAACTTTTAGAGTTTCATACTGGCGTTTTAGGTTTGGCACAAAACTTAGAAGAAAATAACGTAGGTATCGTCATTTTAGGACCTGCAGAAGGTATTAAAGAAGGCGATGAAGTTAAGCGTACTGGACGTATCATGGAAGTACCAGTAGGCGAAGAATTAATCGGACGTGTTGTGAATCCTTTAGGACAGCCAATAGATGGACAAGGTCCAATTAACACTTCTAAAACACGCCCTGTAGAATCACCTGCAACAGGTGTTATGGATCGTAAATCAGTAGATGAACCTCTACAAACTGGTATTAAAGCGATTGATGCATTAGTACCAATTGGACGTGGACAACGTGAGTTAATCATCGGTGACCGTCAAACAGGTAAAACTACTGTAGCAATCGACACTATTTTAAACCAAAAAGACCAAGATATGATTTGTATATACGTAGCTATAGGTCAAAAAGAATCTACAGTTCGTACAGCAGTTGAAACATTACGTAGACATGGTGCATTAGATTACACAATCGTTGTATCAGCATCTGCAGCTCAACCTGCTCCTTTACTGTATATTGCACCTTATTCTGGTGTAGCTATGGGTGAAGAGTTCATGTTCAATGGTAAACACGTATTAGTTGTTTATGATGATTTAACGAAACAAGCGGCAGCTTACCGTGAATTATCATTATTACTACGTCGTCCGCCAGGCCGTGAAGCTTATCCAGGTGACGTATTCTACTTACACAGTCGTTTATTAGAACGTGCTGCTAAATTGAATGATGAATTAGGTGGCGGTTCAATTACTGCATTACCTTTCGTTGAAACGCAAGCAGGTGATATCTCTGCTTACGTACCGACAAACGTTATTTCAATTACAGACGGTCAAATATTCTTACAATCAGACTTATTCTTCTCAGGTGTAAGACCAGCGATTAACGCAGGTTTATCAGTTTCACGTGTTGGTGGTTCGGCACAAATTAAAGCAATGAAGAAAGTTGCTGGTACTTTACGTTTAGACTTAGCTTCTTATCGTGAATTAGAGTCATTTGCTCAATTCGGTTCAGACTTAGATGCTGCAACTAAAGCGAAATTAGAACGTGGTAAACGTACAGTAGAAGTACTTAAACAAGATCAAAATAAACCATTATCTGTTGAACGACAAGTTGTTATCTTATACGCATTGACTAAAGGTCATTTAGATGACATTCCTGTTGTAGACATTACAAGATTTGAAGATGAATTCTTAAATTGGATCGATTCTAATGCTAGCGATTTATATAAAGAAATTCGCGAAACAAAACAATTACCATCTGATGATAAATTTGTTTCTGCTATCGAAGGATTCAAAAAAGTATTTAATAAATCTCAAGTAGAGTAATATTAAGCTTTAAATAAAAGGTGGTGAAATTGTGGCTTCACTTAGAGAAATCAAAGGAAGAATCACTTCTACGCAAAGTACGAGTCAAATTACAAAAGCAATGAACATGGTTTCTAATTCTAAATTACGTAGAGCTGAAGAAAACGCAAGTGCATTTGAACCTTATATGAATAAAATGCAAGATGCAATAACAGCTATTGCTTCTAAAAGTTCGGATGTATCTCATCCGATGCTTAAAAAACGAGAAGTAAAACGTTCAGGTTATTTAGTGATAACTTCTGACAAAGGATTAGCAGGACCATATAGTGCAAATATATTAAAAAATTTAGTAAATGATATTAAAGAAAAACATAACAACAACCCAGATGAATATGCAATTGTTGTAGTAGGTCGTGTAGGTCGAGATTTCTTGAAGAACAGAGATTATAATGTTGTTGAAGAATATACGGGATTACCAGATCAACCTACTTTTAAAGATGTTCAAGCTTTAACTGAAAAAGCAGTAGACTTATTCAACGAAGAATTCTACGATGAACTGACTTTATACTATAGTCACTTTGTAAGTGTTCTTGAGCAACAAGTTAGGTCTAAAAGGATACTACCTTTATCTGATGAAGATACAGGAAAAGGTTCAAGCTTAATGGCTGGCTACGAATTCGAACCAGATAAAGAAACTATTTTAGAAGTTATATTACCACAATATGCTATTAGTTTAATCTATGGTGCTGTATTAGACGGTAAAGCAAGTGAGCATGCTTCTAGAATGACGGCTATGAAAAATGCTACAGACAATGCTTCTGAATTAATTGACGAATTATCAATACAATATAACAGAGCTAGACAAGCTGCAATTACTCAACAAATTACTGAGATTGTAGGCGGAGCAGCTGCACTAGAATAAGATTAGGAGGAATTTACATGGGATTAGGCCGAGTAACGCAAATTACAGGGCCAGTTATTGACGTACGTTTCCCACATGGTGAATTGCCGGAACTTAATAATGCTTTGACAATTAAAGTAGACCGTCCCGACGGTAACACTTTTAATTTAGCATTAGAAGTTGCATTACACCTTGGTGATGATGTTGTACGTACAATAGCTATGGCATCAACTGATGGTGTGAAACGTGGTCAAGAAGTAGTAGACACTGGTAAAGCTATTTCAGTACCGGTTGGAGATGCTACATTAGGTCGTGTGTTTAATGTTTTAGGTGAAAAAATTGATTTAGGTGAAGAGCTTGATGAAAGTGTTCGTCGTGACCCTATTCATCGTTTAGCTCCTAAGTTTGAAGATTTATCTACAAAAGTAGAAATTCTTGAAACTGGAATTAAAGTAGTAGACTTATTAGCGCCATATATTAAAGGTGGTAAAATCGGTCTATTCGGTGGTGCCGGTGTAGGTAAAACAGTTCTTATTCAAGAATTAATTAATAATATTGCTCAAGAGCATGGTGGTATTTCTGTATTCGCAGGTGTAGGTGAACGTACACGTGAAGGTAACGACTTATACTATGAAATGAGCGATTCAGGCGTTATTAAGAAAACGGCAATGGTCTTTGGACAAATGAACGAACCACCAGGCGCTCGTGCTAGAGTTGCATTATCAGGTTTAACTATGGCTGAATACTTCCGTGATGAACAAGGACAAGATGTATTATTATTCATTGATAACATCTTCCGCTTTACTCAAGCAGGTTCTGAAGTTTCTGCATTATTAGGTCGTATGCCTTCAGCAGTTGGTTATCAACCAACTCTTGCTACTGAGATGGGACAATTACAAGAACGTATTACATCTACTAATAAAGGATCAGTTACATCTATTCAAGCGGTATTCGTACCAGCCGATGACTATACTGACCCAGCGCCAGCTACTGCTTTCGCTCACTTAGATGCAACTACAAACCTTGAGCGTAAATTAACAGAAATGGGTATATACCCAGCGGTTGATCCTTTGGCTTCAACGTCGCGTGCCTTAACACCTGAAATTGTTGGTGACGAGCATTATGACGTTGCACGTCGTGTTCAACAGACTTTACAAAAGTATAGAGAATTACAAGATATCATAGCTATCCTTGGTATGGATGAATTATCAGATGATGATAAGAAAACAGTTGAACGTGCTCGTCGTATTCAATTCTTCTTATCTCAAAACTTCCATGTAGCAGAACAATTTACTGGCCAAAAAGGATCATATGTACCAGTTAGTCAAACTGTACAAGATTTCAAAGCAATACTAGAGGGACAATATGACCATATACCAGAAGATGCTTTCCGTTTAGTCGGTGGTATCGAAGCAGTTCTTGAAAATGCTAAAAACATGGGTGTAGAGGTCTAATACTAATTAGGAGGAATGGAAAATGAATACATTTACCTTAGATGTTGTCACTCCTAATGGATCTGTTTACTCAGCAAAAGATGTTGAACTTGTTGTTTTACATACTGAAACTGGAGAAATGGGTGTAATGGCTGGCCATATTCCAACTGTTGCAGCATTAAAAACAGGATATGTTAAAGTAAACAAAGCAAGTGGTACAGAGTATTTAGCTGTTTCCGAAGGATTTGTTGAAGTAAGAACTGATAAAGTTACTGTTCTAGTTCAGTCAGCTGAAACAGCTGAGGATATAGATAAAGAACGTGCGATTAATTCTAAAGAACGTGCAGAAGAACGATTACATAGTAATCGTGATGATGTTGATTATAGACGTGCTGAACGCGCGTTAAGTCGTGCAATTAATCGAATTGAAGTGGCTAAATTTAGATAATTATACAGGCTGAGACAAAAATATATGTCTCAGCCTAATTTATTATAATGGCAGTAGCTGACTGGACTGAAAATACGCTTATATCAAAGTTATTTCAATTCTGGTCATCTTTGCCGGGATGGGACTATGAAATATTTTTAGGAAAATGAAATATCTGTCCCACTCCCTTTGTTCTAGTGAAAGGATTGAGAGTATGGAATATTATGGTCAATTAGGTATTATAGGATTAATTCTTCATGTTGTATGTGTATGTTTAGCTTTTTGGGCGTTACAAGGCGTTAGGTTAGAGCAAATTTTCAAGAAAAATCATATAGCGCAAGCTCAAACATTTATAATCATTTTAGCTGTTTTATTAGGTACAAGTCTGAGTCGTTTTATTTTAGATATCCTCCAATATTCGTTACAATTAAAATTACTTTTCTAAAAATTACAAGAAAATACATAAATGTATGTAAAAAGAACAAAAAAGTAGTATAATGTTTTGGTGAATGTTTATGATTAATTAAAAGTGTGTATTTAATATATATATACTTTTGTAAATTAAATAATAGTGATGTATTTGTGGAGGACAATTATATGGATAAAATCGTCGTAAAAGGCGGGAAACGTCTAGAAGGAACAGTTGTTGTAGAAGGGGCTAAAAACGCAGTTCTACCTATATTGACAGCTACACTTTTACCGTCTGAAGGTCAAAGCGTTTTAACGAATGTACCAAAGTTAAGTGATGTTGATACAATAAATAACGTATTAACACATTTAAATGCAGAAATAGAATATGAGGCAGATAATAATACTGTAAAGGTTGATTCATCTAATCCTTTAAAAATAGAGGCACCTTATGAATATGTAAGCAAAATGAGAGCAAGCATATTAGTAATGGGTCCATTATTAGCAAGAGAAGGTCATGCTAGAGTTGCTTTACCTGGAGGTTGTGCAATTGGATCAAGACCAATTGAACAACATTTAAAGGGCTTCGAAGCATTGGGTGCTGAAATAGAATTACATAATGGATTTATAGAAGCAACTACACCTAATGGTTTAAAAGGCAGTAAAATTTATTTAGATTTCCCAAGCGTTGGTGCTACTCAAAATATTATGATGGCAGCTGTATTAGCAGACGGAAAAACTGAAATACAAAACGTTGCTAGAGAACCAGAAATAGTTGACTTAGCTAATTATTTAAATGAAATGGGTGCTCAAGTACATGGAGCAGGTACGGATACAATTAAAATAATTGGAGTTGATCATTTAGTAGGTGCGGAGCATTCTATTATTCCTGATAGAATTGAAGCTGGTACATTTATGATCGCTGGTGCTATTACAAGAGGTAATATAAATGTAATCGGAGCAATAAGAGAACATATGTCAAGCTTAGTTTCGAAACTAGAAGAAGCTGGTGTTCAAATAACAGAAATTAAAGATGGTTTAAATATTCAAGTGCCTGGTGAAATTAAAGCTATCGATGTTAAAACGATGCCACATCCTGGTTTCCCTACGGATATGCAATCTCAAATTATGGCGTTGTTATTAACTGCTAACGGAACAAGTAAAATAACTGAAACTGTCTTTGAAAATAGATTCATGCATGTTGAAGAATTTAAACGTATGAATGCTGATATATTTATTAACGATAGAAGTGCTATGATTACGGGACATGATGACTTACAAGGTGCAGATGTAAAAGCAACAGACTTAAGAGCAGGTGCAGCACTTATACTTGCTGGACTAGTATCTGATGGTTATACAAATGTTACAGAACTTAAACATTTAGATAGAGGTTATGTTGATTTTCATGGTAAACTAAAAACATTAGGTGCAGATGTAGAACGCATTAATGATGAAGGCAAGTTAAAAGATAAAGCGAGGGTTTAGTATGACTGAAACACAATCATCGAGAACTGACGAAAAAAATAGAAAGTCGCCATTTAAAAGGTTTAAAGAAAAAATTCAAACGAGTAGAGTTGAAACGATTCAAGGTATTGAAGTTGAACATCGTGTAATACCGTTATGGATGAAATTACTTATATTGCTAATTTTAATGGTCTTGCTATTTGTTGTCGGGACTATGATTGGTTATGGCATTTTGCATAATCCATTTGGTGTATTTAAACCTGAAACTTGGCAGCACATCTTTGAATTAACAGGAAGGAGTTCATGATGGAAGAAATTATTTACGATTATAATGAAATTAAAAAAATAATACCTCATCGTTATCCATTTTTATTATTAGATAAAATTGTAGAATTAGAAGATGGTAAACGTTGTGTTGGTATTAAGCAAGTATCTGGAAATGAGCCTTTCTTCCAAGGTCATTTTCCTGATTATGCCGTAATGCCTGGCGTACTAATCGTTGAAGCTTTAGCGCAAACAGGTGCAGTAGCAATGCTACGATTAGAAGAAAACCAAGGTAAGTTAGCTATGTTTGCAGGAATCGATAAGTGTCGATTTAAGAGACAAGTAGTGCCTGGTGACACGCTAAGATTAGAAGTAGAAATCAATAGAATTAAAGGTCCAATAGGAAAAGGTACTGCTAAAGCAACAGTAGATGGAGAAGTTGCATGTAGTTGTGAAATTAGCTTTGCACTTGTGGATCAAAAATAAAAAATATATAGATGTATAAAGCCACACCATTGAATGTTCAATGGTGTGGCTTTATTTGTTGTAAATAGTCGAGAAATTTATATCTCACTCTTTATTATATATTACTTTTTTCATCTTTTAATTTTGGTTTAGATTGCATAAGTCGATTAAATGAAGTTTTAAGTTCTTCACCTGTTAATCCTTCTTCTATTAGTTGTTCTAGTAATCGTTCAGCATAAACTTGTCTTAAAGTATAAATATGACATTCAAATACTACTGAAATTTTTTCATCTAATTGCTCTATATATTTTATAGTCGCATCAAATAATGCAGGATCATTAGATGGTCTTGTAATAACGACGCGTGTGTCTAATAATTTTTGAGTGTCATGATATTCTTTCATTTGTTCATAATGAATATCAGAGATTAAAATTTCTAATAACCAACCTGTTCCACTATTTTCTTTATTTATAATAATACCATCTAACAATTCATATTCTGTAATCTGTTCATCATTTACGATTTGAAAGCGAACTGCTTTAAATGTTTTCATAAACATCCCCCTTAAATGTTAAAACTACGAATGTTTAACTTTGTGTTCTATTATAAAGCACTTTTTAAGTAAATAACAATATTCTAAGGATATTGTTGAAAATTATGATGGAAAATATAAAAAAATGGATTTTGACGTAAAAATGTTGATTCCTTATATTAAAAATATAAGGAGGTGAAAGATATGCTTAATAAATCTGTTTTAGTTGGGAGGTTAACTAAAGACCCTGCCTATTTTAAGAAAGGTGACACTATCATTTCTACATTTTGTTTAGCAGTTGAAAGGGGTTATAAATCTAAAGAAGGTAATATGGTTGTTGACTTTATTGTGTGCAAAGCTTTTGGGAAATTAGCTTATAACATTCATCAATATACGAAGAAAGGTCAATTAATAGCTTTAACAGGCCAAATACAAACACGTGTATATATTAAAGATGATAAAAAGCAATATATTACTGAAATTATTTGTGAAACGATAAAGTTTTTAAATATGCCTTCAACAAATAGGAAAGGTGTCCCTCAATCTAAAGAAGAGATAAGTGATTTAATAAGTGAAAGTGCTGACACTTATTCAGAAGAACTATCTGTTAGAATGAGCGATGAAAGAAATACAGCTGAACAAAAGGCCAAAGAGAACGAACAAGATAACTTGTCGCAAGATGAAGTTTATAAACAGTATAATAAAATGATTGAAATTATACATGATGAAACAGACACATCTGAACAACCACAAACCTCGAATAAATCTATGGTAGTAAAATCATAGATTCATTCTAATTCCTCTATTAATAAAAATAGTCTTCCAAAACTAAAATACTCTCGATTCTATATTCCAGTGTGTCTAGAATATATATAGCCAGACGCTTATTAAATTGTTCAAATTATTGGACGTTTAATTACTTCCTACAAACTTATTCTAAAATTTGTGGGAAGTATTTTATATTTTATAAGTAGTTTATATATGACTTAAGAGTTTAATTATAATTGTGTAACCAATTACAGTGGTGTTACAAATTGCACTTTAATTAATTTTACACAACTTAAAAGAATACTTTCATGAAAGTTCTCAAGAAAGTATATAGCTGTAAAATATTCTTGAGATTTATGTAATACAATTGTAATAATTGGCTGTAATTTTTCATATGGTTGTAACCTATGTCATCAAATTTAATGATATAGTTTATAAAGTAAAAATCATAAATAAAGAGATAACCTTACAGGAGGAAATATTCAATCATGAAAAAATTATTATCAGTTTCAACAGCAGCAGTTGCAGTTACGACAGGGGTAACAGCTACAGCTGATGCAGCAACTCATACAGTAAAATCGGGAGACACTTTATTTGAGATCTCTAAACAATACGGAACAACAGTTGACGCACTTAAAGCGGACAATGGTTTAAATTCAAACTTAATCTTACCTAACCAAGTAATTAAAGTTAATGAAGCGAAAGCAGAAAATACTGAAGCGACTACAGAATACACTGTAGTTTCAGGAGATACTTTAGGGAAAATTGCATCTAAATATGATGTAACAGTATCTCAATTGAAAGCATGGAACAACTTAAATTCAGATCTAATTGTTGTTGGTCAAACTTTATCATTACAAGCACCAGCACAATCAGCTGAACCAGCAACAGCTCCAGTAGCTCAACAAGCTCCGGTTCAACAAACTGAAACACAAGTTGAAGCACCAGCTTACCAAGCTAACTATCAAGCACCAACACAATCATACAAAGCACCAGCTCAACCAACATATAATAAAGTTCAAACTTCACAAACTTCATATAAAGCGCCAGCTCAATCGGCTAGCACTGGTGGATCTACTAAAGCTCAATCGGCTAGCACTGGTGGATCTACTAAAGCTCAATTCTTAGCTGCAGGTGGAACTGAAGCAATGTGGAATACAATTGTATTACCAGAATCAAGTGGTAATCCAAATGCGGTAAGCCCTAACGGTTACCAAGGTTTAGGTCAAACTAAAGAATCATGGGGAACTGGTTCTGTAGCTACACAAACTAAAGGTATGTTAAACTACGCGAAACAACGTTATGGTTCTGTTGACGCAGCAATAGCTTTCCGTGCTCAAAACAATTGGTGGTAAGCTAAAAGCTTAATTTTCAAGTTATATAAATAATATTAATTCAATCGTCTAGGAAATATCCTAGGCGATTTTTTATATTTTACTAATGTTGTTTAATTTGACCATTATAAATGTATTTGATAATCTTAAAGTAATTGAATAAAGGAATGACTACTAGGGGCGCCTATAGGCTGAGATGAATTCGTTCAGTCCCTTATACCTGATTTGGATAATGCCAACGTAGGAAAGTGGTCAATTAACGTATACTCTACTTTTAATTGACTTCTTTTTATACGAAAGAAGTCATTTTTTTATTTAAAAAATTATTAGGAGAGATAACATGCGTTTTTCTGAGCAGTTACAACAAAAAGTAGAACCAATTATTGAAGAAATATATAATGATGGATTCATTCAAGGGTTTGTAAATGATGACATTTCAGCAGAAGCTGTAAAGCATTATTTAAAAGCGGATGCCAGATATTTAAATGAATTTGCTAAAATCTATGCGCTATTAATTCCTAAAATAGACTCTAAAGAAGAGTTGAAATTTTTATTAGAACAAATAGAATTCGCTTCTTCAGGGGAAGTAGGAGCTCATCAAATATTAGCGGATTATATCGGTGAAGGTTATCATGAAGTAATAAAAGATGGGGCATGGTATCCTACTGCAGATCACTATATTAAGCATATGTATTATAATGCGTACGCACATGAAAATGTTGCTTATACTGTAGCAGCTATGGCACCATGTCCATATGTATATAGAAGGATAGCTCAACTAGCTATTGAGAGAAATAATTTTTCGTCTAATCATAAGTTACAAGAATGGTTTAAATTTTACTATAAAGGTATGGATGAACTAATGGACGTACTAGACAACTGGCTCGATACTTTTAGTGAAAATGCATCTAAAGCAGAAATAGAACTAGTCGAAAGAAATTTTTTAGAAAGCACTGTTCATGAACGCAATTTCTTCAACATGTCGTATATTCAAGAAAAATGGAAATTTGAGGAGAGATAAATATGAAAAAACCAAACATTGCGTTATCGATTGCTGGTACCGACCCAACGGGCGGAGCAGGTATCATGGCGGATTTAAAATCATTTCAAGCGTCAGGAGTATATGGAATGGCAGTTCCAACTAGTATCGTTTCTCAAAATACTTTAGGTGTACAAGATGTCTACCATTTACCTATAGAAGTACTTGAATCTCAATTGAAAAGTGTATTCGATGATGAAACGCCAGATGCAATAAAAACGGGCATGATTGCATCAGAAGAAATGATGGAAACAATCAAACCTTATATTGAACAAGCTAATAAACCTTATGTCATTGATCCTGTAATGGTCGCTAAAAGTGGAGATTCACTGATGGATGATAAAGGTAAAAATAAATTAAAATCTATATTATTACCATTAGCTACTGTGGTAACGCCAAATATACCAGAAGCTGAAGATATAACAGGGTATAAAATTCAAACAGAAGAACAAATCAAAAAAGCTGGAGAATTTTTCTTAAATGAAGTTGGTTCTAAAGGTGTTGTCATTAAAGGCGGTCATTTAGAAGGTGATGCTATTGATTATTTATTTACACAAGAGGGTATAAGAAGTTGGAAGAGTGAAAGATTTGATACGCAACACACCCACGGGACTGGTTGTACATTTAGCGCAGTGATTACAGCAGAATTAGCTAAAGGACATACGATAGAAGAAGCGGTTAATACAGCTAAGAGATTTATTACTTTAGCAATTAAGTACACGCCAGAAATAGGAAAAGGTAGAGGACCAGTAAATCATTTCGCATATCAAAAAGTAGAGGGATTGGATTATGAGTAAACTACAAAATATTCGAGAAACAGGACCACTCGTAGTATGTTATACAAATGATGTTGTAAAAAACTTTACAGCGAACGGTTTAATATCGCTAGGAGCAAGTCCAGCTATGAGTGAAGAACCAGAAGAAGCGGAAGAATTTTCGAAAGTAGCAAGCGCCTTTTTAGTAAATATAGGTACAATTACAACCGATAAAGCATATGATATGAAAGAATATGCGAAAATAATGCATGATAACGGAGTGCCCGTTGTACTAGACCCAGTTGCAGTTGGAGCATCCACAATTAGAAAGACATTCTGCCAAACACTTCTTAACGATCAAGTAGTTGATGTAATAAGAGGTAACGCATCAGAAATATTAGCTTTAGTTGACGAAGAAACAACTATGAAAGGCACAGATAGTGATGATTCGTTAGACGTAGTAAAAATTGCTAAAAAAGCGCATAAACAATTGAATTTACCGATTATATTAACAGGAAAAACAGATGTTATTGCATGTAATAATCAATATTTAGAATTAAATAATGGTAGTGAAATGCTGACAAAAATTACTGGTGGAGGATGTTTACTAGGTGCTGTAGTGGGTGCTTTTCTTGCAAATAAAAAACAAATTACAGTAGATTTATTAGGAGAAGCATTATCAACGTATAATATCGCTAGCGAAATTGCGAGTGAACAATCCGGCGCACATTTACCAGGTACATTCAAAGTTGCATTTATTGATCAATTGAATGCAATAACGGATGAAATTGTTAAGCAAAAACAGAATGTGAAAGAAGTGAAATAATGTTTAAACAAGAATTGCTAAAAGTTTATTTTATAGCAGGCAGCCAAGACGTCCCTAACAAAAATTTATATACTGTTCTTGAGGAAGCATTAAAATCAGGTATTACAATGTTTCAATATCGAGAAAAAGGACCTAATAGTAAAACAGGCAAAGACAAAGAAACATTAGCGAAACAATTATTTGAACTATGTAAAAAATATAATGTACCGTTCATAGTAAATGACGATGTCGATTTAGCCTTAAAAATAAATGCTGATGGTATCCATGTTGGACAAGACGATAAAAATGTATCGTTATTTAAAGATAATTTTGAAAATAAAATCATTGGATTAAGCGTTGCTAATAAAGAAGAATATGATTTATCAGATGTTTCACTTGTTGATTATATAGGTACAGGTCCTATACATTCAACGCTTTCAAAAAGTGATGCAGGTGAAGAAGGTGGTTATGACCTCATTTCTAACTTAAGAAAATATGATGAAAATATACCAATTGTTGCTATTGGAGGTATAACAGAAGCTGACGTCATACCTTTGATAAACGCTGGTGCGGATGGGGTTAGTATTATTTCAGCTATAGCAAAAAGTACAAATATTGAACAAACTGTGAAGGGCTTTCATAATCAATATAAAAAAGTACTATAAATTTAAAATATTGATTTATGTTGAATAGAAACTATGGTAGAATAACCTTTATGTGAGTATATCAATAGAGGTGGAAAAATGAAGAAAAAAGCTTTATGGCCATTATTATTCGGTGTAATGGTTGTGCTAGCTGGGTGTGATTATTCTAAACCTGAGAATAGAGATGGATTCTTTTATAATACATTTGTTAAACCAATGGACAATTTAATTCATTGGCTCGGCGCTAACTTAGATCACAACTATGGACTAGCAATTATAATTATTACGTTAATCGTGCGTTTAGTCTTATTCCCATTCATGATGAAAACGTATAAAAATCAAAAATTAATGCGTGAAAAAATGAAATTAGCTAAACCTGAAATGGAAAAAATTCAGGAAAGAGTTAAACGTGCTAGAACTCAAGAAGAAAAAATGGAAGCCAATCAAGATATGATGGCACTATACAAAAAGCACGGTATTAACCCAATGAACATGGGTTGTTTACCAATTGTTATTCAAATGCCTATCGTAATGGGCTTGTTCTATGTATTGAAGTTCCCAACTGAAGGTGGAATTACAGAATATCCACAATTCCTATGGTTCAACTTAACGCAACCAGATATCTTCATTACTATAATTGCAGGTATCATCTATGCATTACAAGCATTTGTTTCTATGAAATACGCTAATGTACCTGATGAACAAAAGAATATGATGAGAATGATGATGTTCATTTCTCCAATCATGATTATTTGGATGTCATACATTTCAGCTTCAGCATTAGGTTTATACTGGGCTGTCGGTGGTGCTTTCCTAGTTGTTCAAACTTGGTTAGGTAATGTCTTCTATAACAGTAAAGTTGAAGAAGAAATGAAACCAATCATTGAAGCGCACGAAAAAAACCAACAAGAAGCTAACAATGATAAGAAACCAGCTAAGCTCGTTTCAAATAAAAAGAAAAAGAAATAAGTCAGGGTAACAACAATCCTGTAAAATAGAAAAAGCGGAAATTCTTTTAAATAAGAATTTCCGCTTTTTTTGTTGTCTAAGTTGCAAGACAAGGTCCACGTGCAACATTCGACGACACTATATTCCGACATTCCATTCTTCGAAAAATTGTTCTAAAAACATTAGCATAAATTTATGTCTATCTTCTGCGATTTCTTTTCCTCTAACTGTATTCATTTGGTCTTTAAGTAATAATAACTTTTCATAAAAGTGATTAATCGCAGTATTAGGCTCATTATGATATTGATCTGCTGTTATCGTATTTAAATCTCTAGGTTTTGAATCTGTAATATGCATAGGTTCATTAAAATGACCTGCAAATTGAAATGTTCGAGCAATACCTATAGCACCTAAAGCGTCTATTCTGTCCGCATCTTGTACAACTTTACCAGCTAAACTATTAAGCTTACCTTTATTTTTGCCGCCTTTATAGCTGATGTATTTTAAAATATGAATGATTTCTTTTTGTATTTCAGTTGAAAGTTGTACTTTGTTCATCCATACGTATAAATTATCCCAAGCTTTATTGGCGTCTTTAAATAATTTGCTATCTACAGAATCATGGAGCAAACTTGCTAGTTCTACTATGAAAGTATTTACTTGTTCATGTTGAGCTATATCTAATGCAATATGCCTCACTCTCATAATGTGTTCAAAATCATGACCTGTTGTATCCTCTTTGTGTAATGAACGGACATGACGTTCAGCATCTTTTATAATCCATTGTTTATCCATATTATTTTCTCCTTAAAAAAATCCGGGACATAAATAATTGTCCCGGACTGTATATTATATTGGTAAAGGTGACTAAGTGGGACTACGAAACCTTTTTCACAAAATAAGATTTTTGTCTCACTCTCATATTGTTTAAAGAAGTGGTGTTAGCAATCGAGCTAAACCTTCTTTAAGTTTTATCCATGTACTTCTACTATCATATTTTTCAATAGTTAATGTTGAAGAATGTTTTATATCGTTTTGATATGCTAATCTTGATGATTCAGCTATTTCCTCATCATAAATGAATGCATTGACTTCAAAGTTTAATACGAAGCTTCTGTTATCCATATTAGCCGTACCGATACTTACAATTTCGTCGTCTATAACGACCATTTTTGAATGAATGAAACCTTTCTCATATATATGAACATTAACGCCGGCTTTTATTAATTCACCAACATTAGCGTAAGTAGCCCAATAAACAAAAGGATGATCTGGTTTATTAGGTACCATGACGTTCACATCTACACCAGATAATGCAGCTATTTTCACAGCGTCCAAGAATGATGAATCAGGTATAAAATATGGTGTTTGAATATAGATATTTTTTTTAGCTTCTGAAATCATTTTAAGATAACCATATTTGATTTGTTCCCAGTCTTCGTCGGGACCACTGGAAGCAATTTGTACACCAACTTTACCTCCAGATTCAACATCTGGGAAGTATCTTGATTCATAACGCATTTTGTCACGTGTTGATTGAGAGTTCCAATCCATCATAAATCTAAGTTGTAAGGCATTAACAGAGTCGCCTTCTAATCGTAAATGCGTATCTCTCCAATAACCGAACTTTTTATCTAGTCCTAAATATTCATCGCCAACATTAAATCCACCAACATAACCAACTTCGCCATCAATCACTACGATTTTTCTATGATTACGGTTGTTCATTCTAAAGTTAATGAGAGGTAATTTAGAAGGGAAGAAACTTGCCACTTCTCCGCCAATTTCTCTAAACTTTTTGAATGATGAAAGGTTAAGTTTACGTGAGCCCATATCATCATATAACATTTTGACTTCTAAGCCTTCGTGTAATTTCTTCTCGAGTTCGTTTAATATTTTTTTACCTAGATTGTCTTTTCTAAAAATATAATACTGAATATGTATGTAATGTTTAGCATTTCTAATATCTTCGATTAATGCATCGAATTTATCATTGCCATCAGTAAAAATTTCCACTTTATTATCAGTTGTTAAAAAGGCTGAATTATTGTATAAAAGCATATGAATTAAATGTTTATAATTCGCTATTTCTGGTTTATCTACTTCGAAATTATTTTCATCAATTGCTTTAAGTTGTTCATTAACAATATGTTCTAAACCTATTTTATCTTGTTCATCTAAATTAAAGATGCTTTTATTCTGAATTTGTCTACCAAATAATAAGTATAAAAAGAAACCGAGTAATGGTACGAATAATAATACTAACAACCATGCCCAAATTGCGCTCGCTTCTCTACGTTCTAGGAATATGATAACAAATCCAAATACAACGTTTAATATAAATGCCAATACCAATAGCACTGATATAATAAGAGAAAAATCAAATGAAAAATTTGGTGCAAAATTCATATCAATGCCTCCATTTCTGTATCTTTAAACTAGTATAATACATTTAAAATAAAAATGGAAAGGTTGTATTTGACCATTTTCATATATATACATATAATTAAACAAAATAGGTATATATATAAATCAATGTAAATAAATAAAAATATGATTAGGAGATGTTCATAATGAAAGAGCGTATCATAGATGTTGAAGGAATGAGTTGTGCTCATTGTAAACAAGCTGTAGAAGAATCAGTAGGGCAATTAATTGGTGTTAAAGAAGTTGTAGCAAGCCCTGAAGATAATCAAGTGCGTGTTGTATTTGAAGATCCAGCAAGCATAGATAATATTGAAAATGCAATTTTTGATGCAGGATATGAAGTTATTTAAGATATAAATGTTAAAATTTTAGTATAAATTAACAAAATATATAGAAAAATAACAAAATAGTCCATTTGAAGTATAGTCAAATACTATATAATAATGTAAAATGATAATAAGATATTTAATTTGAATAAGAGGTGGTACCCATGAAACAACCTAAGTCAAAGGTAAAGAATGTGGTCAAACTTTTATCATCATTAGGCGTAAACATAACAGAAACAAAGTCTCGCATTGAGATTATGCGCAGTTTACCAAACGTAGCTACAAATAAATTGAAATAATTGTTCAGTAGATTGTGTATAAATTGAGTTTGGAATAAATATCTCCAATCTCAAATAAGAAAGGATTTATTCATTAGGTTTTTATCTAATGAATAAATCCTTTTTTTATTTATCTTCTTTGACAACTGCAAATTTATCTTTTTCATGATAATAAATTGATAGGATAATACCTATGCCGGCCATAAGCGACCATAGTGAAGATCCACCGTAACTAATAAACGGTAAAGGTATACCTGTAATAGGTAACAACTGTATCGTCATACCAATATTTTGTACAACATGGAATAGTACAAATGTTAAATAACCAATGATGAAAATAGCATTGAACGGGTGCGAAGTAGTCGTTGCCAGTTTTATGAGATGGAAGAATAACATTAAAAATATTATAAGCACCGCTATTGTTCCAATAAAACCAAACTCTTCACCAATTATAGAGAAAATAAAATCGGTATGGTTTTCTGGTATATATACTTCGCCGTTATTCAGTCCTTTACCGAATATTTGGCCGGAACCGATTGCTTTTAAAGATTCTGTTAAATGATACCCGTCTCCAGAACTATATGTGTATGGATCTAACCAAGAATTAATACGTCCAAATTGATAAGTTTGAATGCCTGAAACTTTTTCAATGATACTTGGCTTATAAATCATTAGCAAAATAACACTAGATCCAAAAGCAAATAATGCTATAAACACTGGAGCCAAAATTCGCCACGTAACGCCTGATACGATAATAACACCTAAAATAATCGCTATTAAAACTAAAGTCGTCCCTAAATCGTTTTGGAACAAGATTAATCCCATTGGAACGAGAGAAGTTAAGAAGATTTTGAATAATAAATTAAAATCTCTTGTTATTGATTTATTATATGTAAACCTATTATGTTGGTAAACAACATTTGCTAACACCAATATTAATATAATTTTCATAAACTCGGATGGTTGAACACTTATTGGTCCAAGTCTGTACCAACTTTTAGCGCCATTAATAATCGGTGTAAAACTTGATTCAGGTGACACTATTAAACCAACTAAAGACAGGTTACCTAAGATGTAAACAATCCATACATATTTACGTATTGTTTTTGGCGATATAAATATTAAAATTATGGCCAAAATAAAGCCCATGGCATAATACAAAACTTGTTTTAACAAAAAGTTTGTTTCATATTGTCCACTAGACATTGCTGAATTGATAATTAAACAGCTTGTTGCAAATAGAAGAAGGACGATAAATATTAATCGCCAATCGATTCTTTGAATAAATGACTTATTTAATGTACGAGTAGAAGTTTCCATTAATATACTCCTTTAATTAACGCTAAATTACATATTTTCCATTATAACTCGATTGTACATAAGATGGTACAATTTTGCCATTTTCAAGAAGTTAATTTTTAAATTAAAGATGTAGAAAGGTGCAACAATCATTAAAAACATGATAAAATGTAGTCTACTAATTTACATGGGGGCGTCTTAATGTCTAAAGAAAATATATGTATCATTTATGGTGGGAAAAGCGCAGAACATGATGTATCTATTCTCACAGCACAAAATGTGATAAATGCAGTAGATTTAAATAAATATAACGTAGATATTATTTACATAACGAATGATGGTGATTGGATAAAAGGAGCAGAGTCCATCGATTATAAAATTGAAGATATTGAAAAGCTACGTCTTCAATCTGAAGAATTAACACCTATCTCAAGACTATTAGAACAAAGTAATCACGGTGAACCGTATAATGCGGTATTCCCATTATTACATGGACCTAATGGTGAAGACGGTACAATACAAGGTTTATTCGAAGTCTTAGATATACCTTATGTTGGAAACGGGGTACTAGCTGCGTCTAGTAGTATGGATAAATTAGTGATGAAACATTTATTTGCACATAGAGGATTACCTCAGTTACCATATGTCAGCTTTTTAAAAAGTGAATATGAAAAGTATGAACATAATATTATTGAACTTATACAAAACAAATTAGAATACCCAGTGTTCGTTAAACCAGCTAACTTAGGTTCAAGTGTTGGTATAAGTAAGTGTACAAATAAAGAAGAATTACTTGAAGGCATTAAAGAAGCTTTTCAATTCGATCGTAAACTTGTTATTGAGCAAGGTGTTGACGCGAGAGAAATAGAAGTTGCAGTATTGGGAAATGATTATCCTGAAACAACTTTACCTGGTGAAGTTGTAAAAGAAGTTCAATTCTACGATTATAAATCTAAATATCAGGATGGGAAGGCAAAACTTCAAATTCCTGCTGATATAGATGATGAAACTGCAACTACTCTACGTAATATGGCAATAGAAGCTTTCAAAGCAACTGATTGTTCTGGTTTAGCAAGAGCAGACTTCTTCTTAACAGAAGATAACACTATATATATAAATGAAACAAATGCAATGCCAGGCTTCACACAGTATAGTATGTATCCATTATTATGGGAAAACATGAATCTTAGCTATACTGAATTAATTACAAAGTTAATTGAACTTGCTATTGAGAGATATAATAGTAAAAAAGAAATTAAATACAAAATTGACTGAGGGTTATGCGTATGAAATTTAAATTAAGTAAAATAAAAGATTGGATAGATTGCGAAATTCAAGATGAATTTTTAGACACATATGTCGACGGTACTTGTATTGACTCTAGAAGCTTAACAAAAGGACAATTGTTCATTCCATTTAAAGGAGAAAACGTTGATGGACATCGTTTTGTTAAACAAGCTTTAGCTGATGGAGCAGGTGCTGCCTTTTGGCAAAAAGACATACCAAATCCACCTGAAGGTCCGATTATTCAAGTAGAAGATACTTTAAAAGCTCTTCAAGATTTAGCTAAAGCGTATTTAAAATATGTGAATCCAAAAGTTGTTGCTATAACTGGTTCAAATGGTAAGACAACAACTAAAGATATGGTAGAAAGTGTACTTCGTCAAAACTTCAAAGTAAAAAAAACACAAGGTAATTATAATAATGAAATTGGTTGCCCGCTTACGATATTGGATTTAGATGAAGACACTGAAGTTTCTATATTAGAAATGGGTATGAGCGGCTTTGGAGAAATAAGAGAATTAACGAAAATTGCACAACCAGATATTGCAATAATCACAAATATTGGCGAATCACATATGCAAGATTTAGGATCTAGAGAAGGAATAGCAAAAGCTAAATTCGAAATCGCTGAAGGTTTAAATGACAATGGCATCTTGATTTACGATGGTGATGAACCGTTACTTCAACCATTAGTTGCAGAATTAGATAAGTCATCAATTTCTGTTGGTCTCAATGATCAAAATAAAGTTAAAATATATACGAACCAAACTTCAAGTAGTGGTATTAACTTTAATTTGAATAATGAACATATTGTCTATCATTTAAATATATTAGGTGCACATAACGTGAAAAATGCAACATATGCTATTCAAGTCGCTAAGCAATTAGGTGTAACTGATGATGTTATACAAAATGCACTTGCAGATTTAACGATTACAGACATGAGAATGCAACAAATTGATACATCTCAATATGGTTTATTTATAAACGATGCTTATAATGCTAGTCCTACGAGCATGAAAGCAGCAATTGATACACTTCATAATATAGAACAAAAAGATAAAACAATTGTTTTAGCGGATGTATTAGAATTAGGTTCTATCAGTAAAGATATGCATGAACAAGTGGGATTATATTTTGAAGGTAAAGATATTCAAAGACTTTTAACTTATGGACAAGAAGCGGCGCATATTTATAATAAGGCACAAGGCTTTGTAACTGATGCTCGTCATTTTGAAAACAAAGAAGATATAAAAACATATTTAAGCAAACATTTAAATTCTGATTCTGTCACTTTATTTAAAGGTTCGAGAGGAATGTCACTTGAAACGATTATTGATGAACTAAAATGAAATTAGGCATACTTTTTTTACATGGGTACACAGGTGGCAGATACGAATTATTACCATTGATTGAGTATTTAAGTGAACGCTATGATTTTATGCTAGAAGCACCAGAATATCCAGGACATGGTTCACTTCTATTATTAAAAGGAACAGACGAAGATATGTGGTTCGAAAAAGCGAAACAATCATACGAGCTGCTAAGTAAAAAAGTAGATAAAATTGTTATAGTAGGCTTTTCTATGGGAGGAATCATTGCAGGGTTACTTGCTAAAATACATCCTCCAGACAAATTAGTTTTGATAGCGCCAGCTTATGAGAATGTTAATATTAAATATTTAGCTAAAAATCCATATAGATTTATTAATAACATGAGATACGCTGATGTTAAAATTTTAGAAATGATTCTCCTAAGAACAATTAGAATTAATTTTGAATCCTTTCTATCGTTTAAGAAATTACAACAAAGAGCTTTATATATACCAGAACAAATAGTTTCACCAACTTTAATTATACATGGTACAATAGATGGACTAGTACCAATTGAAAAATCTCGTCAATTAGTTAAAAGAATGAAAAATGCTAAATTGGTAGAAGTTGATAGAGGACCACATGAAATTTGTATATCAAAAGTTAATAAAACTGTTTTTTATGAAGTTGAAAAATTTATATTTAAAAATAAAAAAATATTTTAAAACTGGGCTAAACCCTTTTTTAGCGCAGTTTTTTTGCATTTTAATTAGTGAAAATTAAATGTAAACTACAGTTTTATCAGATTGCGCTATTGTAAAAAGGGTGGTAGTATATAGAAGTTGAATAAAAAAGACGAGAGAATTAACTATATAAAAGGAGAATTATTTTGCAAAAATTTAAAGAATTAGGTATTTCCGAAGCTACCTTAAACGCTTTGGACGGAATGGGATTTACTGAACCAACACCTATTCAAGTGGAGAGTATTCCACATACATTAAATGGTACAGATGTGTTAGGTCAAGCACAAACTGGTACAGGTAAAACAGGTGCTTTTGGTATTCCATTAATAGATAAAGTAGCCGACAAACAAGGCGTACAAGCATTAATACTTGCACCGACGCGTGAATTAGCAATGCAAGTAGCAGAACAATTACGTACCTTTAGTAAAGGTCAAAACGTAAATGTTATCACTGTATTTGGTGGTATGCCAATCGATAGACAAATTAAATCATTGAAAAAAGGACCTCAAATTGTAGTAGGTACTCCTGGACGTGTTATTGACCACTTAAATAGAAAAACGTTAAAAACAGATTCTATTACCACTTTAATATTAGATGAAGCAGATGAAATGATGAACATGGGCTTTATAGATGATATGAGATTTATAATGTCTAAACTTCCAAGTGAAAATCGTCAAACATTACTATTCTCTGCTACTATGCCTAAAGCAATTCAAGAATTAGTACAAAAATTCATGAAGAGCCCTAAAATCGTTAAGACGATGTCAAACGAACTTTCTGATCCTCAAATTGATGAATATTATACTATTGTTAAAGAACTTGAGAAGTTCGAAACTTTCACAAACTTACTAGACGTACAAAATCCAGAATTAGCAATTGTATTTGGCCGTACAAAGAGACGTGTAGATGAATTAACAAGTGCTTTAATCACTAAAGGTTATCGTGCTGAAGGTTTACACGGAGATATTACACAAGCTAAACGTTTAGAAGTATTGAAAAAATTCAAAAATGACCAAATTGATATTCTAGTTGCTACTGATGTAGCGGCACGTGGATTAGATATTTCTGGCGTAAGTCATGTTTATAACTTTGATATTCCTCAAGATACTGAAAGCTATACTCACCGTATTGGTCGTACAGGTAGAGCAGGTAAAAAAGGCGCTGCAGTAACATTTGTTAACCCAATTGAAATGGATTATATCCGTCAAATTGAAAAAGCAAACAAACGTCAAATGACTGCTTTACGTCCACCAACACCAGGTGAAGTAATGAAAGCAAAAGAATCAGATGTTAAAGATAAAGTTAAAAAATGGGTAGAAAACCCAATTGAAGGCCGTATCGAAAAAATTGCTGAAGAATTAATCAGTGAATACGGTAATCAAAAATTAGTAGCAGCTTTATTACAAGAATTAATTAAATCTAATGATGAGGCTGACGTACAATTAACATTTGAGAAACCATTATCTAAAAAATCAGGTTACAAAGGTAAACAAGGCAACCGCAGTGGTGGCGGTAGTCGTGGTAAATCTAGAACTAGATTTGATGGCAAAAACAAACGTCGTAGCAATGATAAAAACAATAATTTTGATCGTAATAAAGGTAAAAATAATAAACCTAGTAAACCACGTTCAAAAAAACAATTCTCAGGTAGAACATTCGCTGAGCATTCAAAATAATAATTAAAAAAGACGCATAATCTCAAAGGTTATGCGTCTTTTTTTATGATATAATACACCTAAATTGTAATGGAGAAGGAGATAGTATGTATAAAAAAGTTTTAGATAACAAAATGCCAAAGCAATCTATAAAATATGATTATATCGATCATTGTATTTCAATTGTTTTTTTAATTTTGTTATACAGTGTTTTTATTTGGTTATGGCAAAGGTTTGATTGGTGGCATTTTCTAATTTATCCTGTTACAGCCTTATTGGTAATCATAATTGTTTTAGGTTTTATAAATCCGATTATACGATTGAAGCGAACTTCATTTGAAATAAGTGAACACTCAATTGAAATTCAAAAAGGGTTATACTATCAAAAGCGTTCAGTACAGCCTATTAATAGAATTCAATTTATTGAAATTGAACATGGACCAATTTCTAGAAGATTTAATATATATTTCGTTGTAGTCGTAACAGCGGGCAGTAGAATCAGACTACCAATGGTTAATCGAAAATTAGCCGAAGAAACAAGGAAGAAAATCATTACTAAAGTAAAAGAGGTGACAGATGATGTTTAATCCTCAAAAATTACATCCAATCTCATATGTCAGTGGACTATTACAATCTATAAAATCCAATTTATTCCCTTTAATTATAGGTATCTTTTTAGTAATTAGAAGTGGATTCGATAATATTTTCGAGTTAATATTTCCAGGGGCTATCTTAATTTTTTCAGTATTGGGCACAATTACTAAAAGTATTAAAATATACAAAACAAGATATTGGATTGAAAATGACCAACTTATTATGACATGGGGCGTTTTTTCTAAAAATAGAAAAGAACTAAACATTGCACGTATACAATCTATGGATACATCTCAAAATATAGTCCATCAAATATTAGGTGGTGTTAATCTAAGTGTAAAAACTGCAAGTGATGGTATAGAACTAGATACGGTCACTAAAAAACAAAGCGATGATTTATCTAATTACATAAAAGAAAGAAAAAATAAAATTAAAAATGCAAATAGTAAAGTTAGTGATAATGATGCTGATTTAAATGATGAACATAAAGAAGAACGAAATGAAAATGAACAAGAAACGATAAATGAGAAAGAAGATGTCGTTTTCTACAGATTATCAGTAAAAGAATTATTGAAAATGAGTTTTACAAGTGGTGGTATTTTAATAGTGTTCGCAGCTTTAGGGTCACTGTATGGCTTTTTAGCACAAGTTATGGATGTCGAAGCATTAATAGATCCGCTTATTAACCAATTTGTTAATTTAACAGTTATTATGGTAAGTTTAGGCGTAATATTTGTTATATTGAGTTATATTATTGGTTCATTAATTGTCTTTGTTAAGAACTTTAGGTATCAGCTAACGTTTGACGGAGAACTTTTAACTGTAAAATACGGATTGTTAACAGTTAAGAAAAGAACAGTACCAATTACAAGAATTCAAGCATTGAAAGAAGAAGAAACACTTTTTAGAAGAATGATTGGTTATACTAAAATTTCTGCAATTATAACGACAGACGGTAATTTTGAAAATGCTGAAGAGTTAGATGTTACACATGTAACGATATTACCATTTTTAAAGAAACAGAAAGCATACAAGTTACTTGAAGAAATTATTCCACAATTTCAATTTAAACCAGTAAAACAAGGATTACCATTACAAGGAATTAGAAGAAGAATTTTTATTCCAAGCTTATTTATTATCGCTATTGTATTACCTATACAAATATACTTATGGTCATACACTTGGATTATAGGAGCGGCAATTATTTTAATCATGTTATTATATGCGACTGTTCAAACTACAAAATCCGGATTTAAAGTATTTGATGATTCGATTAGTATTTTAAATGCATCGCCATTTGAATATGAAACAATTTGGGCAAATAGAGATAAAATTTTAACGTATGAGTTAAGCGAAAATCCTATTATTAAAAGAAAAGATATAGCACATTTTAATATTCATCTTGCATATGGTAATGGAATGTTGTCTAAAGGCTTGAGATTTATTAATAAAAAAGACGCTATCGATATTTATAATTGGTATAAGGAAAAGGAGGTAAGTGAAGATGCTTCCTAAACATAAAATGAATCCAAAAGGAAAAACAGTTGAACGAATAGGTACTCTGATTACTTTAGCAATAATTTTAATCATAACAATCGCTATGTTTGTCGTACTTAAATTGTGGTTAACAGATATTTCGAAATGGTTTATATTAATTCCTATTGGAATAGGTTTGATTATTGGTATATATGGCTTAATCATTCAACCATATTATATGTACCGCAATTTCCGTTATGACATAACAAATGATGAAGTAAATATTAAATCAGGTATTTTTATGATTGAAGAATCGACAATACCGATGGGTAGAATTCAGAATGTTGACTTGTATGAAGGTTTTTTCATGAGAAAATTTAACTTAGCTAGTATTTCATTATCTACTGCAGGTGGAAATAGCGGATTAAAATATTTAAAAGTTGATATAGCAAACGAAATTAAACGTTCTATACAAAATAGAATTGATGATAATAAAGATGAATATGAAAATGAAGGTGAAAACGTATGATTCACGGAGTAGGGATTGATTTAATTGAGATTGACCGCATTCGTGATTGGTATAATAAACGACCATCAATGGCACAAAAAATACTCACAGATGATGAAATAGAAATTTTTAATAACATTTCTTTAGAAGATAGGAAAGTAGAATTTTTGGCAGGTAGATTTGCTGTAAAGGAAGCTTTTACTAAAGCAATGGGAACAGGTATAGGAAAAGATTATGGATTTCATTCTGTTAATTGTTTACCTGATTCAAAAGGGAAACCGAATATTAAATGTGAGGGATTTATAACGCATGTTTCCATTGCACATACTCAATCGTACGCGGAAGCATTTGTTGTAGTAGAAGTGGATAATAGTAAGCAAGAATAACAGCGATATGATAAAATACAAATATTATACAAGGAGGTGCTTTGCTGTTGTCCGAAAAATATTATAGGCCAACTTATATCAACGTTGATCTACCAGCGATTCTAGAAAATTATCAAGCAGTAGGCCGTTTACACCCAAATAAAAAGATTATGGCGGTAGTTAAAGCTAATGGATATGGATTAGGAAGTGTGCCAATAGCAACATATCTTATGAATGAAGGGGTAGACTTTTTTGCTGTTGCTACTTTAGACGAAGCAATAGAACTGAGAATGCATGGTATTAAAGCTAAGATTCTAGTATTAGGTGTAATCAGCACTCAAGATATTAATAAAGCAGTTCAACATAGAGTAGCAGTAACGGTGCCATCAGAAGAATGGTTATCAAGTGCAATTGAATATTTAAATGATGAAACAGATAAGCCACTTTGGATGCATGTTAAAATAGATACAGGAATGGGTAGAATCGGACTGAGAAGTATCGAATCATACCAACATGTCATTAATACGATTGAAACGAATGAACGTTTAATTTTTGAAGGTGTTTATACCCATTTTGCATCTGCTGATGAACCAAATGACTTTTCTGAACAACAATATAATTTATTCGAGAAATTTGTAGAATCTTCACATACTCCAGAGTATGTTCATGCTCAAAATTCTGCTGGTGCTTTAAGATATGACGCTTCTATTTGTACTGCTGTAAGGTTTGGTATTTCACTATATGGATATTATCCATCACAATATATACAAGAAATTTCAAACTTGAAATTAAAGCCAGCAGCACAACTTGTAACAGAAGTTGTTCAAACTAAATATCTCGAAGCAGGCGATACTGTTAGTTATGGAGCAACGTACACGACCTCAGAAAAAACGAAAGTAGCAACTTTGCCTATTGGTTATGCAGACGGTTATTTAAGAAAAATGCAAAATACGTATGTTAATGTCAATGGTTCTCAGTGCCCTGTAATAGGTAGAGTTTGCATGGATCAAACAATGATTAAAGTACCTGATGATGTAGAAGTTGGAGATAAGGTTATTCTCATGGATAACGATATTGATTCGGAACAGTCAGCTGAAAAAATTGCAAACGCTTTAGATACAATAAATTATGAGGTGCTTTGTAATCTGAAAAAACGATTACCACGTATATATTACGCAGGTGAAAATAGTGAAATTACAAATGAATTACTAAAATGATATAGTCAAAACTAAATACATTTGTTATGATATTAATAACTTAATTTTCATAATTTTAACGCTTAATTAATCTGGAGGTATTTGTTATGACATCGTTAACACAAAATCGCAATCAAAGTTTAGAACAAACACTGAAAGAAGGATACCGTTATATGGCTGATTTAAATCTCTCCCTTGCGTCTGAAGCATATTATAGTGAATGTGAAGCTTGTGATTCTAATGAGTCACACTTAACTTCTCAACAAGGTGAATAAATGAGAAGAGGAGATGTATATCTCGCAGATCTTTCTCCAGTAACTGGTTCTGAACAAGGGGGAACAAGACCAGTCGTTATTATACAAAATGACACAGGTAATAGATATAGTCCGACTGTTATTGTAGCAGCGATTACTGGGAAGATTAATAAAGCTAAAATACCTACACATGTAGAAATTGAAGCAGCGAAATATAAACTAGATAGAGATTCAGTTATTTTGCTAGAACAAATTAGAACAATCGATAAGAAACGGTTGAAAGAAAAATTAACATATTTATCTGATGCAAAGATGAAAGAGGTTGATTCTGCAATTGCAATTAGCCTCAATCTCACTTTGCAATATAAATTTGATACATTAGGTAATACATAGGATATTGAATATATGTTTTAGAAGAATTATACATCTTTTAAAGCAACAATCGCTTTAGGATTAGCCTAAAGCTTTTTTAGTCTTTTAGAAACGAGGTGACTTTGTGTCAGAGCAGAAGAAGCAATATTATCAACAATTATTGTTAGAATACGTAAATACTTCAAATGATGATATTCTATCAAATTGCCAAACTTATTCTAATGAAGCAATTGAAGATAATGTTTCGCCAGAAGAAATCGTGCAATTGCATTTAGAAATCATTCGCAATCAAAATGATTTAACAAAACAACAGATTGTAAGTTCTTTTGACGTATTAATAGAAGTAATCATTGGCTATGGTTTCACATATAGAGACTATAAGAAATTGTTAAACAAGATTAAAATTCATGATAAGGAAATGGATGTGGCGTCAAGTCTACAACAAACGATGCTGAAACCCCAAATCCCTCAGTTTGATAGCATTCAAATTGGGGCAATTTCTGTGCCAGCACAAAGAGTAAGTGGAGATTACTTCAATTTGATTGACCATAATGATGGCACAATGAGCTTTGCAGTGGCAGATGTTATAGGGAAAGGTATTCCTGCAGCACTTGCGATGAGTATGATTAAATTTGGAATGGACTCATACGGCCATTCTCAATTACCAAGTGATGGTTTAAAACGTTTAAACCGAGTAGTCGAAAAAAAACGTTAACCAAAATATGTTTGTCACGATGTTTTATGGACTTTATGAGGAAATTAATAATATGCTTTATTATAGCTCTGCTGGTCATGAACCTGGTTATATATACAGAGATCAAACTGGAGAGTTTGAGGAAATGACCGAAAGAGGAATTGTACTTGGTGTAAATAAACATACAAGGTATAAACAAAGCGAAATTAAAATTGAATTGCAAGATATGATTATAGTATTTACAGATGGCGTTACTGAATTAAGAGATCAGCAAAATGAATTCATCAAAACTAAAGATTTACTTAATATGATAAAAGAACATAAACAGTTACATCCACAAGATATCGTACAAATACTATATGAAGAGCTTGTGAAGCTTCAAAATCCTAACAAACGAGATGACTTAACGATATTAATTGTAAAACGTGTAAAATAATAAGATTAATATTAAATATATAGGGTAGATATTAATGATGAAAGTCTAATATAAGTAGGGGTGTAAGGAAGAATGAATCTTAACATTGAAACAACAGAACATGAAAATTATTACGAAATAAAGGTTGGCGGTGAATTAGATGTATACACTGCGCCAGAACTACAAGAAGTTTTACAACCAATTAGACAAAAAGGAACTCATGATATACATGTAAACTTGCAAGATGTGAGTTATTTAGATTCTACCGGTTTAGGTTTATTTGTTGGCACATTAAAATCATTAAACGAGCATGGGAAATCTTTATATGTACTCGGCGTATCAGAAAGAATTGAAAGATTATTTGAAATTACGGGTCTTAAAGAACTCATGCATGTCAACAAGGGAACGGAGGTAAAATAAAATGACATCTAACTATGATTATATAGAGATGAGATTTCCTGCAGCAGCGGAATACGTAGGACTAGTAAGATTAACATTATCTGGTGTCTTCAATCGTGCTGGTGCTTCATATGAAGATATAGAAGACTCAAAAATTGCAGTATCAGAAGCGGTCACAAACGCAGTGAAACATGCTTATAGTGATAAAGTTGATGGAGAAATACTTATCGGTTATCTTGTATATACAGATAAAATTGAAATTATCGTTTCTGATTCAGGTAAAAGCTTTAACTATGAAGAAGCCAAAAAAGTGTTAGGTCCATATCAAGAAAGTGATAATGTTAATTTCATGAGACAAGGCGGATTAGGTTTGTTTCTTATTGAATCATTAATGGATGAAGTGAGTGTTCAAAAAGACGCTGGTGTTACAATAAGTATGATAAAGTATTTATCTAAAGAGCAGGTGCAAACACATGACGGAAGAGTCCAAAGCTTATAAAGAAGTTTCACCAAATGAAATAAATGCATGGATTGCAGACTATCAGGAAAATAATAATAATGATGCTCAAGAAAAACTTGTATTACATTATCAAAAGTTAATCGAATCATTAGCTTATAGATATTCTAAAGGTCAAGCACACCATGAAGATCTCGTTCAAGTAGGTATGGTCGGGTTGTTAGGCGCAATTAAAAGATTTGATACATCGTTCGAGCGTAAATTCGAAGCTTTTTTAGTGCCGACAGTAATTGGTGAAATTAAAAGATATCTTAGAGACAAAACATGGAGTGTACACGTTCCTAGAAGAATTAAAGAAATTGGCCCAAAGATTAAAAGAGCTAATGAAGAGTTAACGAATGAATTAGGTCGTTCGCCTAAAATTATTGAAATTGCAAATAGGTTAGAAGTAACAGAAGAAGATGTATTAGAAGCTATGGAAATGGGACAAAGTTATAATGCATTGAGTGTCGACCACACTATTGAAGCAGATAAAGATGGATCGACTGTTACGCTGTTAGATATAATGGGAGATTCAGAAGAAGGTTACGATTTAACTGAAAAAAGAATGATACTTGAAAAAATTCTACCAATATTAACAGAGCGTGAACGGGAAATCATTCAATACACGTTTATAACAGGCTTGAGTCAGAAAGAAACTGGAGAAAAAATTGGACTTAGCCAGATGCATGTTTCTAGATTACAAAGAACGGCAATTAAAAAGTTGCAAGAAGCAGCCATGAAGTAAATAAACTATAACGATAGAGAGTCTGGGACATTTATTTATGTCTCGGACTTTTTTATATTAATAATAAGTTAGCAATAATTTCAACTTCGTGATTTATGTTAAAATAAATTATAAACATTTTTAGGAGGCAACTATGAATCAAGAATTGATTAACATTATAAAAAATAACCATCCGTTTTCAGAAAAACAAATTAAAACAGTTCTAGAATTGCTAGAAGATAAGAATACAGTTCCTTTTATTGCGAGATACAGAAAAGAACTAACAGGTGGATTAGATGAAGTTGAAATCAAACTTATAGAAACTGAATATAATTATGCTGTTAATTTACAGAAACGAAAAGAAGAAGTTATACGACTTATCGATGAACAAGGGTTGCTTACTGAAGATTTAAAAAATGATATTTTAAAACAAACAAAACTTCAAAGAATAGAAGACTTGTATCGTCCATTTAAGAAAAAGAAAAAAACGAGAGCAACAGAAGCAAAAAGAAAAGGGCTTGAGCCTTTAGCAACATGGATTATTAAAGGCGAAGATACACATACACTTGAAGATGAAGCGGCTCAATATATTACTGAAGAAGTTAAATCAGAAAAAGATGCTATTAAAGGTGCACAAGATATAATCGCCGAAATTGTCTCTGATGAACCAAAATACCGAAAATACATATTAAATCAAATTGAAACTCAAGGTAAACTGGTAACTGAGAAAAAGAAAAAAGCAGAAGATGAAAAAAATATATTTGAAATGTATTACGAATATGAAGAGCCTATAAAAAAAATCGTACCTCATAGAGTGTTGGCAATTAATCGTGGCGAAACAGAAGGTGTACTAAAAGTAAGTTTTGATATAGACCAAGAAAAGTTAGAGTCATATTTGATAAAACAATATATTGGTGAAAAGCATAAACATTTTGAAGTTATAAAAGAAGCAATACAAGATGGTTTAAAACGTTTAATATTACCATCTATAGAAAGAGAAATAAGAACTGAATTAACTCAAAAAGCTGAAAATCATGCTATTGAAATTTTCTCTGAGAATTTGAAAAACTTATTATTACAACCTCCATTGAAAGGTAAAAAGATATTAGGACTAGATCCAGCCTATAGAACTGGTTGTAAATTAGCAGTAATAAATGAGTACGGTTCATTTGTAGATAAGAATGTAATTTATCCTCATCCACCAGTATCTAAAATAGAACAATCGGAAAAAGTATTTTTAGATATGGTTAATAAGCATCAGATTGAACTGGTTGCTATAGGTAATGGTACTGCAAGTAGAGAGTCGGAACAATTTGTGGCAGAAATGATTAAAAAACATAACTTATCTTGTCAGTTTATAATTGTTAACGAAGCGGGAGCATCAGTATATTCAGCTTCGGAAGTTGCACGTGAAGAATTCCCAGACTTTAAAGTTGAGGAAAGAAGTGCAGTGTCAATAGGTAGACGTGTACAAGATCCATTGAGTGAATTAGTGAAGATTGATCCTAAATCAATAGGTGTAGGACAATATCAGCATGACGTTAATCAAAAGAGTTTATCAGAAACTTTAAAATTCGTTGTAGAAACTGCTGTAAACCAAGTTGGTGTTGATGTAAACACGGCTTCACCATCATTATTAAGTTATGTATCTGGTTTGAGCAATACTGTAGCGCATAATATTATCAAGTTTAGAGAAGAGCAAGGCGCTATAAAACATCATTCTGAAATTGCAAAAGTACCTAGATTAGGTAATAAGACATTTGAACAAAGTATCGGTTTCTTAAGAATTTTAGAAGGTACAGAACCTTTAGACAAAACTGCTATACATCCAGAAAGTTATGAAGCAGCTTATGAATTAATTAAATATGTAGGGTTATCTAAAGAAGATATAGGAACAGATAACTTAAAAGAAAAATTAAATAAAATAGAATTAAATGAAACGAGTGAGAAACTAAATATAGGTGTGCCTACATTAGAAGATATCATTTCTTCACTAATTGCACCTCTTAGGGACCCACGTAATCAGTTTGAAACACCAATTCTGAAATCAGATGTTTTATCCATGGAAGATTTAAAACCAAATATGGCATTAAGTGGTACTGTAAGAAATGTAGTAGATTTCGGTGCATTCGTAGATGTAGGAGTTAAACAAGATGGTTTAGTTCATATATCTAAATTATCTAAAGGTTTTGTAAAACATCCAATGAATATTGTTAGTGTTGGAGATATTGTAGATGTATGGGTGTTAGATGTTAATCTAGAAAAACAAAAAGTATCACTAACAATGATAGATCCTAATGGAAAATAATGAACTACAAGAACTTGTTTCACAAATTTCGTTGGAGTATTTTCAAAAGCCCTTTAAACATCAAGCAATATTTAATAAACGTTTAAGAACAACGGGTGGGCGATATCTACTTAATTCACATAATATAGAAATTAATCCAGAACAACTTAATCATTTCGGTGAAAAAGCACTAATTGATATTATTAAACATGAACTTTGCCACTATCATCTACATATAGAAGGTAAAGGATATCAACATAGAGATAAAGATTTTAAGCAGTTAATACAATTAGTAGATGCACCGAGATTTTGTAAACCTATTAAAAGTTATGATGAACGAGCTAATTATGTATATACATGTACTAAATGTAAATTGAAATTTAAAAGAATCAAAAAGGTAAATACACAGAAATATAGATGTGGACAATGTGGTGGAAAGTTAAAAATAGTATCAAAAATAAACTAAAGGAAAGTACTACACTAGAAATTTGAAGTGTAGTACTTTTTTTATAAAAAAACGTACAAAAGTTGTTGACGAAATTAGAAATCCGTCGTATGATAATAAACGTTGCTTAAACAAAACGAACCAAAACGTTAAGGCAATTTCAAGAAAGTAAAATTACATTAAAAAGTTAAACTAAATTGTTGACTTTGTAAACATTAAGTAATATAATTAATGACAGTCACTTAAATAAGAAATTGATTGAAAGAGCTGCAAACCATGCGCGGTCGTGGCGGAATGGCAGACGCGCTAGGTTGAGGGCCTAGTGGGAGAAATCCCGTGGAGGTTCAACTCCTCTCGGCCGCACCATTCATCAATTTAAATCGAATAAGCGGGTGTAGTTTAGTGGTAAAACCTCAGCCTTCCAAGCTGATGATGTCGGTTCGATTCCGATCACCCGCTCCATAAAATTTTTAAAATGAACATTGAAAACTGAATGACAATATGTCAACGTTAATTCCAATAATTTGAGTACTGAAAGTACTTCAAAGAGTGATTGGCTTAACCAATCAA
>NZ_PPRS01000001.1 GCF_002902755.1 Mammaliicoccus lentus | reverse complement strand
ATATAAGTTAAATTGCTAAAAAGTATTTTTTCATTTTAAGATCAATATGATTATCTTCTATAATTTCTTTAAAAATGTATTAATATTTTAATTCCCTGATTTTTATCAATACAATTATTTAAATAACTTCAAATAAACTTAGTAATACTTACTCATTTTTCAAAATATATTGATTAAATAATTTTATATAATATTAAGAAATACTAGACTGCTTGTTTATCTCTATTAAATATAAGATATTAATAGCCTAGAAATAGAGTTTTTATTAAATTACCATTAAAAATATTTAATGTATTGTAATATTATATTTTCATAATTACTCTACCTTAGAAGCATCTATAGTAATATTTTTATAAGAAAATACTTTTTGAGCCATAGTTAGTACATTTAACACACGTGGAAAAACAGTATATGGTAGGTATTAACTGAGTAATTGTTTCTATAATTTCTTCTACTGTAACTCCAGAAGTTAATGCTGTATTTATATGTAATTCTAATTGTGGCCCTGCACCTTGTCTAATAAGAGAAGATATTGATACTAAGACACGTTCTTAGTTCGTTAATCCCTTATTTGAATAAATATCACCATATGCAAATTCTATTATATATTTTGATACATCTGGTGTGATGTCTTTCATATCTTCAGTTATTTTTAAATGCATTGATCCAGTTGTTGTTGTAAATTCCATTAATTTACTTATACCTTGTTGACATCTATTACTTTCCATTATTTAAGCCTCCACATATTATTTTTCATTTACAATATTTATTTCTGAACAATAAATACTATACTATCATTTAATTTATTAGTTAAATATATATTATAAGGTCTATAATTAAGATTTATAAGTAATTACTAGCCGTTTTATAAAATGTAGTCAATAAATGCTTGAGTTGCATAAAAACGATGCTTTCTTTTTTAACTATAATAACTATTTCCCACAATATAGGAAGCACATTAATTCCATTCCTAATTCTAATTCTATTTCAAATGACATAATTGTTTTACTTAATGCAGATTGTGAAATACGTAATTCTTCTGAATCTTGTGTAAAACTTCCTAATTTAGTAACTGTCATAAAATAATTAAATTGACGAATTTCCAAATTAGTTCACCTCTATATCATTACTCAATATTATAGATATTAGTATACCAATTCATTTTATTTATTAAATATTAGTATAAACTAATTATGTCGAAAGAATAAGTGCAGAATTAAAACTATAAAAATACACTTACAAACATCTCACATTCTATTATAAATATTGATTTGAAAGAGCGAAAAATTAAATTATCAAGGGGAGAAGTAGTATCTCCTCATATTAATAAAAAATACTATGTTATATTATAAAATCATACACAGATTCATGTTTTAAAAAATATATTGAAGCACACTTGTTTATTGATGTCTAAAATAGCTATAATTCTAAATAAATTCCCATTTATATAGAGGTCAATTCCAAAAAATCAATTGTCGATATTCAAAAATTATTTGATTATTCTCTACTTAATTGTTAATGATAAATCTACAAATATTTTAGATCAAATTATTATCAATTACGTTGCTTATATCGCTTTTTTTATAGAAATTTAGTTTGTTTCTTTTGGTTATACTAGTATCATAATGTTAAATTTAATAGAATATACTGTTAAATTCATAATTAAAGTGGCATAATAAATCGTACAATTAATTGAAGGTGGGTTAATTATGAAAACAATTTCGTCTGTTACAATTCCAAAAAGAGAGCAGGAATCTCACAAAGGCGATTATGGTAGGATTTTATTAATTGGTGGAAATGCTAATTTAGGTGGCGCTATTATGTTAGCTGCAAGAGCTTGTGTATTTAGTGGAAGTGGTTTAATTACAGTTTCTACACATTCATCAAACTTTGCTGCTTTACATTCACGTTGTCCTGAAGCAATGGTTTCAGATATAACTGACTTGAAAAAACTCTCTAAATTAATAGAACAATCAGATTGTATTTTGATTGGACCTGGACTCGGCTTAGATTTTAAAGGCAATAATACTTTAACGTTTTTATTCCAAAATATTCAGCCTCATCAAACGTTAATTATTGATGGTGATGCTATTACGATATTGAGTAAATTAAATCATACTTTACCAGAATGTGAAATTATCTTTACGCCCCATCAAAAAGAATGGGAAAGACTCAGTAATATACCAATCGAAGAACAAACTTATGAGAGAAATAAAGAAGCAGTCAAAGCATTAAATGCTACTGTCGTCTTGAAACAACATGGTACGGAATTATACTTTAAAGATCATGAATATAAATTATCTATAGGTACACCTGCTATGGCAACTGGTGGTATGGGTGATACTTTAGCAGGGATGATAACAAGTTTTGTAGGACAGTTTGATTTAGAAGAAGCGGTTATCAATGCTACTTATATGCATAGCTATATAGGTGAAAAACTTTCTAAAGATATGTACATCGTCCCACCATCTAAACTTATAGATGAAATTCCTTATGCTATGAAATCATTCGAAACAGAATAAAACATATAAAAAATACTCCCTCCTAAAACTTCACTATAATAATAGTGACTATTAGGAGGGAGTAATTTATTTATTATTCTTCGTCGTCTTCATCGTCTTGTTTTTCAATATCTTCGTTTACACGATCCATGAAGTCTTCTCTTAGTTCTTCTTTTTCATTTGTATTCTCTGTTGCTGGTGTATCTAAAGTTTCTTCTAGTACACCTTCAATTGGAGACTCTGCTATTTCATTTTCATCTGGTTCAACTTTTGCAACTGTTGCAACTTGTTGGTTTTCACCTAGACGAATTAATCTAACACCTTGAGCGCTACGACCATTTTGAGAAATATCAGCGACATGTAACCTAATAATGACACCTGAATTTGTGACAATCATTAAGTCTTCGTCACCTGTCACAGTCGTAATACATACTAGACTACCGTTTTTCTCTGTTAAAGTGGCAGTCTTAATACCTTTACCACCTCTGTTAGAAATTCGATATTGGTCAGCAGCAGTACGTTTACCATAACCATTTTCAGTGACGATTAAAATCTCATCTTGTTCTTCTTCGTCGGTAACGTCTAATCCAATTACTTCATCATTTTCTCTTAATGAAATACCTCTAACGCCTGCAGCAGTTCTACCTAATGGGCGTAGTTTCGTTTCATCAAATCGGATTAATGAAGCATGTTTCGTTCCGATAATAATCTCTTTCGTACCATCCGTTAGTCTAACCGCAATCAACTCGTCGTCTTCTTTAAAGTTAATCGCAATCTTACCGTTTTTGTTAATACGAGAGAAATTCGATAGTTTAGAACGTTTTACAGTACCTTTTTTCGTAGCAAATACTAGGAAGTCTTCTTCACTAGATAGATCTTTAACTGCTATCATTGTACTGATTTTTTCATCTTTATCAATTTCTAAAGCATTGACGATTGGTAAGCCTTTAGACTGTCTAGACATTTCAGGAATTTCATAGCCTTTTAGCTTGTAGACACGACCTTTATTCGTAAAGAATAATACATTATCATGTGTACTTGAAGTTACTAACTGGCTAACGAAATCATCTTCGATTGTATTCATTCCTTGTACACCACGTCCACCTCTATTTTGAGAGCGATAAGTGGATACAGGTAATCGTTTAATATAGTTGTTATGACTTAATGAAATAACAATCTGTTCTTCAGGTATTAAGTCTTCATCTTCAATTTGATCAAGGCCTGCAGCAGTTATTTCAGTACGTCTTTCATCACCATATTTTTCTTTAATCTCAATGATTTCTTCTCTAATAATTTCTAGTAATTTTTCTTCGTCATTTAAGATTTCTTTAAGTTCTTCGATAAGTTTTAGTAAATCTTGATATTCACTTTCAATCTTACCGCGCTCTAATCCTGTTAATCGACGTAGACGCATATCTAGAATGGCTTGTGCTTGTCGTTCAGATAATTTGAAACGATTTTGCAAGCCTTCCATTGCTTCTGCATCGCTTTGAGATTCACGAATCAATTTAATAATTTCATCAATATGATCTAATGCAATACGTAAACCTTCGAGAATATGCGCTCTATCTTGAGCTTTTTTCAAGTTATATTTCGTACGTCTAGTTACAACTTCTTTTTGGTGTTCTAAATAATGATATATTACAGAACGTAAGCCTAATAGTTTAGGTTTACCGTTAACAAGTGCAATCATGTTTACACCGAATGAAGTTTGTAATGGTGTTTGTTTATATAAGTTATTTAATATAACATTCGCATTAGCATCTTTTCTAACTTCAATAACAATACGAAGACCAACTTTTAAGCTTGTTTCATCTCTTAATTCTGTAATGCCTTCGATTTTTTTATCGCGTGCTAATTCTGCAATTTTTTCAATCAATCTTGCTTTATTTACTTGGTAAGGAACTTCTGTAACAATAATGCGTTCTTTACCGTTTTTCATTACATCAATTTCAGCACGAGCTCTCATTAAAACTGAGCCACGGCCTGTTTCGTAAGCACGTCTTATTCCGCTTCTACCCATAATTAAACCAGCAGTTGGGAAGTCAGGACCTTGAACGATATCCATTAATTCATTTGTTGTAATTTCTGGATTATGACTTAGCGCAAGAACGCCGTCTATTACTTCGTTCAAGTTATGCGGTGGAATATTTGTAGCCATACCAACTGCAATACCTGATGTACCATTCACTAACAAGTTAGGGAATCTAGCTGGTAAGACTACCGGCTCTCTCTCATTACCATCATAGTTATCTTGGAAATCAATTGTATCTTTATTAATATCTCTTAATAATTCACTTGTTATTTTAGCCATACGTGCTTCTGTATAACGCATTGCAGCAGCACCGTCACCGTCCATTGAACCAAAGTTACCTTGACCATCTACTAATGGATAACGATAACTGAAGTCTTGCGCCATACGTACCATTGCTTCATAAATAGATGAGTCACCGTGTGGGTGATATTTACCCATTACGTCACCAACGATACGTGCAGATTTTTTATATGGTTTGTCTGAGGTCATACCTTGATCGTTCATACCATACAATATACGTCTATGAACAGGTTTTAAGCCATCTCTAACATCAGGTAGAGCACGAGATACAATAACACTCATTGCATAATCTAAAAATGACTCTTTCATTTCTCTACTGATGTTACGTTCACTCACTCTTGATTGAGGTGTTTCAGCCATTAATTATATCCTCCTTAAATCGTAAATTGTGCTTTAAATATCTAACGTTGCGTATTCAGCATTTTCTTCAATAAATTGACGACGAAACTCAACAATATCTCCCATAAGCATTTCAAACGTTTCGTCAGCTTCTATCGCATCTGTTAGTGTTACTTGAAGCATTGAACGATTTTCAGGATTCATTGTTGTTTCCCACAATTGATCTGCATTCATTTCTCCAAGACCTTTATAACGTGCTATAGACAGTTTAGGTGTTGAGCTTAACTCTTCTTTTAATTTATCTAATTCTCTATCGTTAAATACGTAATATTTCTTTTTACCTTGTTCTACTTTATATAAAGGTGGTTGTGCAATATAAACATATCCCGCTTCAATTAACGGTCTCATGAATCTATAGAAGAACGTTAATAACAATGTTCTAATATGCGCACCATCTACGTCAGCATCAGTCATGATAACTAATTTATGATATCTAGCTTTACTAATATCAAATTCTCCACCAATACCAGTACCTAGTCCAGTAATCATAGAGCGTATTTCATTATTTCCAAGTATTTTATCAAGACGTGCTTTTTCAACGTTCAAGATTTTACCACGTAAAGGTAAAATAGCTTGTGTTCTAGAGTCACGACCTAATTTAGCAGACCCACCGGCAGAGTCACCCTCAACGATGTATAATTCACATTCATCTGGTTTTTTACTTGAACAGTCTGCAAGTTTACCTGGTAGACTTGAAACTTCTAATGCTGATTTACGTCTTGTTACTTCTCTTGCTTTTTTCGCTGCTAGACGAGCTCTTGACGCCATAATACCTTTATCTACAATGATTCTAGCTACATTTGGATTTTCAAGTAAAAATCTTTCAAATAGCTCTGAGAATAGTTTATCAACAATTTGACGCACTTCAGAGTTACCTAGTTTTGTTTTTGTTTGACCTTCGAATTGTGGGTCACTATGCTTGATAGAAACAACAGCAGTAAGACCTTCTCGAACGTCTTCACCTGAAAGCTTTTCTTCTCCATCTTTAAGAAGTTTATTCTTAGTACCATAACTATTAATCACTCTTGTTAATGCTCGTTTAAATCCATCTTCATGCGTACCACCTTCATAAGTGTGGATGTTGTTAGCATAAGTCAGTAAGTTAGTCGCAAAACCGCTATTATATTGAATTGAGATTTCGACTTCTACATCCTCTTTAGTATCATGAATGTAAATTGGATCATCAAATAAAACTTCTTTTGATTTATTTAATAATTCAACGTAAGACTTAATACCACCTTCGTAGTAATAAGAATCTTCGAGTATATTTTCATCGTCTCTTTCGTCTCTAATCGAAATTTGTATACCTTTATTTAAAAAGGCTAACTCACGAATACGTTTTTGTAGAATGTCGTATTCATATTCAGTTGTTTCTGTGAAAATTTCTTCATCTGCTTTAAAGCGAATTGCCGTACCAGTGTAATCTGTTTCACCAATAACTTTTAAGTCGAATTGAGGAATACCTCTTTTATATGCTTGATGATATATTTTGTTATTAAGGTGTACGTAAACTTCTAGTTGAGAAGATAGTGCGTTTACGACAGATGAACCCACGCCGTGTAGTCCACCAGATACTTTGTATCCGCCACCGCCAAATTTACCACCAGCATGCAATACTGTTAATATAACTTCAACAGCAGGTCGTCCCATTTTCTCTTGAATATCTACTGGAATACCTCTACCGTTATCTGTTACTTTAACCCAGTTATCCTTTTCTATTATAAGTTCTATATGATCAGCATAACCTGCTAAAGCTTCGTCGATACTGTTATCAACGATTTCCCATACAAGATGATGTAAACCTCTTGATGCTGTAGAACCAATATACATACCAGGGCGTTTACGGACTGCCTCTAAGCCTTCTAATACTTGTATCTGATCTGCACCATAACTTACTTCGTTATTTTGTTCTGACACGTATTTCCACCTTCACTTTCATCTACTCAATAATATTGCCTTTAGATACGTTAAATACCTTGGCATCTTTCATGATTTCATGTTCTATACCATCTACGGACGTAGTCGTTACAAAAGTTTGGACCTTTTCTTGGATCGTACTTAATAAATGAGTTTGTCGTTTATCATCAAGTTCACTCAATACATCGTCTAATAATAAAATTGGATATTCACCAACTACTTGATTAATCAATTCTATTTCAGCTAGCTTGATAGATAATGCAGTCGTACGTTGTTGTCCTTGTGAGCCATAAGTTTGAACATTCATATCGTTAACATGAAAACTGATATCATCTCGATGTGGACCATATCTAGCACTTCCACGCTCTATTTCTTTATCCATAGATTCATTTAATAATTTACAAAAAGCATCTTTCAAATCTTGTTGATTATGATGCGTTTCAGCAAGTTTAATATTAGGTTCATATTGAACCTTTAGTTCTTCGTTTTGACTTGTAATTCCTTTGTGAATTACTGCAGCAATCTTCTCTAACTCACTTATAAAATGCGCCCGCTTCAATGTGACGTTTGCAGCTTCTTCTGAAAATTGTTCGTTAAATACTTCAAGCATTGTACGATCTTTCATTTTGCCAATTTGCAATTGTTTAAGGTAATGGTTTTTCTGTTTAAGTAATCTTTGATAATTTGATAAATGACTTAAATAAACCGCAGACATCTGACCGAGTTCCATATCTATAAAACGCCGTCTAATTTGCGGACTACCTTTAACTATATTCAAATCTTCTGGTGCAAACAGTACCACATTTAAGTGACCAATATATTGCGTTAATCTACTTTGTTCTAGATGATTGACTTTCGCCTTTTTGCCTTTCTTTGTGATGATTAAAGAAATTGGCATTTTTCCATGACGATAACTAAGTTCACCTTCTATTTTACCATACTCTTCCCCAAACTGTATGAGTTCTTTATCATTCGATGTTCTATGGCTTTTTGCTAACGCTAAAGTATAGATTGATTCTAATAAATTTGTCTTACCTTGGGCATTTTCGCCAATCAAAATATTAACATTTGGATTAAATTGAAGTGTACACTTGTTATAATTTCTATAATGGGTTAAATTAAGTTCTCTTAATATCATATCTATTCACTTAGATGATTGATGCGAAATTGACCTTCAGAAGGAATTTCAATTAAGTCACCATCATGTAATTTCTTTCCACGACGTGTCTCACGTTCGCCATTAATCAGTACTTCTTCATCTTGGAGGAACCATTTAGCTTGACCACCCGTTCCAATGACGCCTTCATTTTTTAGGAATTGCCCTAAAGTAATTTCGTCTTCAACTGAGATATCTTGTACCATTATCTTCACTCCAATCTTAATTAGTCATCTCTATATTATACCTTTTTTTCACTAAAAAATCATGTTTTTAGGTACAATTCATTAAATCAAAAATAAATCTATAAAAAATTAAAATATAAAAGAAAAAACAATACGCTAATATTTAAAATAAAAAGGCTATCCACAAAGTCAAAAGACAATGGGACAGCCTTAGTATTATATTGTTTTATCTTTTTTAGTAAAAATTAATATCAAACTAACCAATAAAAATGCAAGACCTGCTAAAAATGGAATTGTAATAAATCCAAAGACATTTATATATTCAGATGAGCAAGGTACACCTTGGGTACATGGTTTGATTTCTGCAAAGCCAGGTACTTTTTGTTCTAAATAATGCCATGTCGAAATACATAGTCCAATTAAAGAAATTGATAATGCAATTTTTTTAACAGAATAATCATTTTGAAATGAGCCAATACCTGTAATTAACACCAATGGGTACATGCATATACGTTGATACCAGCATAGCGTACAAGGTATAAAACCACGTATTTCACTGAAATATAAGCTACCTAAAGTTGCAACTAAAGCTATTACCCAGGAAATAAAAAGTCCGTATTGTTGTTTCAAATTGACCACCTAATTTGATTTATTTTTCTTTTCGATAGCTTTATCTATAGCTTCAGAAATTTTGTCATAATCCATTGGATCTGATAATACTTTACCATCAACAACAACTGTCGGTGTTATGTCGACATCATATTTTTTCGTTAAATCTGCATCACTATTCATTTGTTTGTATGATTCTGAATTACGATCTTTAACTAATTTCATAATTTGTTCTTTTTTATCTTTATCAATATCTAATCCATTGACGGCTTTTTTCACTACAGATTGTGTTAACCATTCATCATCACCTTGCATATCGTGATCGTCAGGTTGCGCTTCAAATAAAGCTCTGTGGTAGTTCCAGTATGCATAAGGTGCAACTTTATTCACAGCATGTGCTGAAGCTGCGCCAAGTTCAGAACCTTCACCATGGAACGGTGCATTAACAAATCTATATTCTACTTCGCCTTTATCAATATAATCTTTTTCAATTTTATCCATAAAATTTGTTTCAAATGCTTTACATGCTGGACATTTGTAATCTCCAAACTCTACAATTTGCACTTTGGCATCACCCTTTTTATGGGTTGGATTATTTTTTGTGTCTTTAGATAAATCTTTAGCTTTAACTGTTCTTTCGAAGAGACTATCTTTTTCTTTGTCATCTCCGCTTCCACCGAACACGACAAGCATAACAATACCCGCAACTATAATTAGAATTGCAATCATAAGAAATATAATATTGCTATTACTATTTTTGTTTGCCATTTTAATCCCTCAATCTCTTTTAATGATAATATAAATTTTATACTATCGCTTACATAAATTCTACACGCTTCTGTAAAAAAACATTAAGGTTTTGTGACAAATGTATAGCACTTTTTATAATGAATTAATTTTTAGTCATGTTTAATGCATTTTTAAAGTTTTTAATAAGTCCTTTATCATAAGTTAACACACTGCCTCGATAAGTTTTTGCAGCGAATATTAATAAAAGGATACAAGTTACAATTGAAATAAGAATACCTAATAATATATGCCACTCTGGCGTAGTGTCAGAAATTGTTCTAAGCAACATAACCATTGGCGATAACAGTGGTACGAAGCTTGTTATCTTAACAAGCATAGTATCTGGAGTTCCAATACTAAACATAGCAATATAAAAACCAGCTAAAGAAATAAATGTTACTGGCATCATCGATTGTGCTAAATCTTCTATACGGCTCGTTAAAGCCCCTAGAATAGCCGCTAAAGTAATATAGGTAATTACCCCTATAATTAAGAAAACAAGCCCATATACGATGATTCTTGTAGTCTCAGGACCAAATTCCACACCGACTGCATCAAATAAGCCTTTTAAATCAAAAGCAAATATGCTAATTACAATGGCTAAAATAATAAAGAATATTTGTGTAAAAGCTACTGCTATCACAGATAATATTTTAGCTGCGACATGAATAGATGGTTTAACGCTCGTCACAATCATCTCGATAACTCTAGTAGTCTTCTCAGTAGCAATTTCTGTACCGATTTGATTCGCATAATTCAACGTAATGAAAAATGATAAGAATAGGATGATGTAAACGATAGCTATATTTAAAGCTTGTACTTTCGGTTTAACATCACTTGATTGTTTTTCGTCATCTTTTGACTTAATTTCTTTAGTTTGTACATCACTTGGCGTATCAAGTGCCTGTAAGTCTTTCTCTGATAAATCTAATTTTTGAGCAGTTAACGATGATTGCATTTGACTTAATGTTGTTTGTAAAGTCATTTTCTCATTTTCATCAACTGAACCTTTTTCATAAATTGTGCCATTTAATTTTTCATTTTTTATTTCAACTTGAATAAGGCGGTCGTATTTATCATCTTCCACACCTTTTTTTCCTTTTTCCAGTGATACTTTTTCAACTTTTTCTACATCATCATCTTGTTTATATTGTTTTTCTAACCCTTTATAAATCATTTCGTTATCTGTTTGAATTGCAACTGTTTTGGAACTATTATCAAAGAAATCGACAATTTTATCCACATTACTTAATGCAAAGATTAATAGCATAAATAATGCAGTCATAATAATAAATGATTTACTTTTTACTTTTTGTAAGTACGTTAAATTAAATGTAGGCCAAAACTTATTCATGTTGATCACCAACCTTAGCTATAAAGATATCATTCAGAGATGGCTCAGCAACTTGGAATCGTTTAAGATAACCAAGTTTAATTGCTTGATTATATATTTCTTCAGCATATCTTTCATCAGTAATTCTGATTTTAACGCCTTTTTTCGTATTCTCAAATGCTTCAATTCCCTCGAAATCTTTTAAGAATGAAAAATCATGATTCCCCTCAATGTATATATCTTTTTTGCCAAAGTCATCTTTCACTTTATCAAGAGAACCAGAAACAACTGCTTTTCCTTTACTCATAATACATATATAATCACAAAGTTCTTCAACATGTTCCATTCTGTGTGAGCTGAATATAATCGTTGTGCCGCGTTCTTTTAATTCTTTAACAGCTGATTTTAATAATTCAACGTTTACTGGGTCTAAACCACTAAATGGTTCGTCTAATATAAGCAACTCAGGTTTATGTATGATAGCTGCTATAAGTTGTACTTTTTGTTGATTACCTTTAGATAGAGCGTCTATTTTTCTATCTTTATTTTCAAATGCATCAAATCTTTTTAGCCAATAATCAAGTTCTTGATCAATGTCTTTTTTATTCATGCCTTTTAATTCTGCTAAATATCTAATTTCTTCAAATACTTTTAATTTTGGATGCAAGCCTCTTTCTTCTGGTAAATAGCCGATTTTATTAGTCATTTTGTAATCAATCGGTTTATCATTAAATTTCACAACCCCAGTTGTTTTAGGTAGTAAGCCTAAAATCATGCGGAAAGTAGTTGTTTTACCAGCACCATTCCCACCTAAAAAGCCATACATTGTTCCTTTCGGTACTTCTAAACTGACATCTTGCACTGCATTAAAGTCATTAAACTTCTTAGATACATTTTCGATAATTAATGTCATAAGTTTACTCCTTTTTACTAGATTTAATATCCGCTTGTGAGATATTCTCGTCATCTTCAAAGATGAATAATTCATCAATCGTTACGTTAAACACTTGTGAAAGTTTATGTGCCAACACTAAAGTTGGATTGAATTTATAACGTTCAATTGAATTAATTGTTTGTCTCGACACATTGACTAATCGAGATAATTCACTTTGAGTCATTTTTCTTTCAGTTCTAAATTCATAAACCCTGTTTTTCAATTAATCACTTCCTGTCAAGTTAACTTTACAATAAATCAATTTTTTTAGTGTGTCAAGTGAACTTGACATCTATTATAAAAAAATGAGGAACCCCCTATTAATAAAGGATTCCTCAAGCTATAACTAAATATAATTAATATGTTCTGATTGGTAAAATCAATTGAATAACTGACTCGTCATCTTTTGGTTTAAGTATGAATGGTCTCATTGTTCCAAAGAATTCTACGTGTACATCATCGTTATCAATTGCTTTTAATGCATCCATCATATATTTAGAGTTAAAGGAAATTTTTAAAGATTCCCCTTCAACTTCTTCAGTAGTAACTTCTTCTTTTACAGTACCAATTTCTGGAGATGTAGAAGATAATTCTAATTTGTTAACGTCTGTAGATAGTTTAATAACATTGTTTCCACCTTCACGTGCTAATAGTGATGCACGATCAATTGCATGATAGAATTCGCTATTATTCACACCTAATTTTGTTTCATAATTTTCAGGGAATAATCTTGTTGTATCAGGATAGTTACCTTCTAGTAATCTTGAAATAAAGTTAATGTGTCCAACTTTAAATAACACTTGGTTACTAGCAAAGAATATGTTGATATCTTCTTCTGAATCCGAAACAATCTTGTTCAATTCAGATAATGCTTTACCTGGAATGATAACATTTTTATCTTCTATGTCTTCATCTTCTAGTTTAAGCTTTCTTAATGCAAGTCTGTGTGAATCTGTTGCAGTACAGATAAGTTCTTTGTCTTGTATCAACCAGTTTACACCTGTTAACACTGGACGTGTTTCTGACGTGGACACAGCAAAGTTTGTTTGAGCAATAATATTTTTTAGTACTTTAATTGGTAATTTAATGGCATCATCTTCTGATACTTGTGGTAATAACGGGTATTGATCTGGGTCTAATCCACTAACATTAAATTCAGAATGACCTGAAGTGATTAATGTTTTGAATTGATCATTTGTTGATAGATTTACTGTTTTACCTGGTAATTTCTTAACGATATCAACAAAGAAACGTCCTGGAAGTACTACAGAACCTTTTTCTTCTATGTCTACTATTTTTTCACCATCAATATTTTCTTGAATTGTAATTTCAATTGATATTTCAGAATCTGATCCTGTTAATATAATACCTTTATCTGTTGCATCAATTTTAATTCCTGTAAGTATTGGTAATGTTGTTCTTGGTGAAATGGCTTTTAATGTATCATTCAATTGATTAAGAAAGTAATCTCGTTGAATTGTAAATTTCATAACTTATAAACTCCTTCCAGTCGTTATATATTAATTATATATCTTTTAAATTCGTAGTAATAGTAATAGGGGCTGTGGATTGGTGGATAACCTGCTTTAAAATGCGATATAAAAGTTATTCACATGTTGATAAACTGTGTATGGATGTGAACAACTTATCCACATTATCCACGTATTTGTTTTTCTAGTTGTTCTAAATCAGTCTTTAGTTCTGGATTATTTTCTATATCATTTCTAATTTTTTCATGAGCATGAATCACTGTAGTGTGATCTCTTCCTCCGAATTCTTCACCAATTTTAGGTAATGAGAAATCAGTAAGCTCTCTTGAAAGATACATTGCAATTTGTCTAGGATATGCGATAGATTTAGTACGTTTTTTGGCTGAAAAGTCTTCGATACGCACGTTATACATTTTTCCGACAACTTGTTGAATATCTTGAATCGTAATCTTAGTCGATCTAGGTGTCGAGATGATGTCTTTTAGTGCTTCAGCAACTAAATCAGTATTAATCGGTTTGTTTCTTAATTTAGAATAAGCCAAGACTCTTGTTAAAGCACCTTCTAATTCACGAATGTTCGATTGAATAGAATTCGCTATATAAGTAAGAGCTTCAACTGGTAAATCAAGGTTTTCTTCTTCAATTTTCTTCTGTAAAATTGCCATTCTCGTTTCAAAGTCAGGCGGTGTAATATCTACAATTAAACCCCATTCAAATCGAGTTCTTAAGCGATCTTCTAATGTTGGAATTTCTTTTGGTGGTCTATCACTAGAAATAACAATTTGCTTTTTGTTTTGATGTAAATCATTAAAAGTATGGAAAAATTCTTCTTGTGTTTGTTCTTTCTTTTGAATGAATTGAATATCGTCTATTAATAGTACATCGATATTACGATATTTATCTCTGAAGCTTTCTGTATCATTTTTTCTGATAGATTTGATAAATTCATTTGTGAATTTTTCACTAGATGTATAAAGAACATTAGCGTTTGGATTTTGTTCTAATACATAGTGACCAATAGCGTGCATTAAATGTGTTTTGCCTAGGCCAACACCACCATATATAAATAGAGGGTTATAGGCGTTTGCAGGTTCCTCAGCTACAGCTAATGAAGCGGCGTGTGGAAATTGATTTCCTGGACCGATAACAAATGTATCAAAAGTGTTATTACTATTTAATTGGCTATTTGTTACTTCTTCATTTTCTTCAATTGTCTTACTTTTTGCAGGTTGTTCAGTAAAATCTTCACTTTCAAGATCGTCTTCTGATATAAATTTAACTTGAACTCTGTCGCCTATGACATTATAGATAAAATCTATGACATGTTCATGATATTTATTGGTTAACCACTCAGCTACAAAAGGACTTTGTGCTACAACTATTGCACGATTACTATCAATTTGATGTAGGTAAGTTCCTTTAAACCAAGTATTATAACCAGCAGAAGCGATTTGATCTTCGGCAATTGCTAATACCTGTTCCCAAATTTCTTCTTTTGAATTCATAAAAGTCCTCTTTCTAAAATTTTTATTGAGTTATACACATAAAATTGAATTGTTAATAAAGAAATCCACAAGTTGTGAATAATTATCCACAACTTACTCACAAACGGTGGATAACTATTTATTCCAATTCCCTTGTCCACAATCTTTACATGCAAGAATCAAACTAAGAATGATAGTAATATCAACGGTTTGTATAACTTATCCACACAATTATACTTTTAAACAAAAGGAGTTGTCAAATGCCTGTGAATATGTGAGGAATTGTTAGATTATGTTGTGAATAAAAAATAAATTTTAATAATTATCCACAAAATGATTAATATTCACTGTGGATAAGTGGATAACTATTATTTTTCACATTTTAAAATTCTGCTTGATTTTTAAAAATCATTTTGTTATAGTTTAGTAGTTATTGAAATTGTGACATTTCACGTGTATGGTATAAATAATTTTGAAATTAATCTTCTGATATATATAAATGAATATCATACAAGCAATTAACTACTATTTAATTAGATGTTAAGAATAAATAATGGAGGTGTTCTTAAATGGTAAAACGTACGTATCAACCAAATAAACGTAAACACAGTAAAGTTCATGGCTTCCGCGCTCGCATGAGCTCAAAAAACGGCCGTAAAGTATTAGCTCGCCGTCGTCGTAAAGGTAGAAAAGTATTATCAGCTTAAGATCACTGAAGAGCAGTGGTCTTTTTTTTGTTTTAATTGATGAAATTGTTTTGTATAATAAACAATAATTAAGTGATGTATTGTGGAGTGGATGTTTGTGGAAAAGGCTTATCGTATAAAGAAAAATAGTGATTTTCAAAGAATATATAAAAAAGGTAAGTCAGTTGCTAATCGTCAGTTTGTTATTTATACTTCAGAAAATGATTGTGAACACTTTAGACTTGGCATCAGCGTCTCAAAAAAATTAGGTAATGCTGTTACTAGAAATAGAATAAAAAGGTCAATTAGAGAGTGTTTTAAAGTTCATAAAGAAAATATCATTCCGAAAGACATCATTGTTATTGCTCGTAACCAGGCAGTAGACTTGGAAGTACTCGAAACAAAGAAGAGTTTAGAGCACGTGTTGAAGATTGCTAAAGTTTTTAATAAACGTATTCCCTAAGTATTTTAATAATTACTAGGAGGTTGCAGTATGCTTAAATCAAACTATGAAGGACAATCAGTAGAACAAGCACTACAACAAGGTTTAAAAGATTTAAATGTTCAAGAGCAACAAGTAAGAATCGATGTAATAAATGAAGGTAAAAAAGGCATTTTTGGTTTTATGAAGCAAGATGCTCGTATTGAATTAACGATTATTGATCCAGAATTAAAAGAGTTTAATTCAATAGAAGATTTAAGAAATCGAAATCAACAAAATGAACAACAAACGCAAGATCTAGATGAAGATACAGAAAGCAACAATATAACAGAAGATAATGAAAATACCGTATCAGAAGATAATTCCAATCATTCTCAGAATGAGAAGAAAAACGCGTTAAATGACATCGCAGACCAAACATTAGAGTATATATTGAATATCATTAAAGAAATGAATATTAATGTAGAAGGGTCTTATAAAATTAAATCTAATACATTGTATATCGATATGTCGTCTGATCAAGCTTCCTATATAATAGGTAAAAGAGGGCAAGTGTTAAATGCCTTACAAACTGTCGGACAAAATTATATGCATCAATATATTAAAGGATATTACACGTTAATATTAGATATTGAATCTTATCGAGCGAAACGTAAAGAAACATTAGAGCAGCTAGCTATAAATATGGCTAAAAAAGCTAAACAAACGAAAAGACCAGTTAAGTTAGAACCAATGTATAACTTCGAAAGAAAGATAATGCATCAGGCATTAAGTAAAGTTGAAGATATCGAAACATACTCTGAAGGAAGAGAACCTCATCGATATTTAGTCATCAAGAATAAATGATAATGGTCGGAGTGAGTTATCTCGCTCCGCATTTTTTCGAACAATATATTCGAAAATTGTTACAAAACCATTTACAATCAAAAGAATGAATAGCATGAATGGTGGAGGAGAAAAATAATGGAACTAGATACAATTACAAGTATCTCTACGCCTATGGGTGAAGGCGCAATCGCAATTGTACGTTTAAGTGGTCCGGATGCGATAAGTATCGCTGATAGTATATATAAAGGGAAAAAACAATTATCAGAAGTCGATTCACATACGATTAATTACGGACATATTTTGGATCCTGACAGTGGCGAAATTGTTGAAGAAGTAATGGCGGCTGTTATGAGAGCGCCTAAGACTTTTACAAGAGAAGATATCGTAGAAATTAATTGTCACGGTGGTCTAGTAACTGTTAATCGTGTACTTGAATTAACGTTATCAAATGGAGCAAGAATGGCGGATCCGGGTGAATTTACAAAGAGAGCTTTCTTACATGGTCGTATTGACTTATCACAAGCAGAAGCAGTGATGGATTTCATACGTTCTAAGACGGAACGCGCATCCAAGGTAGCCTTAGGGCAGATGGAAGGGCGTCTAAGTGAACTTATAAAAGGGCTAAGGCAATCTATACTAGAAATACTAGCACAAGTTGAAGTTAATATAGACTACCCTGAGTATGATGACGTAGAAGAAGCAACATCTCAATTTCTATTAAAAGAAGCTGCTAACATAGAGCAAGAAATCGATAAATTATTGAAGACAGGTCAACAAGGGAAAATTATGAGAGAAGGCTTGTCTACAGTAATAGTAGGTAAACCAAACGTTGGTAAGAGCTCAATGCTTAATAATTTAATTCAAGATAATAAAGCAATCGTTACAGAAGTAGCAGGGACGACTAGAGACGTATTAGAAGAATATGTTAATGTTCGTGGTGTGCCTTTACGATTAGTGGATACAGCAGGTATTAGAGAAACAGAAGATATCGTAGAAAAAATTGGCGTTGAAAGATCAAGGAAAGCTTTGTCAGAAGCAGATTTAATATTGTTCGTATTAAATTATAATGAATCACTGACAGAAAGTGATTACCAATTGTTTGAAGCTATTAAAAATGAAGACTTCATAGTTATTATAAATAAAACAGATTTAGAACAGCACCTTGATATGGATGAGCTGAAAGAGATGATAGGTGACCATCCTATCGTACAGACATCGATGGTAGAACAACAAGGTATTGAAGAGTTAGAACAAAAGATATCAGAATTATTCTTTGGTGGACAAGTTCAGTCACAAGACATGACTTATGTATCTAATTCAAGACATATTGCACTGTTAAAAGACGCGAAGTCTTCAATTAATGACGCAATTCATTCAGCTGAAGAAGGCATTCCAATAGATATAGTACAAATTGATTTAATCAAAACTTGGGAATTGCTAGGTGAAGTTATAGGTGAAGAAGCAAGTGAATCACTTATTGACCAATTGTTTAGCCAATTCTGTTTAGGAAAATAAAAGGAGGAAAAATTTTGACACAAAAATATGATGTTATTGTTGTCGGAGCAGGACACGCTGGTGTAGAAGCAGGATTAGCTTCAGCGAGACGTGGCGCAAAAACTTTAATGCTTACAATTAACTTAGATAGTGTAGCGTTTATGCCATGTAACCCATCAGTTGGTGGTCCAGCAAAAGGTATAGTTGTAAGAGAAATTGATGCACTTGGTGGACAAATGGCTAAGACAATTGATAAAACACACATCCAAATGCGTATGTTAAACACTGGTAAAGGTCCAGCAGTACGCGCATTACGTGCTCAAGCAGATAAAGTATTATACCAAGAAGAAATGAAACGTGTATTAGAAGATGAGCCTAACCTTGATATTATGCAAGGTATGGTAGAACGTTTAATTATAGAAGATGATGTAGTAAAAGGCGTGGAAATGGTTATCGGCACTCAATATCTAGCTGATTCTGTTGTATTAACAACTGGTACATTTTTACGTGGTGAAATTATTTTAGGTAACTTAAAATATTCAAGTGGTCCAAACCATCAAATGCCTTCAATCACATTAGCAGACCATTTAAGAGATTTAGGTTTCGACATAGTTCGTTTCAAAACTGGAACACCACCTCGTGTTAATGGTGGCACAATTGATTACAGTAAGACTGAAATTCAACCAGGTGATGATGTAGGTAGAGCATTTAGTTATGAAACGACAGAATATATTTTAGACCAATTACCATGTTGGTTAACTTATACGAATGAACAAACACATAAAGTGATTGATGACAATTTACATCTATCAGCAATGTATTCAGGCATGATAAAAGGTACTGGCCCAAGATACTGTCCTTCAATTGAAGATAAATTCGTAAGATTTAACGATAAACCAAGACACCAATTGTTCTTAGAGCCTGAAGGTCGTAAAACTCAAGAAGTTTATGTACAAGGTTTATCTACAAGCTTACCTGAAGAAGTACAACGTAAAATGTTAGAAACAATACCGGGACTTGAAAAAGCAGATATGATGAGAGCCGGTTATGCTATTGAATATGATGCAATTGTACCTACACAATTATGGCCGACATTAGAAACTAAATTAGTTAAAAACTTATTTACTGCAGGTCAAATTAACGGAACTTCTGGTTATGAAGAAGCGGCTGGTCAAGGTTTAATGGCTGGTATTAATGCGGCAGGAAAAGTATTAGGTAAAGAAGATGTTGTATTACGTCGTTCTGATGCTTATATCGGTGTATTGATTGATGACTTAATAACAAAAGGCACAAATGAACCATATCGTCTATTAACATCACGTGCTGAACACCGTTTATTGTTGAGACATGATAATGCCGATTTAAGATTAACAGATATTGGTTACGAAATTGGTATGATTTCAGAAGAACGTTATGCTAAATTCAATCAAAAACGTGAAAGTATCAAAGCTGAACAAGAGAGATTACAATCTATTCGTATTAAGCCGAATGAACATACACAAAGTGTTATTGAAAGCCGTGGAGGTTCAGCACTTAAAGATGGTATATTAGCTTTAGATTTATTACGTAGACCAGAAATGGATTACAATGCTATCATGGAAATCTTACAAGCAACTTCTCCAGTTAATGAAGACATCCAAGAACAAGTTGAAATTCAAACGAAATATGAAGGTTACATTCAAAAATCATTAGCTCAAGTTGAGAAAGTTAAACGTATGGAAGACAAAAAAATACCTCTGAATATAGACTATGATGCAATCAATAGTTTAGCTTCTGAAGCAAGAGAAAAACTTAAAGAAGTTAACCCGTTAGATATTGCACAAGCATCTCGTATTTCAGGTGTTAACCCAGCAGATATATCTATCTTACTTGTTTATATTGAACAAGGTAAAATCCAGAAGGTGGACTAAAATGAACGAACAAACTTTTATCAACTTATTAAAAGATTCAGGTATTACACTTACTGATCAACAATTAAAACAATTTGAGACATATTTTGAAATGTTAGTTGAGTGGAATGAAAAAATTAACTTAACAGCAGTAACAGAAAAAGAAGAAGTGTATTTAAAGCACTTTTTTGATTCTGTGACACCTGCTTTTTATGTAGATTTTAATGAAATCGAATCTATTTGTGATGTAGGAGCTGGAGCCGGTTTTCCAAGTATTCCACTTAAAATTATATATCCACACTTACAAATAACGATTGTAGATAGCTTAAATAAACGTATTAAGTTTTTAAATGAATTAGCTAATAAACTTGAAATAGATAAAGTGAATTTTGTACATGATAGAGCAGAAACGTTTGGCAAAGGACAATACCGTGAAAGCTTTGATTTAGTAACGGCACGCGCTGTAGCAAGATTATCTGTATTGAGTGAGTTGTGTTTACCACTAGTTAAAAAAGGCGGGCAGTTTGTTGCATTAAAAGGTTCTCAAGGCGATGAAGAATTAGATGATGCACAGTTTGCAATTTCAGTGTTAGGTGGAAAATTAAATAAAGTTTATGAATTTAAACTTCCATTAGAAGAAAGCACAAGACAAATAATTGCGATTGATAAATTTAAACAAACACCTAAGAAATATCCAAGAAAACCAGGAACACCTAATAAAGAACCTTTAACAAAATAATTTCCTGGGAAATACGTAAGAATGAAAGTGGGTAGATTGAAATGAAAAAACCTTTTTCTAAATTATTTGGACTTAAAGACAAAGAATTAGAACACATAGAAGAAGCAAGAAATGAAGGCAACGTCGCGATAATTTCAACAGAAAAAATTGTGCCTAACCGTTATCAACCGAGAAAAGTTTTTGATGAGTCAAAGATAAAGGAATTAGCGCAGTCTATTAAAGAACATGGATTGTTACAACCAATTGTAGTTCGTCCAATAGAAGAAGGTATGTATGAAATTATTGCAGGTGAACGCAGATTTCGCGCAATTAAACATAACGATCTACCTGAAACTGAAGCCATCATAAAGCCCTTAAATGATAAAGAAACTGCAGCTGTGGCACTTATAGAGAATATTCAACGTGAAAATCTTTCAGCTATAGAAGAAGCAGAGGCTTATAGAAAATTACTTGATTTAGAAGGAATAACACAACAAGACTTAGCTGTAAGCATGGGGAAAAGCCAATCATTTATAGCGAACAAATTAAGATTGTTAAAACTATCAGAGCCCATCGTCATATCATTACAAAAAGGTGAAATTACTGAAAGACATGCAAGAGCTTTGTTGGGATTAGAAGATGAAGAACAACAAGATGTCTTAACGGCTATTCAGTCACAAAATTTAAATGTTAAGCAAACTGAAGATCGTGTGAAAAAAATACGAGGATCTGAAAAAGTAAAAGCTAAACAATTTCAATTTGAACAAGATATAACTGAAGCAATTGATGCACTTGGACAAAGTATTAAAAATGTTGAAAAAGAAGGCATCAAAGTAAAACGTATAGATGAAGAACATAAAGACTTTTATGAAATTACGATTAAAGTTTATAAAAGAAATTCTTAAATATAATATATGAATTATGACTACCACCAAATTATTTATTATTTTGGTGGTAGTTTTTTATTATTACTTATCCAATCGTATAAGTAGTGATTAATTATTTTTAAGTATTGTTTTTTACTAATATATAATTTATACTTTGATTTGAAAGCGTTTGCAAACAAAAGGGGGATTTTGCATGATAACATTTTTAGTATCAATTGCTTTGTTAATTATAGGGTATTTTACATATGGTAAATATATTGAAAAAATGTTTGGTGTTAAAGAGGAGCGTCCGACTCCTGCTCATGACCAACGTGATAATATTGATTATGTTCCTATGTCGACGAATAAGAACTCATTAATACAATTGTTGAATATAGCAGGTGTTGGACCGATATTTGGACCTATTATGGGTGCTTTATATGGTCCAGTTGCGTTTTTATGGATTGTTCTTGGATCAATTTTTGCAGGGGCAGTGCACGATTATTTAACAGGTATGATTTCTATACGTAATAAAGGGGCCCATTTACCTGAATTGGCGGGTAAATTTTTAGGTAATGTTATGAAACACCTTGTAAACGTGTTTACATTGTTATTGTTATTACTTACAGGGACAGTTTTTGTTACGAGTCCGGCGTTACTTTTACATTCGTTAATGGACGGTAGAATAGCTTTAGGTATTATTATATTTGTGATTTTCTTATATTATTTCTTATCAACAGTTTTACCGATTGATAAAATTATTGGTAAAGTATATCCGATATTTGGTTTTATTTTAATGATTTCAGCTGTTGGTATTTTCATTAGATTGTTGATGACTGGTGCAGAAATTCCTGAATTAACGTTGAAGAATATGCATCCTGATTCAGCGCCTATATTCCCATTATTATTCTTTACGATTACTTGTGGGGCTTTATCAGGTTTCCATGCTACTCAATCTCCAATCATTTCTAGAACGACAAATCGTGAAAAGAATGGTCGTATGATATTCTATGGCATGATGATTGCAGAAGGAATTATTGCTATGATTTGGGCTGCTGCTGCTATGAGTTTATTCGGTGGTTATGGTGGACTTCAAGAAGTACTAGCAAAAGGGGAAGCGGCTCTTGTAGTGAGTGAAGCATCTACTATGTTACTAGGCTCAGTATTTGGCACGCTTGCAATATTAGGGGTTATTGTATTGCCAATTACGAGTGGTGATACGTCGTTTAGAAGTGCAAGAATGATTCTTGCTGATTATTTCAACTTCGGTCAAAAGCAAGTTTGGAAACGATTCGCAATAGCAATTCCAATGTTTGTGATTAGTTTTATTCTAACTACAGTAGATTTCACAATTTTATGGAGATACTTCTCGTGGGCTAACCAAACAACTGCAACTGTGGCGTTATGGATTGGTACGATGTATCTATTGTTATCTAATAAGAACTTCTATGTAGCTTTAATACCGGCACTCTTTATGACGTGGAATATATTCACATATATTTTAAGTCAGCCAATTGGTTTAGGTATAGATTTATCGCTTAGTTATTGGTTATCAGCTGGCTTAACGATACTATGGACGATGTATTTCTATTATATATATCGTAAAAATAGTGAAACAGAATTTGAAATTGATCATCAAATTTTATCACCAACAGCACCTAAATATTAATATAAAAGCAGAACCTTTCGATCTCCACCGAAAGGTTCTGCTTTTTTGTTACGTATTTATTTAATATAGGTAAGGGGCTGCCATATAATACTCGCTCAAAAATACTATATGGCAGTGTGCTATTAACTTGGGCTAATAGCAAATGCTCGGACAGGGAATCCGGGGGCATTTTTAGGTTTTGGACTAATGGCTAAAATGACTGAACCACGTGTTGGTAGTTCATCTAATCCGGTTAACAGTTCTATCTGGAATGTATCTAAACCGAGCACATAACGTTCACCTACGATGTCGTTATGTTTACGGATATCAATAGAAGCATCTGTATCGAACGTTTCATGTCCTATTGATTTTATTTTTCTTTCTTCGAATAAATATTTCAAGGCATCTAATGACCAACCTGGTAGATGCTCGTTTCCATCTGCATCTCTATTTTCAAATTGTTCTTTATCTGGCCAACGTTTAGACCAATCACTTCTAAAAGCGACAAATGTATCTTGTTCAATTTGACCATTCTCAGCTTCCCATTTAAGGATATGTTCTTTTGTTAATCTAAAGTCTGCATCTTGTTCAACTTCTTTTGAGAAGTCTAGTACTATTAAAGGTAAGACCGTTTCTTGTAAACCTAATTCATGTAGATAACGTTTATGTTCTACAAAATGAATAGGGGCATCTATATGTGTGCCATATTGTGTTGCAAATTGCCAAGATTGAGCAAAGAATCCATCATCTTTCACTTGATATAAAGTTTTCGTTTCAGCATTTTCAAATGATGAAAAATGTGGAGATTCAGAATCAAAAGTATGCGTTAAATCGACCCATTTATATTTCTTTAGTTGGCTCAGTGATTCCCACAATGGATATGACATAACATCACCTCTTATTTTGATTAATTTGGTTGTTTGACTGTGTTATCTTGACGTAGCTTTTCAACTGAACGAACAAGCACATTTAAAGCTTCTTTAACTTCGTCTTCTTTTCTTGTTTTTAGACCACAATCTGGGTTAACCCAGAATAATGAACGATCAATTTCTTTAAGTGCTCTATTGATAGCAACTGTAATTTCTTCTTCTGTTGGAATACGCGGGCTATGAATATCATAAACGCCTAAACCAATACCTAAATCATATGTGATGTCTTCGAAATCTTGAATTAAATCACCGTGACTTCTAGAAGTTTCTATTGAAATAACATCCGCATCTAGTGATTTAATAGCATGAATGATTTGTCCGAACTGAGAATAGCACATATGCGTATGAATTTGCGTTGAGTCTTGAACAGATGATGTTGATAATTTAAATGAATGTACTGCTTTATCTAAATAATCTTCATGATATTCTGAACGAAGCGGTAAGCCTTCTCGTAATGCTGGTTCATCAACTTGTATAATTTTAATACCTGCGTCTTCAAGTGCTAGTACTTCCTCGTTAATAGCAAGCGCGATTTGGTCTTGTACTTCACGTCTTGGAATATCAACACGCTCAAATGACCAGTTTAAAATTGTAACAGGCCCAGTAAGCATACCTTTAACTGGTTTATCCGTTAAACTTTGTGCATATAATGTTTCATCAACTGTTAATGGAGCTGTCCATTTAACATCACCGTATATGATTGGTGGTTTTACAGCACGTGATCCATAAGATTGAACCCATCCAAACTTAGTTACTAAGAAGCCATTTAACTTTTCACCAAAGAATTCAACCATATCATTACGTTCGAATTCACCATGAACAAGTACGTCTAAGCCAATATCTTCTTGAATTTCAATCCAACGTTTAATTTCATTTTCAAGGAACTCTTGATACTGTGCATCAGTAATTCTATTGTTCTTCCAGTCAGCACGATATTTTCTTACTTCCCTAGATTGTGGGAAAGAACCAATCGTAGTTGTAGGTAGGTCAGGTAAATTTAATAATTGATCTTGTAATACTTTTCTCTCTTTAAATGGTGTTGCACGCTCTGATTTAACAGCTTCATAATCATATTCTAATTGTTTGAATGATTGACCTTCAAAACGTTCAAATTGTTCTTTTAATTGGTTATATAAAGTATCATCTTGTTCATTAAATAATTGTTTTAATGCGTATAATTCATCTAATTTTTCTGTAGCGAAACTTAAACCATCGCGTATTGAATCATCTAAAGTTTCTTCTTCTAATGTAACTGGTACGTGTAATAAAGAAGATGAAGGTTGAATAACAAGTTCGTCAGTATAAGATTGTAAAGTTTCAATCAATGATTTCTTTTCTTCAATATTAGCTGACCAAACGTTTCGACCGTCTACAATTCCAGCAAATAAAGCTTTTTCTTTAGGGAATAGTCCGTCTTGGATTTGTTTTAAGTTATAACCATTATCATGAACGAAGTCTAACCCAAATCCGTATACAGGTAATTTACCAACGAAATTCAAATCAACGCGTTCAAAGTATGTTTGTAATACGATATTAGTTGAAGCAGCTTCTTTATTAAAGAAGGCATATGCTTCTTCTGTGATCACTTGTAATTCATTAGCTTTATCTGTAACAAGAATAGGTTCATCTACTTGTATATATTCAGCACCAGCTTCTGTTAACGTTTGGAATACTTCTTTATATAAAGGTAGTAATGTTCTGACTTTCTCATCAAAAGTTTGGTTTCCGCCTTTTGAAAGTGCAACGTAAGTGATAGGTCCTAAAATAACTGGATGAGTATTTACACCTAATTCTTTTGAAAAATTAAATTTATCTAGTAATACATTACGATTTAATTGAGGTGTTACATTATCCCATTCAGGAACGATGTAGTGATAGTTAGTATTAAACCATTTAATTAAAGCACTAGCTACATGCTCTTTGTTACCTCTAGCAATATCAAATAGTAAATCATCATCTACTTCGCGACCTTGAAAACGTTCTGGAATGATATTAAATAATAATGATGTATCTAAAACATGGTCGTAAAGTGAAAAGTCACCAACAGGTATTTGATCAACATGATGATTTTGTTGGATTGTTAAAATTTCTTTGTGTAAATCTTGTAATGTTTGATTAAGTTCAGTTTTGTCTATTTTATTTGACCAATAACTTTCAATTGCCTTTTTCCATTCTCTTTTCTTACCTAGTCTTGGGAATCCTAAATTTGCTGTTTTAATTGTCATAATATTGCCTCCTTAGATTGTGTACCAGTTATGGATTTTGAATACTGTGCAAGTTCAACTGTAATATCATATTTTAAAAATGGTGTGACTAAATACAGACCATTAAAATATTGGTGAATCGTGTCGATTAATTCTTTACTTAAACTTATGCTAAGTGCTCTAGTTGCCTCTTTATCATGTTTGACTTTTTCAAAGGCATTAAGAACACCTTCAGATAATTTGATACCGGGTACTTCGTTGTGTAAAAACAGTGCGTTATTATAGTTGGTTATTGGCATCACTCCTATAAATATTGGTGCATCTAGATGTTTAGTTGCTTCGTATATTTCTTTTATTTTTTCAGGTTCATAAACAGGTTGAGTAATAAAATATTCAATGCCTGAATCTAGTTTTTTCTCTAGTCGTTTCACTGCTGGTTCTAATCTTCGAACGTTTGGATTAAATGCTCCAGCTACTGAGAAATTTGAATTCCTTCTTAGCGATGCTCCGTCTGCGTTAATACCTTGATTAAACTGTTGTATAATTTCTGCTAAACCATTTGAATTAACATCGAATACGCTTGTTGCACCTGGGAAATTCCCTACTTTAGAAGGGTCTCCTGTGATTGCTAAAATATCATTAATTCCTAAAAGCGATAGCCCCATTAAATGAGATTGTAGACCGATTAAGTTTCTATCTCGACAAGCTAAGTGTACGAGGGGTCTAATTTTATAGTTTTGTTTAATAATACTTGCTGCAGCAATGTTAGAAATTCTAACGCTAGCTAAAGAATTATCAGCAAGTGTTATCGCTTCTACTTCAGCATCTTCTAAAGCTTTAACACCTTTGAAAAAATTGTCTGTATCTAGATGCTTTGGTGTATCTAATTCAACGATAACGGTAGGTTTTTGGCTAACGAGTTCGGTAATGCTAGGTTCTTGTTTATCTTGTTTTTGATATTTCTTTGTTTCTATCGGTATTACATTTTTATGATGTACAGGCTTTAAATCTTTTACGACTTCTTTGATTTTCTTAATGTGTTCTGGCGTAGTACCACAGCAACCACCGATAAGGCGGACCCCTTGATTTACAAGTTCTTTAGCAGATTTTGAAAAGTATTCAGCGTTATTGCTATACTTAAGTTCATTTTCTTCTAAATCAAGTAAGCTTGCGTTTGGATAACATGAAAGATATGCATCTTTAGGAATATCAATATGTTTATAAGTTTGAATCATATGATAAGGTCCATGGTGACAATTCAGTCCAACAATATCTGCTCCTGCATCGAGTAAAGACTGCAAAGCATCTGGTATAGGTGTACTATTTCTTAAGAAATTCGTGTTGCTTGCTGTTAATTGAGCTATAATCGGTAAGTCATATTTTGCTCTAGTATCTTTTAATACAGCGAGTAATTCTTCTAAGTCGTAATATGTTTCAAAAAGTATGCCATCCACACCTTCATTTACTAAAGTCTCAATTTGTATTTCTGTATGGTATTGAATGGACTCAATGGATAAGTCACTTTTTCTTATGTTTCGAAAACCACCAACAGTTCCTAGTATGAATGTGTCTTCATTGCTTGCTCTTTTAGCGATGCGTACTGCTTCTTTGTGTATATCTTTGACGCGGTGCTCTAAATTATATATTTGCAATTTTTCAAAGTTAGCACCGTATGTGTTGGTTTGAATAACATCAGCTCCTGCTTCTATATAGGAGCGATGTATTTTTTCTATCTTTTTTGGATGTGTTAAGTTATAGCTTTCTGGACAAGTATCTAATCCTTCTGAATAAAGGATTGTACCCATTGCTCCGTCAGCTATTAAGATACGATTCTTCAACGCCTCTTTCATCTTCATATATAGCCTCCTTTAATGCCCAATCGATATCTGTAATCAATTCTTTGACATCTTCTAATCCGACTGAGAGTCTGAACAAACCGTTAGTAATACCACGCTCTGCTCTAATTTCTTCTGGTATTGCAGCGTGACTCATTGTAGCAGGATGAGAAAGTATCGTTTCGACACCACCTAAACTAACTGAAACAAGTGGAATATTGAGATGATCTACAAATGACTGTGCTTTTGACTCGTCTTTAAGTCTAAATCCAATAACAGCACCACCATTTTTAGCTTGTCTTAGGTGTGTGTCATTAGTAATTGGATAATAAACAGTTTCAATCGCTTCATTTGTTATTAAATATCTATATATTTGTTCAGCATTATGAACACTTTGTTTAAATCGAATTGGTAATGTTTTTAAATGCTTCGCAAGTGTCCATGAATCGTACACACTTAGACCTGATCCTGTTCCATTTTGAATGAGATAAATATCTTCTTTTAATTTAGGATCATTCACGACAACTGCTCCTGCAATCAAATCACTATGGCCGCCTAAAAACTTAGTAGCAGAGTGAACAACGATGTCAGCGCCTAATTTAAGAGGTGACTGTCCAAGTGGTGTCATAAATGTGTTATCAACTGCCAATAGTGCATCGTTACGTCGTGCTATCTGTCCAACTCCATCAATATCTGTCACTTTAAATAGTGGATTGGAAGGTGTTTCAACGTAGATGAGCTTTGTATTAGGTTGAACTGCGTTTTCAACTTGGTTTAAATCAGTCTGGTCAACTGTTGTAAATTCGATTTTAAATTTTTTAAGAATTTGTTCGGTTAGTCTAAAAGTACCGCCGTATACATCATCCGGCAAAATAACATGGTCTCCAGGTTCTAATGTGAGAAACACTGCAGTGATAGCTGCAATTCCTGAACTAAAAGCAAATCCATACTGACCGTCTTCTAATTTAGCTAATTTTTCTTCTAGCAACTTTCTATTTGGATTTCCACTTCTTGCATAATCAAATTCTTGATTTTCACCTAGTGTATGTTGGTGAAATGTTGATGAATAATATAATGGTTGGTTACTTGATAAATGTTCATGTCCGCGAGTTGAGTCTAAAATTAATGAAGTTTCTTTTGAATAGCTCATAATGACACTCCTTCTTTTTTTGATTTTTTCAGAGCTTGAAGTATGTCTTGGTAGATGTCTTCGTAATCTTCAATTCCTATTGATAGACGAAGTAAGTATTCATCAATGCCACGTTTGTCTTTTTCTTCATCAGCCATATCGACATGCGTTTGCGTATACGGGAAAGTGATGAACGTTTCTGTACCACCTAGGCTTTCAGCAAAAATACATAAATCTATATTTTGTAAAAATCGATCTACGCTATAGTCTTGTTTCAATCTGATGCTTAACATGCCTGTTCTTCCTGAATAAAGAACTTCTTCTATGCTGTTTACTGATTGAAGTGACTCAGCTAATTTTCGAGCGTTTTCTGTAGCACGGTCTAATCTTAGATGTAAGGTTTTCAAACCACGTACTAGTAAATAACTATCGAACGGTGAAAGTGTAGCGCCGATCATATTGTGAAATTGTCCGAGTAATTCACCTAAGTTATCATCTGTTACTGTTACAACACCTGCTAATACATCATTGTGTCCGCTTATATATTTAGTAGCAGAATGTAAAACGATATCTGCACCATCTTTTAATGGAGTTGATAGATACGGTGTTAAAAATGTATTATCAATGATTGTTAAAATGTTATGTTCTTGGGCTATTGCATACAATGGATCTAAATCAACCGAGAACATTAACGGGTTTGATATTGGTTCGATAAAGAATGCTCTAGTATTTTCAGTTAAAGAAGCATTTACTTCATCAATATTTGAAAAATCGATGTATTTAAATTTAATATTGTATTGTTTCTCATAAAATTCAAAAAGTCTAAATGTGCCACCATATAAATCAAAAGAAACAAGTATTTCATCATTTGGTTTAAATAAGTTACAAATCAATTGAATGCTAGCCATACCACTTGAAGTTGCAAATGAGTATTTTCCACCTTCAAGTTTTGCAAAAGCTTCTTCAAATTGTGAGCGAGTTGGGTTTTTAGTTCTTGTATAATCAAATCCAGTAGAACAACCTAATTTTTCGTGTTGATAAGCTGTAGAAAGATAAATTGGATTTGTTGTTGCTCCCGTTCGATCTTTTGTTAATGAAATTTGAGCGAGTTGAGTAGATTTCATAATTGCCTTCCTCCCTAATTAAATATAAAAATAAAAAAAGCTTCCGTCCTTTAAACCCGAAATGATTCGGATGTAAAGGACGAAAGCTTAGCTCGCGGTACCACCTTTGTTTGTAATGACATTGCTGACATCACCTCTATAAGTACGCCATCTCTTAATAAAATATACAGTGGCAGAAAAGGAATAGTACAAAAAATTTCCAGTACGCCATCAATATAAGAGATTTTAATACTGTATCGCTATAACGGGCGATCCCGTTGACACCTCAATATCGATGTCACCACTCCAAGGCCATTTTCAATCTTTCTTTCAATATTCCCTTTCAGCAAATAGGAACTCTCTGTTAATTGCAGTGCTAAGATTTACTTTCCTTTTTATCGTGCTTTTAATTATTATTTCGTTGTTGATATATTACACATTACTATGCGCTTATTTTTTTGTCAACAACTTTTCTGAATATTTTAATTTATCCGTTAATTTTTCTTTTGTGCATAAGGTGTTTAAAATTGTTATAATTTAGTGTGCATGTTTTACGTGAAACAAATTAAAGGATAGACGCGGTGATGAAATGAAAGAAAGAAATTATGAATTAACTCAAAAAATTTCTTATAACCATAGTAGTGATCAAATTATTGAAATTCCATTAGATAAATTAAGAAGAAATCCTTATCAACCACGACAGTTTTTTGATGAAGTAGCATTACAAGATTTAACCCAATCCATTTCACAGCATGGTGTGTTACAACCTATCGTCGTCAGAGAAACGATTAAAGGGTACGATATTGTTGTAGGTGAAAGGCGTTTTCGGGCTAGTCAATTAGCCGGTAAGCAGACTGTCCCAGCAATTATTAAAGGCTTAACAGATGAAGAAATGCTAGAATTAGCCATTATCGAAAATCTGCAACGAGAAAATTTAAAACCTTTAGAAGAAGCGAAAAGTTATGCGACGATGATGGAAGAATTAAACTTGAGACAACAGCAAGTTGCTGATAGATTAGGTAAGTCACGATCATACATCGCAAATGTCTTAAGGCTACTTAATCTGCCACCAAGTGTTAAAAATATGATTAATGAAGATCAGTTATCTAGTGCACATGGAAGAACGCTACTAGGTTTAGAAAAAGAACATAACATTGTTGAGGTCGCCAAAAAAGTCATCAAAGAACATATGAGTGTTAGGGCGTTGGAAGAGCATGTGAAACTCTTAAATGAAAAAGGAAAACCAAAAAGTAAAGCTCATCAAAATAAGCCGCAATTTATTATGAAACATGAGTATCAATTAAAAGAAAAATTTGGAACTAATATTGATATTCATAAAACGAAAAAGTCTGGCAAGATATCACTTGAATTCAATTCAGAATCTGAGTATAAAAGAATAATAGAATTATTGTTAGAACAGTAAAGAGGTGCAAAATTGAAAAAAATAAACAACATCATCCATAAATTAATTGATCCATTTATGAACCCTGACAATTGGCAGAAATGGATAGAACAGATATTTATTGGCTTATTTTATATTATACTCGCGTTTATAATCATTAAAATATTGCATAAATTAATAGAAAAATTCTTCACTACTAAATATGGAACGAAGCGGGTAGGGAAGTCTAACAAACGTGCAAAAACAATGGTAAACTTATTACAGAATGTAGTTTCATACGTAGTTTGGTTTATTGTTGCTACAACTATCTTAAGTAATTTAGGGATTAGAGTAGAAAGTATCATTGCCGGAGCTGGAGTAGTCGGTTTAGCAATCGGTTTTGGTGCACAAGCATTAGTAAAAGATGTCATAACAGGATTCTTTATTATATTTGAAAATCAATTTGACGTCGGAGATTATGTAAAAATTAATACGACTGGGACAACAGTAGCAGAAGGTACTGTACAATCTATTGGTATGCGATCAACAAGAATCTTATCCTTTGAAGGAGATTTAACAATCTTACCAAATGGAACTATGAACGAAATAGTAAACTTCTCAATTCACAATGGTATGGCTATTGTAGAAATACCTGTTTCTATTAAAGAAAATCTAGATAAAGTAGAACAAAAATTAGAAGTGTTTTTACCAACTATAAAAGAAAAATATGCAATTTTTGTTAATGAACCTGAAATATTAGGAGTAGAAACTGTAACAGCAGGTGAAGCTACTATAAAAATTGCAGGAGAAACAGAACCAAACGCACATGGTACAGGTGCACGTATTTTAAGAAGAGAAATAAAATCATTCTTCGATAAAGAAGGCATACAATCACCAATACCAACTATGGTTTCATATAATCCAAATAATATTCAATAAATATCTAAAATGGAGGCTGTTTCATGATAAAATCATATGACTTAAATGATATTGTAGAAATGAAAAAACAACATGCATGTGGCGTCAATAGATTTAAAATCATAAGATTGGGAGCAGACGTTAGAATTAAATGTGAAGGTTGTTCACGTAGTATAATGTTACCAAGGCAAGAATTTGATAAAAAAATCAAAAAAATATTAGAAAAAGGACAAGGTGAATAAAATGGCATTAACAGCTGGTATCGTAGGTTTACCAAACGTTGGGAAATCTACATTATTTAACGCAATAACAAAGGCGGGAGCATTAGCGGCAAACTATCCTTTCGCTACAATTGATCCAAACGTTGGTATCGTAGAGGTGCCGGATCATCGTTTACAAGAATTAACTAAATTAGTTAAACCAAAGAAAACAGTACCAACTGCTTTTGAATTTACAGATATAGCAGGTATCGTTAAAGGTGCTTCTAAAGGTGAAGGATTAGGGAATAAATTCTTATCACACATCCGTGAAGTAGATGCTGTATGTCAAGTTGTACGTGCATTTGAAGATGAAAATGTTACGCACGTTTCAGGTAAAGTAGACCCAATCGATGACATAGAAGTTATTAATATGGAATTAGTGTTAGCTGACTTAGAGTCAGTAGAAAAACGCTATGAAAGAGTCGCGAAAATGGCGAAACAAAAAGATAAAGAAGCTGTTGCCGAAGAAAAATTATTAGCAAAAATTAAAGAAACATTAGAAAATAATGAACCAGTAAGAAGCATAGAGTTTACAGCCGAAGAAAAAACTATTTTAAAACACTTAAGCTTATTAACAGCAAAACCTATGTTATATGTAGCAAACGTAGCTGAAGATGAAGTAGCAAATCCTGAAGACAATGAATATGTGAAACAAATCAAAGAATACGCAGATAATGAAGGGTCAGAAGTTATTGTTATTTCAGCGAAAATAGAAGAAGAACTTGCAACATTAGATGATGAAGACCGTGAAATGTTCTTAGAAGATTTAGGTGTAGAAGAAGCAGGTCTAGATAAATTAATACGAGCTTCATATAACCTATTAGGATTAGCAACATACTTTACAGCAGGTGAACAAGAAGTAAGAGCTTGGACATTTATAGAAGGTATGACAGCCCCACAATGTGCTGGAATTATTCATACAGACTTCGAAAGAGGATTTATTAGGGCAGAAACAGTAAGTTATGATGACTTATTAAGTAATAATGGAATGGTTGGAGCTAAAGAAGCGGGCAAAGTAAGACTTGAAGGTAAAGACTATTTAATGAAAGACGGAGACGTCGTTCACTTCAGATTTAACGTGTAAAAAATGATTGTAAAAAGTAATGCTGTGTGCTATAATTCTTGATTGTGAGTAATGAAAATTATTCCTTGCTTAATACAAAAGATATTAAGCCGCATAGACCACAAGGAGGTGTAAATTGATGAGAACATATGAAGTAATGTACGTAGTACGTCCAAATATCGAAGACGAAGCTAGAAAAGCTTTAGTTGAGCGTTTCAAAGGCGTTTTATCTTCAAACGGTTCAGAAATCATCGAAGAAAAGGATTGGGGTAAACGTCGTTTAGCTTATGAAATCCAAGACTTCGCAGAAGGTTTCTACAATATCGTTAGAATTAAGGCTGAAAATGATGAAGCAATCAATGAATTTGATCGTTTATCAAAAATCACTGGCGATATCATTCGTCACATTGTCGTACGCGAAGATGAAAAATAATTTTAATTTTTAAGATATGGGGGAGATTAAATGATTAATCGTGTTGTATTAGTCGGTCGGTTAACTAAAGATCCGGAATACAGAGTAACACCCTCAGGCGTTCAAGTTGCTACTTTTACTTTAGCTATTAATCGTACTTTTACGAATCAGCAAGGTGAAAGAGAAGCTGACTTTATCAACTGTGTCGTTTTTAGACGTCCCGCAGAGAATGTAAACAATTACTTATCTAAAGGTAGTCTTGCAGGTGTTGAAGGTCGTTTACAATCTCGTAGCTACGAGAACCAAGAAGGTCGTCGTGTTTATGTAACTGAAGTTGTTTGTGATAGCGTTCAATTCCTTGAACCTAAAGGCGCAAACCAACGTCAATCAGGTAATGATAACCAATCATACAACCAGAAAAATAATAACGAATTCCAAAACTATGGACAAGACTTTGGCGGTAACCAACAAGGCCAAAAAGCACCTTCAAATCAACAACAGTCAAATAATAATCAACAATCAAGTAACCCATTTGCAAATGCTAATGGACCAATTGATATCAGTGATGATGATTTGCCGTTCTAAACAGTTGATTTAAACGTTTATATATAAACTTAACGAGAAGGGAGGAACACAATCATGGCAGGTGGACCAAGAAGAGGTGGTCGTCGTCGTAAAAAAGTTTGCTATTTCACAGCAAATGGTATTACACATATCGACTACAAAGATACAGATTTACTTAAGAAATTTATTTCAGAAAGAGGTAAAATCTTACCACGTCGTGTAACAGGTACTTCAGCGAAATACCAACGTATGCTTACAATAGCTATTAAACGTTCACGTCACATGGCTTTATTACCATACGTTAAAGAAGAACAATAATATTTAATGTATACAAAACCCTCTAGCAATCAGGCTAGAGGGTTATTTTTGTGTTTGAATTTATGGAAAAAAGGGCAGAAAAAAGGGCAATGTGTGAGAAAGTTGATATTTTAAGCATAAAAAAAGAGGCAACCGTCGCAACAGTTAACCTCAAGTACACTCCGCAGATGTGTACCGCTATTTGTTTATAATTATATCTCTTTATTACATATATATCAAGAAAAATTATTTATATATTGATTGATTTGTTTTAGCTTACTCCGAACGTCAGTACCGATGACTTTGTCGTATGTACTTACATTTAGATTTTGTCTTAATTCATTAAGATGCAATTCAAATGATTTAACTACTTTTCTTAATTCAGTTTTGTTATAGCCTAGAGAGGAAATGATTAAAACTATTACAGCTAAATAATCAACAATTCTATTGAAATGGATATCTTTCACATTCATTTTTATATTAAAATATTCAGTTAGCTGCTTTCCTACATTGCTTTCTTTGAATCTACAATCAAAAAGAACTCCATTATGTGCTATAGCATTTCTAAGCCCTTTTAAACAGTCAATTAAGTCCCCTATTAATTGATCATTTTTATCAAAAGATGAATGGTATAGACCTAAGTCGGTTATTATTTGTATTTTTAAGGTTGAATTCATACACCTAGTAAAAAAGACCAAATTTCCTAAAGTGAATAATTCGAAAACAGCATAAAGAGGCACAGGTCTATCATTATAAATAAAATGATTTATAAAAGGTTTTGTACTAAAACTGGAATGGATTTTTTCATATATATCATTTCTAAGTTTCATTGTTTGTTTGAATTTCTCTTTATATTTAGCTGAGCGTACTGTATGTTTTTTATAATCAGTCAAGACATTATCAAATAGTTTTTCTAGTTCAGTTCCTGAATGAACATGAATGATTTCTAACAAACGATTTTTAATAGCAGTTTCAGCGAACATAACATGTTTGTAAAATAAAGTTTTGACATTTGAATCAAACTCATAAAGTGCAACTACTTCACTAAAATTGTTTAGGTATAGCCCATTGTCTTTTTCCTGAAAAAAACTATAACCTTTGTACCCATGAAAATACCCAATGTTCCGTAATTGTCTTTTTTGTTTACTACCATTGATTTCAATATCCTTATTATTTCTAATGTGTCTCATGAGACCATCGGTAGATTTAGGTTTCTTATTATCCATTCTTTTTTAACTCCCTATCCCTTCTAATTTATTCATCATATCTTTTGCCATTTTATCCGTAATATATGGCTACTGTTGCTTTATAATCACTATGCCTTATTCTATCTCGATTGCCAATAAGGCATTTTTCTATTATTAAGATAACTCTTAGATAATTTTATATCTAAAATAAGAGCGCATCCTTTATAAATATTATAATATAATGGATTTATAAAGCTATATAATATATAATTATTTTGTCGGGAGGGGATGAGAATTGGATATAAAAGAGGTATTAAAATTATTTGAAAGTAATTTGTTACATGAGAACATTTCAGATTCAGTGCTAAGTGAATTAATGAATAATGTAGGCAACACAGATTCTGATATTCGTGAAAAGACTACTGAAATAATTTGTTTATTAATTTTAAATAATAAATTAACTGATATTCAAATAGATAAAATATTGTATATGAGCTTGAGAAATTTAAATATAAACTTGGGTAATGATGATTCTGATAGTGTATTTTTAAGAAGTTTTAGTTCTTTAATACTTGCTTCTATAGTAGAAAATGATATTAAAAGTAAAACTTTTGAACGAGATACTTACAATGAAATTTTTAATGCAGCGATTTTTTATTATGAAAAAGAGCAAGATATTAGAGGTTATATACACAATAAAGGATGGGCGCATAGTATTGCACATGGGTCGGATTTAATAGTTGCTTGTATAAAATCTGATTTTTATTTAAAGAATTATAACAGTATGGTTATGAATTTGATTAGTAATAATCTCTTCAAGTTAACAAAAGATTCTCTACCATATATTGATGATGAAGATGAGAGGCAAGTATTCATAATTGAATCATTATTAGAAACAGGGTTCTCTGATATAGATTTAAGTAACTGGATAAATGATATTCAAGTTAAATTAAATCAATTAGACTATACTGGAGTAAAATATTATAGAGCTCAAAAAAATATAACTGATATGTTTAAAACTTTATATTTCAGATTAAAGTTTAACAACCAATGTGAAAGAACACGATTGACAATTGAATCAAAACTTGAAGAAATATTTCTTAAAACTTACTTTAAAGATATTGAGAAGAAGTAGAATAATAATAAATTATAACACTATATTTCTAATTCACTAATAATAGTCGAATTTAGAATATAGTTGGTTTGGTATTTTTCGCTTAAAAGCTTTATGAAATGAAGTAATTCTTTTGGTTCTATATTGTCGTTAAGAAATTGATCTTTTAATAATAAATACGTTGTTTTTTCTTCTTTATCTGAGATTTTCTTGAAGTATCCCCACATATGGTCATACGTGTTTATTATAGAACCTTTAGTTGGCGTAATCTGTTTAGCTTTATTTATTTCACTTTCTATTTCGTCTAAAGTGACAGGTGATTTTAGCATTTCTCGAATGCTTAAATAGTATTTTTGACTGTGCCACATGACTTCATATTTATGCTTAGCCCATAATAATTCACTGTTTTTATTATTTTTCATGATGATTAACCACACCTCTCCTACCTGTAATTAAATCATTCATAATAATTCTCCTAAACAATAATCAAACAGTTGCATCTTGCCGGTATCTTGTCATTTTGCCATTTATAATATAATAATTTAATATATTCTTCGTAAGCTGTATCTCCGTATATTTTATCATTACCATAGACGTAAATAGGAGGTAAGTTTTCATCAGAAAAATGACTACGATTTTTATCAATGATTAGTGCTAAATTTGATAAATCTTGTTTAAATGACTCTGATCTTTTTCCACCTCTACGAATATGTTCTTTATTCATCTCTTTTAACAATTGGAAAGTATCTATAATATAAGGATTACCATCATTATAAACATGTTGAACAATTGGATGGTGTATATACTTTGTGTTTCCTTCAATTAGTTCCATATGAGCCAAGCATACTCTAATAATTTGATATAGCTCCAGTATCTGTTTAGATAAGCGTCTATTGTCTAGATATTTTGCACTGACTTCATGATTCGGACTTACTCTAAATATTTGCATATTAATCACCTAATCTATAAATACCATTTTGAGACTTTTATTTCGTGGTATTTTTAAACTAATACCACAAAATTATAACTATTCGATACCCTATAATAATGGGAAAGAAACTTAATAGTAAATTCCATAGCTATTACACAAAAATATATAAGACGGAAGGACCTCTTGTGAAAGTTGGTAAATATGGCTTTTTAGTTGGATAAAAGTATATTTATTTTTGCCGGTAGATATATTTGTCATATTTCCCCCAATTGTATTCAAGCTCCTGTTTGCTTATGATTTTATATGGATTAAATATAGTTTGGCCGTTTTTATTTAAGTAAAAATTATTTTCAATTTGATAAGCAGCATGGACGACTGCTTGCTCAGAAAAGTAAATTACTACATCTCCTACAGTACTAGAATTATCAGTTCTTACATAGCCTAGTTGTCTAAGAGTATGTAAAAATGAATCTCCTTTTATCCATTGATTTAAAATATTTCTAGATTTAGTAATCGCATATAATACTGTTGATAAACAATTCGAGCCCTGATATAAGGGGAATGTATCAACTAAAGATTCTATATGCTCTGGTAGTTTTATATGTATTTCATCAGATTTATTGTCTTGATAATCATGAATTTTTGTATTAAAAAATTCTTTTTTAGTATCAGAATTCATTGTTTTCCATTTGAAAGATGTAATTAATTTGTTATTAATAAAAAGTGGGTTATTAATTTTTTGTTGTTCGTCTATAAGAGTGTTCTGAGTAGCATTGCTTAAGGATTCAAACCATCCAGCGTATGCTTGAATCACATATTTATACTCATATAAGTTCCATATTTCGTATAAATTATTTGTTTTAATGTTAAACAAACTACTCTCTTTGAATTTTTCTTTAGAGGTTATTAAGATCGGCTCATATTTAATTGGTAATGAAGTAACGAAAAATAAATCAAAATTGTTAAAGTAATGTTCTTCCCAGTACTTAATGGTTTGTGAATTGGGATATATATACATTTGCAACCTCCGATATTAGAAATATATAATATTTTAATTTACTTATCTAAAATTTATTAAATCTCAAGTTTTCAATTACATGATTTTCACTCTTATACAATACGAGATCTGATCTGTTTTTAGTTGGTAAAATATTTTTTATTAAGTTCACTTCGTTTATATCTTCCCAAATTTCTGTAGCAATTTTGATTGCTTCTTCTTTAGGTAAATCACGGTATCTGTAGAAATGAGAATCTGGTTTTTGGAAGGCTTCTTCTTGTAGTAATAAGAAGCGATTGAGATACCATTTTTTCATGTTATCTATTGTTGAGTCTAAATAGATTTTATAGTCGATATAGTCGCTTACAAGTTCTTCTTCGTGTGGATTCACTTGGAATATGTTTACGCCTTCGATTATAAGGATATCGGGACAATCAACGTAATGATATTGTTCTTTAAGTCTGTCATATGTGATATGTGAATATGTGTATGTTGGTATATTTGGTTCATTTTCTTTTATTTGTTTTAAGTGATCAATAAGTATTTTTGTATCATAACTTTCAGGGAATCCTTTTTTAGAAAGTAAGTCTTTATCAATCAGTTCTTGTTTGGGCATAATATACCCATCTGTTGTGATAAGGTCGACTTTCCAATCAGGATTATATTCTTGGAGTAGGTGTAAGAGTAGTCTTGAAACGGTACTTTTACCTACTGATACGCCACCTGAGACACCAATTATAAATGGTGGTGTATTATTTTTGTTGAGTAATTTTGTATTGATGTTCTGTGAGTAGTCTTTGTGAAATTTAACTTTGTTTGTCAAAAAGTTAATTAACGGCAAATATACTTCGTCTATTTCTGTAGTAGTTAAATTATCATTTAAGCTGATGATTTCATCTAAGTTTAAATGACTGACATCCATGTTTAATTTGAAATCTGTGTTACGCCATTCTTCTTTTGTGAATTTCATAATTTTTTCCTCTACTTTAAGAATTTATCGATTTTTTTACAGTACTCGTATAGGTTAACATAAAATTTACAAAAATTAACCTATTTATTTTTTAAATCTGCATATATAAAAAATTGAGCAATCTTCATTGCGTGTATATGCTTTTGTAATCGTTTGTATGTCGAGCTTTCTTTATTGTGTTTGATTTGTGCTTTAGATGATTTGTTGATAATAGATTCTATCGGTGGTAAAGCTTCTTCTAGCTGGATTTTATCGTAATACTCAGTTGATGTTATGACACCTTTAGAAGTTTTCAAAGCTTGTATTCTGTTAATTAAAAGCGAGTGTTGAGATGTATTTTCATCAAATTTACCGAGCATCTTTTCGCAATTTGTAATAGTAGCGTTTATTGTATTTAAGGCTTCAGAGATTTCGGAAGTTGAGTAAGCCATCATAGATATCCTCGCTTTCCTTTATAGTAATTATATTTAGGATAAACGACATAGAATAAAAATCAAGTTAAAAAGACATAAAAACAGGCTAGGACATAAATAAATGTCCTAGCCTGATTCTTTATATTGGCAGTAGCTAATTAGAATACAAATGCGCGTATATTAAGCTTTTTCATCTCTACTCTTACGTCATTTGATTTCCTTCAATTATTCGATTTACAAGCGTTATTGTTCCGGCTCGTTGAAGGGGAGCGTGACCTGATTTTAAATTGTTGTAGAGGATAAATTTTATATTAGAACTATCTATATCATATCTGTCCAACATATTACAAAAAGGATTAAACTGATTTTTCATATCTGATGAGCATAACCTATTTTGTACATAATAGATTTCTGGAACATAGTTTTTTTGTCTAAACAAACTAGTAATAGATAACCTAATAGCATATTTCTTCTTGATTTCTTCTGTTGAATAGTCAGGAAATATAGATGTATAAAGCTTATTTACATTGGTTTGATCATATTTATCAACATAACATTGAGGATTGTTAACAATGGCTTTAGTATCTTTATGTAACGTGGCAAGATACATGGACATAAAACCTCCTGCTGATGAACCATAATAATAGGTGTTTTCAGGTTGGATACTTAGCGTATTTGCAATCATTTGGGCAATATCACTATAATCCATTAAATAATGTCTATCTTCGCTGCCAACACCCCAACCGATTCTCAAGTTATTATTATGAACAGTTCTATCATCAATAAAAATACAACTTGCATTAAAGTCTTCGTGCCATGAATGTCTCATAAAAACTGGTGGCTTACTTTTATTAGGATCGATAGCACCGTTAGAGAAAATAATTAATTGTTCGTCGTTTTCTTTTAAATTCAAATGAATATAGAAGTCGATATTGTCTTTAAGAATTTTAACAGTTTGATTATTGTTTATTATCAAGTCATTGTACTTTATGTTTTCAAAATATAATGTTTCCACTTAATGGAGCACCCCTAATCGTATTTATCTGTGTATGATTAGCTTTTAATATATCAAAGTGGAAATTTGATTTACAATAAAAGCCCATAAATTTACAAAAACTTAACATAAGTCAAAATGATTTAGTAAATTTTGGAACAAAAAACCCAGAAGATATATGTCTTCTAGGTTTTTAAAATATTATATATTGAATAATCTTTGGAAGAAACCTTTTTTCTTTGGTTCTTCTTTTGGAGATTCTTCTGATTGATTGCTTTCTGCTGTAAGTGGTACAACTGTTTCATCGTTTGAAGTTTCAGAAGTAGTAGACTCTTCTTTGTCATCTTTAGCTTCTTCTTTAACTTCTTCTTTTTCTGAAGGCTCTTTAGCAGTTTCTGTAGTTTCTGCTTTAACTTCTTCAGATTGCTCAGATTTAGTTTCTGCTGAAGCTTGCTTATTATCGTCATCTTGTTCGTTGTTTTCTTTTGATGCTTCTGAAGCAGCTACAGTTACTTTAGAAGGTGTCTCATCTATATCTTCAGTTTTAACAGATTGAGTTGTAGTCGCTTCAACTTCTTCTTTAGGAGAAGTTTCAGTTTGAGTAGTTTCTTTCTCCGCTACGTTAGTATTCTCAGTTGGCTCACTATTTTGAGTTTCTTGTGGCGCTTGTAAAGCTAAAGTTTGTTCTAATTTTTGTTGTGTAATATGTACTTGTTGTAGCATTTCGCCTAACATTTGTCTTTCTCTACGCATATGTTGTACTTCAGTTCTTAATTCATCAATTAATTGTTGAAGTTCAGGCGTTTGTTGAGTAGGTTCATCTTTCACAAGAACTTGTAAGAAATCTTTTTCTTTTTCTAAAGTTTCAAAAGCTTGATCATAACTGTTAGTTTCTTTCACTTTTTCAGCAATTTCTTGGAATAATTCAATATCTTCTTCTTGGAAATCTGTAGCTTCTCTTCCACGATATTCCGTCTTAGAAAGCTGATAACCTCTATCTTCTAAGTGCTGTACAATTTTTCTAACTTGCTTTTCGCTAAGACCAACCTTAGCTGAGAATTCTTTTGTTAACATTTCTATGCCTCATCCTTTATATAACAGTGTTTTCTATAGGTCGGGTTGTCTGCCGACAGACAACCGTCACGCTTCCCTTAATACATTACATGTATTTGTGATAAAGTTCAAGTATTAGTTAAATAATTCGTTATATCCCAATAAGAAATATGTTACTATTTAGGAAAATAGAATAATAAACAATAAATTGGAGCTGTTGTCGATGTCAAAAAATGCAGAGAAAAAAGCTTTTAAACCAATTTGGATTATCATTAGTTTTATTGTACTAATCACAATATTATTATTACCAACACCTAACGATTTACCTATTATGGCTAAGTGCGCACTGGCAATATTAGCTTTTGCCGTCATTATGTGGGTTACAGAAGCAGTTACATATCCAGTATCAGCTGTAATGATTGTTGGTCTTATTGTATTATTAACTGGTTTTAGTCCAGTTCAAGATTTAGCTGATTCATTAGGTAATCCCGCGGTGGATGGTAAAGCTGTTGAAGGAGATGCTTTATTAGGAACGAGTAATGCTTTAAAAATGGCCTTAAGCGGATTTTCAGGATCTGCAGTTGCGCTTGTTGCTGCAGCGCTTTTTCTCGCAACAGCCATGCAAGTGACAAACTTGCATAAACGTTTAGCATTGCAAGTTCTGTCAGTTGTAGGAAATAAGACTAATAGAATTGTTATTGGAGCTATAGTTGTTTCAATAATATTGGCATTCTTTGTTCCTTCAGCTACGGCACGAGCAGGCGCAGTCGTACCTATACTATTAGGTATGATTGCAGCATTCAATACGTCTAAAAACAGTAAGCTAGCTGCTTTACTGATTATAACGGCAGTCCATTCAGTATCAATATGGAATATTGGTATAAAGACTGCAGCAGCACAGAATATAGTCGCAATCGGATTTATTAATAAATCTATGGGGCGAATGGTTTTTATATGCAGCACCATGGTCTATTATAATGTCAGTTGTCTTATACTTTGTGATGATTACAATTATTAAACCTGAAGAAAAGGAAATCGAAGGTGGGACAGAATTAGTTAAAAAACAATTAAAAGAACTAGGCCCTATTTCAGCAAGAGAATGGCGACTCATCACTATTTCCGTTTTATTACTATTATTCTGGTCTACAGAAAAATTACTGCATCCTATAGACTCATCTTCCATTACAATCATCGCTTTAGCAATAATGCTTACACCTAAAATAGGAGTATTTACTTGGGAAGATGTCGAAAAGAAAATCCCTTGGGGAACTGTTATTGTATTTGGTATAGGAATATCTTTAGGAACTGTTTTATTAGAAACAACAGCAGCACAATGGTTAAGTGATAAAACATTCGGTTTGATGGGATTAAATCATATGCCTTTAATTGCAATCATTGCTTTAATATCACTATTTAATATTCTTATACATCTAGGGTTTGCGAGTGCAACGAGTCTTTCTTCAGCACTGATTCCTGTATTTATCGCTTTAACACAAACGCTAGATTTAGGAGATCAGTCGATTGGTTTCGTATTAATCCAGCAATTTGTTATTAGTTTTGGTTTCTTATTACCAGTGAGTTCACCACAAAATATGCTCGCATATGGTACAGAGACATTCACAGTAAAAGATTTTATTAAAACAGGTGTACCAATTACCGTCATCGGTTATATATTAATAGTTATAATGAGTATGACTTATTGGAAATGGATAGGAATACTTTAAAATAAAAAGCATCTCACTTAACTGATTATTTCAGTTTGAAAGTGAGATGCTTATTTTTTATAAAATCGTGACAATTACACATTTTAGTTCCTAAAAATGACTATCTATTGATTTTAATATGTTCATCCTATAATAATTGTCCGATGAATACTGCGATGATAATAATTGGTAAAACAAATCTAACTAAGAAATACCAAGTGTTAACGAAGAGTCGTCCTTTTTTACTATCTTGCATATTCAACTCTTTCATAATAGTAGTTTTATCAAAAATGTGACCAACAAATATTGTGACACCGAAAGCTCCGATAGGCATTAAAATGTTAGCTACTAAATAATCCATGTTATCAAAGAATGTACCGACACCAAATGTTAAGTTTTGCAACAATCCATTTGATAAAGCGGAAGGTATCCCAAAAATAAACACAAGCCCGCCAATAATATAAGCCCATTTCTTTCTATAATCATTATTGTTTTTTGTGATGTTTGATATATTTAATTCGAGCAATGATATTGATGATGTAATTGCTGCGAACAAGAACAATAATAAGAATAATAAATAGAATAATGAACCTAAAAACATTTGATCAAAAACTTGTGGTAATATGATGAACAATAATCCAGGACCTTGGTTGGGTTCTAGACCAAAAGCAAAAATAGCTGGGAATATTGCTAGTCCTGCTGCTATTGATACACCGATGTTCATCCATACAATTGCATTAGCACTTTTAACGATATTCGTTTTTCTGTCTAAGTATGAAGCGTATGTCATCATTCCGCATGTACCTAGTGATAAGGCAAAGAAGGATTGACCAAGAGCATATAACACACCTTCAGAGCTTAAATCAGCTATTTTAGGAGTAAGGAAATATTGGATACCCTCTAAAGCGCCGTCTAAAGTTACAGATCGAATGATAATGATTAAAAATGATAAAAACAATAGTGGCATCATGATTTTTGATGCTTTTTCTATGCCTTTTTCTACACCTTTACTAACAATAATAACGGTGATAAATATAAACGCAAATTGACTTGCTAATGCGAAGAGTGGATTTGAAATATAATCATTAAAGATATTTCCGTATTCGTTGGAATGCGTTAAACCAACGCTATCCAATAACGTCCTAATAATATATAAAATAATCCAACCGCCGATAACACTATAGAAAGAAAATAATACAAACACGGTTAAATTACCAAGCCAACCGATTAAATTGAAAGAAGACTTACCAGAAACTTTCTTGAATATATTTGTTGAGTAAGTCTTTCCATATCGTCCTAATATAAACTCACTTAATAGTAGTGGTAAACCAACTAGTAGTGTAAATATGATGAAGATGAATAAAAATGCACCCCCGCCATAAGTTCCAGCCATGTATGGGAATTTCCATACAGCACCTAATCCAATAGCTGATCCCGCACTTGCTAATATAAATCCAATATTAGAAGACCATTGTGATAAATTTTTCATAATAAACCTTCCTTTATATATAAAATACTTTAAAGCGTTAAAGCGTTCATGTAAAAAAGTCTTAGCGCAATAAATTCTACACTCTATTAAGTAATAAAGCAATATAAAAAATACCCTAAAAATTAGAATTTTATCTAACTTTTAGGGTTTGATTTGAATTAATATCTCATTAATGATGTTTTTATTTACGAAGACTAGTCCATATTTAAATAATTTAACAATTATTTCCCAACTGTACCATCACTTTCGTCGTTCCATGCTATGATACTTTCTACTGGTAATCTACTTGACTCATGCGGAGCTTTAGCGCCTTTACCGATAGCAAGTAAATGAGCAGGTACATATCGTGAAGTATCGATATTTAAAGCTTCAAGTAAAGCCGTTTTGTCGAAACCACCAATTGGGTTAGTATCATAACCATGATCAGTAGCAATAAGCATAAGTTGCATAGAAGCCAGGTTTACATCCATTAAACCTTGTTCTTTGAAGTAGCTTTCATCTGCACCGCTTATTAAATTAGAAATTGTTTCAATGAAATAATCTTTAGAGTTTTCATCCATGTATCCAAGTTCTACGTTTTTCTCATAAATTTCACTAACGTAATCAGCATGTTTTAAGTCAGCTAATATGAGAATAATAGCACTTGAAGAGTGAAGTTGTCTTTGGTTGAATTGTACAAGGCTATCTAATTTTTGTTTAGTTTCTTCTGAATCTATAATAACAAATCTCCAAGGTTGTAAATTGATTGATGAAGGTGCTTCTGTAGCTAGCTCAATCATTTCTTCAATTTCTTCTCTAGGTATTTTAAAGTTAGGGTCGAATTCCTTAACTGATTTTCTTTTCTTTATAATTTCTGTCAATGTAAGTTTTGATTGTGACATTTTGATACTCCTTTTAGTAAGATGACATTATAATGAACTAAATAATGACAAAAATAAAGCAATCAGCTTATGGTTATTTTGAAAGGGGTAATGATATGAATAGAACTATGCTATTGAATGAATTAGGCGTGTCAGAACCAATATTTCTAGCAGGAATGGCTGGTGGTGTAACGACACCTAAGCTGGTTTCTGAAGTTTGTAACGCAGGTGGATTAGGTCAAATAGGGGCAGGTTATATGAATCCAGAATCATTATCAGACGATATTGATAAGATACGAAAAATGACTGATAAACCGTTTGGCGTGAATTTATTTATCCCAGAATTTCCTGAAATTAATCAAGACAAAGTTGATCGAATGAATGCAATATTGAAACCAATAGAAGAAGAACTTCAATATGAACCAATTAAAGAAGTAAAGATTACAAATCAATTCGACGAAATGATAGATGTCATTATTGATAAAGAAGTAGAAGTTGCGAGTTTTACATTTGGCAAACCAACAGAAGCGCTTGTCAGCAAGTTGCACAGGCATAAAATATTAGTATTAGGAACAGCCACTGAGTTGGAGGAAGCACTAGATTTAGTGAAGGTTGGTGTAGATGGAATTGTTTTACAAGGAAAGGAAGCAGGCGGGCATAGAGGCTCCTTTAAACAGTCATTACCAGATGACCTGCTTACAACAGAGCAATTATTTAATCTTGCAAAGGAATCTATAGATTTACCTCTAATAGTAGCAGGCGGAATAACAAACCCTGAACGTTCACAATTTTTCCTTCAAAAAGGCGCTACGGCTGTACAGTTAGGTACAGCATTTTTAACAACAGAAGAAAGCGGAGTGCCTAACATCCATAAAGAGAGTATATTGCGAGCTACTACTAAAGATATTGTTTTAACAAATACTTTTAGTGGTCGCTATGCTAATGGAATAAGAAATGCTTATATTGTCTATGCTGAAACATTTGAAAGAGCGATTTGTCCTTATCCAATTCAAAATATATTAACACAGCCTATGAGAGGGAAGTCTAAAAAAGAAGACAATCCTGATTATATGAATTTGTGGTGTGGTACAAATCCCGAGGGAGCTAAGAGAGAAAAAGCTCAAGACCTTATAAAGAGATATACAGAAAAATAAAAATCAGGGAGCGGGAGAGGCATCTCATTTTGTTAAAAAGATTTTGTATCCCCACCCCGGCAAGGATGACTAGATATGAAAAAAGCTTGATATAATCGTGTTTTCATACCAGTCAGCTACTGCCAATATGATAAAACAGGCTGAGACATTTATTTATGTCGCAGCCTGTAATTTTATAACCCCATTGAATCTAATAGTTCATATACAAATTCTCTGTCATTTTCGTTACCGTGTATATATTTATTAATATAACATGAACGTATACTTGGCATAATAACGTCTTTTTGAAGCGGTAAGTATTGTTTAACAAATAAATTGATTGGTGAAGGTGGTAAAGATTTTTGAGGATTTGGTTGAATATATGATATGTTTTGCAAAATTTCATAACCATGTCTATTGAAAAAGTTTTTGCGCATAATAGCTTGTTCTTTTCCTTCTTCAGAATCATATGATTCTTCACCGAATGACTCAAGCATAATCATGTTAGCATCTCTACCATGTACTTCTTGACCACACTTGTGTAATTCTTCTTCGATTTTTTCTAAAGTTTGTGCACCTACACGTCGATTTCGGTGTTCTGGGTGGGTCATTAAATAATTAATGAATGCAGAGTTAGTAGTTGGTTCATAATGACCAGTTGATAGGCTAACAACCATATCATCTTTAAGACCAACTAAAAATATATAATGATTTTTGATATATTCAGATGTTAATGAATGTATGAACACATGACGATCTTCTCTGATTTCTACTTTGAAAATTTCCTCATACATATCTAATGCTTTTTTAAACAATGGATCATCTATTGATGTGACAACTTCAAAATTCATGTTAATAAACCCCTCGACTCAAGATTTAGTCATATTATAACATATCACACTAAAAATGCTTATACAGTGTTTTCTTATATTTTATATACGTAAAATAGAGCCCGGGACAATTATTTATGCCCCGGACCCTTTTAATATTAATGATGTTTTATTGTTTATCATCATCAGTAGGATTATTAATATCTGCTTCTTCTCGTCTTACATTTTCTGAAACGTGTTCTGTGTCTTGTACTTTGTTTTTCTTGATTACAATTTCTTCAGACACTACGTTTTCTTTATCAACATTCACACGTTCTTCATGTAATGGTACGTGAATAGAATCATCCTCGTTTGATTCAAAGTCGCTATCTACTTTTTCATTTACTGGTCGACGCTCGATAGTAACTTCTTCTTTTTCTACAGGTACATCGAACTCTTCAGTTTCCTCAACTACATGTTTATCAACTGAAGCTTCACCAGTTTCAACGTTTTCTTTGTCGACGTTCACTCGCTCTTCATGTAGTCTAACAGCTTCTTCATCATCTGCCGTAGTATTTGTACTATCAGCAGCGTTTCTGTTTTCATTAGAAGTTAAGTCAGACTGTCGTGTTAAATCCTCATTAGCGTCTTGAGCATTTAAATTTTCTCTTTCATCATTTAAAGATGAACGCTCAGTTTCAACACTATCATCGTGAACTCTAGTGAACTCTGATTCATCTTCACGTGTTAAATCTCTTTGATCTTTTACATTATCAGCTTCACCATATGGTGGTTTTGAATCATTATTATTACGATTTTTAAGTTCTTCTAAATCTCTTTCGTTATCACTAGATAATGTTTCATTTTCATTTTGCTCTGATTGGTTCGCTGCATAACCTGCTGCACCTAAACCAGTAGTGCCTGCAAGAGTAGAAGCTGTAGAATGATCATCAACATCATCATGTGCTTCATTTTCTTCATCTATACTGTTACCATAGCGATTGGTATCTTTATCATCTTGTAAATCGTCTGATTCATTGTTTACATCTTTTGATGAATTTGCAGAAACAGCTCCAGCTCCGATACCAGCACCTGTTCCAGCTGAAACACCGCTATTACTATCTTCTTTTGAGAAAGGTTTAGTGTCATCGTAATGTTCGTTGCCTAATTGTGAATCTTTCGGATGGCTAGAATCAAAGTTCTCAGTTTCTTCAGTATTATCATTGTCGATATACAATAATATTTTTCCATCATTCAGAGCATTTTTATACTCATCTACATTTTCGTCAGGAACATTGATACCTGTAAGTACTCTTTCTTCTGCGCTTTCACCTGAGAATAATGCAGTGAGTTTATCACTAAATGATCCTCGAGAATTCTTTACTTTTACGTCTGTATATTCTAGTGAGTTATCTTCTAATCGATTTTCAGTTATAACTTGTAAGTCACGTTCTCCTAATCCATCTGCTTTCAATTGGTCTATTCGTTGTAGTAATTCACTTTCCGTATTAAACTTTTCGATTTTACCCATACTTAAAACCTCCATAAATTTGTAATGTGCAAAAACCATCAATCAGTGAATACTCTTATGATGTTTATAGATTAATTTAATATTGTTTTCATAAATACAATATAATTCACAAATACCCTTCTATGAGATAATCAAACAAAACAGGGTAAAAATTCTCATTATTTTAATTATTCTGTCTATTTAAAATGTGTTTAAATCCCGTGATAATAAGGTTTTTCCTATTGTAAAAATACTGATATTTTGTTATTATCAATGAATAATTTATTACTAAAAACTCATATAATCTGAAGAATATGGCTTTAGAAGTTTCTACCGCATTGCCTTAAACGATGCGACTATGAGTAAACGAATAACTCTGGAACCAGACTATCAATTTTGTGTGGTTTTATATTATTTTTTACTCATCTTACCTATATTTTAGGATTAAGGTGTGTTTTTTTTAATCTAAATGAGGAGGCGAGTAGTGTGAGGACACTACAGAATAGGGTTAAAGAAGATGGTGTAGTTATTGATGAAAAGATACTTAAAGTTGATTCATTTTTAAATCACCAAATTGATGCAAAACTTATGTACGAAGTAGGACAAGCAATTGTCGATCATTTTAAAGAGAAAAAAATAACAAAAGTGTTAACGATTGAAGCTTCAGGTATTGCGCCAGCTATTATGGCTTCTCTACATTTAGATGTGCCTTGTTTATTTGCCAAAAAAGCAAAACCTTCTACAATGACAAATGAATTTTATCACACAGATATTCATTCGTTCACAAAGAATACAACAAGTACAGTTGTTATTTCGAAACAATTTTTAGATGAAGATGATCATGTATTGATTATTGATGACTTTCTAGCGAATGGTGAAGCATCATTAGGCTTACACCGATTAGTTCAATCTGCAAATGCAACTACTACTGGAGTTGGAATTGTAATAGAAAAGAGTTTTCAACCGGGAAGAGAAAAATTACAATCAGAAGGATTAGACGTCTTATCATTGTGCCAAGTTGCATCTTTAGCAGGTAACAAAGTCAAATTGGTGGACGAATAAGATGAGAAATTTCATACTAAGTGTCCAACATTTATTAGCAATGTACGCTGGCGCAATTATGGTGCCTATTATTGTAGGTTCAGCATTAGATTTCACGCCCGAAGAAGTAGCGTATTTAGTAGCAATAGACATATTTATGTGTGGTGTAGCAACATTTCTACAAGTATATAAAGGAATTGGTATTGGACTGCCGGTCGTCTTAGGTTGTACATTTACCGCTGTTGCACCCATGATACTTGTCGGAAACACACACGGAATTAGTGTGTTATATGGTTCAATATTCTTATCAGGTATTATTGTTATTATAATGTCTCCATTCTTTTCATATTTAGTAAAATTATTCCCACCAGTTGTTACGGGTAGTGTTGTAACGATTATAGGAATAACACTTATGCCTGTTGCAATGAATTACTTAGCTGGCGGGGAAGGCGAAAAAAACTATGGAGATAGTAAAAATATATTTTTAGGTGTATTCACACTCGTTATCATTTTACTGATTCAACGATTGTCTAAAGGATTTATTAAATCAATTGCTATTTTATTAGGTTTATTAATCGGAACAGCAGTTGCATCATTTTACGGATTGGTAGATACTTCAGAGTTACATAAGTCAAATTGGTTAGAACTACCACGTCCATTTAGATTTAGTGGTTTCGAATTTGAGTTTGGAACAACAATAGTCTTTGTCATTATCGCAATCGTCAGTTTGATTGAATCCACAGGTGTATATCATGCACTTAGTGAAATTACAAAACAACCTATTTCTAGAAAAGATTTATCTAAAGGTTATCGTGCAGAAGGTATAGCTATTGTAATAGGTGCTATATTTAACGCGTTTCCATATACAGCCTACTCTCAAAACGTTGGCTTAGTTTCTCTATCTGGAGCTAAGAAGAATCAAATCATGTATATGATGGTTGCACTACTCATTATATGTGGTTCTATTCCAAAGTTAGGTGCGTTAGCAAGTATGATTCCTTTCCCAGTGTTAGGTGGTGCAATGATCGCAATGTTTGGAATGGTTATGGCATACGGCGTGAAAATGCTAGGTGGCATAGATTTCAACAAACAGAACAATTTACTTGTGATTGCAGTATCAGTTGGGATAGGCGCAGGTATTACCGCAGTACCACAGGCATTAGAAACATTCGGTGAACAATATGCATGGTTAACTCAAAATGGTATTGTTTTAGGGACATTTGCAGCTATTATATTAAATTTATGTTTTAATGGGTTAAACAATCAACAAACCAGTGAAAATATGAAATAATGAAAATGAAAATAAATTAATGGAGGTTATATTCATGTGGGAAAATAAATTTCAAAAAGAAGGATTAACGTTTGATGATGTATTACTTGTACCAGCTAAGTCAGAAATATTACCTAGTGATGTTGATTTAAGTGTGAAATTATCTAAGAACATTAAATTGAACATTCCAATTATTTCAGCAGGTATGGATACAGTAACTGAAGCTAAAATGGCTATAGCTATGGCTAGACAAGGTGGTTTAGGTGTTGTTCATAAAAATATGTCTATTGAACAACAAGCTGATGAAGTTCAAAAAGTTAAGCGCTCAGAAAATGGTGTTATTACAAATCCATTTTACTTAACACCTGAAGAGCAAGTATATGCAGCTGAAGCATTAATGAGTAAATATCGTATTTCTGGTGTACCTATTGTAAATAACGAACAAGATATGAAACTTGTTGGTATCCTTACGAATCGTGATTTAAGATTTATAGAGAATTTCTCAATTAAAATTTCAGACGTTATGACAAAAGAAGATTTAATTACAGCTCCAGTAGATACAAACTTAGAACAAGCAGGAGAAATCTTACAAAAATATAAAATAGAAAAACTTCCATTAATTTCTGAAGACGGTAGTCTAAAAGGCTTAATTACAATTAAAGATATCGAGAAAGTGATTGAGTTCCCATATGCTGCAAAAGATAGTGCAGGTCGTTTATTAGTAGCAGCAGCGTTAGGTATTGCTAAAGATACACCTATACGTGCACAAAAACTAGTCGAAGCGGGAGCAGATGCTTTAGTTATAGATACAGCGCACGGACACTCTAAAGGTGTATTAGAAGTTGTTAAAAACATAAGTGAAACATATCCTGATGTAACGATTATAGCAGGTAATGTAGCAACTCAAGAAGGTACTAAGGCATTGTATGAAGCGGGAGCAGACGTTGTTAAAGTTGGAATTGGACCAGGTTCAATTTGTACGACACGTGTTGTAGCTGGTGTAGGTGTTCCTCAAATTACAGCTATTTATGAATGTGCTACTGAAGCACGTAAACATGGTAAAGCTATCATTGCAGATGGCGGTATTAAGTTCTCAGGAGACATTGCTAAAGCATTAGCAGCAGGCGGTAACGCAGTAATGCTAGGTAGTCTTCTTGCAGGTACTGAAGAAAGCCCAGGACAAACTGAAATCTTCCAAGGTCGTCAATATAAAGTATATCGTGGTATGGGATCACTTGGTGCTATGGAACAAGGTTCTAAAGACCGTTACTTCCAAGAAGATACTACAGCTAAAAAATTCGTTCCAGAAGGTATTGAAGGTAGAATTGATTTCAAAGGACCTTTACAAGATACAATTTATCAACTAACTGGTGGTATTAAGAGCGGAATGGGTTATACTGGTTCTGCTAACTTAGAAGAACTAAGAGAAGAAGCTCAGTTTATTAGAATGACTGGCGCAGGACTTAAAGAATCACATCCACATGATGTTCATATAACTAAAGAAGCACCAAACTATTCATTTTAATTAAAGGAGCAGGACTATTATGGAAATGGCTTTTGAGCAAGAATTAATTCTTGTATTAGATTTTGGTAGTCAATATAATCAATTGATTACACGCCGTATAAGAGAAATGGGCGTATATAGTGAATTACACGACCATGAAATCTCAATGGAAGAAATTAAAAAAATGAATCCTAAAGGAATTATCCTTTCTGGAGGCCCGAATTCAGTATATGAAGAAGGATCTTTCACAGTAAATCCTGAAATTTTTGAATTAGGTATTCCAGTTCTAGGTATTTGTTATGGTATGCAATTAATGACAAAATTACTGGGCGGTTCAGTTGAAAGAGCAAGTGAACGTGAATATGGTAAAGCGACATTAAACGTAAAATCAGATGACGATTTATTCTTTAGCTTGCCTAATAGCCAAACTGTATGGATGAGTCACAGTGATAAAGTTATTGATATACCTGAAAACTTCGAAATCATTGCAGATAGCCCAAGTTGTCAAAATGCAGCTATAGAAGATAAATCAAGAAAGCTATATGGTGTTCAATTCCATCCAGAAGTAAGACATACAGAATACGGAAATGATTTATTAAGAAACTTCATTCGTCGTGTTTGTGAATGTACAGGGAACTGGACAATGGAAAACTTCGTAGATATTGAAACCGAAAAAATTAGAGAACAAGTTGGAGACCGTAAAGTACTATGTGCAATGAGTGGCGGAGTAGACTCTTCAGTAGTAGCTGTCTTGCTACATAAAGCAATCGGTGATCAACTTACATGTATTTTCGTAGACCATGGACTTCTTAGAAAAGGAGAAGGCGACATGGTTATGGAGAACTTTGGTGAAGGCTTCAATATGAACATCATCAGAGTAGATGCTAGAGATCGTTTTATGAAAAAATTAGATGGCGTTTCAGATCCAGAACAAAAACGTAAAATCATTGGTAACGAATTTGTGTACGTATTCGATGATGAAGCTTCTAAATTAGAAGGTGTAGACTACTTAGCACAAGGTACACTTTACACAGACATTATTGAATCAGGTACGAAAACTGCACAAACAATTAAATCACACCATAACGTTGGTGGATTACCAGAAGACATGCAGTTCCAATTAATCGAACCAATCAATACACTATTCAAAGATGAAGTGCGCGCATTAGGAATTGAATTAGGCATCCCAGAACACCTTGTATGGCGTCAACCATTCCCAGGACCAGGGTTAGGTATCCGTGTATTAGGAGAAATCACAGAAGACAAATTAGAAATCGTTAGAGAATCAGATGCGATCCTAAGAGAAGTCGTACGTGAAGAAGGTCTAGAAAGAGAAATTTGGCAATACTTCACAGTATTACCAGACATTCGTTCAGTAGGCGTTATGGGAGATTACCGCACATATGACTACACAGTAGGCATTCGTGCTGTAACTTCAATAGATGGAATGACGAGTGACTTCGCAAGAATAGACTGGGAAGTATTACAAAAAATATCAAGCCGTATCGTTAATGAAGTAGACCACGTAAACAGAGTAGTCTATGACATAACATCTAAGCCCCCAAGTACGATCGAGTGGGAATAAAAATTCAATAGAATATGGGATGATCCTTTCCCTTAATAAACCCTCCTGTCAAATGTTGATTTGACAGGAGGGTTTTATCTTAATTCGTAATTTCATCAAGTGAAACTTTGCGGTCTTCTTTTAATGAAAGTGTGCATGCATCTGCAGTTGCTATTGATTCTAGGGCTGCAACACCGTTAAGAAGGTTAACATATTCTTCTGTTACATCTCCTCCTTTAAGAACGTTGTGAAGATAAGACATTTCTTTATCAATACATGTTTGAAGCCATAATGGACATCTGACGCCTGGTTTACCATAAGCAATCGCACCATCCATACCACGACCTGTGTAAATGTTAGTTCTTTCATCGTCTTCTTGTTGCGTTTCATGTACTAAAAAGTGTGATTCTTTTTCACCTTTTATTCTTAGTGTGCCACCAGTATTATAAAGGTCAAGTTTGATAGCTCCTTTTGTTCCTTCGATAAGGACGTAGTGTTCTCCCCAACGAAAGGCATTTCCATATTCTAATAAAGCATATTGATTATCGTCATACTCTAAATTAATAATTAACATATCATCTTCATCACCGAAATTATCGCCTTTATGATAAACATTTCCGCCAACCATTGTAGCTTTCTGTGGTAGACCTCCCATAATAAACTGGATACAGTCTAATTCGTGAATATGATGATATAAATGGCCGCCTGATTGAGAACGTATTTTTTCCAAGAAACTTTTGATTGTTGTTCTTCCCAACCTGTACGAGTAGCATGACAATATAATACTTTTCCAATTTTGCCTTGTGTAACTAGTTCTTTTGCATAATGAACGCCATTAAAGAAATTCATAATATGTCCTGCCATGAAGATAACATTATTTTTTTCACAGGCATCTACCATAGCTCTACAATCTTCAAAATTTAAAGCTATTGGTTTTTCGCAAAAAACATGTTTACCATTTTCAGCAGCTTTAATAACTGGTTCACGATGAAGATAACTTGGAGATGCGACAATAACACAATCGATGTCATTGCGAGCTACTAAATCATCGAGACTTGAACACGTTTCAGCTTCTAATTCTTCAGCTATTTCCTCTGCATGATTTGGATCAAATACTGCAATTACTTTAGCATCTTCAATTTTATTAATGGAGCGTGCTAAATCAGCTCCAAAATAACCTGTTCCTACAATACCATAATTAATCATAAAGAAACTCCTCTCTGTTTAATCATCAATGCTATATGATAGGTATAGAACTACATTTTCATGTGCAGTTAATTTCGAGACCACGGAATCACTTCTCCTACTATGTAAAGCATACAATTACAAATACATTATTTCCATCAACGAAAAATAAAAACATCGACTAATTTAGATAAATCACTATTTCCTAGGAAATTATAAATTTAATTATTCATCTAATAATTTATTTTATCCCTTAAATTTTGTATGATTGAAACAGTAAAATAAAAGGAGTTTTCAATTATGAAAAAAGCATTGTTTCTTTTGTTAGATGGTTTTGCTGATTGGGAAGGTAGTTATTTGTCTTCGACTTTAAATCAAAGTGAATCTTGGTCTGTTAATACGATTTCAATTGAAGAGAAGGTAGTTTCTTTAGGAGGTTTTACTGTTTTAATTGATTATATAATTGGTGACGAACCTAAAAATTATGATCTTTTAATAATGATTGGTGCTAATTCTTGGGACAATGACAATCATAAACTATTAAAGTTTGTGCAAGAAACATTTAATAAAGGTATTCCTGTGGGAGCTATATGTGGTGCTGTTGATTACTTAGCGAAACATGGTTTCTTAAATGACTCAAGACATACTGGAAATACCGTTTATTTATGGGAAGATTATAATGAATATAATTCTAAGGATAATTTTATAGAAGAACAAGCAGTGAAAGATGGAAAATTAGTTACTGCAAATGGTACAGCTCCTATTGAATTTACAGAATTAGTATTAGAATTAATAGAATTTGCTAGCCCGAATAATATCGAAAAAAAGATTTATATGTATAGAAATGGCTTTTATAAATACAATGATAAATATGGAAATCCTTTTGTTTAAATTATCTTTATAACTAAATAAAAAACCCTAAAAATTCAGCTTTACTCCTGAATTTTTAGGGTCTATTTTCTATTTCTTAGTTTCAACTTTCACGAAATTTTCGCTCTTTAATTCGTTTATAAGGTCTTCTTGTTTTTCATTTGTGAAGTTATTCATAACTTCTGTTGTGGATTCATCTTTGATGAGGCGTTTGCCTTCTAGTGTGTAATTTTTATAGCCGTAACCTTTATATCTTGTCGTATCATCTGAATATTTGTCATGGTCTGTTATTTTGGCTGTAGTAAGTATTGTATATTTGTCCGGTTCTAACGTAGATGTTGGTGTTACTTTTTCTGATTCGTTATCATCTTCTTCATAACCGAAGCTATACTCATCTTCTTCAGATCCAATTTTGTAATAGCTACTTAATATTTCTGTTGATTTCTTATTGTATTTCGTACTTTTGTTGTCTTCTTTAATTTGTGTTTTTGTTTTGTCGATAATGTCATTAATGTTATCTATATCATCAACATCTGGTAAATCTTTAACTTCAACTTGATATGTTTTTGATCCTTTAAATGTTTTTGAACCACTGTCTTGTATATTACTTATTAATTCTTTTGGTAGTTCTAAATTTATTTTATCACCATTTTTCAAGTTGCCGTTGTTAGGGACGGTAAAATTATATGAGCTAATATCATAACCATCACTTTTATCATCTTTAGTAATTAAGTTTAATTTTCCAGAGTTGTTTAAACCAGTAAATTTCGTTTCAATATTAGAGAATATGTCTTTAGTTGTTACAGTTTTAGGTTTTTTAAGGCCTTTTGCTTTGAATGATTTTTTGAATTCTTTCACTTTAAGTTTGTAATCATCTGAAATACCCTTTTTTACAGATAATTTTACTGTCGTTTTATCACCATTAGATAAATTACTATCATTATATGTATCGAGCTCAACGCTATCGTATATTTTCTCTGCTTTTTCAAGTTTCTTTTGTTCTTCGTTATTGAAGTTCATAGGGTCTATATCATCTTCATCACCATTCTTTATCATATCAATGACTTCTTTATTTTTAAATTTGCTTTGTTTTAGCGATTGAACTAAAAGTTTACGTTCAATCTTTTCTTCTGAGCCTTCAGTTAGTGTAGCATTCCCACTTTTATCATACCCAGAAAATTCTACATCTACGTCTCCTTTTACATCTATCGCTTTATTTTTAACGACTAATGTAATAATAGTTGCCACAATAATAATAGCTATAATTGCAATAATAAGCCATTTGAATTTAAGTAAATAATGTTTAAATTGTTCCATATCAATTTCTCTCTCCATCCAATTATATATTTATGTATATAATTATATACATAATATACATCGTTTTAAAGGGCTCAAAGTAAATCAGATTTAGAAAAACTTATTTTATGAATTGCTTTGTTTGTTATGGAATTTTTTAACAAATATATGTAATATAAAGTTAATATCATATTTGGATAGGTGAATTTTGCAGGGAGTGAAACGTTATAAAGAAGTTACTTTTAGCACTAGTTGCATTTATTGTAATAGGGGCTGCTATATATTTTTTTGTTAATTTAAAATTTGATAGAGACAATAAAATACATCACTATACTTCAAAAGATGGAATTGAGGGTGAATATATGATTTATCCTGTTTCAAACCCTAAAGGTGTATTAGTTTGGTTGCATGGTGACGGTGCTTATGAATTAAGTCATCCTGATTCAGAGTTGTATCTAGGTGGAAAACTTGGCGTTAAGAAGGTAGCTAAAGATAAGAATTTAACTTTAATTGTTCCTAAAACACCAGCCGATGACTATATTTGGTGGAAGAAGGGCGAAGAAAACTCAAAATATTTAATAGAACTTATCTCTTCTATACCCAATCATGATCATTTATGGATTGGAAGTTTTTCAGGTGGTTCAGAAATGACAACTTATTGGTTAATTGATCAATTACCAATGTTAAACGTTAAAGAAGGAGGAGCGGTTCTATTTGGTGGCGGGGGTTCGCCGAAAACAGAAGGTATAGCAAATCATGTAAAAAAAGATGAAATAGTATCAGGAACATTTCCATTAACTTGGATTGTTGGTGAAAATGACTATGGCCTTCAGACTGAAGATGATCCAATCAGTGCTATTGAAACAAGTAAAGAAGGTCAGTTATTCTATAAGGAACAAGGATGGAAGACAGAAAGAAAAGGATTAAAAGGATACGAGCATGTACTTTCTAAAGATGGTGAAGGTTTATATGGTTATTATCTAAAAGAATACATAAATTAGAATAATATTATAGAATGGGACTACGAAATTTTTTTAATAAAACGAAATTTCTGTCCCACTCCTTTATGTCACTTTATGTTGAGGATTTTTTCGATATCTTGAGTAGATTTCCATTCTTCTAAAGTAGAAGGATCAATATGTAGAAATATTCCATCTTCAGTGTTGATGTATTCTCCGTCTTGAGAACCTTTACCACCGAAGTAATAGGACTGATTATTTTTTTCGAAATAATCTTTAAGGGCTTGTTTTAAAGATTGTCTTAATTTAATTTCTTCTTTAACTTCATTTTATTAGTGGTATCGAAGACGGACAAACTGAAGATATGATTGCTAAAGAGCTAGGACATCCTAAAGAAATTGCTAAAGAGCTCAATGCGACATTAGCACTTGATAGAGCAGAAACAAATAATAAAGTGGGTAACGTATGGCAAGCCATTATATCTGTGATGGGACTAGGAATATTAAATTTCTTTGTTATTTTAATTCCATTTGTCATTATTATTTCTATTTTATTTAGTTTTATCGTGACAACATTATCTTTATTAATTACACCAGCAATGTTGATTGTAAAAGGGCTTTACAATGGATTTGATGCAATACAATCAATTGACGTTTATGTCGTCATAACTAGTTTTGGTTTAGGTTTAATGATATTTACAGTCACTTATTTATTAACGAAATGGTCGTATAAATTGTTTGTAAAATATTTAAGATGGAATATTTCTATCGTTAAAGGAAGTGCTAAATCATGAAGAAAACATTATGGATATTATTTGGTGCTGGATTAATTTTGTTTATAGTATTTGGCACTATGACGTTAATAGAAGGTCAAAAATCAGCAAAGAACATGAGTGAAGAAACGCTTATTAATGAAACTTACCAAAGTGAGATAAAGAATATCAAAGTAAATGGAAAAGATGCAGCCGTAAAAATTAAAAAAGGTAACCAATTTAAAGTGAAATCAGTTGGAAGCAAAGATGATTTCCAAGTAAGCTCAAAGGTTAGAGGCGATACTTTAGATATTAATGTTAAAAATCAATTTGACATAATAAATTTTGATTTATTTAAAAACATGCATACACAAATTGAAGTTACAGTACCAGAAGAATTAAATAGCTTAAATGTAAAAACAGATACAGGGAAATTAAGCGTTAAAGATATTAAATCTCAAACTTCAACATTTAAAGTAGATACAGGTATGATAGATATTTCAAATTCACAATTGGGAAATTTAAAAGTGGATTCAGATACTGGAAAAATTTCAACGCATAATATAGATTTTGAAAGTGGCAAATTAGAAGCAGACACAGGAACAATTAAAATGAATGGTGTACCAGCTGATAAACCACTTAATATTAAGACAGACACAGGTGCTATTAAACTAATATATAATGAAGCACCAAAGAATACATTTTTAGATATCGAACAAGACGTCGGTAATGCTAAAATCAATCAACCAGAATTGAAAAATAAAAAAGTAGGATCTGGAGATAATTTAGTGAAAATTACGAGCGATGTGGGTTCTATTCAAATAGATTAATCAAATATTTTAGAAGCACTTAGGACATAATTCCCAATTCAAAATAAACAAGCATATCACTTAACTAATATTTTAGATAAAAGTGATATGCTTATTTTTATAAAATCATTATAAATTATTTTGAAGAAATATCTTTTATTAAATGATAAACTTCTCTTTTCTTCTCTTTACTTAAAGATCTTAATAATTGTATAGATTCATTAATGAGCATGGAGTCTTCTTCGTCTTCATAAGCTTCAGGGACATTGACCCACCCCATGATATACGCAGGTGTTGTTGAAAGAGCGATAGCTAATTTTTCGACCATTTTTGGCGTTAGTTTAGAAGTCTGTCCCGTTTCATAACGAGAAATTGTAGACTGGTTTACATCAGCTAGTTTAGCTAATTTATATGTCGTAAATCCAAGTTCTTCCCTTCTTTGTTTAATACGATATCCTGTATGATTCAATGATTTCACCTCAATTACTTTAAATCATAGTCTGTTATATATATTATATATGATTTGTGTTGTTATTTGTTAATTTGTGATACGAATTATACTTTCATTGACCAGTCAAAATCTATTTGCTATAATTCAAATTAATTTAATAAAGCTTTCTAGGGTTCCGTAACACAATGTTAGCCTGGACCGAGAGAAAGCCACAAGTTAATGCTTGTGACACGGAAGGATAAAAGCCTGGGAGACTTATTTTTAATATAAGTTTCCCGGGCTTTTTAATTTGAGGAGGAATCATAATGAATTGGTTAAAAATTATCATTGGTGCAGTATTTGAGGTGGTCTGGGTAGTTGGTTTAACACATTCAAGTAACGTATTAGAATGGATTGTTACTTTAATAGCTATTGTAATTAGTTTCTATTTATTAATAACAGCTTCAAAAGCATTACCTGTTGGAACATCGTATGCAGTTTATGTTGGTTTAGGTGCTACGGGTGTCACAATTGTTGATTTTGTATTTTTCGGACAGCCAGTCGTTATTGGCAAAATCATTTTAATCATCACACTTATTATCGGTGTAGTAGGTCTTAAATTAGTTACACCAGAAGGGGAGGAAAGTTAAAATGGCTTGGTTAATATTAATTATGGCAGGTTTATTTGAAATGTTAGGCGTACTCTTCATTAATATTTACTCAAAAAGAAATAACGTTAAATCTTTATTAGGTCTCATGTTATTCTTTGGCTTAAGCTTTATTTGTTTAACAATCGCAATGAAAAGTATTTCGATGAGTACGAGTTATGCTGTTTGGACAGGCATTGGTGCTGTCGGTGGTGCACTATTAGGAATTATATTCTACGGTGAATCCAAAAATATAAAAAGAATTTTATTTATCGGAATCATACTAGCGAGTACAATCGGTTTAAAATTAATTAGTTAACGTTATTTTATAAATCATAATTTATTTCCATCCATTCAGGTGCTTCTTCAAATCCTAATTTTTTATAAACGGGTTTACCTAAAGGAGAAGCAGCTAAAAATATTTTTTTAATGTCACGCGCTTCAGCATCTTTAATGAGTAAAGAAATAATTTGTTGTGCGATGCCATGACCTCTAAAGTTAGGATGTGTGTATATATTAGTTACGTATGCACGTTCTCCTGATTGGTTTATGTATGAAGGAGGAAATGGATAATAAATAATTGCGCCCGTAGCAATTACTTCTTCATTTTCGACTGCTAAAAGCTGATAAAGAGATTCGTCTGTTATGACATTTGTAAAAAATGTTTCTAAATCATGATCAATATCTATAATGGGGTTTGAGCCTTCATCTATTAATTGTTGTTTTCTTAGTTTTACAATTATATTTAAGTCATCAATCGTTGCTTTTCTTATATGCATGATAACTACTCCTTGTCGTTTATTTATTATGGGTCATTTTTTGATTTAAGGGTATAGTACCATTATAGATGAACAAATAAAACAACTTAAATTAAAGTAGGGATAAAATGAAAAGAATACTCATAACAGGTGGCACAGGTTTAGTAGGAAGTGAACTAGTTGATTATTATTTGGCAAATAACGATGAGGTCTATGTTCTAACGAGAAGTGATAGAGATTCTAACAATACATCTTTATATTATATTAATTGGTCGAAAGAAAATTGGGAAAAAGCAATACCGAAAATAGATGTTGTAATCAATTTAGCCGGAGCTAGTTTAATGAACCGTTGGACAGAGGATTCTAAAGAAACTATTATGAATAGCCGTATAGAATCAACGAATCGTTTGTTTAAATTTTTTGAGGCACAAGACTATGCACCAGAAGTATTATTTAACGCGAGCGCAGTTGGTTATTATCCACCTTCCAAAGTTGTATCTTATGACGAATATGATCAATTCTTATCTCATGACTTCTTATCTACAGTCGTTGAAAGATGGGAAGAAACAGCATTATTATTTAAAGAATTAGGAACAAGAGTCGTTATCGGTAGATTTGGTATCATTCTTTCTAATAAGGGAGGAGCTTTGACTACAATGGTTAAGCCTTATAAATTCTTTGTTGGCGGTTCTTTAGGTTCAGGAGAACAGTGGATGAGCTGGATACATCTTGAAGACTTAAAAGAGGCCATAACAACTTTAATTAATAATAAAGATAAACAAGGTGTGTATAATATTTGTAGTCCAAACCCTGTGCGTCAAAAAGTGTTAGGAAAAACAATTGCTCAAACTATAAATAGACCGCATTTCTTGCCAGGACCAAAATTTGCTTTAAGGGCGGTCTTAGGTGAACAATCGACAATGATATTAGATGTACAAAGAGTATTTCCTAAGAAATTATTGGAGATGCGTTTTCCATTTAAATATCCAGAAATTGATGAAGCAATCAAAGACTTATTAAATTAAATAGATTAAATTATTAAAAGAGAAGTGAAAAACTTCTCTTTTTGTTTTGACTTATTCTCCGATAATATGTATCATATATGAATAATAATACGAAATATAGAATATTTATTATGAAGGTGGATGTTAAATGAATAATTATATTGAACTAACTGAAAAGTATAGCCCGAATAACTATAGCCCTTTAAATATTGTTTTGACAGAAGGTAAAGGTGCATATGTTAAAGATTCAGAAGGTAATACATATATTGATTGTGTGTCAGGTTTCTCTGTATTAAATCAAGGACATTGTCATCCAAAAATCATTCAAGCATTCTTGGAACAAAGCCAAAAGATTACGATGACTTCAAGAGCTTTATATAGTGATAATTTAGGCGTTTGGGAAGAAAAAGTATGCAAACTGACGAATAAAAATAAAGTCTTGCCGATGAATACTGGAACTGAAGCGGTAGAAACAGCGATTAAAGTTGCGACAAAATGGTCACAAGATGTGAAAGGTTTAAATGCGCATGATGCTGAAATTATAGCAATGGAAGGTAACTTTCATGGTAGAACAATAGGCTCATTATCTTTATCATCAAATGATCAATATAAAGAAGGGTTTGGTGAGCTAGCTGGCAATATAAAATATAGTGAATTTGGAAACATTGAGGATTTATCTTCTAAAATCACATCTCAAACTGCAGCTATTATATTAGAACCAATACAAGGTGAAGGTGGCGTCAATATTCCACCAAAGAACTTTATTAAAGAAGTTAAAGAATTATGTGATGAACATAATATATTATTAATAGCTGATGAAATTCAAGTCGGATTAGGCAGAACTGGTAAGATGTTAGCAATTGAGTGGGAAGACGTTGAAGCGGATATAATATTACTCGGAAAAGCTTTAGGTGGTGGCTTTTATCCAATATCAGCAATAGCTGCTAATGATGATATTATGCAAGTTCTGACACCTGGAACACATGGATCGACTTTTGGTGGTAATCCATTAGCTTGCGCGGTTTCAATAGCATCATTAGATGTGTTAATCGATGAGTCTCTACCAGAGCGCTCTGTAGAATTAGGAGATAAATTATTAAAGGGTCTCCAAGAAATTAAAAGTCCAATTATTAAAGAAGTAAGGGGCCGTGGTTTATTTATGGGAATAGAACTCAATGAAAATGCACAAGAAATAGTATCAGAAATTAATCAACAAGGTGTTTTATGTAAAGAAACGCAAGGAAATATTATTCGTTTGGCACCTCCATTAGTTATTGAAGATAAAGATATTGATACCATCATTAACGTTATAACTGGTGTTATAGAGCGTGTATCAACGAAAGAATTAAATGAAAAATAAAATTTTTAAACGTTTTTAGTTAATAATTGTAATCATTATGTTAAAATTTCTTGGGCATTTATAAAATAAGCAATTATTTATGATGCTAAAAGAAAGGAGTTTTAAAAATGAAAATTGCAATTGTTGGCTCAGGTAATGGTGCAGTAACAGCTGCTTTAGATATGATAGATAAAGGTCACGAGGTTAAATTATATTGCCGAAATCAGTCTATAAATAAATTTGATAAAGCTTTTGAAAAAGGTGGATTTGAATTTAATAATGAAGGCGATAGTAAGTTTATAAAATTCACGAATATTAGTGATGATATTGAATATGTATTGAAAGATGCAGAATTAATTCAAATGATTATACCATCATCATTTATAGAACATTATGCTAAAACGATGGCGCCTTTTGTTAAAGAGAATCAATTAATACTCTTTAATATGGCAGCAGCAATGGGATCTATTAGGTTTATTAATGTATTAGAATCTAAGCATATTGATTTTAGACCACAATTTGCTGAAGTTAACACATTAACGTATGCTACGCGTGTTAATTATGATACTGCAGAAGTAAACTTATCTTTAAATGTGAAAAAAGTTCACTTTTCAACATATTATAAAACTTATTTAAATGAAAGCTTTAAATTAGTAGAGAAGTTATACCCTTATGTTGTTAAAGAAGAAAGTTTATGGAAAACAAACCTAGAAAACGGTAACCCAGAAGTACATCCTGGACCAACTTTATTAAACGTTGGTCGAATAGATTACTCAAAAGATTTCTCATTGTATTCAGAAGGTATTACACCTCATACGTTAAAATTACTTCATGCTGTAGAATTAGAAAGATTGGCACTCGGAAGAAAATTAGGGTTTGAGTTAAATACTGCTAAAGGTGCTCGTATTGAAAGAGGTTATTTATCAATAGAAGACGAAAACGTCCCTCTTAATAAATTATTTAATGACAGTCCTGTCTTTTCTCAAATACATGGACCAAATTCAGTAGACAATCGCTATCTTACAGAAGATATTGCATACGGATTAGTACTTTGGTCAAGTTTAGGGAAAGTTATCGGCGTAGAGACACCTAATATAGATGCAATTATCGCTATTGCATCAACAATTCTAGAAAGAGAATTCTTTGAAGAAGGTCTAACAGTAGAAGAACTTGGACTAGAAAAGCTAGGTTTAGCATAAAGCAAAAAGTGTTAACAATAAAAAAAGAGTAAAGACATTTACACACTGTAGATGTCTTTACTTTTTTTGTATTAATAAATTATTTAAGTTGTGCTATCTCTAAATAGAGAACGGCTAATGAACACAGCTATAAAGGTTAAGAGTAGTGACAATATACCAATGCCTAACCATTCTAAATGTACATAGATATAACCGCCTAATATTGTTAATAAACTTGAGCCTACATAGTATCCTAGTAAATATAATGTAGACGCATGAGATTTGCTTGATTCTGTAAGTGTCGCTATATAACTACTTTGAATAGAATGTGCACCAAAGAATCCAAATGTCATTGCTGCTAAACCTACAATATCAATAGGTAAGTATGTGATGAATGTTAAGGCAATTCCTACAATCATAATGGTAATGGCAAGTGCGTAAGCTTTTTTAACACCAAGTTTAATACTTAATTTACCGAAATTGATAGAGCTATATGTACCAATTAAATAAAGTATAAATATAAAAGCAATAGTGGATTCGCTTAAAGAGAATGGAGGTTGTTCAAATCTAACAGTAATATAACTGTAAATTGTCACGAATGTACCCATTAATAAAAATGATAATGACATTGTTTTTAAAACTGCTGGAATTTTTAATAATTTAATGTATTTAAGCAAATGTTGTTTAGGGGAAATCCAGTTCGGAGTTTGGACTTTTGATACAGGTAATAAAGAGACCATCAAAATAGCAAAAATTAAATTAATTACGCTTAATGCACCAATTGCAATTTGCCAATTGAATAGATCAGTTAAAATACCGACAACGACACGTCCAGACATACCACCAAACGTTGTGCCTGCAACATATAAACCCATAACCTTACTTACACGGTCTTTATGAACTTCATCAGCAATATATGCCATGGCAGTAGAAGGAACGCCACTAAGTACTAAACCCATTAATCCTCGAATCACTAAGAAAACTTCAAATTGCTTAACAAATACACTAATCAAAGAAAGTATACTCACTAATAATACAGAGATAGACATCATACGTTTTTTTTCAATGTTGTTTAACATTGGAACGATAACTAATCCGACACCTAGCATAAAAGTAGAAATAGAAAGTGTTAAGCTCACATCAGATAACGAAACATCAAAATAGTGACTTAAGCCATTAAATATCGGTTGAGTTACATATAAACTGGAAAAAATAATAAAACCAGCTAATAACAAAGAAATTGATCTCTTTTTCTGTTCACTTGTCATGACGCATCTCTCCTTATTTTTTAATCATACATTTAAAAAAATGATTTTTCGAAAAATATGCATATTAAGACTACCCTCTCACTGAGTCCACTGCGAACGGTGTATAAAGTGAGTTGTATTTTTGTGCATGGATAATGAAACAGTTATAATGTACTTAAATATATAGGAGGTACAATTATGGTAGAAATATTAAGGCATCATCATATTTCAATGTTAACGAAAGATGCGAAGTTAAATAAAGATTTCTATGTAAACAAACTTGGTTTACGATTGTATTTAAAGACAGTCAATCAAGATGATACATCTATGTACCATTTATTTTATGGAGATGAAGTTGGCACACCTGGAACGTCATTAACATTTTTTGAGTTAAAGTCGATGGGTCAAACTTACAAAGGTACGAATAGTATATCTAGAATAGGATTGCTTGTACCTAGTGAAGAAAGTTTAAGTTATTGGAAAGAGCGCTTTGAAGAAATGGACGTCGACCATGATGCGATTGGCATTTACAATGGGCTTATGGCACTGCATTTTCGTGACCATGAAGGTCTAGAAATGGTATTGTTACCGAACGGTGATAGAAGGACGCCTCAAGATTGGCGTAATAATAGTTATTCAGATGTTCCGAAAGAACACCAGATTATGGGCATGGGGCCAATAGAATTTAAAATGGACCAAGTTACTGATATGAAAAACTTCTTGGAAAATGATTTAAACTTTGATGTCGCTGATTCCGAAAGTGAATTGCTTTATACAAGAGATCAAGAAGGATTGTATAGTGATATCGTACTAGTTGAAGAACAAGGAAAAAGAGGAAAACCGGGTAAAGGTAGTATTCACCACCTTGCTTTATCAGTCGCGGATGAAGAAGAGTTAAAGAAAGTAAAAGAGCTATTAGATAGTAAGAATGTCGTACATTCCGGCATAATAGATAGAGATTTCTTCAAAAGCTTGTACTACAGACATTCACATATATTAATTGAATTTGCTACAGAAGGACCGGGTGTCCCATACGATGATATTGATCAACTAGGAGAAAAATTAGATTTACCAAATTTCTTAGAGTCTAAGAGAGAAGAAATTGAATCAAATTTAGAGCCTATTTAATTAGAAAAGAATTCAGAAGATAAATGTTCTTGAGAACGAACAAAATCGAAAGTTTTATAAAAAATGAGGCTGGGACATAAATACTTGTCTCAGCCTCTTTTATTATAATGGCAGTAGCTGACTGGATTGAAAATGCGCTTATATCAAGCTTTTTCCAACCCTAGTCCCACTCCCATTATTTTGAGTAAGGAGTTTATTTTCGAACTTTTTTACATACTCTAATGTTCATTTAATTTATTGCGTCTTTTTATTAATTGTACTGTGATGATAGACGTTATAGGAATAGCGATACTGACTGCTATACCACCTAATAATATTGAAATGATTTCAGCTGCAAATATTTTAGCGTTTATAATTTCTCCAAATGTATAATTTAATTTTCCAAACCAAAAGAACAATGTAATTTGTCCGCCTATATAAGCAAAATATATTGTGTTTGTTGTTGTTGATAATATATCTCTACCTATAGTAAGTCCAGATTTAAAGAGTTGTTTTAAAGATATATTTGGTTGTGCTTCATATAGCTCGTACATAGGAGAACTGATAGAAATTGTTAAATCTATTACAGCTGCAATTACAGCTAAAACGATGGTAAAGACCATTAATTGTGCATAGTTAATACCGATATTCATCGAAAAGATATAAGTTTCATCTTGTTCTTCTTCTGTGAAACCTTGCAACATAGATATATCTACAATAAAGTATATTAATCCTATGAGAATGAGCGTTGTTATTATTGTAGCTAAAAATGCTGATTGTGTTTTTGTATTATATTCATTGATATAGAACAAATTGATGCATGCTATTAATAAACAAAAGATGATAAGCACGATAAAGATTGGTGCTTTATAGATAATAAGTAATATTGCGATAAATAATGTGAATATGTTTAAGAATAATGTTATAAATGAACGGAATCCTGTTTTGCCTCCAACTAAAATCATTAAAATGAGAAGGATAACAGCTAAAATGAAAGTAGTATCCATTATTTAGCCTCCTCTCTCTGCATAAATAACATCACGATAAAAATCGTAATAGGAATCGTGATGACAATACCTATCCCGCCCATCAAAGCTCTTGAAATTTCAAGGGACCAATTCATCGATAGTGTATACGTTACAGTATTGTTGTTTTTAAAATAAAGTATAACCATTGGGATACTTCCGGATAAATATGCAAAGAATAGTATGTTGGTCATTGTACCCATAATATCTTTACCTATATTGATACCAGATTGCTTTAACCGCTTCATAGATATTGTAGGATGTTGCGCCTTTATTTCATATAACGAACTTGTGAGTGTGATGGCAACATCCATAACGGCTCCTAAAGAACCGATTAAGATGGAAGCTAAGAATATTTGTGTTGGTTGAATTGTTAAAAAGCTCATCGTTTCATATTTGATGCCATTGCTGTTTGTTAAAGTCATAATCAGTTGAGAAATTCCTATACTGATAAAAGTGCCGAGCAATGTTGAAAGAATTGCAACGAATGTCTTTTTTGAAAAACCACTGACTAAAAGTAACGAAATGATAGTAGAAAAAATAACGGTTATAGCCATTAAAATAAAGAAATGCTGATTATCATTTTTCATGAAATAATTAATCATTATTAAAATGACAGATACATTTATAAACAACGAGATAATTGAATAAAGGCCAGATTTTCTACCAACCATGAGTAAAGTGAATAAAAATAATCCGGTCATAAACACGACAGACGTATCTCGTTTTAAGCCTTTAATAATTGCAGAGCTTTCTTCACCAGTGTATGAGATGAGAACTTCATCACCTTTACGGTACTTTTCAGAGTCAGTAAGTGAGTCTGTGTATTTATGAGGTACGGTTAATGTTTTGCCTTTATATTTTCCATTAACAATTTTTAATTTTATGTTTTCGGTATGTACGATATCTTTGTTTTTATTTTGGTCAACTGTATTTTTACTTTTTTGATCCGTAATATTTGTGATGTGGCCAATAGGTGTCTTATAAAATTGCGCGTTATATTTTGTGAAGATTAAAGCCCCTATTAATAATACGATGAAAGCTAATATCGCTATATTGAAAGGTTTCTTTAAACTCGTTTTGAATTGCTGTTTCATATCATTGCACCATCACTTTTAATTTGTATTGAATAACGTATAGTATACGTATGAAAAAATGTGAATTCAAACTATTTCCATGTTTGTTCTATTGGTAATGTATCACGCTTTCTCGCTCTCGAAATATAAGGATGCCCCGCAACAGTAAATCTTAAATGTTTTTCTGTCCATTCACCTTTGTTAGGTACGCCAATGCGAGCAGATGTATCGATGTTTTTAGGGTACTTTCGATTCATCGTATCGATTTTAAGACTGCCCGCTCCAATTTTTGTGCCATCTAGTGATTTAGATATTTGCATAGCTTGTGTGAATTTCCCAGGTCCATTTGTAAGTTCCACACCCGTCTTGTGATTACGGTTGATTTCCATTTGTTCTATGCCATTTTCAGGTTCTATAGCTCTTAATAACACACCTTGAGGTTCACCTTCAGTTTGTGTAACGAAGTTGATGAGCAACTGTTTGTGCATACTATGAGCATAAATTGTGCCACCTTCACAATATAGCGATTTGACACTCTTTGTATTTTTCCCGTTAAAGGAATGTGCAGCTTGATCGTGAATACCTACATATGCCTCTGTTTCTACAATATAACCTGTGTAAGTTAAGTCTTCAGTTTCATGAATCAGTCTTACCCCTAGTAAGTCCTGAGCAATCTCTTCGGTTGTTCTATTAATAAAGTCCATTGATTTAATTACCTCCTAATGATAAGTCGTTTGTCTATGAAGTAAAGTCTGAGCAAAATTGACGAATGCATTTAATTGCGCATGTTGGTTGTTCTGTTGATAGACGATATAAATTGTTCTTTTCAGTTCTGTGTGCGTAAGAGGTATTTTAACAAGGTGTTCATCCTCTATACCACCACTTAAATAATCAGCGATAATTAAAACACCTTTCTCAGCTAGTAGTGTTTGTTTTAATAAAGTTGGATTTGAAATTCGATATACTTTTTGTGAAGCATGCTTCCTTATAAGTTGTGCGATTTGATCCGGCAGTGTGTTGTAATAATAAATATATTGATGACTGAGTTGAGACAATGGTGGTTTCGGGTTCATAGATAAATCATTGTTGTTATGAACATATAAATTATAAGTTTCTTCAAACAAAGTGTTTTTAATAGTGTTTTTATTATTCATCATTTTAGGTGTTAGTTCACAAAGTGCGATGTCTATTTGATGAGCGTTTAGAGCTTCTTCAATTTCTATAGGTGTCATAAGCATCGGTCTTATTTCTATATTATGTTCTTGTTCAAACGATTTAATAATTGCAGGTAAGGCTTGTGCAACATAGCTTTCAGTATAAGCTAGTCTAATAGCTCTCTTATCAGTCTGGTCTTGATGAATAAATAATTCAGTAGTTTCTTCTACTAAATCTAAAATTTGATTCGCGTAAGATAGTAGTAATTCACCACGTTCAGTTAATTTTACATTTCTACCTTCTCTTAAAAATAAAACTGTATTGAGTTCTTTTTCTAAATTTGCAATTTGTCTGCTAATAGCTGATTGAGCAATTTCTAATTCTAATGCAGCTTCTGAAATGTGTTCCCGTTGTGCGACTTCTCTAAAATATATTAACTGTTTAATTTCCACGCTTTCCACCTCTTAAATTTATATTATCTAATTTTTAGATATATTTCATCTATTTTATATATTGTTAAGATAAGTCACATTAAAGTATGATGTTAACTATAAATTAGAGAAGATTCTGAAATTTTAAATTCGAGGTGATGTAGTATGTCATTAAAAAAAGATAGAAGACGACTTGGCCTATATGATTCAGCAGATGAGCATGATGCTTGTGGAATTGGTTTTTACGCCAATATGGATAATAAAAGGTCACATGATATTGTACTGAAATCAATTGAAATGCTTTGCAGATTAGATCATAGAGGTGGAGTTGGCGCTGATGGTATTACTGGCGATGGTGCTGGTATTATGACAGAAGTCCCTCACCTCTATTTTAAACAGAAGCTAAAGTTAAAATTACCATCTGAAGAACATTATGCAGTAGGGATGTTTTTTACAGATGAAAAGATTGCGGGTAGTATTCACGAAAAAAAGTTCAATGCTTTCTTTGAAGAAGAAGGCTTAAAAGTTATAACGTATCGAGACGTACCAGTAGATACTTCTGTATTAACTGATCATGTTGCAGAAACAATGCCAGCAATACAACAAGTTTTTGTTGAAAATAAAACGAGCGAACATTTTGATCGTTCGTTATTTATTGCTCGTAAACAAATTGAACGTTATGGTGAAGAGCAAAATTTAGATTTATACTTTGCAAGTTTATCTAGAAGAACGATTGTATATAAAGGTTGGTTGCGATCGGATCAAATTAAAGGATTATATGTCGATTTATTAGATGATGCATATGAATCAAAATTCGGTTCAGTTCATTCAAGATTTAGTACGAATACATTTCCGAGTTGGAAAAGAGCTCACCCTAATAGATTATTGATGCATAATGGTGAAATCAATACGATTAAAGGTAATGTGAATTGGATGAGAGCGCGCCAAGATAAATTAATAGAAACGATTTTTGGAGATGTTAAAGATAAAATTGGAGAAGTTTTAGACGAATCTGGTAGTGATTCTTCTATTGTAGATAATGCGCTTGAATTTTTAAGTTTAAGTATCCCACCAGAGCAAGCGGCTATGTTACTTATACCTGAACCATGGTTATACAACGAAACACAAGACCCTAAAATTAGAGCTTTCTACGAATATTACAGTTATTTGATGGAACCATGGGACGGACCAACGATGATTAGTTTTTGTGACGGTGATAAATTAGGAGCATTAACAGATAGAAATGGATTAAGACCAGGTCGATACACAATTACTGACTCAAATGAAATTATTTTCTCATCTGAAGTTGGAGTAATTGATGTTGATGAAGAGCATGTTCTATATAAAGGTCAATTAAACCCAGGAAAATTATTACTTGTTGATTTTAAAGAAAATAAAGTTATTGAAAATAACGAATTGAAACAAAGAATAGCAAGCGAATATCCTTATGAAGAATGGGTACGTCAACAAGATTTAAATATTAACGACGTCATAGCGACACCATCAAGAACAAGTCAAGATCAATTATTCCAATTACAAAGAAGGTTTGGTTATACAAAAGAAGAAATCAATAAATATATGACGGAGTTAGTTAGTGAGCGAAAAGACCCGATTGGTGCTATGGGATTTGATACACCAGTTGCAGTATTGAGTACACAACCTGAATCATTATTTAATTATTTTAAACAACACTTCGCACAAGTTACCAATCCACCAATTGATTCATATCGAGAAAAAATTGTAACGAGTGAAATGGTTTATTTAGGCAAAGAAGGTAATCTATTAGAACCCCATCAAGATAATACGAAACGTATACAGCTAAATCATCCTGTATTGTCTAAAGCACAACTTCAAAAAATCCAAAATAGTACTTATCAGACAAAATTTATTTCTACGGTATATGAAACATCGCTTGAAGATGCTTTAGACGAACTATCGCATAAAGTTTCACAAGCTGTAGCAAATGGTGCAGAAATAATAGTACTAGAAGATGAGTCGGTAAATGATTTAGAAAACCAATTTGCTATGCCGATGTTATTAGCAGTTAGTCATATTCATCAAAGTTTAATTAGAACTGGTCAGCGACTTGATACAAGTATCATTGCATATTCAGGTGAATGTCGAGAAGTCCATCATTTAGCTACTTTAATTGGATATGGCGCTAATGCAGTTGTTCCATATTTAGCACAGTATACAATAGAAGACTTAACAGAAACGGGTAGACTAACAGGTACTGTAGAGCAGAATATCGATGCGTATAGTCAAACGTTGTCAGCAGGATTGATTAAAGTAATGGCTAAGATGGGTATCTCGACTGTTCAAAGTTACCAAGGCGCTCAAATATTTGAAGCGATAGGTTTAGGCCAAGATGTGATCGATAAGTACTTTACAGGTACACCGTCTAAACTATCTGGGATTTCAATTGAAACGATAGACCAAGAAAATAAAGCGAGACAATCTGAAAATATTAAATATTTAAATTCTGGAAGTACGTTCCAATGGAGACTACAAGGTGACTATCATGCCTTTAACCCTAAAACTATTCATTTATTACAACATGCGTGTAGAGAAAATGATTACAAGATGTTTAAAGAATATTCAGAAGCGGCTGATAGTGAAAGAATGACTCATTTAAGAAACTTGCTTGAATTCAAAGAGAAAAAAGCAATCGATTTAAAAGAAGTAGAATCAGCAGATCAAATTGTAACAAGATTTAAAACAGGGGCAATGAGTTTTGGTTCAATATCTGAAGAAGCACATCAAACATTAGCAGAAGCAATGAACCGTATTGGTGGTCGTAGTAACAGTGGTGAAGGTGGAGAAAATCCAGAGCGTTACATCGTGAAACCGGATGGTACAAATTATATGAGTGCTATTAAACAAGTTGCATCTGGTAGGTTTGGTGTTACAAGCGATTACTTGCAACATTCTAAAGAAATTCAAATTAAGGTAGCGCAAGGTGCTAAACCAGGTGAAGGCGGACAATTGCCAGGCACTAAAGTTTATCCTTGGGTAGCTGAAGTTCGTGGTTCAACGCCTGGTGTAGGATTAATATCACCGCCGCCACATCATGATATTTATTCAATTGAAGATTTAGCACAGCTAATCCATGATTTAAAAAATGCAAATCGCAAATCAGATATTAGTGTGAAACTTGTTTCAAAATCAGGTGTAGGAACAATTGCTGCAGGTGTAGCAAAAGCTCATGCAGATAAAATTGTTATTAGTGGCTATGACGGCGGTACTGGTGCTTCACCTAAGACAAGTATTCAACATGCAGGTCTACCATGGGAAATCGGTTTATCGGAAACACATCAAACACTTATGTTAAATGGTTTACGTTCCCGTGTCACATTAGAAACAGACGGAAAATTAATGACTGGCCGCGATGTTGCATTAGCATGTGCATTAGGCGCTGAAGAATTTGCTTTCGCCACGGCACCGTTAGTAGTCCTTGGCTGTATTATGATGAGAGTTTGTCATAAAGATACGTGTCCAGTAGGGATTGCTACACAAAATGGAGAATTAAGAAAACTATTTACTGGAAAAGCAGACCATATAGTAAACTTTATGTATTTTATTGCCGAGGAAATAAGAGAAATTTTAGCTTCATTAGGCCTTAAGTCTATGGATGAGTTAGTAGGTCGAACAGATTTATTAGAAGTTTCGGAACGCTACTACACACACCCTAAAGCGAAAGAGCTAGATTTAGAGGCATTACTATTTGTTATCGAAGGAGATAAACATCGCATTATGGATCAAGATCACCAACTTGATAAAGGTTTTGATTTGTCTAAACTTTATGATGATGCTAAAGCTTCTATTGATTATGGTGAGAAATTTGTTGGAAGCTATAATATTAGAAATATTGAGCGTAATGTTGGTGTGATAACTGGTAGTTATATTACGGAAGTACATGGAGAACCTGGACTCCCAGAAGATACGATTTATGTCAAAACGTTTAAACATGCAGGACAAAGTTATGGTGCATTCACGCCTAAAGGTATGACTTTACATCATACTGGCGATGCGAATGACTATTTCGGAAAAGGGTTATCAGGCGCTAAACTTATTTTAAAGGCTCCAAACGAAGCAAGAGAAAATAATATTATTGTTGGTAATGTATGTTTTTATGGTGCAACGAGCGGTACAGCATACATTAATGGACGAGCTGGTGAACGTTTTTGCGTTAGAAATAGTGGTGTAAATGTGGTTGTAGAAGGCGTGGGTGACCATGGTCTAGAATACATGACTGGTGGACGTGTCGTGATTTTAGGTGATGTTGGACGTAACTTCGGTCAAGGTATGAGTGGTGGCGTGTGTTACGTTGCTCCATCTGACATAGATGCATTTAAAAGAACAAACGCACTTGACACGCTAGAATTTGAAACGTTAAAAGATAAAAGTGAAATTACTAATTTGAAATTAATGCTAGAGGATCATGTTAAATATACAGATAGTAAAAAGGCGAAAATCATGTTAGAAGATTTTGATTTAATCGCGGAGAAAGTTGTAAAAGTCATTCCCAAAGACTATAAATTGATGATGCAGAAAATTTCACAGTATAAACTAGAAAATGAAGAAGATGCACTGTTAAATGCGTTCTTTGATGATCGTAAATCTATAGGTGATGAAGAAGAATTAGCTTCTGTTTATTAAGAAGGAGGGCATAATATGGGTGAATTTAAAGGTTTTATGAAGTATCCTAAAAAGCAATTGGATGAGTTATCTTTAAAAGATAGAATTAATGGATATGAACCGTTCCAACAAAGATTTACTACAGAAGATGCTTCGACACAAGGCGCACGTTGTATGGACTGTGGAACGCCTTTTTGTCAAACAGGTTCATCATTTGGGAGAGATACGATAGGTTGTCCAATAGGTAATTATATTCCGGAATGGAATGACTTAGTATATAGAAAAGATTTCGAAGAAGCTTTTGAAAGATTGTCTGAAACTAATAACTTTCCTGAATTTACCGGACGTGTTTGTCCAGCGCCTTGTGAGTCATCTTGTGTGTTAGCAATAAATAATGATTCAGTAGCGATTAAAGGTATAGAACGTACAATTATAGATGAAGCATACGATATGGGGATCGTTAAACCGAAAGTTCCAAATACACGTTTAGAAGAAAAAGTCGCTATTATCGGAAGTGGACCTGCAGGCTTAACTGCAGCAGAAGAGTTAAATTTATTAGGGTATCAAGTCACGGTATATGAACGTAATCATAGACCAGGAGGACTATTAATGTATGGTATTCCAAGTATGAAATTGGATAAATCAGTTATTGAGCGCCGTATTAAATTGATGGAAGAAGCAGGTATTGTTTTTAAGACCGACATTAATGTAGGGAAAGACATCACGAAAGAAGAACTTAATGAGCAATATGATGCTATTATCGTTTGTACAGGGGCTCAAAAAGGTAGAGACTTACAATTAGAAGGACGTATGAGTTTTGGTATTCATTTCGCAATGGAATATTTAACTGAACAAACACAACTACAAATGGGAGAAATTGAAGAACCAACAATAACGGCAAAAGGGAAAAATGTGATTGTAATTGGCGCGGGAGATACTGGTGCAGATTGTGTGGCAACTGCACTAAGAGATGATTGTAAATCAGTAGTCCAATTTAATAAATATGTACGATTAACTGATAAAATGGAACAAAACACTGCGTGGCCATTACCAATGCCTATATTTAAACTAGATTATGCGCATAAAGAATATCGTGAAAAATTTGGATTTGAACCGAGAGCTTATGGTATTCAAACAATGAGGTATGATGTAGACGAAAACGGTAATATTAGAGGTCTATATACACAAGTATTAAAAGAAACAGATGACGGTATGGTTATAGTAGAAGGTACAGAACGTCATTGGCCCGCAGATTTAGTATTACTTTCAATAGGATTTGAAGGTACAGAACATTTAGTTCCTCATTCATTTAACTTGAATACTGATCGTAATAAAATCGTAGCTAATGAAAGAGACTTTAAAACAAATCAAGATAAAATATTTGTTGCAGGAGATGCTAGAAAAGGTCAAAGTTTAGTTGTTTGGGCAATTAAAGAAGGACGTGCAGTAGCAAAAGCAGTAGATAAGGCGTTAAAGGAAAAAATTACAATATAAATTATTGAAATATTATTGACATCAGTCTTGGCTTGGTATAAGATAAATATTGTCTTATTTGGAGGAATACCCAAGTCCGGCTGAAGGGATCGGTCTTGAAAACCGACAGGGGCTTAACGGCTCGCGGGGGTTCGAATCCCTCTTCCTCCGCCATTATTATTAAATATCCAAGACTATTATATAAACAAGCACTACCTACTTTTGTAGGTAGTGCTTTTTGTTTTGTACAAATGTTTTATAATTTTGTTATAATATAAGAATATTCTGACAAAAAGGGGTGTTTTAATGAAAGCGAAGAGATTAAAAAAGGGAGATACAATCGGTGTTGTTGCTTTAGCAAGCCCTCCGAACCAAGAACATTTAAAAATTGGCTTGGGACGTTTGGAAGAGCGATATGATATTCATTTTAAATTAGCGGAAAATATACATGATACTTATGGTCATCTAGCGGGAACAGATGAAGTAAGACTAAAAAGTTTGCATGATATGTTAATGGATGATGAAGTAAAGGGCATCATATGTGCATGTGGAGGATATGGAACACCGCGTATTGTTGAACAAATTGATTTTAATCTTGTTAAAAAACACCCAAAAATTATATGGGGCTATAGTGATATAACTTGCTTACATAATGCCATTAGACAAGAAACTGGGTTAGTAACATTTCAAGGGCCAATGATCTCTTCTGATATTGGAGAGAATTATCATGATATTTCCATTAATAGCTTTGAACAATTGTTTGAAGGTAAAGATTTAAATTACCCTGTAGAACAGTTAAGATTTAAACCATTTGTGAGTGGTCGTGTAGAAGGAGAGATAGTAGGGGGATGTTTATCGCTTTTAGTATCTAGTATAGGTACACCTTATGAAATTGATACAAAGGATAAAATACTTTTCTTAGAAGATGTAGGAGAAGAACCATATAAAGTAGATGGTTTTTTACAACAATTAAAATCTGCTGGAAAGCTAGACGATGCAATTGGATTTATAATTGGTCCATTTACTAATAGTAAACCTAAAAAGCCAGAGAAATCATTAAAAATGGAAGAAGTATTACAGCATTTTATAGGCAGTTTAAATAAGCCTACTGTAAATGAAGTGGATATAGGCCATTGCACACCACATTTTGGCATTCCATTTGGGACTAAAGCAATATTAAATGTAGATAAAAAGGTTTTGCAAATTGAGTCTGGTGTTTATTAATGCAAAGGGGGATGGGTATGTTTATTACTGATATTAAATACTATAGATATAAAACGCCTTTGAAAAAGCCTTTTAAGACAGCTCTTAGAACTGTTGATGTTATAGAAAGTATTTATGTATTTATTGAAACGAATCATAAAGAGATGGTTGGTGTTGGTGAAGCAGTACCAACGTATGTTATTACGGGAGATACAAAAGGTGGAATAGAAGCAGCTATAGAAGAGGTTTTTAAACCATTGCTGATCAATAGGCCATTATCTATTGGTTTATTGGATGAAATGGACGAAGCCTTAGTAGGAAACTCTAGTGCAAAGGCAGCAATAGATATCGCTCTATATGATTTGCTTGCACAAGAAGCGAAGTCTCCTCTGTATGAATACTTAAATAATGACCCGGGAAATAAATCATTAGAAACTTGTTATACAGTAAGTTTAAATGAAGCAGATGAAATGGTTAAAGATGCTTTTAGATACATACAAGAAGGATATACTCACTTAAAAATAAAAGTCGGAAAAGATAGTGTTGAAACAGACTTAAATAGATTAAAAGCTTTAAGAGCTGCCTTACCTAAAGATACAACGCTTAGTGTAGATGCTAATCAGGCTTGGAATGAAAAGGGAGCAGAACAAGCTTTAAAACATTTTGATGAAGCGTCATTAAATATTGAAAGTATAGAACAGCCGGTTAATAGAAATGAATTTTCAGTATTAGGTAAATTAACAAAAGATTATCAAATTCCACTAATGGTAGATGAAAGCTTATTTAGTGTCCATGATGCTAAACGATTAGTTGAGGTTGGAGCGATTAATCTCTGGAATATTAAACTTATGAAAACAGGTGGCATTCATCAAGCGCGTAAAATACATGAAATAGCTAACGAATATGATATTACTTGTATGGTCGGTTGTATGATGGAAACGCATGTTTCAGTAACTGCAGCGTTACACTTTAGTTTAGCTGCCAATAAAGTAACACGAGTGGATTTCGATGCGCCTCTTATGGTTTCTAATCGTGAAGTAGTAGGTGGTATAGCTTATAATGGTTCGAAAGTGACGGCGCCAAAAGGTTATGGTTTAGGAATTGATAGAAAATCTTTACTTAAGAAGGTGAGTGTATGATCAAGTATTGCAGAGTAAACGTTGGCACAATTTGGAGAGATACAGATAAAGCACGAGATATAGATCGTGATGGTATTATGTACCCAGCTGATATCCAACGATGGTTGTTGGAACTTAATTTAGAAGAAAAACTATCATTTACTGAAGACAGTCGAATAGACACACAGGTACTGTATGGTGAAGCGGTTGAAGTATTGGAAGAGCAAGACGGATGGAGTTATGTTATCTGTTTAGAACAACCATCCAAACAACATGATAAAGGTTATCTAGGATTTATACCTTCTAGCCAACTAGGCGATATGAATATCAAAGCATCCAATCAGCGCATGCGCGTCAAAGTGCCAAAAACTACATTGTTCAATACAGATTTCACAACTAAACAAATTTTATCATTTAATACAGTATTGCCTGTCTTAAAATTAGATCAACAATTTATCGAAGTAGAGACACCAGAAGGTATCGGACTTATTGATGGCAAAGATATTGAACTGAGTGATGAATTTGGCGCATTTAAACAAGGTTCAATGCAAGGCGTTATAGATAATGCTAAATTATTTATTGATTTACCTTATTTATGGGGAGGTATGTCTAGTTATGGTTATGACTGCTCTGGATTATGTTTCCACATGTATAAAAGCCAGAATTTCAATATACCTCGAGATGCAGATGAACAATATGAAGCTATGACGGATATTCCTTTAGATGAACATTCTTTAAAGCCAGGAGACTTACTATTTTTCAGTAAGCCTGAAGATAAAGGTTTTCTTTCCCATGTAGGTATTTACATGGGTGAAGATATGATGATTCATGCACCGCATACACCTAGAAGTATTGAAATTGTTAAACTAACAGGTAGTTATTATCAAAAAATCTTAGTAAAAGCAGCTAGGCTATCAACATTTTAATATAGATTGAATCATATAAGACCCGAAATCGTGAGAGAATTTTATCGCTTTTTCGGGATTTTCTGTGTTAGAAAGAAAACTATAATAATAATACTTTTCTTTAAATTGTATAATGCCTACATCGTTTGCTACATGGTCGTATTCTCCAGTTTTTGAATAATAAATCAATTGATCTTCATAAAATGATTTAAAGATAGAAACTTTATCATTTAAGTGTTGATGACGCATAATTTCTAACATATCATCTCCATTTGCATGTTGAGTGATATATCGAAGCATGTTAATCATATCTTCAGAAGTTGTATAATTTTGTTTACCTTGGTCTATCGCCTCAGCATCCATCATTAATCGGTTTAATTCAGTGTTTTTACAATTCAAAGTTTGTTGTATAAACAAATTGATATGTTGTTGGCCGAAGTAATTAATTAATATATTTGTTGCTGTATTATCAGATACGACAATCATTAATTGAATAAGGTCGTTAACGCTTAAGTACGGGATATCCAATGTTTGTAATACTCCGCTCCCACTCACTTTATGTTCTATTTTTAAATTTTCTTGTCTTTCTTCTTTATTTAACTTCGAAAAAATATAAATCATAATCGGAATTTTGATTAAACTTGCTGATTCGAATATTTTCTTTTCGTTGTGATTTGTTAAAAATGTCTCATTCTCGGAAGCAAATTCTAATGAAACGTTATCGTGTTCCATATATTCATGTGTTAAAAATGACATAATTTATACCTCCTTTATTCAATCATACTACAGAATAAAAGTAATATTAATTGAAAGCCTTTACATACTTGTATATACAAGTTATAATTCAAGTAATAAAAAACAGGGGGAGTGAGTTCAATGTCTGTAAATAGAGAAGAAGTGAAACAGATTATTGATGCTATAGGTGGTAAAGACAACGTAGATGCAGCCACACATTGTGTTACCCGCTTAAGATTAGTGTTAAATGATGAAAGTAAAGTTAATAAAGAAGCTTTAGACAACATCGATTTAGTGAAAGGGTCTTTTGCAGCAAATAATCAATTTCAAATCGTTATTGGTCAAGGCACAGTTGACGAAGCTTATAAAATTTTCCAAGAAGAAACGGGAATTGGAGAAAGCTCTAAAGATGAAGTGAAGAAAGTTTCGGAACAAAAAATGAATCCTTTGCAAAGATTAATTAAATTGCTCGGTGATGTATTTATTCCTATTTTACCTGCAATCGTTACTGCAGGTTTATTGATGGGGTTAAATAATGTGTTAACAGCTGAAGATTTATTTGGTCCTAAATCTTTAGTAGACCAGTATTCATGGTTAGCTGATTTTGCAAACATGATTAACGTTATTGCGAGTACAGCATTTATCTTCTTACCTGCCCTTATTGGTTGGTCAGCTATGAGAGTGTTTGGAGGTAGTCCAATATTAGGATTAGTATTAGGACTTGTACTTGTTCATCCTCAGTTAGCTTCTCAATATGATCTTGGTGGCGGTAAATCAGATGAAATTCCAGTATGGCATATGTTTGGTTTAGAAATTAAACAATTGAACTATCAAGGTCAAGTGTTGCCGGTATTAATAGCAACATGGGTACTATCTGTAATTGAAAAATTCTTAGCTAAACGCGTGCATGATTCAATCAAAATGTTAGTCGTTGGTCCGGTCGCTTTATTAATAACTGGATTCTTATCATTTATTATTATAGGACCTTTAGCATTAGAACTTGGTACACTTATTACGAATGGTATTAAAGGAATATTTGATAGCGCAGGTTGGTTAGGTGGCGCAGTATATGGTCTGTTCTATGCTCCGCTTGTTATTACAGGTTTACATCATATGTTCTTAGCAGTAGACTTCCAACTGATGGGAAGTAGTATAGGCGGTACTTATTTATGGCCAATCTTAGCTATATCTAATATCTGTCAAGGTTCAGCGGCATTTGGTGCTTGGTTGATTTATAGAAAGCGTAAAATGGCAAAAGAACAAGGTTTAGCAATGACTTCAGGAATATCATCTTTCTTAGGTGTTACTGAACCAGCTATGTTTGGTGTCAATTTACCATTGAAATACCCGTTTATAGCCTCTATCGTTTCATCTTGTTTACTAGGTGCGTTTATTGGCGCAAACGGCGTATTAGGAAAAGTTGGTGTTGGTGGTGTGCCGGCAATTATTTCTATAACACGTGAATATTGGGGTGTATATATTATCGCTACATTAATAGCTATGGTGTTACCAGCTATTTTAACAGTGGTATTCTCAAGATTTGCTAAAGAACAAGCGAAAGAAATGGTGCAAGAATAATATTATTAAATAAAGGAGTTCATAAACATGGCGGTTTCAGATTGGAAAAAATCAGTAGTATACCAAATATATCCGAAATCATTTAACGACACGACTGGCAATGGTCAAGGGGATATAAACGGGGTTATCGAAAAATTGCCTTATTTACAAAAGTTAGGTGTAGATTATGTATGGTTAACACCTATTTATGAATCGCCAATGAATGATAACGGATATGATATTAGTGATTATTATGCAATCAATCCTGATTTTGGTACGAAAGAAGATATTGAAAAGTTACTTACTGAAGCACATAAACTTGGCATTAAAGTAATGCTGGATATTGTGATTAATCATACGTCTACGTCACATCATTGGTTTGTTGAATCTAGAAAGTCTAAAGATAATCCGTATAGAGATTATTATATTTGGAAAGAAGGTACTAAAGATGAGCCGCCAACAAACTGGGAATCTAAATTTGGTGGTAACGCTTGGGAGTACGATGAACAAACTGAAAGTTATTATTTAAGATTATTCGACGTCTCTCAAGCTGATTTAAATTGGGAAAATGACCAATTGAAAGAAGAAATCTATGAAATGATAAATTATTGGATTGATTTCGGCGTAGATGGTTTTAGATTTGATGTTATTAACTTAATTTCTAAAGGTGCTTTTGAAGATTCAGAGGAAATCGGTAAAGAATTTTATACGGACGGGCCAAAAGTTCATGAATATTTACATGAATTGAACCGAAAAACTTTTGGAAATAAAGATATTATGACTGTAGGAGAAATGTCTTCTACTACAATAGAGAACTGTATAAAATACACCAACCCTGAAAGACAAGAATTAAATAGTGTATTTAATTTCCATCATTTAAAAGTAGATTATAAAAATGGTGAGAAATGGTCTGATATGAAATTTGATTTTATAGAATTAAAACGTATTCTGATGGATTGGCAAGTTAATATTGCTAAAGGTAATGGATGGAACGCTATTTTCTGGTGTAATCATGATCAACCGAGAGTTGTGACAAGGTTTGGTAATGATGAAACAGAAGCTAACAGAGTTAAATCAGCTAAAATGCTTGCTATATCACTTCATATGTTGCAAGGAACACCTTATATCTATCAAGGTGAAGAGATAGGTATGACTGATCCTAAGTTTACATCAATCGATCAATATCGAGATATTGAAACATTAAACGCATATCGTAGTCTAAGGAATCAAGGCTTGGATGAAGATACGATTATGAAAGTTATTGGACAAAAATCTCGTGATAATTCACGTACACCTGTTCAATGGACAGATGAGGAAAATGCCGGTTTTACAACAGGCACGCCTTGGATAGGCATACCGGATAACTATAGAGAAATTAATGTGGAAGCGGCGATTAAAGATAAGAATTCAATCTTCTACACTTATCAGCGGTTAATTGATATTCGTCATAAACATGATATTATAACGTATGGAGATGTAGAACCACTATATATGGATCATCCAGACTTGTTTATTTACAAAAGAAAGTTAGATAATGAAGAGTGGTTGATTGTAGCTAACTATACAAATGATAAGGTTGAAATACCTGAGGATATTGATATGGAAGGCGAATTGATAGTGGCTAATAATGATTTAAATGGCAATATGCTAGAGCCTTTTGATGCATTTGTTGTTAATTTAAAAAGCATTTAACTATGAAGTTTTGAAGGTATAGAGGTGAAACAATGAATAAGTATATGAAAATCTATCAGTCAATTTGTAAAAAAATTATAAATGGTGAATATGCACACTTACAACAATTACCTTCAGAAAATGAATTAACAAAGATATATTCAACTTCGAGAGAAACAGTAAGAAAAGCATTAAATCTTCTACAAGAAAAAGGTTATATACAAAAGTTACGTGGAAAAGGTTCAGTTGTTATATATGAAGGAATTATTCAATTTCCAATATCTGAAATGATCAGTTTCCAAGAAATTAATAATAGACTAGGTCTTGACTATGAAACGGTAGTTGAAGTATTTGAAGTTATCAATGCTGAAGACGAGCCAATTGTTCAACACGCTTTAGAATTGAATAATCACGATAAGCTATGGCACGTAATTCGAACAAGACAAAAAAATAATAAAGTTCATATCATGGATGAGGATTACTTTGTTTGCAAAGTGATACCCAAACTTTCAAAAGAAGTAGCGTCTCATTCGATTTATCAATATATTGAAAATGAAATGAATGTAGAAATAAGCTATTCAAATAAATCTATTACTTTTGAAAAAATGACAGAGAAAGAAGAACGATATTTTGGACATTTAGATCCTTTATATACAGCTACAGTTAGAGGTATTGTTCATTTGAGTAATGCTGAAAGATTTCAATATAATATCTCTAGACATATTGCGACAGAATTCAAATTTGTCGATTTTTCTAGAAGGGTTTTGAATAAACCTGTAATAGATCAATAGTTTTTTCTTGCCAAGTATAATGGTTTTGTTGTACTATATAAAGTGCCGTGCTAAGTGGGGAGGTAGCGGTTCCCTGTACTTGAAATCCGCTTTAGCAAGACTGAATTCCTTTGCCGCGGACATATTATTGTGAGGTCTGCCCTCAGCACGTGGTGTCTGAAGACGTCGGTCCTATGCAATACAAACCCATGAATCATGTCAGGTCCGGAAGGAAGCAGCATTAAGTGGATCATTGTATGTGCCGTAGGGTTGCCGAAGTTTAGCTAACGACTGAGGTAACGCTTGTGATGTTTGTTCCAAGCAAAGGTGCACGGTATATTTTTTATTCAACTAAACATATTATATATAAATCAAAAAAGGGTGACCTCGGTCACCCTTTTTCTTATATCAGGAGGATATAGTATATATGACGCAATTATATATCGGAACGATTATAGAATCTGAATATGAATTAGCGAAAGAAGTAGTGAAAAAAGCTTTTTTAAATACTGATTATGTAAATGCGAAAGAACATGAATTAATAGGTAGAATTAGAAAATCTCCACATTATAATGCCGAGTTAGAAGTAGTTGCCAAGACAGAAGGCGGAAAAATACTAGGGCATGCGATGATGACAGAAGTAACAGTCGATTCAGAAGAAGATAGTAATACAGTTCTAACTTTAGCGGCAGTATCAGTTTTACCAGAAGTCCAAAATAAAGGGATTGGTAAAGCTTTAATTGAAGCTTTAGAGTATCGAGCTTATGAAAATGGTTATATTGGTGTTGTCGTCATGGGAGATGAAACATATTATCGCGAACTAGGTTATAGAAATGCAGCGGAATTTGACATTTATCCTTCATTTGAAATTAAGAACGAAGATTTTATGTTCAAATATTTATGGGACCATCCTAACAAAGAAGTACGAGGTATAGTTCATTTTCCAGAAGAATTTCGATGATTTATATTAAGAAGAAATATTGATTCGTGATATAATAGTTGTTATGAAGAATTAAACTTGGAGGTGCCATTTTGAATTATCAAGCTTTGTATCGGATGTACCGACCACAATCATTTTCAGATGTTGTTGGTCAAAAGCATGTAACGAAAACATTAAGAAATGCTATCCAAAAAGGAAAGCAATCGCATGCTTATTTATTTAATGGCCCACGTGGAACAGGAAAGACAAGTATTGCTAAAATATTTGCTAAAGCAATTAACTGCACAGTAAATACAAATGGTGAACCTTGCAATGAGTGTGCAATTTGTAAAGGTATCACACAAGGGACTAACTCAGATGTTATTGAGATAGACGCAGCGAGTAATAATGGCGTAGATGAAATTCGTAACATTAGAGATAAAGTTAAGTATGCACCTAGCGAATCTAAGTTCAAAGTATATATTATTGATGAAGTTCATATGTTAACTACTGGAGCTTTTAATGCGCTTTTAAAAACACTTGAAGAACCACCTAGTCATGCTATTTTTATATTAGCAACAACAGAACCTCACAAAATTCCACCAACTATTATTTCAAGATGTCAAAGGTTTGATTTTAAAGCAATCAATTCTGGAGAAATTGAAGATAGACTTGCATTCGTAGCTGATCAACAAGAGATTACTTATGAACAGGAAGCATTAGCATTTATTGCTCAAGTGTCTGAAGGTGGCATGAGAGATGCTTTAAGTATTATGGATCAAGCGATTGCCTTTGGAGACGGTCATTTATCACATGAACACGCGTTGAATGTTACGGGCAGTGTGGACAAAGCAGCTTTAAATGCTCTGTTTCAAGATATCGTTGCTAAAGATATCAAGCAAGCATTTATGAGATATCATGAGTTTATATCTAGTGGTAAAGAAGTTAATAGACTTGTTAATGATATGATTTACTTTATTAGAGATGCTATTGTAGCAAAGACTACTGACCGAGAAGATGAAGAACATGCTTTAAACCAAATCGATTTAAATACAATGTACAAAATGATTGATTGTATAAATGATACACTTGTTTCTATGCGTTTTGCGATTAATCAACAAGTTCATATTGAAATATTGATTGTGAAATTAACAGAACTGGTTACACGTAATCGTCAACAAGAAACACAACAAGAGCAACCTAACCAAAATATTTCTAGCGATGTAGAGAATAAAATTAAACAATTAGAAGCTCAAATCACGCAACTCTCTCAAAACGGTGTACAACCAAAAGCGAAACCTGTTGAAAACAAACAAGGTGTTGCAAGGAAACAATCGAAACATGTATTCTCAATACGTCAAATTGAACGTGTATTAGATCATGCAAATAGAGATGATTTGAATTTATTAAAAGAAAAATGGCAAGCAGTTATTGAATCAGTTAAGCAGAAAGATCAACGAGCGTTAGTCAGCTTGTTATTAAATTCAGAACCAGTAGCTGCAAGTGAAGATCACGTGCTTGTTAAATTTGATGAAGACATTCATTGCGAAATCGTAAATAAGAACGATGAGAAAAGAGAACATATCGAATCTATAGTCTGTGAAATAGTGAATAAGACAGTTAAAGTAGTGGGTGTTCCTAATTCTCAATGGCTACAAGTAAGGCAACAATATATTCAATCAAAGAAAGCAAATTCAACCGAAACTAAAAATGAACCAGAACAAGAGAACAAAGAAGAAGCGGATATTGTTAAGAAAGCTCAAGAATTATTCGGCGAAGATACTGTTCATGTAACAGATGAGTAATACATGACATAGACTTCAAAGGTATGTATAATAAATATGACAAAAATTAATTTTCTATAATAATTATAATAGATATTAGGAGGACAAAATTATGCGCGGTGGCGGAAATATGCAACAAATGATGAAACAAATGCAAAAAATGCAAAAGAAAATGGCTGAAGAACAAGAAAAATTAAAAGAAGAAAAAATTGAAGGAACAGCTGGTGGCGGAATGGTTACAGTTGTTGTTTCAGGACACAAAGAAATCTTAGATGTTGTTATTAAAGAGGATGTAGTAGATCCTGAAGATATCGAAATGTTACAAGACTTAGTTTTAGCTGCAACAAATGATGCTTTGACTAAAGCTGATGAAGTAACTGCTGATCGTTTAGGTAAACATACAAAAGGTCTTAACATCCCTGGAATGATGTAATGATGTTTTATCCAGAACCTATATCGAAATTGATTGATAGTTTCATGAAATTGCCAGGTATTGGTCCAAAGACTGCACAGCGATTAGCGTTTCATGTATTAGATATGAAAGAAGATGACGTTGTTCCGTTTGCAAAAGCACTTGTTGATGTAAAACGAGAATTAACATATTGTGAAACATGTGGCCATATAACAGATGTTTCGCCTTGCCAAATATGCCAAGACAAACAAAGAGATCACTCAGTTATATGTGTTGTTCAAGATTCTAAAGATGTTATCGCGATGGAAAAAATGCGCGAGTATAATGGTATGTACCATGTACTTCACGGTGCGATATCTCCAATGGAAGGAATTGGACCAGAGGACATTAATATACCATCATTGCTAGAGCGTCTGAAAAGTGATGAAGTAAAGGAAATCATTTTAGCGACAAACCCTAATATAGAAGGCGAGTCCACTGCAATGTATATTTCTAGGCTTGTTAAACCAATAGGCATAAAGACAACGAGATTAGCTCACGGTTTACCGGTCGGCGGTGATTTAGAATATGCAGATGAAGTGACACTTTCTAAAGCTATTACTGGCAGAACTGAAATTTAAAGAATTATTTTGCAACCTGTTTACAAATATGTAGCAGGTTGCTTTTGTTCAATTATATGATTAGAAAAGAGTGTAAATATGATAAAAGACACAGGTTTAATCTTAGAAGGCGGCGGCATGAGAAGTATGTATACAGCTGGTGTCTTAGACTTTTTTATAAAAGAAGATATATATTTTGAATATAACATCGGCGTTTCTGCTGGTGCTTCTATGGCTGCTAGTTATATTTCTAGACAGTTTAGGCGTAATCATCGTGTGACAGCTAAATACATTAAAGATAAAAGATATCTTTCTTTATCTAACTATATAAAGAGGAAAGAATTATTTGGGATGGATTTTGTCTATCACTATATTCCAACTTATTTAGAACCGTTTGATTTTGAAAAGTTTGATCAAGCTGAAGAGAAGTTCGTAGTTGTTACAACAGATTGCGAAACGGGTGAAGCAGTTTACTTTGATAAAAATGATACAAAGGGTAGTTTATTAACTGCATTAGAAGCAACAAGTTCTCTACCATTGATGGCTAACCCTGTTCAATATAAAGGACACACGCTTTTAGATGGTGGTATTGTTGATCCTATTCCTATTAAGAAATCTATTGAAGAAGGATATACTAAAAACGTTCTTATATTAACAAGACCAAAAGGATATAGAAAAACACCTAGTAGGTTTTCTAAAGTATTTAGAATGAAGGCTTATCCTAAAGTTAATCATTTAATGGAATTAAGATATAAACATTACAACAAAACATTAGATTGGATTGAAGAGGAAGAAGATAAAGGAAATATCTTTGTAATAAGACCAACTAACACACTAGCAGTAGATAGAGTAGAGAAAGATCCAAGGAAATTAGATGCTTTATATAGAGAAGGATACGCAGATGCAGAAAAAATCTATAAAGATTTAAAAGAATATGTAGAGAAATAATCATATTAGGGTACATTAAGTGTTTTGGTGTAATTTTGATGCTTGAGAAAGGGTTGTATAGCCTGTATAGTTATATCTTGTGAGCGAGAGATATTGAAAACATCAAAACACTTCAAAAATTAATTTTAAAAAGTTGTTGACTTCACCAAATGAAGCGTGTATAATTATTTCTTGTGATGCAAAATGAACATTGAAAACTGAATGACAATATGTCAACGTTAATTCCAATAATTTGAGTACTGAAAGTACTTCAAAGAGTGATTGGCTTAACCAATCA